>CAYVNU010000040.1:0-1544 GCA_964453265.1 uncultured Candidatus Saccharibacteria bacterium | reverse complement strand
CTTCTCAATGCGATGCTCAATGACCGATGGACGACCAATCAAAATCGGCTTCGCAATGCCTTCGTCGCAGACAACCTGCACTGCACGGAGTGTGCGTTCCTCCTCGCCTTCTGCAAAAACAATGCGCTTCGGTGCTGACTTTGCCTGCGTAAACACAGGCTTCATAATCAGACCCGAGTGATAGATAAACTCATTGAGCCCCTGAATATAGGCATCCCAATCTTTGATGGGGCGTGTGGCCACACCAGAATCTATGGCTGCCTTGGCAACAGCAGGAGCAATCTTGACTACTAGTCTTGGGTCGAATGGCTTAGGAATCAGGTATTCCGCCCCAAACCCGCTCAGCTTCTCCCCATAGGCCTTAACGACAACATCTGACTGCTCAGCACAGGCCAAATCAGCGATTGCTTGCACCGCTGCAAGCTTCATGGCCTCATTAATCGTTGTTGCACCAACATCGAGTGCACCACGGAAGATGTAGGGAAAACATAGAACGTTGTTAACCTGATTAGGATAGTCTGATCGGCCAGTAGCGATGATGGTATCATCTCTTACTGCTTTCACCTCATGCGGGAGAATCTCAGGCGTGGGATTTGCTAAAGCAAGGATTAGCGGCTGTTTAGCCATCTTGGCGACCATGTGTGCCTTCAACACACCGCCAGCCGACAGCCCCAAAAAGACATCCGCGCCCTCGATAACGTCTGCAAGCTTACGGGCATCCGTCTTCTTGGCATACACGGCTTTGATGGGGTCCATATCCTCTGGACGGCCTTGGTACCCAACACCATGAATATCTGTAACCCAGATATTTTCAACAGGGATACCCAATTGAACGAGCACGCCCAAACAAGCGAGTGCCGCAGCGCCCGCTCCGGATGTAACCAGCTTTACCTTCTTGAGATCTTTCCCCTGAAGACGTAAGCCATTGAGAAGCGCTGCTCCGACAACAATAGCGGTACCATGCTGATCGTCGTGAAACACAGGTATTTTCATGCGCTCACGAAGCTTCCGCTCGATATAGAAGCATTCTGGCGCCTTAATATCTTCGAGGTTTATGCCGCCAAAGGTTGGCTCTAAACTGGCAATGATGTCGACAAGGCGATCTGGGTCTTGCTCTTCTATCTCTAAATCAAATACATCAATGTTGGCGAACTTCTTGAATAAGACCCCCTTGCCTTCCATGACAGGCTTTGAAGCAAGCGGTCCAATGTTGCCAAGACCCAAGACGGCTGTTCCATTGGTAATAACACCAACCAGATTGGCACGTGATGTCAGCGTTGCTGCTTCAGCAGGCTTCTCTACTATTTCTTCGCAGGCATAGGCCACGCCTTGTGAATAGGCCAATGCAAGATCATATTGGTTTGTGAGCTGCTTGGTCGCCGTAACAGCGATCTTTCCCGGTTTCGGGTTACGGTGGTAATAGAGGGCTGAAGCACGGAGCTTATTGGATTCCACGATGTCTCCTTCGGTGGAAATTTGAAAACAGCCCTCCATGCCAAGCTTGCCATTGGCTTTCGAAGCGCTATTGAATGGATGGGCAGTGG
>CAYVNU010000039.1:0-1603 GCA_964453265.1 uncultured Candidatus Saccharibacteria bacterium | reverse complement strand
CACGCGCTCGATGCGCCCGCCCGAGTAATCGTGGGCCTGGCCAATGGGGCGCCGCTGGCGGCACTGTCATTGTCGCGGCAAGAGGTCTTCCGGCAGCGCGAGGACCTGGCGAAACGTCTCTGCGGAGTAGCCACGGGGCGTATCGGCCCGCTCTCGGCCGCGACGGCCTGCGCAAAACTTCCGGCGGAAGAAGCCTGGCAATGGTTGTACGGTTTGCTGGCGGATGTGGGGCTGATGACCCATGATGTGCGGACAGCTATCAAAAATGCGGATTTGTTGCCTATAATCGGTCAATTGGCCGGGCGCTGGACTTGCAGGCTTTGTGCCTGGACAACCAGCGGCGGCTGGCCGCCAATATCCAGCCTGGCCTGCTGTGGGACCGCTTCTGGGAACAAATAAGAGGGTAATAACATGCTGCCACGCGGCGCGGGGATCATGAGCTTGGCCATCAAGGACAAGGCTCAGCTTTATGTCAGTTACATGCCGTTCATCAAGGGCGGCGCATTATTCGTGCCCAGCACCCGTCAAACCCGGTTGGGCGATGAAATCTTTGTGGTCGTGACGCTGCCGGATGACCCGGAAAAGCTGCCGATTACCGGCAAGGTGGTCTGGGTCAACCATCGGAATCAGGGGCAGCGGCCCGCCGGTTTCGGGCTGCAGTTGTCCGGCGAGGGCGGGGATAGCTGTCGTCGCAAGATTGAAGCGCAACTGGGTGGAGCCTTGCAGGCGGACCGCCCGACCTTCACCATGTAATCCGTTTGCCGTCCCCGGCCATTCCGGCACGGGGCGGCAAATGCCAATCCTGTCGGAAACCACGTCTTCATGTATATCGATTCCCACTGTCACCTGGACCGGCTGGACCTCAAGTCCTATGCCGGGGATCTTGATCAGGCTCTGGACGCCGCAAGAGCGGCGGGCGTCAACCGCTTCCTGACGGTCAGTGTGGATCTGGAAACCTTTCCGGTATTGCGGGCGCTGGCCGAGAGGCACGCGGATGTGTATGCCTCGGTCGGCGTGCATCCCTCGGAGGAACTGACCCCCGATGCCGAGCCGGCCGCCGACCGGCTCGTCGAGCTGGCGGATCATCCCCGTGTCATCGCCATCGGCGAAACCGGCCTGGACTATTACTACCATCCGGAACACAAGGAAGCGCAGCAGCGCCGTTTTGCCGCCCATATCGAGGCCGGCCGCCGCACCGGCAAGCCGCTGATCGTCCATACCCGCGACGCCCGCGCCGATACCATCGGCCTGCTGCGCGAGTGCGGCGCGGAGCGGGGCATCCTGCATTGCTTTACCGAGGACTGGGAAACCGCCCGCGCCGGGATCGAGTTGGGTTTCTACGTCTCGTTGTCGGGCATCGTCAGTTTTGCCAATGCCGAGTCGCTGCGGGAAGTGGCGCGGCAGTTGCCGCTGGACCGCCTGCTGATTGAAACCGACGCGCCCTATCTGGCGCCGGTGCCGTTCCGCGGCAAGAAGAACGAGCCGCGTTACCTGCCCGCCGTGGCCGAGGCGGTGGCGAAGGCGCGCGGCATCACCGCCGCCGACATTGCCGCGATCACGACCCGCAACTTCAACATCCTGTTCGGGCTGCCGCAATGACCAC
>CAYVNU010000038.1:0-1708 GCA_964453265.1 uncultured Candidatus Saccharibacteria bacterium | reverse complement strand
GTATCTAAAATCTCTAAAATATAATTGTGGGGCTTATCAAACCAGCTTCTGTCAAACTGGTATTGTTTTGGTTCATAATTTTTATTAGCAATAATATAATAATTTTCAGCCCCCGTACCTAAAAGTAAATAATCACGGGAGCCTTTTAACGCAATCCCCCATTCCAAAAGACGGGCCTTTGCATTGCTATCGTTAAATTCAGTCAATCGCCTAAATATGCTCCCTGAAGGTAAAGCATTTCTAAATACAAACAAAAATACACCTAAAATAATTAAGGCGCCAAAAGCAACTATTCCCCACTTTTTTAAAGCCTTATTTCTTGCAGTAAAAAGCAAAAACACGAAACCAACTAACAGTCCGCCCAAAAGCCCAACCAAAGCTCCTCTCGTGCCGGTTAGAAAAATTGTAATGAGTATCAGTAAAGCTGCTGCTATATATAAAATACGGTTTCTAAAAATTTCGGCTTGGCTGGCAAAAAATAAACTTAGGCCAAAAGGTAAAATAAGAAAGCTGGCCAAAAAAATCGGGTTTCCTAAAGTACTGGAAACGCGCAAAGGCAAGGAAACATCCGGGGTTAAGGTTGGGCCGCCTAATTTCCCGATTATCCCATTCAAGCTAATTAATACGCTAACAAATACAAGACCCTTTAAAAGTCTTTGCAAATATTGCGGTTTTAATGCTCCTATGCACAAAAGATAAAAATACAAAAGCGCTAAATGTGCCAAATAGAAAACCCCGCCCATACGCTCAAAATTCCCCAGAAAGCTGCGAAAGGCATTTACTCCTAAAAGTGCGGAAATTATATTTATAAATAAAAAAGCCAAAATAGCAAAATTCAAAGGACTTTTAAGTTTAGGCCGGGCTTCGGGCTGGCTAACCAAGATAAAAACGTAAAATGGCAAGCAAAGTTCAATTACAATCCGGAAAAAAAACGATTTACTCGTTACAAACGGAAAAAGTAGAGCCCCAAAACTTACCAAGGGGGTCAGCAATAAAAAACAAAGGAGCGAAAAAAAAGTATAAAAAACAAACTTATTTTTCATTATTTAAATTATTAATTCAAGAAAATCAAATTTTACCCTCTTTATTCAGTTTGTCCAAAATAACCTTTAGGCCTTCGCTATTGGTTTTTAGAATCCCCTGGCCCAGTATTCGTTTGGCATCTTCAATGGTGCCGATGTAACCCGCAGCATATAATTCGGCTAATTTTAAGTAACTTTCTGCTTCGCTGCCATTCACTTCAACTAGTTTAATAAACGCCTCTTCGGCTTTTTTATAGTCTCCCTGCTGCTTATAAAGCTCTCCCAAGTTATTCCAAATTACGCTGTTTTTTTCATTGATGGCAGCGGCTTTATAATAAGCCTCTTCGGCTTTTTTATAGTCTCCCAAAGCATTATAGGAAACTCCCAATTCCATCCAGGCGTCAAAATTTTTCGAGTCTTTTTTTACAAGCTCGGACTGAACTTCAATATTCTTTGTTAGTTTATCTAATAGACCGGGATTATTTTTTCGCAGATCTTCCAAGCGCTCCTGATTGGCTTGGTTTATACTTCCATTTTTCTTACCCATGGAAAAATAATATATAGCGACAAAAACCAAGATAATTACGGCCAAACTTAAAATTATTAACTTTTTAAAATTCATAACAGTTATTTAATATTACTTAGTAATTTTAACAAAATTTCCTATAAAACAAAACCCCTCCTTT
>CAYVNU010000037.1:0-1817 GCA_964453265.1 uncultured Candidatus Saccharibacteria bacterium | reverse complement strand
TGAAAATAAACTACTTACCAATCCCAAAACCCCTTAGCAGGCTAAGGAGAAGGAGATTTAGGTTTTTAGATATTACTGCCATAAATTTAAATTATGAATTTATAAAGCTGGCTTTCGGGTTTTAAAATTTCAAAATTAAGTCCCGCTTTAAACATTCTTTCGAGCAAGCCCGACAAGTCTTCTTTTTTGGAAAGTTCTATACCAACGAGCGCGGGTCCGGATTCACGATTATTTTTTTTAACATATTCAAATAAGGTTATATCATCGCCTAAACCTAAAGCATTGTTTAGAAAATTCTTTAAAGCGCCCGGACGCTGTGAGAATTCAATTATAAAATAGTGCTTAAGACCCCTATCAAGCAAACTGCGCTCTAAAATTTCCGAGTACCGGGAAATATCGTTATTGCCGCCGCTAATTATACAAACAACGGTTTTGCCCTGTATTTCTTTTTTGATTTTATCTAGAACGGCTACGGAAAGTGCACCGGCTGGTTCGGCAACTATGCCCTCGTTTTGGTAAAGTTCAATCATGTTAGTGCAAACATGATTTTCTTCTGTTACTAAAATTTTATTTAAATATTTGGAGCAAATTTTATAGGTAATTTGTCCGATTTGTTTAACTGCTGCGCCGTCGATGAATTTTTCAATATGCTCTAAAGCTAAAGGTTTCTTGTGTTTTAAAGCAAACTGCATTGACGCCGCGCCGCTTGGTTCTGCGGCAATTAGCTGGGTTTTTGGCGAAAGCTCTTTAAAGGCCAAACAAACCCCAGAGGCCAGTCCGCCGCCTCCTATTGGCATAACAATATAATCAGGTTTTTGTTTTAAAGCTTCCAAAATTTCCAATCCAACTGTGCCTTGGCCGGCAATGATTTTTAAGTCATCAAAAGGATGAACATAAAGCGCTCCACTTTTTTCAGCGATTTTTTTTGCGCTATTATTGGCTTCGTCAAAAGTATCTCCTTCTAGAATTAGTTCAACCCAATTCCCGCCAAAGTTTTTTACCCGTTCAATTTTTTGTTTGGGTGTTGGCTTGGGCATAAAAATTTTGCCCATTAATTTTAAGTTTTTACAGGCAAAAGCAACACCCTGAGCATGGTTGCCGGCTGATGCACAAACCACGCCTCTTTTTTTATCAGCCTGTGAAATTTGACTTATATAGTTGTATGCTCCGCGAATTTTATAAGAACGGACAGTTTGTAAATCTTCGCGCTTTAAAAAAATTTTAGCATTATATTTGGAACTAAGTCTGTCACAAAATTGCAAAGGAGTATTAATAACAACATTTTTTAAATTTTGCCGTGCTTTTTTTATTGCCGCTAGATTGATGTTAAATTCAGATCCAGTATTTTTCATATTTTCAGTTTAATTATTTATTATAAGCAATGCAGGAAATTTCAACTAAGGCATTTTTCGGCAGTGCGGCCACAGCAATAGTTTGGCGGGCAGGGTAGGGAAGTGACAAAAAAAACTTTTGATAAATTTCGTTTACTTGTTCAAAATCGGAAATATTGGTTAAAAAAATATCGCATTTAACAACATCTTTAAAGCTTAAGCCGGCTTCGTCTAAAATCGACTTAATATTTTCTAGAATTTGCCGGGTTTGTTTTTCCACGTCTTCTTTTAAAATATTTGTTTTTGGATCAATGCCGATTTGCCCGCTTAAGAAAAATAAGTTATCACAACTAATTCCTTGGCTATAGGGTCCGACAGGTTTCGGGGCGCTTGGCGACTCAATTTTTTTTATCATAAAAAAGTTATTTATAAATTAAAAAACCCTCCTGCAGTTTAGGCAAGAGGGTTAGGAAGTAATGTTACTTA
>CAYVNU010000036.1:0-2815 GCA_964453265.1 uncultured Candidatus Saccharibacteria bacterium | reverse complement strand
GGCGTTTGCTTTGAAACTAGCAAAACCAGCCAATACATAATTTGAAACGGCACACTCATGGCAATAGCGTGTTTGTAGCCGTATATACTGGCAATTTTCCCGCCCCAGGGAATAAAAACAATATATACAGCATAAACCACTGCCATAAATAGCAGCACTTCAATAATTGTAAATTTTAACACACTAAATAAAAAAATCGGCTCAAAAAGCAAAACAATAGACAGCGCTAAATTGCTAATTGCCGAGGAAGAATATAATTCGCTAATTTCTTCTTTAACTTTTTTATTAAAATAATTCGGGATGTGAAAATTGAGCAGCACGTTTTTATTTCCTAAGTTTATGTTTTAAAGTCAATTATTAATTACCTAAAGCTTTTAAGATTTGTCTTTCCGATATTGGCCCGTGTCTTAAAATTTCTATTTTATCTCCGTCAATTTTCACCAAAGTCGAGGGCTTACGTCTAGGTAATTTTCCAGCATTTATAATAATATCGGGCTTAAATTTCTGCTTTCCGAATTGTTTTAACACATCGGTAGCAGAATAACTATCATAACCTCCCGATAAATGCAAAGATGGATTTGCGCTGGTTGCAGTAATAGGTTTTTTTAAGAAAATACTAAGATCCAAAGCTACTTTATTTTTTGGATATCGCAAGCCCAAAAACCGAGTACCAGCGGTCAACTTAGAAAGAGGCGAACCCAAAAGGGGTTTTATTGGCAGCACGAGAGTTAATGCACCCGGCCAGAAACACTTAGCAAGTAGCTCTGATTTTTTATTCCAAAAAACTAATGTTTTTGCATTATTTTTTGATGGCACAATAACATGGACGGGTTTATTAAATTCCCTTTCTTTTAATGCGTAAAGTTTTTTTATAGCTTTAATATTCGTTGCATCCACCGCAAGACCATAACTTGTATCCGTCGGATACGCAACAGTTTTACCTGCCTTCAAAGCTTTTACACAGGCTTCGATAATTTGTTTATGATTTTTTATATTATAATCAAGAATAATCATATTAATCTAAAAATCTACCTCTGCTAACCATCCAGATCCGCCAGTTAGCGGAGAAGGATCCCTTTATTATCGAGCTTAAGGGATTCCTCACTGCGTTCGGAATGGTTAAATATTTGCAACTATAAATCAACTATATTACTAAATTAATTAATCTATCTTTAACAAATATTACCCGCTTTATACTCTCGCCTACCAAAGACTGCTTTACCGGGTCTAGTTTTTGAACTTCTGTTTTTACAAAATCTTCCAAAGACCCGGAAGGTACTTTTATTTTACCTCTGACTTTTCCGTTTATTTGTACAACCATTTCCACTTCTTTGTCTATAATTAGTGAAGCGTCAAAACTTGGCCAAGTTTCCGTTTGAAGTGTCTTACTGACTTGCTTACCGGCTGACTTGCTCACCAGCTGACCAAGCTCTTCCGAAATATGCGGGGCAAACGGATACAAAACTGTTAAAAACTTCTTTACTGACTCTAAAGTAATAAAGTCGTCTTTTATAGCATTGTGGAATTCCATAAACGCGCTTATGCAGGTATTAAAGCTAAAATTTTCTATATCTTGGGTAATTTTTTTTATAAGCTTGTTTAATTCCCTTTCAACTTTTTCTGTATCTTTAACTTCAGTTTTCGTTTCTGGAATTAAAGCTGTAAATACATTTGGTTCTCTTTCTCCTACAAAATGTGGCTTTTCGCTTTTCACTTTTACAAGCTGAATTTTTAACCCATCCGCAAAACTTTGTCCGTCAGACATTGGCACCACGTAGTCGCTTGTGTCATAAAGCGCGACAAAATTTTTACAATTTTTAGTAATTATTTTAAAATCAAAACCTTTTTTTAATGCCTCACTCACCGTAGGTCTTTCTTTGTTGTCTAAAAATTTGCCGGAAAAAGGAGTTGCGGCTAAAACCACTTGTCCTGCCTTAACGCCTTTTTCCAAAAGTCTTAAGGCTACTATACCCCCAAATGAATGACCTAATATGGCGGTTGATTCATCTATTTTGCAATTTTTTAACACATACTCAGTTTGCTCTACGTCGTTTGGCGCTTCTGGGTTTGGTAAAGTTGGCACTTCTACTTTAAAACCTTTACTTTCTAATTCTTTTTTCAGCCATGGCAAAACCCCACTTGTAGGCGACCCACCCTTGCCATGCAGTAATAAAAACTTAGTAATTTTATTTTTTAATTTTGCTTGATTCTTGATTTTTGATTCTTGATTCTTAGCATGTGGTGCTTCCGCAATTTCATTTACCCAATTCCAAACTCTGTCCAAAAACCTGGCTACGCCCACAATGCCTTTGTCATTAAAAGCTACCATTGCTTCGTGCGGACCTAAAAACATTTCGTACATTCTAAGTACATCTGCCCCGTACTGCTTTACCACGCCTTGCGGGTCTACTACATTGCCCCGGCTCTTAGACATTTTTTCTCCGTCCGGACCTAAAATTATGCCGTGGGGTTTACGCATTTTATAAGGCTCTTTTTCCGAAACCAAACCTTGGTCGTACATAAACAAATTCCAAAAACGACTATACAACAAATGTAAAGTAGTATGCTCCATTCCACCAAAATACACATCTACCGGCGTCCAGTATTTTTGTTTATTAAGAGCTGAAAATTGTTTTTTATTTTTTGGGTCAGTATACCTAAGCCAATACCAACTACTCCCTGCCCATTGCGGCATGGTATTAGTTTCGCGCCAAGCAAGTTTTCCGCACTTTGGACATTTGGTTTTTACCCATTTTAAAATGTCTGCCAAAGGCGACTCACCTGTTCCGGTTGGTTCGTATTTTTTTACATTTGG
>CAYVNU010000035.1:1847-2852 GCA_964453265.1 uncultured Candidatus Saccharibacteria bacterium | reverse complement strand
TCTGAGCATTTCTGATGATAAATTTCCGGCGTATAGGCACGCGGCAAGCCTGAATCGAGCGTGTCCTCAATCGCTAACTTTAACTGCGAGCGTGCTGTCGATTTCTGACGCCAATTCAATACCAACAAACTCTTCAAGCGCGCCAGCAGTTCTCGGGCCACCTTTTTCACTTCGGTGCGTTCTTCAGTCGATAGCTCGGGCGCCGGTCGGGTCAGGATATCAAAGATGACCAACTCCTCTTCGCTCATGTTTTCGCGTACATGACGCTCCTGCTCTTTATCCAGGCTATTCGAAATCTTTAGCAATTCGTCATAAAGCTCTTCGATGCTCCGGCTACCGGCGTTGTAACTTTCTATCAGTTCCTCGAACTTGTCCGAGAAATTAGTGCGAGTACGGTTTAACTGGATCATCTTTTCCAGTTGGGCACGGATTGCAGCCTTGAGCACCTCAAGGTCCGTGTTCTTGTGTTTTGATCTTTTGAAGCGTTGTGCCAGCGCCTCGAAATTGATCTTCGACAGATCGAGGGCTGCCGGTCCAGACTGACGGATGGCATGACCGGTAATGGATTCATCAAGCAGGTTATTGATCTGCCCCATCACCTGCGAAATATCCGGCGGGTTAGGATTCAGTTTGACGCGAATGGCATCGGCCAGCGTGCCTAGGCAGGCCACTCGGCTAGCAAACTCCAGCGCTGACGGATCAGGTTTCACGGCGCTGTAGAGTGTGCTGACTAGCCGCTCATGCGCAAAAAATTCACCACGCAGCGGGTCTGGTGAGATCAGCGCGTTCATGCCATCTTGGATGAGCAGCAGCCGCTCCATGCTGCCTGCAGCCGCCGTTTCGATCTCTACCAGATTTACGCTATGAGCAGCACAGAATGCTGTGGCTCCCTTGATCGCTACGCTAAGCTCTTCGACCAGTTGTTTCTTATCTTTGACTGGGTTCTTACCGTCTTTGCCTGCCCCGTAGATAGCCCGCGCTTTTTCCAGTGAAGCAAAGACATTG
>CAYVNU010000035.1:1223-1837 GCA_964453265.1 uncultured Candidatus Saccharibacteria bacterium | reverse complement strand
CGGGGAACACCCGGTTGGCGCGGGCAATCGTTTGCATCAGCGTGTGGTTACGCATCGGCTTGTCGAGATAGACCGTAGAGCAGCTTGGCGCGTCAAAGCCGGTCAACCACATGGCACAAACAAAGACTAGACGCAGCGGGTCTTCCGTATCCTTAAATCGCTCATCCAATGAAGGCTGCGATTCATTCATCCGCTTGCGATGCGGCACGATGTCCAACCCCAGAGTTTGCATCTGGGTGATTTCGTTCTGGCCCGGAGAAACAATCACCGCCATATCGGTACTGGTTAACACATCGAGTTGCTGCTTCAGTTCAGCCTGACGCAGATCGCGTTGCGCTTGCTGGGCAGACATCTCGCCACCGCGTGGCAGATAAGCAAGTTCGCCCAGTTCCTTTTTAACCCGTTGGGTTTCAGCAGCCCAATACGTCTTCACCTTGTCGTACATACGCACGGCAGTTGCCTTGTCGATGGAAACCACCATCGCCTTGCCAACAAATCCGCGTCCAAGAAAGTGCCGCACAATGTCGGCCGCTACAGTTTCCAATCGATCATCGCGCGTAATGAGGTGGTACTGCCGCCCCAGCACCTTATCCAGCTTGGCTTCCTGCTCGGCG
>CAYVNU010000035.1:0-1213 GCA_964453265.1 uncultured Candidatus Saccharibacteria bacterium | reverse complement strand
CGTTGACTGGCGACTCGTGGACCAGGCGATCCACAGCCGCATCCAGATCGGCATCTTCAATAACGCGGTAGATATCGTCGTTTAGGTCAGGGTTAATAAGTTGTAATTCTGGCGTGCGATTCTCGTAGAACAGCGGTACGGTGGCGCCATCTTCTATGGACTGTTGAAAATCGTAAATCGAGACATAGTCACCAAAGACTTCTTTGGTTCGTTCTTCCCCCGAAATCAGTGGCGTACCTGTAAAGGCCAAGAACATTGTCTTGGGCAGGGCAGAACGCATGTTAAGCGCCAGCGTATCGTACTGGCTACGGTGTGCCTCATCGGTCAGCACGATCACGTCCGAGCGATCACAGAGTAGCTCAGGCGTCTGGAATTTCTGAATCAGCGTAAAGACATAGCGGTGGTTGCCACGCAACAGCTCCCGCAGATGGGCACCACTCGCTGCATGACATTCGTCGCCCTCGGCGGCGCTGACGGCACCGACCGACTTAAACGTCTTGGCTATCTGGTCATCGAGCTCCACGCGGTCCGTAACCACGACAAAGGTCCAGTTACCCACCAACTTACGCAGCACCTTCTGCGCAAAGAACACCATCGAGAAGCTCTTGCCGCTCCCCTGCGTCTGCCAGAACACGCCCCCACGTCCATGACCCAGCTTGCGGGCTTCCAGCATGGAGGCAATGGCATTGTTCACGCCCAAGAACTGGTGGTTCTGACCAATGATCTTTACCAGCCCGGCCTTGTGCTCCGAAAACAGCGTGAAGTTTTCCGCCAAATCAAGCAAGCGGGTCCGATCACAGGTGCCGCGCAACACAACCTCCAGTGACACACGACGGGGCTCGTTCTCGCTCTCCACGCGCTTCCACTCGAAGAACCGCTCCCAATCAGCCGTGAGGGAGCCAACGCGACTATCAGTGCCATTACTGGCTATCAATAGCGCGTTGAACCAAAAGAGCTGCGGAATCTCCTGCTTGTAGTGGGTGAGGTTCTCATCAAAAGCAGCCCGTGCAGGGACACCAGGCTTCTTAAGCTCAATCACTACCCAAGGCAGACCATTCACAAAGCCCACCAAATCAGGGCGACAGGTATAAAGACTACCGACCACACTGAACTGACTTACTAGCAAAAAGTCGTTGTGCTCCGGGTGCTCCCAATCCACTACGCGCAAGCGCTCAATCTTCTGTCCGCCGTGCTCGTGGTCAGGCACAGAGAC
>CAYVNU010000034.1:0-5616 GCA_964453265.1 uncultured Candidatus Saccharibacteria bacterium | reverse complement strand
ATTTGCCCAGGAAAAAGCCACGGCCTTATTGAAGACCGGGAGAATATTGCAAATTTGATTGTGAGCTTGGAATTTCATAACTACCTAGATTCTAAACCCTTTTAAATTTACTGTCAACCACCCTTTTCCACAGACCTTTTTCTTCATTCTTCATTCTTCATTTTACATTTCCCTCACACCGTCAAATATCCTTCACTACTCACACTTTGCTGGCTGGACATTTTATGCACAATATCGCTAAGTTCTTCCTCGCTATAAAATTCAATAGTAATTTTTCCGCTACTACCCTGTTTTTGGATTTTAACCTGTGTACCTAGTTTAACCCGAAGTTCAGTTTCTAAAGCCATAAGTTTTGGGTCCGGCATAGCCGCATCCATTTGCCGCTTCATAGTAAATTCACGAACCTTCTGTTCAACTTGCCTAACATTCCATCCATTTTCTACTACTTGCTTATAAAGCAAAATCATTTTTTCTATTTCGCCAATGCCAAGTATTGCGCGCGCGTGGCCTTCCATTATCTTACCTTCAATAACCGCTCTTTGAATTTCCGCAGGCAAATTTAACAAGCGCACAGTATTGGCAACCGCAGGGCGGGACTTGCCAACTTTTTTTGCCACCTGCTCCTGAGTCATGTTAAAAGTCTTCATGAGCCTGTCGTAGGCCATGGCTTCTTCTATGGGGTTTAACTCTTGGCGCTGAATATTTTCAATAAGCGCGACTTCCAACTTGGTTTGATCAACCATAGTTTCTTTTACTATGGCGGGAACTTTTATCATGCCCGCAAGTTGGCTGGCTCTAAAACGCCTTTCCCCAACAACAATTTCATAACCGGTGGGAGTTTTTGTAACCACCAAAGGCTGTATAACCCCATGTTCTTTTATGGAATCTGCCAGTTCTTTTAATGCTGCCGGTTCAAACACTTTTCTTGGCTGAAAAGGATTAGCTTGAATTTTTGATATTTCTATTTCCTCTATCTTAGCGTCGGCGTAAGAAACCTTGTCATTTGAAGTTTCGCTTGCCGGCAAAACAGGAGCGGTTGCTAATGCTACTACCGGCTGGGGTAATGACTCTGCGGGCAATGGATTGCTAATTTGATTCTGTGTTTCTAAAGGCGCGGAAAAAACCGGCTGGCTTTCTACAGGCAAAACCGACTTAACTTCTTGAACAATAGCCTGGCCAATACTTTGAGGTAACACCGGGGCTGTTTGAGTTAAGTTATCCAATGACTGAATTGTTATATTGGGTTGCGGATTAACTATTGAATCCATAATTTTATTTTAAAATTCCTAAGCAAATGGTAACTAGAAGAGAAACCTGTACAAGTGGTGCCGACGGTGGGAGTTGAACCCACAATCCCGTAAGGGCGATTGATTTTGCTTGTCCGCCAACCTGTCCTCCGAAGTCTTGACGTAGGAGGAAGCTTTAGCGAAGGCGGAAGTCGGACATACCCTGCACATTTGGTGGCCGAGGAGGGAGTCGAACCCTCATGCCGTTAAGCGCGCGATTTTGAGTCGCGTGTGTCTGCCATTCCACCACTCGGCCAGTACTCAAACAGGAAATATTCTTAAACCTACAAAGCTACACTACATTTTAACAAACCGGGTAATTAAAATCAACCATAAAATGGCTAAACTTATACCCGCAAAAATATCCGACCAATAGTGATACAAAAGCTTGACCCGAGAAAAAACAGCTAAAATTGCCACAAAAAAAGCCAAATAGCCCAATACCAAAAAATTATTCAAATACAAATAGCCTGCTAAAAAAAATAAAACAGTTGAATGGGCTGAAGGAAAACTGTCGTACCTTTTTTCTATGGGTGATAAAAATAGCTGGGTATGAGGCGGGTTAATTCCCAATTTTTGGTACGGCCTGGGTTTTTTATAAAATAAATAAATTAGTTCACAAATGCCAAAGCGCAAAAACAAGCCGTTACCCAAAAGCGTAACTAAAAGTCGGTACTCCTTTAAAGAGAATAAAAATATTGTTACGCACAAATAAAAAAGCACTGGTAAATATACTCCCCACACAACAAATATAGAATTAAAAGATTTGTTTTTATCCATTTTAGTTTTTTAACTAAGTTATTTTCGTATAAATAGCACGGCTAAAATTAATATGGCTAACGCTAAACGGTACCAAACAAATATTTTAAAGTCGTGTCCGGCCAAATACTTTAGCAAATATTTTATAGACAAAAACCCAAAAATCGCGGAAGTTACAAAACCTACAATTAAGGCCGACCAAGAAACGCCTAAGGTAAAATCTTTTATTTTTAAAAGTCCGGCGCCAAAAATTATAGGCACAGACATTAAAAAAGAAAACCTAGCAGCGTCGGCGCGTTTAAAACCCAAAAACAATCCCCCGCCAATAGTGCTGCCGCTTCTGGAGACGCCGGGAATTATAGCAAGTGCCTGGCTAAAACCTACTATAAGTGCATCTAGCCATTTTATACGGTCTAAATTTTTGGTTTTACTGCCAAAATAGTCGGCCGCCAGCATAACCAAACCAAATACAGACAATGTAATAGCAATAAGCAGCGGGCTTCTAAAAGCGTTTTCAGCCTGCTTTTCCAAAAGCTTACCAATTATTGCGCCCGGCACACTAGCTAAAATAATTAACCAAGAAAGTTTTTGATAAATATTGTTTTCAAAATTTCTTGTGGACTTAAAAAGGCTGTGCCAAAAACCGCGAATTAAATCTCGAATATCTGTACGAAAATAAATTAAAACCGCAAGCAAAGTACCCCAGGTTAAGGCTAAGTCAAAACCAAGCCCTGGGTCTTTAAAGTTTAAAAACCAAGGGGTAATAATTAAATGTGCAGTAGAAGAAATGGGTAAAAATTCCCCAAGTCCCTGCACAACACCTAAAATAAATGCTTGCAAAATTGTCATAATAAAAATTTAAGATGTAAGATTTAAGATGTAAGATTTAAAAAACAAAACTTTTTAGTTTAAATCTGCCTTATCCATATCTTAAATCTTACTTCTTACGTTCTTTCCTACTCTATTCCCGGGACCGGGAATTTTAATGAAAATTCTTTCACTTTTTGTTTAATTTCAGCTAATTTATTTTCGTCCGCGCGATTATTTAAGGCTTCGTCTATTAAGTCGGCTACGGTTTGCATATCTGTTTCTTTACAGCCTCTGGTAGTTAATGCGGGCGTACCCAAACGAATTCCCGAAGGGTCCATTGGCTTACGTGGGTCAAACGGTATCATGTTTTTGTTTATACTTATACTTACGTGCTCCAAGGTTTTTTCCGCTTCCTTGCCGGTTATTTGTTTAGAGCCAAATAAATCCACTAGCATTAAGTGATTATCTGTCCCGCCAGAAATTATACGATAGCCTTTGCTTTGAAGTGCGGTTGATAGTGCACGGGCATTGGCAATAACCTGCTTAGAATACTCAGCAAATTCCGGCCTTAAAGCTTCGGCATAAGCCACGGCTTTAGCTGCGTTTATGTGGTCGTGTGGACCTCCTTGTACGCCCGGAAAAACCGCTTTGTCTATTGCAGATGCAAATTTTTCTTTACACATAATCATAGCGCCTCTTGGGCCTCTTAAAGTTTTATGTGTGGTGGTAGAAACAACATCGCAGTAAGGCACAGGGTTCTCTAATTGCTTACCTGCAATAAGTCCTGCAATGTGAGCTATGTCAGCAAACAAATAGGCTCCGACTTTATCTGCAATTTCTCTAAACCTTTTCCAATCTAAGGAACGAGAGTACGCCGAAAAACCCGCTAGTATCATTTTTGGCTTTTCTCTTAAAGCAATAGCTTCGACTTCGTCCATATCTATAATTTCCGTTTCTTTTTTTACAAAATACGGAATTATAGTGTAAAGTTTACCGGAAAAATTTAAAGGATGTCCGTGCGATAAATGCCCTCCCTGGTCAAGACTAAAACCTAAAACCTTGTCGCCCGGATTTAAGAGCCCCATATACACAGCAAGATTTGCTGGGGATCCTGATAATGGTTGAACGTTCACATGTTCTGCGCCAAAAAGTTCCTTAGCTCGGTTTATAGCTAAAGTTTCCGCCTGGTCAATTACTTCATTGCCGCCGTAATAGCGCTTGCCCGGATAGCCTTCAGAATATTTGTTGGTAAGAATTGAGCCCATTGCCTCTAGCACTGCCGTAGAAACATAGTTTTCACTTGCAATAAGTTCTATTCCCTCTTTCTGCCTATGTTCTTCCTTCCTAATAATTTCGTAAATTTCCATATCCTCCGCTTGGATGTTTGAGTATTTCATTATAATCGCTAATTTCTCGCGGATATCTACGCGGATGCGCTCGCAGATTGAGAGCGCACCGAATCGTAAACAACGCGTTTAATTTCTAATTTATTGCCAAAATTAATTAAGAACCCTAGCTTATATTCTGTTCCTTTCAAATAATGCCAAAATTGCTTAATATCTCCATTTGTCAAAAATGGTTTTGACTTAAGTTCAATAATTATTATTTCATTTACCACCTTATCTGGCACATAAGTACCAACTTTTTCACCATGATAATAAATATTAATTCTTTTTTATTCTTCAACTTTTAAGCCTTTTTCTTCTAATTCTATTGTCAACGCTTTATCTACTATCGACTCCTTAAAAGCACCACCAAATTCTTTCCAAACTTTAAAACATGCTCCTCTTATTTTATAAGATTCCTCAGGATATAGTAAAGACATAGAAATTTATCTCTGCGTGTAATCTGCGTTACTATCCGCGATTAATCTGCGTCTATATCAGCATATACATTAAACTAAATAAAGCTCCCAATATGAATAATGCCACAAAACTGCCGGTTAATGCAAAAATAGCAATACCTAAAACACATGCAAGTAATTTGCCCACAGAAAGGCTTTGCTCAAAAAATACAGCATAAGGCACCACATGCGTGTTTTCAGCGCGCAAATAAGTGACTGTAGAAATTGGTATAAAAGACATTTCTTTACTGGTTCTGGAAAAAGTATCCTGCGCAAAGACCGTCCACAAAGTAGCGGGTATTAATCTAAGCAGCCAAGCTAAAGAGCCAAAAAATGCGCCCATTTTTATTAACATTCTTTTAGTATACTGGTCGGTTATGCGCCCAATAATTATTGCCAATACTGCTGCTGCCACACTAGCTATAGTCGCAATGAAACCTATTTTTTCATAATTGCCTACCACGATATAAATAAATATCGGCCAAATGGTTAAAACCAAAAGCTCTTCTCCAAAACCTAAATAACCTAAAAACTTTTTTGGAAATTGCTTGTAAAGTTTCCAAGTTTCCTTATATTGGTAAACCTTGGGGATAAAACTTTCTTTAACTTTAAAGAGTGGGATAATACTACAGCAATGGATTATTGCTGCTGTTACAAAAGTCGCGGTGAGTCCAAAATTTTGTGACAAAAAACCTCCCAAAAATGGTCCGACAATATGGGAAATACTAATTATGGCATAAACCACGCCAAACTCCCTGCCAACCTGGTCTCTGTCAGCATAACGCGCCATGAGAGAGTGGAAACCCGGCCAATACAAAGATTTTTGCAAGCCAAAACAAATTGCCGCCACAAAAGCTAAGTTGGGCGTTTGCTTTGAAACTAGCAAAACCAGCCAATACATAATTTGAAACGGCACAC
>CAYVNU010000033.1:0-6861 GCA_964453265.1 uncultured Candidatus Saccharibacteria bacterium | reverse complement strand
CTACTTGCTACTTGCTACTTGCTACTTGCTACTTGCTACTTGCTACTTGCTACTTGCTACTTACTACTTACTCATTATAATCCATTTCCTTAAAAAAATCATCTATAAATAAAGCCCTTGCAACTTTCTATAATTGGAGTAAAATACATGCATTCGTCGGCTGGGGCCTTCGAAAGAAGGTAGGGCGTCAATCTGAAACGTCCTAGGCCAAACCCCCTCCTCCACCCCCCCAGCCGATTTTGCCCCTCCGCCTTTTTAGGCGGAGAGAAAGGAGGGTACAGTATAGAGTACCCAAAGAAGGCCGGAAAGCCACGCATCGCACAATATGCGTAGTTGCTTTCCGGCCGCTATTTTTTTCCACCACATTCATACAGTCGTGTATGAATGTTTTTTAATTCCCTCTCCGCTCTCGGAGAGGGTTAGGGTGAGGTAACGATCTTTGAATATTTAATTTGGTTATGTTTTTTACAATCGCTGAAACCTCACCCCGCCTCTTGCGAGAGGCGGGGCAAGCCCCCGCCCTCTCCCCTATGGGAGAGAGGGTAAAAAACATAAATATTTAATAAAACAAAAAGTTCCACCGCATTCTTCATTCTTCATTCTTCATTCTTCATTCTTCATTCTTCATTCTTCATTCTCACAAATGCTTCTTCATTTTGCTCATGGAATATTCCATAGTGCAATTAACTTTTTTATGCGGGTTAAATATGCCTTTAGGATCAAAAATATTTTTTACCTCGCTGAACAAATCAGTAATTTGAGTTCCGTACATTTTTTCCAAAAACGGCGTGCGAATAAGTCCGTCATTATGCTCGGCGGTTATACTGCCTTTGTATTCTAAAACCAAGCCATAAACTTCCTCGGAAAGTTTTGGTATTATTTCCCGCTCGCTCTCTTTGCTTAAATCCATTAGCGGGATAATGTGAAAATTGGCATCTCCGGCATGGCCGGCAATTGTATAAATTAAAGACGGATACTTAGCCAGTATTGCGTTTAGTTTAGGCAAAAACTCCGGCAATTGATGCGGCCTGACCACAATATCGTCAATAAACGGCGCTGTTGCCAAGCCCGCGCTGTGCTGCCTAAGCAGGCTAAAACTTTCCCGCCTAACAGTCCAATACTTGCTGGCTTCCTGCATGCTTTTAGTAATGTGGGTTTTAAGCTTATACTTTTCTTCCACTTCTTTTTGCGCTCTTTGCATATTGCGCTTAATTTCTTCTTCTGTGTCACCGGTAAACTCAGCAATTAAAATTAATTTTGGCACACCGCCGGTTAAAGTCATCCAGACTTCCGGCAAAAATTGCAAACCTAATGAAATTAATGAACCCGTTCCGCCAAAGGCGGATCCCGCTTCGCGGGACATCTTTTTAAGCATATCCGGCAAAAAGCGCATGGCCAAAGAAAAAGTATGGTCGTCAAAACTTTCAAAACTTTCCGGCTTATGTTGAACAACTGTATGCACCACATCGCCCAAAATTTTTAAGTCCTGCATAAAAATCACCAGCAGTTCACTTTTAGGTTTGGGCCTGGTTAAATTAAATTTAACTTTGTTTATAAGTCCCAAAGTGCCTTGGCTGCCTACAAAAATTTTAGCTAAATTAAAATTTACTTTGTCCCAAACTTCCCACAACAAATAACCGGCGGAATTTTTGGAAGTTTTCGGCTTGGCTGCCATTATTAAGTCGTAATTATTTTTAATTAGCTGGAACATTTTCCGGTAAACTTCACCTTCAAAAGTCGTGAGTTTTAATTTTTGCTCCAATTCGCGCTCGCTTAATTGCCCAAAAGTATAATTCTCGCCGTTAGACAAAACCACGTCTAGTTCCTTAACCCAGTCTTTGGTCTGGCCATAGGAAAGGGTTTTTTCGCCCGCGGAATTATTAGCTGCCATACCGCCTACGGTATTTAACATTTTAGACGCGGTATAGCAGGGCAGAATTAAATTTTTAGCCAATGTTTCTTTTTCAAAATCGCGGTAAAAAACCCCGGGCTCAACTTCGGCCCCGCCGTCTACTTCCAGCTCCCGGCCGTCTTTTTTTTCAATTTTTAATTCCGCTTGGGCGTTATGCTCAATTTTTATAATTTTATTAAAATGCGTGGTGAAATCTAAAATCAGCGAGTCATTCACCGCGCCGCCGGACATGTCCGTACCCGCGCTTCTGGCTGTTATAGAGACTTCGGGATTTTTTTCTTTTTGCCCACTCACCCATTTTACAATTGTTTTTAAATCTTCCGTATTTTGCGGGTGCACCACGGCCGTGGGTTTTATTTCAAACACGCTGGCATCGCGACTGTATTTGTCTAAAACACCGTCAGCGGTTTCAATTTCCCCCTTTATTAAATTTTTTAATTCCTCCAATTTTTGCATAATTTTATTTTTGATTTCTAAATTTTAAAAACTCACAAAAAATTGTTTGTCTTTTGTTTATTAGCGAGCCAAGGAAATAATACAAGTTCAATACCCCATTGCTTGCGGCTAGGAACCTTTATTATACCATAATCTAAATTAATGTTTGCCTAAAATAAAATACGCCAGAGCCGCGCACAAACCCGCGGCCGGTATGGTTAAAAGCCAGGCCCAAACAATTTTTAAAGTTACATCCCAGCGCACAGCCGAAGCTCTTTTTGCCGCGCCCACGCCGGAAATAGCTCCGGTTATGACATGCGTAGTGGAAACCGGTATGCCCAAATAAGTTGCAATAAAAATACTAATCGCGCTGGCGGTTTCCGCGCACACACCGTCTATACTTCTAAGTTTTACAATTTTCTGCCCCATGGTTTTTACAATCCGCCAGCCGCCGCTTAAAGTACCGAGGCCAATAGCCGTGTGCGCGGCCAAAACCACCCAAAGCGGAATTTTAAAAGTTGTAATTAATCCGGCGGAAAAAAGTAAACTGGTAATTATACCCATGGTTTTTTGCGCGTCATTGCCGCCATGCCCCAAACTATACAGCGCCGCGGACACGAGCTGAATTCTTCTAGACCATAAATCCACTACAGCCGGATGATAATCTTTTTTATAAATTACCCAAGTGGAAATTATTATAAAAATTAAAGCCAACAAAGCGCCGATTAACGGCGCAAACACTATAAAAATTAAAGTTTTAGTCCAGCCCGAAACAATAATTACTTTAAACCCGGCCTTCGCAATAGCCGCGCCCGCGTAACCGCCAATTAAGGCGTGAGAAGAACTGGTCGGCAAACCCAAATACCAAGTTATTAAATTCCAAGTAATAGCGCCCAAAAGTCCGGCCAACACCACCCAAGGCGTTACCACAGTTATATCTATTAAACCCTTGCCAATAGTTTTCGCCACTGCCGTGCCAAAAATTAAAAAAGCTAAAAAATTAAAAAACGCGGCCCAGACTACCGCCTGCCGCGGACTTAACACGCGCGTGGACACAATTGTGGCAATTGAATTCGCGGCATCATGCATGCCGTTTGTATAGTCAAACACCAACGCGATTGCCACAATAAAAATTACCAGCAATAAGCTGCCTGTCAGCATATGTTTAAGAAGATTTTACAATAATTCCTTCAATAATGTCAGCTACCGCCTGGTACTTATCTACCACATTTTCCAAGCTTTCCAAAATATCTTTTTGCTTTATTAAAGCTATTGGATCTTTTTGATTTAAAAATAGTTGGCTAATTGCCCGTTCAAAAACCAAATCGCCGCGGTCTTCCAAAGTATGGACTTTTAATTTCAAAGAAGCCAGTTCCGGAGAATATTTATTTTTTTCCAAGCATTTTATCAGCTCAGACAAATACCCGGTTGCTTCGGAAATTAACTGGGCGAATTCTTCCAGCGGCGCAAATTTTTCTTTTATTTGATACAGCTCAACATTATGAACAACATTTTCTATTAAATCTATAATGTCGTCTAATTCGTGCGCCAGCAAATATATATCTTCACGGTCAAACGGCGTAACAAAAGTTTTATTTAAGTGGTCAATTATTTCATGAGTTTTGTTGTCGCCCCTGGCTTCAATTTCTTTAGCTTTGCGGGAAAAATTGGAAAAATCATTAAAATCTTTGGAAAACTTAGCGAATAATAAAACCAGCTCCTCTAATTGCTCGGTTAGCTGGCCAAATAACTTAAAAAAAATTGTTTGCTTAGGCAATAAAAAATTCATATACCTTAGTTGCCTAAATTATACCACAACTTTTAAAAGCTGCAACTAAGTTTTGATTTAGCCCAATTTTTATGCAATAATTAGCTTATTATGAGAAAAGGCGAACCAAACCCAAACTATGAGCCTCCCGAACTTGGACCAAGAGATTTACAAATTCTTGAGTTAATTTCTGGCAATTGGACAAATGCTGAAATTGCAGAAGAATTTAATTTATCGCCAAATCATATAACAAACTTGCTTTCTATAATTTATAAAAAGTTCGGGGTACAAAACCGGCAAGAAGCAAAAGAAAAATACATTAAACTTTATCCAAAAAAATAATTATTATTTCCGCCGTGACTTTCGAGCCTGCCTGTCAGTAGGCAGGAAGTGCATCCGACGAAGCAATCTATATTATTAACAGATTGCGGCGCATACTATACTAACAATCAAAAATAACATTTTATTTACAATATAATTAATTCACCCATATGTTAAAAGGTTTTAAACAATTTATTTTAAGAGGTAATGTTGTTGACTTGGCAGTCGGTGTGGTTATTGGCGCGGCTTTTGGCAGCATAGTTAATTCTTTAGTTAAAGATGTTTTAACTCCGCTCATTGGCGCTATAGCCAAAGTGCCGGACTTTTCCGGCCTGACCTTTACCATAAACGGCAGCCAATTTTTACTCGGCTCTTTTTTAAACGCCCTAATTTCTTTTTTACTAGTTTCCGCCTCGGTTTATTTTTTTGTAGTAACGCCTATGAACGCGCTAGTTTCCCGCATGCGCAAAGAAGCGCCAACTGACCCGACCACCAAAAAATGCCCGCGCTGCTTAAGCGAAATAAATCTCGCAGCCAAACGCTGCGCCTTTTGCACCAGCGAATTGGAATAACCCCATAAATAATCAAATTACAAAGGTCATCTTTGCGCAGCGCAAAGATGACCTTTGTTTATCTAAACAATTTAATCTATTATCAACAGCTGTCTTAATTACACATCACTCTTAACTTCACCACTTCCTCTTTACCCTCCTCCACTGCTGGTAGATTTTGTAATTTTTTCCATTCCTTATACCATTTATTCCAAGTTATTTCCGTAACTTTATTTTTACCGACTACAAACTCTCTTAAAACCTCACCCTTACGATACCTAAGTAAAACTTGAAAATTAGAATAATCGCCACTATTGCATTCTGTTATTACTTTAAGCATTTTTTGTCTGTCTTGTTCAAAAGCTCCTCCACGCGTATCAACACTTAAAGAATTAGCACTTAAAAATTTCTGTCTGTCCTGCTCGCCAAAACTTCCTTGTTTAAACTTCATATATTATATTTGTGAACTTAAATTATTTACTTGCCAATCTTTAGAATCTTTAGTAACCGGTTCGTCTACCAACTCCTGCCAAACATCTTTTCCATTGGGCTTATATATTCTTATTCTTGGCACGCCTTGAGAAGCAAAATCTGAATTTAAATAACTATTTAGTCTTAACCCTGTTTCAATTGGACTCTGACTATAATGCTTAATGCCATGCACATGACCATCCCCATACACAACACCCAAAGAACCTGAAAAATTAATTTTATCCTGCTTGCTTAAAGTACTAAGTGCCAAACCAACTGCCGTGTCCCTATAATCATACGACGTATTTAAAAATATACCCAAGGGGTTTCTGACACGGCCATACCTTGCAATGTCGTCTTTATTATTCAATCTTTGAGATGCATAACTTAAGCCATTTTTCAACCCTGCAGCCGCTGCTATGGAACTAATCCCGCCTTTTATAGAGGTTTTAATAAAATCCCTGCGCGTGGCATTTTCCATTTTCTCGCCCATATGAAACATTAAGTGTGCCAAATATGCGCCCGAAGGCAAAACCAATAACGCCTTTAATAAACTTTTTTGTTGAGCATTTAAATTTGCTTGCGAAAATCTTTCTACTGTTTCCAACTGTTCGTAAGGTTTAACGGTTTGAGGGTCTGCCACAGCAAGCATGGTACTATTTTTTTCCGCTAGTTCTTCAAGTTTACGGTAAAAATACCCAAAAAAATTGTATTTTACAATTGCCTCAGCCAACTCCTCATGAGTTTTTATTTCAATAGCTTTAGGTAAATAAAGTCCACCACGCCAATTTTCCACGACCAAGTTTAAATTATACTGTTTTAAATATCTCGCGATTGCTTCTACCGATTCCTTTGAAAACCAATTTTCAGCAGTCGGAGCGTTTTCAACCAAAACCATTCTGTGCTTTAAAAAAAACAAGTCTAACTTAGCTTCATTTTCTACAAAAGTATTATAAACATGCGACAAACCCAGCATATCCACCTGCCTGCCATTTAACTTATATTCCAAAGAGTTAATCTCGGTGCTTGGCAAAACATCTTTCATTTGTCTTGATGCATCTCCCAGCCCTCTCTCCCACTTCTCACCTGGTAAATATTTGTTTGTATTTTCTGGCATAAGTTTTTTAATCCTTTAGATATTAAATAGTAACAAATATTTATTTTACTTCTGTCATTACACTTTCTGCCTAACTTACTCCTCTACTTCCCTACTCTCCTACCTACTACTTCCCTACTCACCTACTTCCCTACTCCCCCTAACTATACCAAACCCCCCACCCAAATTCAAACCCACCCCATGCTCCATACTACTTGATATCTCCTACTCCTCTACTTCCCTACCTACTACTCTCCTACTCTCCTACTCTCCTACTCTCCTACTCTCCTACTCTCCTACTCTCCTA
>CAYVNU010000032.1:0-6945 GCA_964453265.1 uncultured Candidatus Saccharibacteria bacterium | reverse complement strand
TGGGGCAGGAAATAAATTACAGTATTATGACAGAAGATGAATTTTTGCTCAGGCGTAATACGTTCGACAGGTTCATAAAGGACATTTTTGATTATAAACATTTGGTGGTGGCGGATAATCTTAGTAAGTAGTAAGTAGTAAGTAGTAAGTAGGGGGCGGGTTTAAATTAATTTATAAAATTAAAATATTTATTTTTATGTCGTTTTCAGAAGTGCAAAATTTATATATTACTTTTTTAAATAATTTTCCAGAACATTTGCGTTCAATTATTTCAATTGCGTGTGCTGTGTTAGTTGTTTATGCCGTGTTTAAAATTGTAAAAAAAGACTTTATTTTTATTGTTGTTTTGGTTATTTTATTGCCGGGCTCTGTGCCAATTTTGAAAAGTGTTTGGCAAGGAGTGGTGGCAGTAGTTAAATTTTTGCTCAATACAAAATAAGTTAAAATAATTGTGGATAACTTCAAGGTGAATATACATTCACCTTGTTTTTATTTAGCTTTGACAATAAGTGTACGAAGGTATACTATAAGTATATAAAAGAATTAAGTATAAAGTATATGGGAAAAGAAATTACTACACGCCAAAAAGAATTGTTAAGTTTTATTATAAAGCAAATTCGTGAATACAATTTACCCCCTAGTATTTCCGAAATGGCTACGTATTTAAAAGTTAGTTCAAAAAACGGCGTGGCAAAATTATTAAATGCCCTTGAAGCCGCAAAATATATAAAGACTTCCGGAAAAGCTCGTGGTATTGAAGTTTTAAAAACAATGGGCGAGAGCTTGGAAAAAGGCTTTATTTCCGTGCCGCTTATGGGCAATGTTCAGGCCGGTAGCCCGCATTTAGCTGAAGAGCATATAGAAGAGTGGATTAATTTACCTCAAAGCTTAATAAAAGGCCGTAGAGATGTATTTTTGTTAAGAGTTAGGGGTGACAGCATGATAAACGCAGGAATTTTCGAAGGCGATTTGGTAATTGTAAAACCAACAAAAGATGTCAAAAATAATGACTTGGTCGTAGCACTATTGCACGATGAAGCAACTGTAAAAAGATTTATACAAATAAAGAATCGAGCTTACTTAAAAGCCGAAAACCCTGATTATAAAAATATTTATCCCAAAGAAGAATGGATGGTGCAGGGAAAAGTTGTTGGGGTAATTAGGAATTTAGAATAGTATTTTAGACTAGTAGGAGAGTAGGGAGTAGCGGTTAGCTATACATACATGGAACCAAACTATAAAAATTTAATAGTCTGGCAAAAATCAATAGAGTTGGTTGTGGAAATTTATAAATTAACAGAAAATTATCCTAAACACGAGCTGTATGGATTAACTTCACAATCTAGAAGGTGTAGTGTTTCAATTCCATCAAATATTGCTGAAGGCAGAAGACGTGGAAGTAATAATGAATTTATTAGATTCTTGTCGATTGCTTTTGCTTCTGGAGCGGAACTAGAAACTCAAATCGAAATAGCAAAAAGATTAAATTTTGCAGGCAAATTAGATTTTTCTAAAGCGGAAGCTCTGCTATTGGAAGTTATGAAAATGTTAAATAAATTAATTTACAAATAAAGTTGGGATTCGGTAGGGCTACCTACTACTTTCCTACTTACTAAAGACTAATGTATGTCAGAAGCGCAAAAACAAAAATTAAATATTATTTCCCAGCTTAGGGGTCTTTGCGCGCACTGTACGACTAATTCCGCTAAGCCGCATCGCTGTCCGGTACAGGAAATTTCTGTTCGAATCCAGTCTTTGCGCGGAGTGCCTTTGGTGGTTAACAGTCAATTTAAAGGCATGCTTTGGGCATAGTTAAATTTGATTTAAATAAAGAAGGCCGCCACAAGCTAAGAAGCATGGGCGGCCTTTTTTGCGCATTGCTCGCTTCGGTTTTCTCAATCTCAGAAGATTGAGAAAATATCAGTGGGCGCGCATTAGGAGGGCAGGGGGGCTTTTATTATGCCAGCCAGAGTTTTTTTCGGGAAAGATTACAGCAGACACCTTACATTGGTGCCTTTTTAGGAGAGCTATTGCTCTTCTGCAAATCTTCCCAAATATTTACGCTGGCTGCCTGCGGGAGTCGCGAGACGCGCAAGAAAAAAATAACACCCCCTTTATGATATTTTTAATATAGCATATGTATTTTAAAGTTCAAATAAAGCCAAAAACTTGCAAGTTTTTGGCTTTATTTAATTTAGAGTTCTAGGTTTAAAAGGTGGTTATGGTCTGAAAGGCGGGGGAGGAAGTTCCGGGTTTGGTTCTCTGCAAAACGGGTAGGTGTTAACTGAATCAAATGTTTTAATAAAAAAGGCAAAAAACATATTGTCTTTTTGTTCACCAATAGCTTCAATGCAGTCCCCGGAGTCTAATTTGTCCAGTTCTAAAATTTTAGTTAAGGGAGTTACTATTATTTTGTATTGTTTGTTTTCGCGGGAAGTTATTAAGTAGTAGCCACTATTTTTTTCTATAACATTGCCGACAAAAAAATTATTTGGCCTAGCTTTGCCATATAATTTGTAAAAACGGCCGGCGCCGGGCAATTTTTCACTCCTGGCAAACATATAAAGCTTGGGGTGCAGGGGAGTTGATGCAACAAAAAACCCGCCAATAATTACAAATGCTATTACGCCTAACGAAGTGTATACAAACGGCCATTTATAGGCAAAAGAAAAACGCAAAATAAATTTTTGCACCAGCCACATAAACAGCAAGACCGCAGGCACAAATAACCAAGGGAAGAATGCTAAAAATTTTACTAATCCCATATATCCAAATGCAGGTAAATCCCAAACGCCGCTGGCACGGAGGGCGAAAACTATAAAACTTGCCAAAAAAATACCGGCTGCCGTAAGCAGTAGTCCGCCAATTGTCCATAGCGTTGCCCGCCAAGCCAAAAACAGCCGCGAGTGCATGGTTACTTGCCCGGTTTTAATTTTCTCTAAAATTTCCTTATTTAGTTGGTTGTTTTCTTCTGTCATAAAACACTTGTTTTAAATAAAAGTTTACTTTTTTCTTGCAATTGTTTTTTTGCTCGGTTAAGCCTTACGCCAACGCTAACAACCGGGATTTTAAGTACTTCAGCTATGTCTTTGTAGTCCAAACCTTCTAAGTAGTATAGTACTAGCGGTTCTCTGTATTTTGTAGTGAGTTGATCTAGACATTTGTCGAGCATTTCTTTTATTTGATGTTCGTCTACTTCATTTTCCGCGGTTTTAGCTGTCTTAGGGTGGGGGAAGAAGGTGTCAAAGTCAAAGAAGTCCAGTGGTTCGCCTTTTATTTTTTTACCAATATTTATAAATTCGTTATGGGCAATTCTGTATATCCAAGGGCTGAATCTGCGGCTAGTGTCAAAACTTTTTATGTATGAGTAGGCTTTTAAAAAAATTTCCTGAGTAACGTCTTCTATGTCCGTTTTACCCAATAGGAATTTATAGCCGTAGCGAGAAATTTTTTTGTAGTATCTTTCCAGTAGCAGGTCAAAAGCCGCAAGGTCTCCGTTTTGAACCTTTTTAGCCAAGTCTTCATCGCTGGGTTGTAAACTTTGGGTATTTTCCACAATATGCTTTTGTTAATACTACAGAATTATAGGCTTTTTATTACACTTCGCATTAAATAGTGCTATTACTGTTTAAAAACAAACTCATAGTGAGACAGTGTCATTGCGAGCCCCGAATGCAACTGAGGGGCGCGGCAATCTTATAAATACATAGATTGCTTCCCCCTTCGTCCCGACCAGTCGGGACTACGTCGGACGAGTCGGAGGACAGGTCGGGGGATAGACTTTACGAAAGTGACGAAGGAAAAATAGTTATTTTTGCTTAAACAAAAGCTAAAGTAAAATTAATAATTTTCACATCAACTTTAATTTTTTAGCTCTTGGCCACTTTTTTACTTCTCTTTCTCTTTGCAAAGCTTTTTTTAAGGTTTTTATTTTTTCAGAATAGACTATTTTTCCGCCCCCGCGGCTGCGCACATATTTTGAACCTTTGCCTTGGTTATGCAAGGCTTCCCGTTTTTTTAAATTATTGGTTATGCCCGCGTAAAGAGAATTATCTTTGCATTTAAGCAGATAAAAATAATGCATATTATAAACTATAGCATTTATAGGCTTCTAAATCCAAAAGAAATGTGCTAAACTTATAATTCTAAGAATTAAAATAAATTTATGAAACAAATGACTTGCGCTCAAATGGGCGGACCTGAAACATGTGACTTTGTTATAACTGGTAGTACAGCCGAAGAAATGGCTACTAACGGCACAGCTCACGTAAATAGTTCTCACCCAGAACTTGCCGAACAAATAAAGAAAATGACGTCCGAAGAAACCACAGCCTGGATGTCAGACTTTGAAAAAAAGTTTGAAGCCTTGCCGGAAATGTAAAAAAATCCCTTAGTTTTAAACTAAGGGATTTTTTTAAAAGTATTTCTTTCTGGTTTTATAGTTTTAATATTTGCATTTTTAAACATTTAATAAATTTAGTT
Source organism: uncultured Candidatus Saccharibacteria bacterium (assembly GCA_964453265.1). Lineage (GTDB taxonomy): Bacteria > Patescibacteriota > Doudnabacteria > UBA920 > UBA920 > CAYVNU01. The sequence goes on along the minus strand of CAYVNU010000032.1, from coordinate 2,463 downwards.
TCCTTTTCATTTTCTAAAATTTCTAGTTTATAAGCTTCAGAAAAATTTATTTTTGTTTGTGGCTTTAAATCTTCTAATAATTTTTGAAACAGCGGCGAATTATAAATATTTTCCATAACAGGAATCAAAATACACTCTCCGCCTGGTTTTAAAATTCTTAACAGTTCGTTAAAAGTTTCTCGGTATTCGTTTATATTATTGGGTAAATAGGCTGGTATGCTTGTTAGGCCAATAATTTTGTCGAAGGAGTTAGGCTTAAACGGCATTTGTTGAGCCAGTCCGTAAATTGTATTTGGTGTAGAGTTTGGGTTAAGAATTGTAACTTGCTTATTACGGTTAACAATTTGTACATGGCCATTTTCTAAAAGTTTCTGATTTGGGTTTTTTACTGGATTGTAAGTTACAATATCTAGGCCAAGGTCTTTTGCAGAGCGAGCAAAATTTCCATTTGGCGTTCCGCCAATATCTAAAATTTTTAACCCTTTCCATTCCTCGAATTTGACATTCAAAATTTCTTCATAATAGTTATAACTTGAATCATCAGTTTGTACTGCTTTTTCGGCGTAAAAAATTCTTTTTTTTGGGTCAAACGGTTCGGGGTTCATTGGCCTCAGGTTTTCTTTTATTTGTTCGTTAGACATACTAAAAATATTTAACCGAGTTATTTTACTCGTTAATTTATATGAGTTACTTAGGCTAATTCATCCATATTAACTTGGCCATTGTAGAGAGTGTCTATAATATATTTTAAACCTTGCGTAAAATCTTTGTCATTATATTGTAATTTTGTAAGTTTGCTATAAAGTCCTGGTTTTATGACATCAAGAATTTTTGCCACTCTTCTTAAGCCTTCAGGAGAACTGCGAGCCTCAATTAATGCGGGGTATAAACGAGGATTTTTTTTGCATAACAATTCAAACGCAATCCCTGCGGGCGCTGAAGCTGCGTGAATTAGTTTTCCATCCGGCTGAAAATACGCATACTGTATAGGCATTTTATATTCATAATTAAAATCGTCTAGTTTAAAATTTTTTGTTGCTGCTTTGTTTATTGGCGAACTTTCTTCGTGTCCCAGTTTATTCATTATTTTTTTTCTGAAGTCTTCTGGCATGTTTGATTTTACATAGTTTGCTCTAAGCATTTCAGCAAACCCTTCTTCTAAAAAATTACCCCGATTACTTACGATTTTATTTTTTTCAGTGGTTGATAAAGTATTAAAACCAGATCTGGTAAAAGTATGTTTGTCGGTTGGTTTGGTGGGAATACGATCACCGATTAAAGGGGTGTAAAACCCAAAATTATAAGAGCCGTGTGCTAATTCGTGAACTAATAGGGATTCGGTGAAAATAGTACCATTAAGTCTTTCAAAGTCTCTGTTTCTTATAATTATTACTAAATCAATTTCGCTTAAATATCTTCCCAAACATTGAGGTTCAAATTCAGGTATTTCGAGACTTTGAAAAAGAGATGTAAGTTGGTAATTTAATTTACGTAAATCCGTACTTTCTAAGACTATGATTTTTTTTAAATCTAGGCCTAACGATTTAATATAATCGTTTACCCTTTGTATTTCTAATCCTTCTGTTTTGCTTGACAGGTTTTCAATTAAATAATCTCGTAGGATTTTATAATCTTCCGGCATACTTTTAACGGCATTAGCTGGGAATTGGATTTCTTTATCTCCTATATCTTTAAAGTTTATTCCGGACCCTTCCTTGTATAAAATAGGTATTTTTGACATGTAATTTTAGCTAAATATTTTATATATTATACCGCTTTTTACAAAAATAAAAAAGTTTTATTTTTGGTATAAATTAGTAATTATAATAAGTCCTAACTTTACCTCACAAACAAAAAATCCCGACATAAGCTCCGGATTTTTTTATAGCGCTGCCCCGCACAACTCTCCGCCTAAGGCGGATTGTATGCGGGGCACGGCGGGGAACCCCAGTAGAAGTCCTCGGCCGCACTCGGACTCTACGGGGTGCGGTCGAACCCCATTCTGGCTTATCATGTCCCATACCACTAGCCAAACAAAAAACTTCCACCATTAGGGTGAAAGTTTTTTGTTGGTAGCGCTACGGGGAACCCGCCGTCGCTTTCGGTTTTTTGAAAGTGCATATCAAATATGTTTATTTGCTACCTCATTTATTTTTGCCTTGAATTAAGTAGCTTTGGCGGGCGCTGTCGAACTGGCATCTTTCCCTTATAGTCTTACCATGAAAAAATCCCGAACAACTTCGAGATTTTTTCATGGTAGCGCTACGGGGAATCGAACCCCGATTTGGTGGATGAGAACCACCTGTCCTAACCATTAGACGATAGCGCCAAATTTAATTTATAAGATCAGTTGAAGTCTTGGTGAATACTCTGGGGGGTATCGGTTAAGCTAAATATTACTCAGCGTGGACGATAGCGCCAAATTCCTAACAATTCTAACATTTATACTAAAATTACTCAATA
>CAYVNU010000031.1:4559-11281 GCA_964453265.1 uncultured Candidatus Saccharibacteria bacterium | reverse complement strand
TTTAAAAATTTAAAATTTAATAATTACAAAATTTTATTTTAATAGCCTTTACAAATCTCGCTCTCTGATATTCTGTGATGTCGTTTACCCGAACAAAGATCTCGGGAAAGGACAGGCCACAGAGGCCAAATCGCTCTGCGAGAAAGGAGAAATAATGAAATTCCGATACAGAGTTCAGTACTGGAACTCATACAGAGAGTCGGCTGGAGGTATGTTCGTCGACCTAAATACTGAAATACCAGACAAGGGTACTTTAGAAGAGGCAGTGGAGGCTGTCAGTTCTCTTGAGGTCCGAATTGCCCAAACTCATGGCTTTGATCCAATTCACATTGACATACTTGATTACAGATTCATAGGCCAAGTGCCAGACAAGGCCTGAGTTCTGATACCACTACAGATCGCCGAATCCCCCGCACCCGCGGAAAGGACGGCGTTCTTTTTTTGTAAAAGTTCTTTTTCCGCTCCCTCCCCTTTTAAGGGGAGGGTTGGGGAGAGGTTATATATTTTGCCGATTACCGCAACCTCTCTGCCTCGGATGCACTCGACATCTCTCCTTAAAAGGAGAGAATGCTCCGCGGTTTCAGCTATGTATCAGTGTTATCTGTTTTTATCTGCGTATCTGCGGTCTAACGGCGCTTGTTTCCAAACCTAGCAAAATGCGCAAAGGCTTTGTTCGCTTCGGCCATTCTGTGGACGTCGTCGCGTTTCTTTATTGAAGCACCTTGCTTGTTGTAAGCTTCTAAAATTTCCGCGGCTAATTTTTCAGACATAGGAGCGCCTTTTTTAGCGCGGCAAGCTATTAAAAGCCAGCGCATAGCCAAAGTTGTTTTTCTTGGTTCCATAACTTCCATAGGCACCTGATAGTTAGCGCCGCCGATTCTGCGAGATTTTAATTCCATTATAGGCGCTATATTTTTTAGCGCTATGTCAAAAACTTGGCGACCATCTAATTTTTGGGCTTTTTGGGCTTTTTGATCAGCGTCAGTTGCTGTTTTGCCAGCTACAGCCGGCTTAGCCACAACTGCCGGCTGTACTAAACTCTCTGCTTTTTCAGTAACTATCTCTAAAGCATCATAAAAAATCTTACGAGCAGTATTTTTTTTGCCGCGTTCCATTAAATAGTTAATGAATTTGGCATATTTAACTGAGCCGTACTTTGGGTCCGGGTCAGGAGTGTGTTTATCGTAACTTCGTGCTTTTCTTGGCATTTGTGTTAAAATTTTTAATTTCCAATTTTTAATTTTTTAAATTTAGGCTTTAAAAAATTATTTAAAAATTGAAAAATTATAAAATTAAAAATTATTTCCGTTTCGCTCCATATTTAGAGCGGCTTCCTTTTCTCCCGTCGACTCCGAGAGTATCTAGTTTTCCTCTAACAATGTGATAACGAACACCCGGCAAATCTTTTACACGACCGCCGCGGATCATAACTACACTGTGTTCCTGCAAATTATGGCCAATACCCGGAATGTAAGCAATAACTTCCATACCGTTGGTTAATTTAACCTTGGCCACTTTGCGCAAAGCCGAGTTCGGCTTTTTCGGGGTAGTGGTATAAACCTTTAAACACACGCCGCGCATAAATGGCGAACCGGTTTTTAAAGGTATGACCTTATTTTTAATAAGGTTAATTCTTCGCTGAAGCGCCGGAGACTTGCTTTTGCTCCTAAGCGGACTTCTGCCTTTTCTTACTAACTGATTGATTGTTGGCATTTTTTCCTAGTGGGTAGTTGGTAGTCTGGTAGTTGGTAGCCGGACCTTGGTTGGCTACTTACTACCTACTACTTACTACTTGCTAATTATTATTCTTTGCAAACAAAAAAACTGATCGACGTCAGTTTTACGTCTACTTCGCACATTTGGTACTCACTCGAAACCTTTGAGTGTTCCCACATTCCTCTACTTTTTAAAGGAGAGGTTAGGTGAGGTTATCTTCCCAATTTTGCGACAAATTAATGTAATTGACTATGTTCTAGTCGGTTTCATTAGATTGTTTTTATATTTTACCATTTTTTGTAAATATGTCAACTGCCTTTACCCCACACTAATTTTGACCCAAAAATTAGTGTGGGGTTTACAAAACTCTCTCTCTGATATTTTTTATTGATGTTCCAAAAAGGGGAGGAAATTACCAACTGGAAAAACGTTGGTTTTGTCATGTTTGTCGAAAGAACAGGCAATATGACTAAGGTCAACGTAAACTGGCCACTCATCTCACCTCCGGCAAAAGATGATTCGATTACAGTTTCAAAAGAAGTCTTCAAGATAATCGACGTCTCTTTGGGCGGACGATCAATCGCCGTACAGCCTTGGTAGTGACCAAGACTGGTTCGGATCTAAAGCCGGCACCCCGCGTCTGCCCTCGGGCAGAAAAGCGGAACATGGTGCCGGTATTTTTTTAAAATAAATTCACCAAAATAAAAAACTAAACAAGGGGAATCCTTGCATATGCAAGGATTCCCCTTGTTATTTATATCAACTACCCAGTCGTTTTATTGCCACAGACTTTTCAGACTTCAAACTAAAAACCAATTTAGCTGAAATAACATTATTTCCAAGAGCTTCACTTAATTCTACTTTAATACCTTTTTTATCCGCACTTCTTATAATTTCTGCTATATATATCCTATAATTATTTGCTTGGATTCCATCTTCGACATCCCTAGCCAAATCGGGATAGTCGGCATTCACAACACCACCTAAAACATTCTCTAAGCCCGGAGTAACTCGCTTTTGAGTCTGTTGCCAAACGCCGTTTATTTTTTCAAAAACAACTTCAATACTCACATGTTCGCGAAATAAATCGCCGTATTCAACTGGTGTTCCTATTTTTTCCATATTTAATATTATTAATTTATAAAACTTTAGTTAAGGCCTGCTGCAAACTTTCCCGAGCATGAATAATAGAAACCGGATAAAGAACTTCTCTTTTCTCGCCTTTTTCTCTTACAACTAGCTTTCCTAACTTAGAAATACCCTTTAAATTATCAGATTCCAGCACAGACATTACGTGCCAATGCAAATGAGGAACTGTGGAATCAGAACCTTCGCCGGTTTGTAAAAATATTTCATAGCCTGATTTAGGGTAAACTTTTTTTAAAGCTTTTATGGCTTTTAAAAATAGCTCGTTTCTTAATAAAACTTCTTTGGAAGTCTCTTCTTCTAAATTTAGAATATGTCTTTTGGGCACCACCATAGTATGACCATCGCATCTCGGGTACCAGTTTACCAGCCAAATATAGCTCTCGTTTTCTATTATTTTTCCTTTTTTGTCTTTTATTGAATGACTAGAGAGTTTTTCTTTATCACAAAAAGGACAGTTCTTAGTTTTTTTTGGCTGATAGTCAAGCCTAAACGGACTGTAAAAGTATTTCATTAAAATAAATTTACTTTAAAAATTTGGGCAAACCATAAAATTACCGGCACTAAAACTAAATTTAAAAGTCCGGAGTATAAAAATAAAATTACTAAAATAAAACCCCAGCGTTCCAGCTCTAAAATTTTTGCCATGGCTGAGTCAGGCAAAAATGAAGCTAAAATTTTACTGCCGTCTAAAGGCGGAATAGGAATTAAATTAAAAACTCCCAAAACTAAATTAATTAAAATTGCTTTTAACAGTATAGGTCCGGATATAGCATTGACCAAATTGAGTTTAATTGGCACAACAAACAAAATCGCTAATAAAAAATTGCTTAATGGGCCGGCAAGCGCAACGAGCGCCATACCTAATTTTTTTGGCCTCAGACTTTCAAAATCAACCGGCACCGGCCTGGCCGCGCCAAAAACAATCGGCGACCCCGCCATTAAGAGTAATAGCGGTAAAAGCAAAGAGCCGAAAGGGTCAATGTGTGGAATAGGATTTAAAGTAATTCTCCCCTGCTCCCTGGCAGTATCATCGCCCAACTTTTCCGCCATAAGCCCGTGCGCCACTTCGTGGACTATTGCTGAGAATATTAAAATAATGAAAGTAATAAGTATTTCCATGTTTTCATTTTAACATAATATCATCTTAGCATCCTAACATATCAGCATTGTTAAAATGTTAGCGTGTTAAGATGTTAGAATGTTCTGTACTTGCCAAAATTACCAAACTCTGGTATCATCTACTAGTTACTTAAATTTAAATTTTCCCTATTATTTATGCCAAGAATGTGCGCAGTATGCGGTAAAATTTACAGCCGCACCATAAAACGTTCCCACTCTATGAGGCCGTCTATAGTCAGATTGCTTCCTAATTTACAATACTCGGTTTTTAACGGCCAAAGAGTTAAGGCCTGCACACGCTGCATTAAAACCAAGTCCAAAGCCAAATAAATTTGTATTTAAAACTTCCCGCTTATGCGGGAAGTTTTTTTATTTAACTTATTTCCATATTACTAAAGGTTCTCTTTCTTCAGGAACCAACGCCACCCATATTTGACCGGGGTTAAAAATAATTTCTAAATTATTTAAATCATAATACCTGGTTCTACCGTCTAAAGTTTTCTTCCATACCGCATTTGCAGCTTGTCCGTTTGAAAAAACCAAAGCCTTACCGCCACTTGTTAAATCCATGCCAATAGAATAAAGCGTGTCGGTTTTTGTCGGGAAAGTTTTTACAAACTGGACTATTACATTTTTTACTTCAATTTGGCGGCCGCTGTCTAAATCTTTATGTGCCTTGCCTGCTAAATATCTTTTATACAAATTTTTTATCGGGTCAAAAACATAACTAACTTCATAATCTTTTTCCGAAAAATTAATGGTAATTTCTTGGCTGGAAGTTGCGGATTTTTCAACATCTTTGAATTTCCACGTAGCTAAATTTGCCTGCTGACTAAATTTATGCGTAAGCGATAATTCTTTTAAATTTGCAATAGAAGTATAAACATTATGAGGCATTGGCCGCTGCTTAATACGGTGAAAATACGGGTCGTTAAAAAACTGATCAGCATCGGAAACATTCGGATAAACTCGGTTTCTTATATTTTCCAAGGCATCACTATTGCCGCCCACATGTGCGAAAACCGCCCCGAGTTCATTGGCAATCTCGGCAAAATAAGTGCGGGCTGAACGAATTGGTCCGATATTTTTCACCTCTTTAGTCTGGTAAATTGCTAAAAATCTGGTAATCCCGCCTTCGGCCAAAGTTTCGTAAACTATATCAGCATCAACTAAACCTGACTGCGGCCTTGCATCAGGATGATTTTCCACAACCACGGCTATTGGCCTTTGTAGAGCCGTGGCTTCTTCGACTAAAATTCCATTAATTGCCGGAGTTAAATCTATGACTGGTAAAGCTTCTTCATTTTTAGGCGCATTTTGTGCTTTATCAATTTTTTCTGAATTATGATTATTTTTATAAACCAACCATGCTCCCAGAAGTAAAATCGTAAACGCAAAAATTAGCCAAACTATTTTATTATTTGGCTTATTTTCAATATTTAAATGGCCAGGCTTTTTCCAATCACGCATAAACTTATTTTAACACAAAAAAATCCTCCCGTTTATAGCGGGAGGATTTTAATAAAAAAAGCTTAAGACTGCCCTATTGGCATAGCGGAAGCATCGCTGCCACCGGCCATAGAAGAGCCAAACAAAACTAAAGCTAAAACCAAATGAAGCCAATTGTCAGCAGAATTAACTTCTACTAATCCTAACAGCTTGCCCGGACCCATTATAAAACCTAAAATCGCTACTAACAAATAAACCACGGCCACAACTTTTAAAGTCATAGAGGCTCCGGAATTGCTTTTACTGCCACCAATTAACAAAACTACGCCCAGCAGAATATGGACTAAGTCGTGAATTAAATTGGTGTGAAAAATTTTATCCATGCCCACAATCGGGTTTGGTATAAAACCCAATATGCCGACAATAATAAACACAACACCTAGCACCATCGATAGTTTTTTTGTCATTTGTTTCTTTCTTGGCTAATTTGCCAAATATTAATTACTGCTAAAAGCTTTTATTTATTATACCACAATTTTATAATATATCAAAACTACTTTGATAATCCATCGGAAACAATTTCTCCGTCTTTTAGAGCAATAATTCTCTCAGACATTTCCGCAAATTCTTTTTCATGGGTTACCATAATTATGGTTTGACCCTGTTTGTGTAAATCTAAAAAGACTTTTAAAATTTCGCGGGAAGTTTGAGTATCTAAATTAGCAGTTGGCTCATCGGCAAACAAAATTTTTGGATCATGGGCAATTGCCCTGGCAATACTAACGCGCTGCTGCTGCCCGCCGGAAAGCTGGCTCGGCAAACTATTCGCCTTTTGCGCTAAACCAACTTTTTCTAAATTAATTAAAGATTTTGCTGCGGCGTCTTTTAAATTCATACCCTGCATAAGCATAGGCACAGCCACATTTTCTAAAGCTGTTAATTCCGGCATTAGCGCATAATCTTGAAAAACGTACCCTAAATAATCAAGCCTAAAACGAGTTCTTTCATCGCTAGTCTTTGCGGTAACTTCTATATTGTCTATAAAAATTTGGCCTTCTGTAGGGTGATCAAGCAAGCTTAATTGATACATTAAAGTAGACTTGCCCGCACCGGAAGGTCCAATAATGGAAACAAACTCTCCGGAATTAATAGTTAAATTAATACCTTTTAACACCGGAGTTACCACTTCTCCGCTTTTATAAGTTCTAATAATATTTCTTGCTTCAATCATGTTGCAAATAATTAAATATTTGATATTAACTCGGAACCCGATTCTTGATTCTTGATTC
>CAYVNU010000031.1:0-4459 GCA_964453265.1 uncultured Candidatus Saccharibacteria bacterium | reverse complement strand
GCAAATAATTAAATATTTGATATTAACTCGGAACCCGATTCTTGATTCTTGATTCCCTACCTGCCTAAAATAGAATCCAAGGTATTTTTTCTTACAATAATTCTCGCTGGAATAAATCCTGCTAACAAAGTAATTAACATTAAAATAGCCGCGCGTATTAAAGCTCCGCTCACTGTTGCCGCCAAAATACCGTCGGAAAAAGGAAAATCTAAAGGGTTAGCATCAAAATACGGCCGTAAAAATAAAAATACGAGCAAGAATCCTAACGCGCTACCTAAAAATCCAAAAAAGAAAGCTTGAAATAAATAGGCTATTTGAATTGCTGAAGCTTCAATACCTATGCCTTTTAAAATACCAATATATTTCCGCCTCGTTACCGCATTTATAAAAATAACAATAAAAATTGTAATGGAGGCCACCACCAAAGCAATGCCGCCAATTACATTTCCTAAAATGCCAAAAGTTTGTTCAATTTGCCTCAAAAAAGACGGGACCGCATCAGCCGAAGCTTGCACTCTAACTTTAGTCGCGTCAGAACCTAAACGTAGAGCGTAAAGAATTTCATCGGTCTTAGCAGGCTCGGTTTTTATCGCCAATTCCTGAAAATTTAAGTCGGAATTTTGCGTCATTTTCCGAATTTCAGAATTTAACATAAAAGACCGCTGAGAAACCTGGTCAACTTTGCTTTTAACAATACCTTTTACAATTACTTCCTTACTAACCGGCATAGTGCCTAAAGGCGTTTTTGCGTTAATAGTTACTCTAACTTTATCCCCTACTTTTATGCCGCGCAAAATTGTAAAACCAGGGAAATTCGCATCCGCAAACGAAGAATATTCTTTTATTAAACTAGCGCCAATTAAAATATAGCCCTCATCGCCTGATTTTAAACTTTCCCCTTTCAGCATTAAATCTGAAAGTCCGGTTACTTTTTCTTCGTCTTCCGGATCTATACCCACAATTGAACCGCCGTTTTCATTGGGTGTTTCTTTACCACTGGGATTCTGACTTAAATCCGCCCTAATTTTACCAGATACGACTGTTCTCACAGACACCGCATTAACTCCGTACTGCGCCCTGGCAAGCGCAACTAACTGCTGGCCGTTGTCTATATACTCAAGCCTGTCTTGGGCAGTTACTAAAATATCCCCGCTGTAGCGTTCTCTAAATTGTTTAAAAGATCCTGCTAAAAGTCCAACTAATATTCCATTAACTACAACCAAATTCAAAAACGTCAGGGTCATAATAAAAATAATCAAAAGCGTAGTGCCTTTGCTGCTTCTTTTTATTTGTCTGACTGCTAAGAAAAAACCAACCTTTAAAGATGTAAAAAACATAAAGAGATTTTAACAAAAATTTAAGCTTCTGTCCATATTAAAAGGCCGCAAAAAGCGGCCTAAAATATAATTAAAGATTATTTACCTATTTATTTAGTTTTAAAAAATATCTTTCGACCTTATGGAGAAAAAAATTTTAGCTAGTTTTGATTTTTCCAATCGGTTTCTAGCATGGCCATTATAATGGTATCGTAAAATTTTCCGTTCCAATAATTATGTTCTTTTTTCACGCCTTCTTTTTTAAACCCCAGACGCTTATATACTTTTATTGCTCTCGGATTATAAGAATAAACATCTAGTTCAATGCGGTGAAGTTTTAATTTTTTAAAACCATAGTCTAAAATTAATCTCGCCGCCTCGCTGCCGTAACCAGCATTCCAATAATTTTTGTCGCCAATAATAATACCAAACCCGCCGCAACGATTTCTCTGATTCTTTATTTCAATTGAAGTACTACCAATATGCACACCATCCCTGGTTTCAATGCAAAAAAATATTCCATCTTTTTTTATTTTGCCTTTTATTCTATCGCTAATGTATTTTTTTTCAAATTTTAAATCTAAATGCCTAATAAGTAAAAACTTATTAACTTCCTTGTCATTAAACCACTTAACAAACGCTTGGGCATCGGAAAGCCTAATCGGTCTTAATATGACTTTTGTTCCTTTTAATATCATAAAATGATGTTAGCAGATTTTAACTAAATTTTCACTTTTTAAATCTTTTTAAATTTCATTCCTAAAATTCACGGCCGTGAATTTTAGGAATGATTAAGTCCAAACTTTGTTCTCAAAACTTTATCATTGTCCATCTTATCAACTCTTAATATCCTTATATAATCTATTAAGCGTGTTTCCTTTAAATACTCAACCGCTTCTCGATTTAAAGAATATGGGCTAATAAACACACTTGCTTGTAATTTTACAAATCCGTTTTGTTTAAGCAAACTCCTAAATTTATCCCGCTCTTCCCTGGCTCTTTCGGGAATATCAAACATTAACAAACGCCATTTACCATCCCACGACTTTTCTTTAGAAATCGAAGCTTTGTTCAACAACTTTCTTAACTGACCTTCTTTTGTTAATGTTAAAAACTTTTCATGATTTTTAATTACCAATTTAAGCATGCCGGCTTTTTTTAATTTCCACACAGCCTGTTGGTATTGTCTGCGCTTTAAATCATGCTTTTTCTTTCTTTTGAGCCAAGCGTAAGGGCTTTCAAAAGGCACTAAAGGCACTTGCCGATCGAAACAATCTAATAACAAATCTATAAAAATATTACTGCGAGACATATTTTAAATGAATAAAATAAGTTTTCTTTTTAGGTCATTCCTTATTTTCACGGCCGTGAAAATAAGGAATGATTTTGAAAAATAAAATTAGAAGTTAAATTTTTACTCCCATTTTTTGCAAAGCGTTATAAACAAATTCCATGGGCATGCCTAAAGTATTAGTAAAACTGCCTTCTATTTTGCTTATAAAATTAAAACCTGCTCCTTGCGGACTATAACCACCCGCTTTATCGCAAGATTTTTCTAACCTAATATACTCTTTTATTTGTTCGTTAGAATAATTTTTTAGTTTAATTTTACTTTTTATACTTGCTAAAATTGTTTCATTGGACTGCGAATTTTTAACTGCTACGCCAGTAATTACGGTTTGATATTTTCCCTTAAAACTTTTAAGCATAGAAAAAGCCTCTTTTGAATTTTTTGGTTTTCCTAATGCCTTACCTTTAAAAACAACAACGGTATCCGCCGCAATTATTATGGCATTTGGATGCTGCTTAACTGCTGCTTGTGCTTTACCAAACGCCAAATATTTAACCAACTTTTCTGGTGAAAGTTTTAAACCCATATTTTCTTTATAACCAGAATCCGCGGTTTTAAACTTTATTTTTAAAAGCCCGAGTAGCTGCTTTCGGCGAGGTGAAGTTGAAGCTAAAATAATTTTTGGCATACGAGTCATATTTAGAAAATTCTTATTCTGACTTAAATTGAATACGAGTTTTTAACAATTGAATCTGGTTAGATTGCTTCCCCCTTTCGAAGGACAAGTTGGCTCCACTTGCAATGATGTAAAGAAATAATAATTACTCAATATGACTTAATTATTTTCCTGCAAAGGCTTTAAATTGCCAGCAATAGCCATAGCCAGACCAATTAATACCAAATTTTTAATAATGTATTGCCCCTCCAAAGTTGGGGTCATAAAACCTTGCCAGGTTACAGTGGGTAAAAAAATCAAGGGCAAAAAAGTTGTAACCATATGCAGAGCAAACAGCAAAAAAGTTAAGCGGTCAAACTTGGGAAATAAAAATAAAATCCCAATTAGCATTTCATAAAGACTAAAGAAAACTATAAACATTTGAAAAGTTAAAAACGGTAAGGTCTGATGCAGTAAAGCCGCTACCAAAGGATTAGCCGGGCTGGTGGCTAATATTTTTAAAATGCCAAACCAAAAATAAACTACAAATAAAGAAATTCTGGCAAACGGCTGACTGTAATTTTTAAAAAACTTTATTAAACTACTGTCAATTTTTTGGATTTCTGACATTTTTATTTTTATAAATTATTAATATTAGAATTTATTGTTTGACTGCCGGAAAATTTTCTACGATTATTATATTTTCTGCTTGCGATATATATTTGCCCATGGTCGGGATGCTGGGAACCCGCCTCCTCGGCGGGTCAGCCGATGAGGCTGATCGATCCGCCTCAGGCGGACTACATCCACCCCATGGACGCGTACCTGCCTCATCGGCAGGCCGCCGATGAGGCGGCTACCTTTTTTTCTGTTTTAAATAACTTGCTAATTTATCCTTTAATACTTCTCTACCATAGCCTGTTTTAAAAAATAATTCCGATTTAACAGCATCAGTTTTTTCTAAATAGGCTTCATAATAAATCACCTTATAGGGTGCGTGTTTTTTTGAATACACACCACCACGTTTTTTATTATGCTCTTCGGACACCCTTCGTTTTAAATCATTGGTATGACCTTTGTATAAACTACCATCCTTAACACTTTCTAAAACATAAAAATACCACATAAGTTTTATTCCCTATTGGTCGGGCTGCAGGGAATTGAACCCTGTCTACATCCACCCCATGGACGCGTACT
>CAYVNU010000030.1:0-11376 GCA_964453265.1 uncultured Candidatus Saccharibacteria bacterium | reverse complement strand
AAGCAGTTCAACAACTTATGTCGTTGCAAAACGATTGAGTACATAATGTCGAAGCAGTGCCCTTCGAAGCTCTTGCGAAGTAAGAGCGAAGTAGGGCTGGTTCTAATACATATTTTCATTTACGCCGTGGTAGCTCAGCGGTAGAGCAGACGCCTGAAGAGCGTCGTGTCAGGTATTCAACTCATCCCCACGGCACCAGCCTTCATCCGCCTGAGGCGGACTACGGCTGGCTTACGCCAGAAGTAAATTTAATGATGTTTGTGTAAAATTTAGTTACGTAATAGTTCAGCAAATAGTTATTAGAATAATATAAAAAATTTTTGCCCGCGGTTTTTATGCCGCGGGCTTTTGTTATCTGCCCAGGCTGTTTAGAATGTCCCACCGCAAGTCCTCTAGGGTCTCAATCAGTCGGCCTGGCCTTACTTTAAGTACCGTTGTTTTATTTAGATTGCAAATTCTTCCGACGCCTCTAAACTTATTAGCCGGTTCTCTAAATGCCCCGAGACTAGTTTCCACTACGCCTAACTTGCTTCCCGCAGCGTGAATAACTAAGTCTTTGTCGGTTATCATTCCAACATGACCGACTTTTTGGTTTTCGTCTTGCCAAAATTTTCCGTAACTGCCTTGGCAAAAAACCAAATCGCCGGGCTGTTTTTTTTCCCAGGTTATGGGCCGCATGTAATTATGCTGCGAAATGCTGTAGCGCGGCAGCCAAATGCCGTAGTGGCTGTATAGCCAGCGGACGAACGAAGCGCAGTCGACAAAGTTTGGGGCGTTGTCTGGGTGGTGGTTGTGTTGGTAGACAGCCTTGCCAATAGAGTTGCGTGCAATGGCAAAAATGTTAAACTTGTCTATTAAATAGCCTTTACCCAGCAGTATACCCAAAGCTTCTTTATTGTTCATTGGTAGCTTTAGAAGCCCTGGTAGAAACGGACAACGATTGCGAGTGGTTTGCAGCGTAAGAGCTGTTCTCACCTGGTTTTCCTCCTTGGCCAAAATAAAAAACCTGCCCGGTAAAAGGCAGGTTTTGAAGTTTTCAAAAACTCCCCTTTTAGGCCAGGAAGGGAAAGCTTTCAGCGAAAGAAGAAAGTATGAATTTGTGTTTGTTTATTAACATGCTTTTTAGATATTATCTCGTTATAAAACTATAAGCTAAGAACTATTAGCTATCAGCTATATCACCGTCGCACTTGCTACTTTGTCCCCTTCTTCTAGGCGCATTACCCTTACTCCTTGAGTGGCTCTGCCTAAGGTGGAAACGTTATTAAGCGGCGTGCGAATTGTTTGGCCCATTTTAGAAATTATTACTAGGTCGTGTTCTTCGGAAGAATTTAAAATATACATGGCGACAATTTTGCCGGTTTTAGGCGTAACTTTTAAAGTTTTAATGCCGCTGCCTGCGCGTTTTTGGACTTTGTAATATTGGCCTTCGGTTTTTTTGCCAAGCCCGTTTTCTGTTACGACTAAAACTTCCAAATCTTTTATGTTTATGTTTTTTCGAATAACATCCATAGAAATTATTTGGTCGTCTTTTTTAATGCGCATGCCGGTAACTCCGCTGGCGGTTCTGCCCATGGCGCGCACATCTTTTTCGCTAAAGCGTATAGCCTGGCCGTTTTCCGTAGAAAGCATAATCTGATCGTCGCCGGTAGAGCTTTCTACCCATTTTAATTCATCACCATCTTTTAGGTTAATAGCTATCATTCCGCTCTTACGTACTTTGGTAAATTCTTCGCGCTCGACTTTTTTAATTAAGCCTTTTTTTGTGGCCATAATTAAGAATTTAACTTCGTCTTTTTTCTTTAGAGTTAAGACGCCGGTAGAAACTTCATTTTGGCCGAGTTGTAAGAAGTTTACCAAAGCCTGGCCTTTGGCTGTGCGGGAGCCTTCGGGGAGTTCGTAAACTTTGGTTTGAAAGACGCGGCCTTTATTGGTAAAGAATAAAATGTCGTCGTGGGTGTGGCTGGATATAAGTTTTTCCACTACGTCTTCATCTTTAAGGCTTTGGCCAATAACGCCTTTGCCGCCTCTTGCCTGGCTCTTGTAGGTGTCGGGCGCTAAGCGCTTTACATAGCCGGATTTAGTAATGGTTATAATTACATTTTCTTCCGGAATTAAGTCTTCGGCGGAGAATGTTCCCAGTGCGTGCTTGACTACTTGGGTTCTGCGTTCGTCGCCGAATTTAGCTTTTAATTCTTCAACTTCTTTTTTTATAATTGCCAATATTTTTTTCGCAGATTGTAAAATGCCTTCAAGTTCGGCAATGAGCGCTCGCTTTTCCTTTAATTCATCGTCGATTTTTTTGCGCTCTAAGCCGGCTAAAGTTTGCAGACGCATGTCTAAAATCGCATTAGACTGAATTTCAGTCAACTTAAATTTTTTCATTAAGTTCTCATGCGCTTCTTCCCTATTGGCTGACTTTTTTATTGTGTTAATAATAGCGTCTATATTGTCTAAGGCTTTTTTCAAACCTTCTAAAATATGCGCGCGTTCTTTGGCTTTTTTCAGTTCGTATTCTGTGCGCCTGCGAATAACAATTTGGCGGTGTTTTAAATAATTTTCTAAAACAGTTTTTAAATTTAAAACATGAGGTTCTATCCCTTCCACCAAAGCTAACATGTTCATGTGGAAAGTTTCTTGCAATTGCGTAAAGGAAAATAGCTGGTTTAAAATTTTATTAGCCAGCCCGTCCTTTTTTATATCAACGACAATTCTAACTCCGTCTTTGTCGCTTTCGTCTCTAACATCTCTTATACCTTCAATTTTTTTATCTCTGACCAATTCGGCAATTTTTTCGAGTAGTGTGGCTTTGTTTACACGATAAGGAATTTCATGAATTAAAATTTGATACGCGCCGGTTTTTGTTTCAACAATTTCAGTTTTAGCGCGCATAACAATGCCGCCCTTACCTGTTGCATAAGCATTTTTTATAGCTGCTTGGTCATAAATAATACCACCGGTTGGAAAATCCGGACCTTTTACAAATTCCATTAAATCTTCGGTGGTGGCATCGGAATCATTAATTAAGGCAATTATGGCGTCGCACAACTCTGTTAAGTTATGTGGAGGAATATCTGTTGCCATACCAACGGCAATGCCCAATGTGCCGTTAAGCAACAAATTTGGTAATTTACCGGGAAGTACAGAAGGTTCTTTTCTTGTAGCGTCGTAGTTATCTCTCCAGGCAACGGTTTCTTTGTCTAAGTCGGTTAATAATTCTTCTGCAAGCGGTGACATACGGGCTTCGGTGTAACGCATAGCAGCTGCGCCGTCGCCGTCCATAGAACCAAAGTTTCCTTGGCCGTCTATTAACGGATAACGCATAGCAAATTCTTGCGCCATGTGAACCATTGCGTCGTATACAGAAATATCTCCATGAGGATGGTACTTACCAAGTACATCACCAACTACCGCTGCGCTTTTACGGAATTTTACGTTGTGGCGAAGACCCAGTTCGTGCATAACATACAAAATTCTGCGGTGTACAGGCTTAAGACCGTCGCGCACGTCTGGCAGCGCGCGGCTAACAATTACGCTCATGGCGTAGTCTAAATAAGACTCCTGCATTTCAGACTCAATAGTGCGGGGTTTTATTTGTCCAATATCGCTTGATAGTTCTTGTGATGAATCTTTAGGCATGTTATTTGCGTCTTAAATTTTTTTGTACAGTGGCTGTTGGCTTTAAAGTAAGTTTGTTATTTTTATAAAGCCAATTTTCAAATTTTTTTAGTGCTTGGATTAACTTATCTAGTTCGCTGTATAATCGTATGGCTCCGATTTCTCCTATACCTTTGTGTTCAATAAAGTCATTTATTTGTTCTATAAAATTTTGAATATTGACATTCAAATCGTATTTTTGGCAGAAGCGAACAAAGCTATTTGTAAAAATTTCTTCTTCTAGTTCACTTGGATTATTAAACGGAGAACTTACGCTAGGAAAATTATTTATTAATTTAATTCTGGTCTCGCCAATGTCTATTGTAAGAGGATTTTTAGTAGCTTTTAGGTAGTTTGTGTAGATTGGTAATATAGGCAAGAGCCAATCATAAATTCTTTCAAGCTTACCAATAATATTTTTTATTCTTTCCCCGTCTTCTGTTTTTACCTGGTAGGCTTCTATGTGGTTACCATCTATTCTTGTTTCGCTCATTTTGAGTAATTGTTTTTAATATCTTTTAAACCTCGGCTAATGGTGCGGAATAAGGTTGTATCGGCTTCGGAACTTTTTGAATAGTTGGCAGAAAAAATCCACGCAACAACCATTAATATTATGGTTAAACTTACGGCAAGCCAAATTAGTCTAACTTTGTAGGCGTGGGGCTTGTTTTGAATGTTTTTAATAATGCTCATAAAATTACCAGTCCACTAATTCACGAATAGACACTAATATCACTAAGCGGTTGGTGAGATTGGTGATAATTTGTGTATTCGTGGATAAGTAATTACCTCAGCGGTTCTAACACAACAACTTTTGTTCCTTCTTCTTGCAAATCTTTTTTCTTTACCGTTAATTTGTCCATATCTTCTTTTTTTCCGCCCATTTCTTTTATAAATTTATCTACGCTGTCTAAATCTAAAATTAAATCGCTCATTTTATAATGCGAAGGGATGACTATTTTAGGCTCCAGTTCGTTAACTATTTTAGAGGCTTGTGAGGCGGAAATAACCGTATTGCCGCCGACCGGAAGAATTAAAATATCTATTTCTCCTAATTCTTCTATCTCCTCTTCTTTCATGTTCCAGTCTTGTATATGGGTTAAGTTTAAAATCCGGATGTCTTCGCTTTCAATTAAAAACACGGTAACGTACTTGTCTTCCTGTTTTAGAGGAAAGCCCGAAATGCTTACGCCTTTTATGTCGTAATCGCCCGGGTCGGTAACATCAAAATGCTCTCCGGAAATGCCGGAGTTTGAGGAATAAAGTTTGCTATTTTTTTGCGCCAGCATTAAAATGTCAGCCGCTCCCCGAGGAGGCGTCAGACCGCTGTCTTTATGAAACGGATCGGTTATAATAGTGGCTTCTTTTGTTGTAATTTTAAAGCTCGAAAGTCCAAAATATTGTATTTGCATAGGCTGCCTAAAGCTAAAGATTTGTGCGAATCTACAGAAGACTACAGAACCTAAATTTCATTAGCTTTCTGTAGTGAATTAATAAGTTTCTGTACAAGAATTATAGACGATTTTAGTTAAAATGAAAAGGGTAAAATAGGTTTTTTGGGACTTGCTTTTTTCTGTAAAATCGGTATAATATTAAGGCTTATTTGGACAAGCGCTTTTAAATAATTAACCCTAAATAAGCCTATGTATTTAGCGCTTGATTAATTATTAACCAATGAAATTTTCACTTTTTTTACTTATCAACGAATAACTTCGTTGTTTTTTATTCACTTTAATTAAAATATTATAGAGAATAATCCGCCATAGCTTCAGCGACGGCGGATAGGAATGATCATTGGAAGAAAATATAAAATATGTCAGAAGATATTAAAAATTTAGTAACCCCGGCTGTTATTCCAGCTGCTGCTGCCAAAGCTAAGACCATGGCTGAGTTAATTAGCAGCGGCGTGGAAATTAAGGTTTTAAAACCCGGCGATATGGTTGAGGGTAAACTGATTTCCGTAGGTAAAAACGAAGTTTATGTAGACTTAGAAGGTTACGGTATTGGCGTGGTTCGTGGCCGCGAATTGTACGACGACCAAGCTACTTTGTCTGCTTTAAAACCCGGCGACCAGATTTTTGTTTCTGTTGTTGAGCTGGAAAATAAAGAAGGAATAGTTGAGTTGTCTTTGCGCCAAGCAGGTCAGGAACGTGTATGGCAGACATTGAAAGAAAAAATGGAAAGCAAAGAAATTGTGCGAACCAAAATTTTGGAAGCCAACAAGGGCGGACTTATGGTGGAAATTAATAATGTTATTGGCTTCTTGCCGGTATCTCAGTTGTCCTTAGAGCACTATCCGCGTGTTGAAGACGGCGATAAAAATAAAATTTTGTCAGTGTTACATTCTTATGTCGGCCAGCAATTTGATGTGCAAATAATTACCGCAGACAGCGCGGAAGAAAAATTAATTGTTAGCGAAAAAGCTGTTTTTGAAAAAGATGTAGAGAGCCGCTTGGGTCAATTAAAAATCGGTCAGGTGGTTGAGGGTACTATTACCGGGGTGGTAGATTTCGGCGCTTTCGTAAAGTTTGGCGATTTAGAGGGCTTGGTTCATATTAGTGAACTTGCTTGGCAGCGTATTGAGAATCCAAAAGATATAGTAAAAGTCGGTCAGCGCGTTACAGCTAAAGTTATTTCCATAGACAAAGGCCGTGTTAGCTTGTCTATTAAACAATTACAACAAGACCCATGGCTGGAAGCCGTAAAAAAATACCAAATTGGCCAGAAAATTAGCGGCAAGATTGCGAAAATTATGCCGTTTGGCGTATTTGTGGAATTAGATAAAGATATACAAGGTTTGGCTCATGTTATGGAGCTCTCACATGAAGCAATAAAAAGTCCGGATGATGTTTTAAAAATTGGCGAAGAAAAGGAATTTAAAATAATTTCAATTGAACCGGGTGAACATCGTTTGGGCTTGTCGTTAAAAGCTTTAACTGAGGCACCTGTAAAACCGGAAGAAGAGAAAAGTGAAACAGAAGAAGCAAAAAAAGAGTAAATAAAAAAAACAGCATCTTGTAAAAGATGCTGTTTTTTTATTTTACATTGTCGGTTGGCTAGCGCCACTCGAACATGCTTTGCAAGTTTGTTTGTGGGTGACTAATTCGTAAATAGCTGAGAGACCAACTAGAACATAAACAACTTTAGCTGCAATACCTACGCCGAGTAAATACATAACTAAATTGAAATTAAGGGCGCCTACTAAGCCCCAATTAAGGGCGCCTACAATAACAAGGATCCATGCTACCATGTGCAGTGCTTTCATTTTGTTCACCCCCTTTCAAAAAATGTAATTTTTATAATTAACATTTGTATATCTATTATACCATATAAAAGACTGAAATTAAAAAAGAGCCTATGTTTTAGGCTCTTTTTGTATTTTTATACTACCACCCAAATTGTTTACCCACTTCTTCCGGAATTTCTCTACGCCTGGCAATTTTAATCTCGCCGTTGGCGGCAATTAATTTTGCGGGTGAAGAAAGCAGGCAGTGGTGTGAAGCTAAGCTGTCTTGGTATGCTCCGGTGTCTAGCAAGGCTACGTATAATTCATCACAATCTGAAAGTCTTGGTAAGAGTATGTAAGAACCACCGGCAGTGTATTTGTCGTCAGAATCGCAGGAAGATCCGGCCAGCCAGACTTTTTCTAGTTTTTTGTTGTTCATGTTATTTACCGGTATTACGTGCCACTTTTGGTGAATAGCCCAGGTATCTATAAGATCATTCATGAAACTGCCGTCTATAACATACCATTTGTTGTTGCCTTTGTTGTCTACGGTTTTTTCTGCCAAAATTTTATAAATGGTAATTTGGGCAGGCGCCGCTACGTAGCGACCCCATTCAGTTATAAGATTTGGGTGTCTTACACCAACTTTGTCACAGTGAGTTTTGGCGGTTTTAACAATTTGCTGGATTAAATTTTTGGCTGAATAAAAATTTTTCTTTTTTTCATAAGGCACTCCCGCTCCCCCGCCAATATCTAAAGTGTCTAACCCTGGGTTTTTTTCTCTTAATTTTGCGTAGAGTTCAATCGCGCGTTTTAATGGTTTTATAAAACCGTCAATTTTTTCGATTTGACTGGATATGTGGTAGTGAAGTACTGAGAGGTTACGGATTTTTCCTAAGGATAGCAATTCGCTTTCGGTAAAACCGTAGCGGTTATATTTTTTATCCCAATGGCTGTCTACTTTTACATCTAAATTAACCCTGATACCGACTTCGCCTTTAAATTTAGACATGCGTTCTAATTCTACGTGGTCTTCAATAATAGGAATTACAATTAAGCCTTTGCTTTTAAGCTCCTCAATTAACTCCATATACTTAGGAGTCTTTGGGCCGTTGCAAATTACGCGAATTTTGGCATTAAATTTATCTTGTTCTATCATTTTCTTTACCAAATAAAGTTCGTTGGCTGATGCTACATCTAAATTAGCGCCTTCAGCTACTGCCGGCAGCACAAACTCTTTATTTTGGTTAACCTTCATGGCGTAGTGGTAATAGAATTTTCCCTTATAGCCCAAAACTTTTATGTAAGCATTAAAAGTCTCGATTAAATCACGTACGCGATTTTCAATAATGGTTGGGAAAACTATTTCCGTGGAAGTTCCGTATTTTTTTACAATATCAAAAATATTGTATTGGAAGTTTCCTTCCCTTACAATTAATTCTCCATCTGGACCAATATCAAAGTTTCCGGTATTTACCTCGTCTAATCCAAGGCGCCAGAATTTTTTAAAACCATTTTTCTTTTTCGCAGCAGATTTAGTTGTCATTGTTATAAAAAGTGTTAATTTAATAACTTGCTATAATACCATTTTTATAGAAATTTGTCAAGAAACAAAAAAAAGCATCTAGTTGTATAATCTAGTTGCCTTTAACTAAGCCATTGAGTTGACTTGCTTGATTTTGGTTTGAAAGTAAGTTTGTTTTATGTTTGTGCAACTCCTGTAAAGTTAAACGATAAAAATAATTTAACACCAAGAGTTTTATTTGTCAAACAAAAAATAAAAAATCACCCGAAGGTGATTTTTTATGTGGTGCCGGTGGTGGGAGTTGAACCCACAATCCCGTAAGGGCGACTGATCTTAAGTCAGTAGCGTATGCCAGTTCCGCCACACCGGCTAGTGTGTGCTGTAAAATATACTAAATTTTGAAAACTTTTTCAAGTCTAAACTTTAAATGAAGCTAAATGTAAATAATCTTTGGAGGTGCAGATGGGAATCGAACCCATGCATTGCGGTTTTGCAGACCGCCGCGTTACCACTTCGCCACTGCACCAAAAGAATTTGCCCTATAATTCTACTTAAAATTTGGAAAATAGGCAATAGAAAGCCCCTCTTTAAAAGGAGGGGCTTTCGTATTTTTACTGAGCTAAAGCTAATTGATAGTGTTCAATTAAAGCTAATCTTTCCTGTTCAGATTTTTCTTGTATCGCGGTAAGTTCGGATTTAATTTTTTCCGCGCCTCTAACCCAATTTTCACTTCCTGGTTGTACGTATACACCTTTCATTTTTCTAAAAGTTGTATACTTTTCGCTATAAATAGGTTTTTGTAAGAGAACGCTTAAATCTTTAAACCAATCTAGTTTAGACTTATATTTTCTCCAAGACGGATGTCCGGGCTTAACACCAATACCGCTACAATTGTTGTCAAAACAATATTTACCCATATTGCTTTCAACGAAGCTAATGGCTAAAGCGTCATCCCAACGAGGCTGCTGAATTATATCTGCAGCATAAACGTCTAAAGGGGAACCGTATTTTTGTAAGTAAGTTTTTAAATTTTTGACTAATGGGTCTTCTGCTGAAATGTCTTCTAAAGTCAACAGGTTTTTGGTTTCTATTTTTGAAAAGTCTTTGATGTCAAATACTAAAGCTTGGCTTGATGTCTGAAGCTCGGCAGCTAATGCAAAGTGCGGGAAAATAACCGGCACAAGCATAACCAAAGCAATAATGCCGAAAAGTGAGCTAAGGTTAATGGCAGACTTCAAGGTAGAAAGAGCTTTCATTCTTTGAATCAAACTCCTTTCTTCCTGTGCTATTAAAGAGGTTAGTCTTTAAAGCAATTTAGGTAAAATAGTTAAAGTGCAAAAGCCAAATGTCGACCTTATTAATAAGTTAAGATATTGGCTTTTCCCCTTAAATAGGCTTGTGGCTTATTTATAGCGGGGAAATAAAAAAGTGCCATGAAGCACTTTCTTAAAAGATATTATACTCCCTTTGCAGGGAAATTTCAAGCCTTTTTAGCATAAATAAGCCATATTTAAGCCAAAAAACATTTCTTTGCTCTTACTTTTGGCCAAATTCACCCCGCTTAAATAAGCGAAATTTATATATTTTAAGATTGGATTTTGCCAAAAACACGTTTGTTTAAAAATCAAAAAAACATCTCAATTAAGAGATGTTTTTTGTGGAGCGGCTAAATAAAGTATTTTAGAATCAGTTGATAAAGTATAACTGAAAAATTTTATGCGTTTTGCTTTGATTTAAAGTAGTTAAAAATAAAGTCAATTACTAAACCTGTTAGTAAAGCTCCTACAAAGAATATAAAAGCACTAAAATAAAAATCACCAATTTGTCCATTGGAATATATAAAATAAGAAATTATCCCTGATAGTATTGGGAGCAGTAGGGTGAATCTTATTTTTACATTAAATTTTTGACTGGTATTTTTGGGGTAGAGTATGTAGCCGACTGCTCCTAAAATGACCAAAATAATTACAGGTAGAAGAATTAACATATTTTTGTATTTATTATTTTTACCGGATGCGTTTTAGTATAACTAAAAACTAATCTTATTTGGATTCGTTTTGCTTAGTAGGGATTTGGTAATTTAAATTAAATATTGTTTGTATTTCCTTTGAAGTAGCTACTAAAATCCTTCCTTCAAATAATTCCGGGTGTTCACTAATAGATTTATCAAGCTCGGGAATAAATTGTCCAAAAGTCGGATCTATAATATAATTTCCAAGCATGAAGAATGCATGGTTTATTTCTCTACCTTGTTTCCCAGCTCCACTAAGAATTTTATTTGCTTCACCAAGTAAAGAATCTGGGAAATGCTTCATTAACGGCCCGCAAATTGGAGACGAAAAGGCATCTTCTCCGGGAGAATTTAGATAGTCTAGTAAATCCGGATTCTTTTTAAAAACTTCCAAAATACTTTCTCGAGATTTATTTAAGGCGGTAATAAGGCTTTCCATATTTTTCCGTACCCAGGCGCGGGCTTTAAGCTTATTTTCTAATTCGATTTTTTTTTCAATTTCAAGCTCTCCTTCTTTCATAAAATTTTTTTAATTAGCTCGATTATTGAATTAATTATAGCATTTATTTATTTTTTGGAGGGCTAACCCTAGTAGAGCCCTCCGATGCTACTTAGGGCTCTATGGGGCGCAGGGGGATAGGTCCCATTACCCACAAACAAAGAAAAAATCACCATATGAAATGGTGATTTTTTCTTGGAGCGGCTAAGGGGAATCGACCCGCCCACGGCTATACTCTTCTCGCCTTCGGCTCGTATTGTATAACGCCTAACGCGGGCCCGCCACTACCAAAAGCTGCGCTCGCTCGCTTTTGGTTTCCCGATAAATCGGGAAACGTTCCCGTTCGATTCCCCTTAACGCCATACCCTAAAAGAAATCACCCCACCCGCGAGGGGTGAGGTGTTTTCTTTTGGAGCGGCTAAGGGGAATCGAACCCCTATCCTCTCCATGGCAAGGAG
>CAYVNU010000029.1:6930-12381 GCA_964453265.1 uncultured Candidatus Saccharibacteria bacterium | reverse complement strand
GTTTATTGGGCTTCGCCAAAAATCAGCTTCAATTTTAGAGCCTTGAAGTCGCTTGTTTGATTCTTCTACAGCCGCGGTAAAAAGTGGCTTGAGTTTATTATCAAGGCTAGTTAATAACTTAAAATTTGTCCCGTATATAATAATATTGGGATTGAAATTTTTAACATGGCCGGAACATGAATCGACTGTTTTAATTTTTTGGTCCGGGAAAAGCTGCTGAATAGTTTTATTTATTCTTTTTAATATAGTAACAATCGGCCTGTCGGCTTTTTCTAGAGTCTGCCAAAGTCTGGTTTCGCGTTCTCCCACGGGAGCAAGTCTTCTTTCTAGCTCGGTGTCTTTATTACTTTCAGGCGTTGGTTGACCACGTTTAGTTTCGCTCATAAGAGTTTGTTTAATATTAATATAAAAAACAATAATATATTAATTATAGCACTTTTTTGCTATTGAAATAAGTTCATATTTATGGTTAAATATAGTGGATGTTATTGGTGCTCGCCCCTCCTAAGCTAAAGACGGCGGGCAGGCAATTGGTAAGGTATGCCAATACCTACATAATACAATTAAGATTTGTTTATAGGGAAGATTCTGCTCAAAGTAAATTAAACATTTAGTTAATATTGGGGTGTAGCCAAGTGGTAAGGCAGAGGACTCTGAATCCTCCATCCGTAGGTTCGAATCCTACCACCCCAGCCAAAAATTCTAGTTCTCAGAGACCTACTGATAAATTATAGTCATATGGGAAGCATAATCGAAATAAATGATACTCTACAGATTACAAAGGAGCAGGGGTTTCCTGATGTTTTGAGTTTGGAAAATCACAAATCCAATCCGCTAAAAGCCAAGGATTTTGCGGATATGGTGTTTGAGTTTAAAGACAAGCCCAAGATACGGCAGTACCAGCAGCCGCCTGTCAGAAATTTTTTAGCAGAAAATAGGGACGACAAATGGATATATTGGGGATTGATCCATATTCTGGAAGTAAAACATGATTATATAAAACAGACTACTTCGGGCAAATTTAAGATCATTTATATTTATACTCCTGAAGAAATGGATCAAGCTTTTTATTTAACAGATAGACGCCTTTTGGCCTGATCTATTAACTCCCTGAGTTCATTTATAAATTATCTAGAAAGTCTTATTATACGTCGTACGTTCAGCAAACACTTTTTCACCAATGTTTATTGGTGTTTTTTGTTAGGCCAGATAGGGCGTTGGAACCGTGATATAATTAAGTCATTAAAAAATAATTTATTTATGGGTGTCGAAAACGGATCCAATAGAGTAAATTTATTTGAACAAAAACTTCCTACTAAGGCTCAACAGTTTTTTGATGAAAAAATCGACGTTGTACCTGTTTCGAAAGAAGAGTTTTTAGAAATAGTGAAGCTTAAAAATCCAGATGAGTCTGATGATGAAATACTTCAGACAAAAGGGGTGAATTTTGATCTAGGTGACAAGACAGTTATATTAATGAGAACTGATATATTCCCCGAAGCCTATATGCCTTATATGGAAACTCACGAGAAGTGGGAAGCCTATATTGCCAGAAAGGGTGGCTATAATCTTTTTAATAAGTCAACTCGTGAATACAAACTGGACAAGAATATTGGTAAGTTAGAAGGCGCCGCTTTACAACAATATTATAATGACGTATCTATTTATAATTATGACTTCCGTCATGAGTACGCGGTATTTAAAGAGTATCAGCAGGCACTAGCAGATGGAAAACTTGAAGAATACCATAACTGGATAATGAGCTTGCGAGAAACGGAAAAACAGGATGCTAACCCCACGAATTTGCAACTTATTGAAAATGATACGAGAATAAGAAACTCGATTTTTAAAAAATTAACCACAGGAACCGCCCATCGTTTTACTAGAAATTAATATTCTTCTAGTATTAAATTTCTAACTTGGTCAAATAAGGCCAGCCACGAAATGTCTCAACCTTCGTGGTAAACCCCTACTAAAAGTAGGTTGGTTGCATGGCCACGTGTATCTTTCTCTGCCGACGTGATACTTTTATGTCTTACAAAGCAAAAAGTTTACCGAATATTTTTATTATTTTTTTTGATATTTTTAATCCATAAAGTACCTTTGGATCTAATATAATATTTAAGCATCTGGGTATTTAATTTTCAAAATTTATGGACCGTATTGCTATAATTGGGTTATCTGGTTCCGGAAAATCAACCTTTGCTAATAACCTTGGAAAAATATTAAACCGCCCAGTTACTCATTTAGATAAAGAGTACTGGACAAATAACTGGAAAAACAAATATTCCAAAGAAGGTTGGATTAATTTCCATGAAAATTTAATAAATCAAAATAAATGGATTATTGATGGTAATTTTAGAAACAGCCAAGAAGCTAGACTATTAAGAGCAGATACAATAATTTTTTTTGATTTTCCAAAGTGGCTTTGCTTATGGAGGGTTTTTAAGAGAGCGCTTAACAGAAAGCAACCTTTCGATAAACCGGATGGTGTGAAAAATAAGGTTAGCTGGGAGCTGATTAGTTATATTATAAATTACCCTCTTAATGAAATGAGAGGGCTTGTTGAAAAATATAAAAATGGTAGAACTATTTATATTGTAAGAAACAATAAAAATATTAAAGAACTGCTTTCTAAAATTAATTAGGGTTTATAGATATTTCCGTTCGAACATCGTCCCACAAGTTTGCCTCATTAAATTCACCAACATTTATTGGTGTTTTTTATTTTCCTAATTCACAAAGTTCCCCATACAATGACTGCCTTTGTACATTGAATTTGGGATCGTTTTTCAATTCTAAATGAGCGTAAAAAACCCTTGTTTAAAAGGGTTTTTAGTGTTAATTCTTGACATTTATATTAAAAAGTGCTATAATCACAAAACCTCTGGAAACAGGGGAATTCGCCGCTCTTCGGGCGGCCCAATCTACAGGAGGAAGTCGCAATGACTTCAACAACTATTATCGAAACGCTCACTGACTTGGCTACGTACCACCCCGCCTACAAGCGGATTCTCATTTCCATGCACGAAGCCCTCAACGGTGCGGATGCGCCATACGAGCTAAACTACCGGATTGTCGAAATCAGGGACTATGTTGAAAATCCTGAGTCCGGAAAAGAAATCAGCATCACGCTGTTGTTTCCCGAAGGGGAAAGCGGTACGTGGATGAGCTTCACGATATGCGACGGGAAGTTCAACTACCGCCTGTCAGCGGTGACCGAAGGGATGATGCGCATCCCGGGTTCCTGCTCAGAATGGATTCTGGCAGTCAGGGGTAATATCCACAAGGTCAACCAGCTGGTTGATGAACCGCTGGATATCGCCGTAGCTTGCTACTACGATACCGTGGCACGTTCCGGATTTGTGGTTATGCCTCGGTTGATGAAAAAGAAACTCCAGCAGTTGAAGTAACTTGCGATTGCAATATCGCACTAGTAGCGCAGGCTCTTCGGGTCTGCGCTACTTTCTTTTGTTTAAATTGACTTTGTTTAAGCAAAGTTCTAAACTAAAGTCATAAATTTTACAAAAATAATCTAGTGAGATCTTGGCAATTTATGGCATATACATTACGTGAGAGAGCTAGTGACTGGATAATCAAAAAAGAGCATATTGAAAAAATATTTGACCTTTTTAAATCACGATTTTCAGATAGTACTCCTTACATCAAAATAGATTTTAAATTAAGGAACGGTACATCTTCAGAAAAGTTTTATGAATTTGATAAATTTGATACATTTATCACCAAAGAAATTTTAACTCAAAAAAGGGAAGTTGAGAACTTAGTAATTTATGGGAGTCAAAGTTTAAAAAATGAGTGGGATAAAATTGCTTGGTTCGATATAAATTTTTTGATTTCAAAAGCTTTTTTTAATATTGTAATAGAGGGTACAAATGAGTTTAACGATTGGGCAGACGGTTTTTGTAATCAAATGAAAGATTTCTTTATTTTATTTAAATCTTCAGATGAAATAGTACAAGTTGTAAAAAATAAATTTTTAGAAAAGTTTAAGTATTGTGATTCCGTTATTTTTTTAGATTATTTTGAAGAAGTAAAAAAAGAAGTTCCCCCACATAGGCAAGAGTCACCCGTTATAAATATTATTCAACCACAAATACATACTGGCGCAGGTGATAACGTTCATGGGGTAAAATTTAAGATTTCAGATAAAAATGAAAAAACAGGCTTCATTGAAAAAATCACAAATAATCAAACATTTGCAATAATTTTTGGCACTTTAATAGCTTTGTTTATAGTTTACATATTATTTATGCATTATGGAGTTAATTTATCTTTGTCTGATTTAAAAAAATAGCTTTTCTTGATTTTTTATAACAACAAAGTCAGCCCTCCTATACCATAATTTCCATTCTAACTCTATCCCACAACCTCAGCCAAAAATTTTCACCTATTTTGGGTTATTAATTACTTTGTAAGTGTGATATAGTTAATCAATGGATTCAGAAAAAACATTTAAAGAGCAACATGAAACCCCTGAACGTTTTCCTTCTAAAGAGGAAATTAGGTCGGTTTTTGAAACTATCATCAACGGCAGGCAGTATACGGAGTTGCCTGGAAGAGAAAAAAGTGATGAGCAAGGGGTGTATTTATATGAAATAGAAGTACCATTTGAAAACGGAGAGAAAGTGGAATGTAATTATCAGAGAGCTAATTATAATTATAAGGAATTACAAGGCCATCCAGGTGGTAATTATTCGGCCTCAATTCATTTATATCAATATGATGCCGATGGTATGCCAGTTGGTGGTAAAAGAGCTGCAAACTATTTAAATGGGGTTTGGAAATTTTACCCTGAAGAAATTAAAGATATTTTTTAAATAACTTTTCAAACAAGGCCAGCCAAAAAAATCCCGACCAAGTCGGGATTTTTTGTTTTTTCGCTATTCTTTTTTATGCATGTTTTTCTTTAGGTGTGTGGCTAGCCAAATAATGGCTAAGGCTAGGAGAATCCAGACCATGAGTATGGTAATGCCGCAAACTATAAAGCCAAAGGGTATGTAAACGCCATGAGGGCTATTTGAAAAAGTTCTGTATTCAAATTGGTTCATCATGGGGGCTCTTAGGCTTATGCTTTGAGCGGGGAAGGCCGCCATGCTTTTAACAGGACTACCGACTGTGCCGTACATCATATTGCCGGGAGCGGTGTCTGATATTTCAAAAGTGCCTTGGGTTTGCGCAAGGGCGAGTAAGGGGCTTAAGGCTAAAAATCCTGAAACCATAGCAGCTGCTAAATATATTTTTTTCATAAATTGTTTTTAATTTTTCTTGTATATATAGTATAGCACTTTTTTTATGCTAAAATAAGCATATGCCTAAAATCCGACTAAGAAAAGTTTTTAAATGGGGGTTGATTGTTTTAACAACAGTCTTTTTGCTGAATGCTTTAATAATTGTATTTTTTGCCAATTTCCGCCCAAGTATTAAACAGGC
>CAYVNU010000029.1:5104-6830 GCA_964453265.1 uncultured Candidatus Saccharibacteria bacterium | reverse complement strand
GAAGCCTTTGCTATGCTAGCTTATATGCCAAAATTCCTTTTTAATTAAAAGGGAATTTTGGTTGACAATTTTTTAGGCTCCTGGTATAATATTTTTAAGTTTCCGCTAAAACTTTAAAAGCTTATGCGGTTCTACTAACTTTAAGTTATTAGAAAATATCCAATGACAGTTGGTCCCTGGCTCTTACATAAGAGCAGGGTTAATTCCTAAAAATTAGGAGCCCGCCGAGGAATGCGTAAAAGTAATCAGCAGTTTTGCTGATAAACTTGTAAGTATTTCACTCGGGTCAGCCCGAGTTTTTTATTTAGGATATTCAAACATTAAAGGTCGAAAGTATTACGATCTGTAGGTATCTGTAGATTCGTATAATCTGTATTTCTGTAGAATTATGTCAAAATCTAAATCTCAAAAACATAGCGATTTGCAGGAACTAACCGATGTTGTTAAATCCGCTAAGTCTGTGGTCTTTACGGACTATAGAGGCACAACGGTTAAAGACATGGATAAATTCCGTAAAGCTTTGCGCAAAGAAAATGTTATTTCTAAAGTTTATAAAATAACATTAATTAAAAAAGCTTTGCAGGCAAATGGCATAGAAGCTCAAGGCATAGATTATAAAACCCCGGTTATTATGTCTGTCTCCAAAGACGACGAAACTACACCGGCGAGAATAATAAAAGCTTTGGCAAAAGAAGTTAAAACAATTGGAGTTTTAGAGGGAGTGGTAGATGGAAAACTTATTTCTAAAGCCCAAGTTATAGCTTTGGCTGACCTGCCTTCCAAAGACCAATTGCGAGGCATGCTTGTTGGTACAATTAACGCTCCTGTTTCCGGCTTTGTCAACGTACTTGCCGGTAACATCCGTTCGTTAATAAATGTACTTAACGCAGTAGCGCAAAAAGCATAATTTCCAATTTTTAATTTTATAATATTTAAATAATGTTTTAATTAAAAATTCTACATTAGGAAATTATTTATAAAATTTAAAAATTACAAAATTTATTAATTAATATATTAAAGGATAAACATATGTCAGACGAAGTAAAAGTAGAAGTTCCAGAAAAATTTAAAGCTTTAGTTGAACAAATTGAAAAGCTTTCCGTTTTGGAACTTTCCGAATTAGTTAAAGTATTAGAAGGCAAGTTCGGCGTTTCTGCCGCTGCTCCTATGATGATGGGTCCCGCCATGGCGGGCGGCGCTGCAGGTGCTGGTGCAGCTGCCGCTGAAGAAAAAACTGAATTTACAGTTGAATTAGCCGATGCTGGCGCAAACAAAATTAATGTTATTAAAGTTGTTCGCGAAGTAACCGGTTTAGGTCTTAAAGAAGCTAAGGACATTGTAGATGCAGCTCCAAAAGCTGTAAAAGAAAACATGCCGAAAGCTGACGCAGAAGCTTTAAAGAAAAAGCTTGAAGAAGCTGGTGCGAAGGTCAATCTTAAGTAATAAGCGTATAGCGTTTAGCGTTTAGAAAAACCGCTCCTTTTTAGGGGCGGTTTTTATTATTTGACACACTTTTTAATGGGTAGTATGCTTAAAATACCAATTAAGTTAACGCTTATGTCTCAACTCACAAAAGAGGAATTTGAAGGAATTTTAGATAAAAAGCTAGTAAATCTAGTAACTGTAAATGTGTTAGATAAGAAGCTGGAAAATCTAGTAACCATAGATGTACTAGATAAGAAGCTGGAAAATCTAGTAACCATAGATGTACTAGATAAGAAGCTGG
>CAYVNU010000029.1:0-5004 GCA_964453265.1 uncultured Candidatus Saccharibacteria bacterium | reverse complement strand
TGTACTAGATAAGAAGCTGGGGGAAATAGATAGAAAGCTAGGAGAAACGACACAAAGCATTATTAAAAGAATTGACGAAAGCCAAGAAGAATTGGCTCGTATGGTAGCCGAAGGCTTTACCGATATTCAAAAAAGATTGGATGTCAAAGAAAAGTTGGAAAAACATGAAAAGGCAATACAACTTTTAGCTCAATATGCAGACGTAAAAGAAATTGCCGCAATACTTAAATAAAAAACCGCTCATAAGCCACATGGCAAGGGGCGGTTTTTTAAATTGTTTCTAAGGCAGGGGAGGGACGAGTTAATAAATAGACGCCTAAGAGCATGGGTAAAACCGAGGCGATTTGCCAGGCATTAGGTAATTCTTTAATAAGCAAAAAAGATAAAATAATAGTTAAAAATGGTTTTACACTGCTTAAAGCATTGGCTTTGGTAATAGAAATGCGCAAAATCGCTTCCAGCCAGAATATTTTAGAAATGCCTAAAATTAACAGGCCATTTAAAAGTAAAAATAAAAGGTTTTGGGAATTGGGAATTTGAAAAGTGGAATTATTGAGTAAATACGCCAAAATAAATATAAACGGCACGGTCAGACCGCTTCTTAGAAGAACCAGGCTTTCGCTGCTAATTTTATATCGAATTTTTCTTTGGAAATAATTGCCAATTGGCGGGAAGGCTGTGCAAAGCAAAATTAACAAATCGCCTTTGTTAAACTGTAGTTTGTTAATTTGTGGGAAAAAAATTAGCAGTGTGCTAAACAGCATGAGCGCGGCTCCGTATAAATGCTCGGTGGTTAAGGCTTCTTTTTTCCAGACATTAAAAAACAAGAAGCTAAAAAATAATTCCATTTGTAAAATTATGCCCGCGTTGTTGGCTGAAGTATATTTGAGGCTAAAAAAATAAATACCATAATAACAAACCCCAATTAACAAAACAACCCAGAGCATATTTTTTAAAACGCCGGGTGTTAAAAGTTCTTTTAAGCGGCCTTTAAAAGCCACAATAAAAAAAAAGAAAATTGTTGTAAAAATTAGACTGTAACCTAAGGAGTATAAAGGTTTAAGACTTTGAAAAGAAAGTAGACTAATAATAGGCATTAAGCTAGTAATTATAGATTCGCCTAAAATTGCCAGCTCGCCTTTTCGTTGTTCAGAAAAATTCATATTTTGTATTATATCATAAGGCTTGAAATTATTTGCAAAAAATGCGAAAATAAGGCGACTTAAATACATTATCAATATGCTAGAACAGGCAGAAAAAATTACCGGAAATTTTTGGCAGGCTTCGCTTAAGCCTATTTTTTGTTTAGCTCCAATGGAAGAAGTTACTGATGTAGTGTTTAGGGAAATGTTTTCACGCTACAGCGTGAAAGAACCAAGAAACAAAAATCAAGAGCCAATCTTAAACCCTTTTGTAATGTTTACGGAGTTTATTAACGTTGACGGAATTTTGCATAAGGAAGGTTTTGAGCGTTTAAAAATAGATTTAGAATATACAGAAAATCAAAGACCAATAGTTGCGCAAATATGGGGAACAGACCCGGAGAAGTTTGAGAAGGCAGCTAGGTTAATGGTTAGCCTTGGCTTTGACGGCATAGATATAAATATGGGTTGTCCGCAGGAAAAAGAAATTGGCATTGGCGCTTGTGCCGCGCTTATTCGCACGCCGGAATTAGCCTCTGAAATTATAGTAGCAACTATAAAAGGCGCGGGTGGTTTGCCTGTATCTGTAAAAACCCGCCTTGGATATTCCAAAGCCGACGAAATGGAAGGCTGGATTAGTCATTTGTTAAAACATAATATTGCCGCTCTAACTTTACACGCGCGTACCAAACAAGAAAAAAGCAAAGTCCCGGCTAAGTGGGAGAAAGTAAAAGAAGCGGTTATTTTAAGAGACAAGATCCAAGAATCAAGATCCAAAGAAGACAGGACTCTGATTATTGGCAATGGCGATGTAAAGAGCAGGGAAGAGGGGCTAAAAAGAGTTGCGGAAACAGGCTGCGATGGCGTAATGATAGCGCGCGGCGCGTTCGGGTTTCCATGGATGTTCCGCGAAGATAACCATCAACCGTCAGTAAAAGAACGGCTAACGGTTGCACTTGAACACGCAAAACTTTTCCAAGAAAAATTAGGCGAACATAAAAGTTTTTTTATAATGCGTAAACATTTTAAAGCCTACGCGAGCGGGTTTGACGGCGCCGGGGAGCTTCGCGCAAAATTACTTGAAACAAAAAACACTACAGAAGTTGAATCTATAGTGAGTGATTTTTTGCAGTCTATAAAATAGAAATTATCAAAATTCTATTTGAGAAGAAAGAATTTTTGCCTAAAAATTAGCTTTCAGTAAGCTGCTGTCGTTTAGTAAATAAATGGTTTTGCTTGGCTCATCTACGTAAAAATCTTTTAATTTGCTGAATTCTCGGTTGGTTAAAGTGGAAACTAAACTGCCTTTTTTGTCTAAAACAATTATTCGGTTATTACCAATATCTAAAATGTAAATATTTTTCCAATCTTTTTCGGTATAAATTTTTCCTTGTCCGGAAAATTTATTTACCATAAACGGAAAGTTAAAGCTTGTCTGTTTACCGGATTGGAATTTTAATATGTTTTCATTGGTTAGCACGTAAATATTCGTGTCTATGGCAATGTCCAAGGCTTTAGCCAGGGCGGGATTTTTTACAGATGCAATTGGTTTGGAAATAGTGGGGGAAGTTAAAAAACTGGTAATTTGGCTTAAATTTTTATCTACTATATACACTCGACTGTTAGTTGAGTAATATTTCATTCCGGCAAAATTTTCTTTTTGAGGGACGTTGAGTGTAAAAGGCTGGCTAAAAATTTTCTTCTCAAAATCCCATAAAAGCAAAGCATTAC
Source organism: uncultured Candidatus Saccharibacteria bacterium (assembly GCA_964453265.1). Taxonomy (GTDB): domain Bacteria; phylum Patescibacteriota; class Doudnabacteria; order UBA920; family UBA920; genus CAYVNU01. Next base: position 2,131 of record CAYVNU010000029.1, on the reverse strand, counting down.
CGTTATAAACCAAGGCGCTTTGATCTTTTAAATAGGCGGCGGAAAAAATGCTTTCAGACGACATTAAATTTCCATCCTGGATAGTGCCGGAATTTAAGTTGAAGCTAATTATGCTACTGCCGACCTGGGTGGCTAAATAATTCCCTAGTTTTAAAAGTTTTGAATCGGCTCCCAGGTTCCCCAAATTAACCACAGTAATTTCAGTTAGTTTTTCTAACCTAGATTCCAGCTGTTTTAATTGGTCTTTTGTTTTTTGTAACAGTTGTTTGTTGGCAGAGTTTAAGCCATCTTCATTTTTAGGGATTTTGCTTTGCACTTGCTGCAAGGCGTTTTGGGCACCTTCTTCGTCTTTATATAGAATCAAAGTGTCTATATTATCTAAAATTTGTGATGCTTCTTTTAATTGATTGGTAATAGTTTCTTGCGTTGTTTTTGTTAGCTTTGTTCTACTGGCAGCATAAATGTTAAAAACTCCTGCAGCAAAAAGTAAAAAAATTGAGATTAATAAAAACTTTTTCCAAGGAGAATATTCGCTAAATGCTCCTAGGTTTATATTTCTGCGGCCTGCATTCAAAGTTCTGCCAATAGCCCCGTGGCTTTTATTAAGCGCGTCTTTAGTGGAGTTACCAATTCTTTTTAGTCTATCGGTTAATTTTATTTTTGGCAGTTCGGTTGCCGGTTTTCTTTTGCTTTTTGCCATGGCAAAAGTTTGCTTAAAGAACAACAGCGCGTTTTTAAAAAAGTTTACCGATGTTTTGGGTGTTTCAATTATGTAATTTTCCAAATCTATTTCTTCTTCCGAAGTTTCACCAGGGCGGGCTTGCAATATGAGCAGGCTTGCAAACGCAGCTTCCGGTCCGGCATTGCTTTTTATAATTTCAATAATTTTTTGTGAAGCCGGCAAAAAAGCATCTTCTAAAAGGATGCTTTTAAGCCTGTCCATAGACAAATGGTTGAACAATTGGTTGGTGGAGAGAATTACTACATCATCTAAGCGGATTTTGCCGGTGGCAAAATTTTCAAAGGTTTTAAGCGGGTGCGTGCTGTTGCCTGAGGTGGAAATGTCAGTATACTCGGAATTTCTAAACAAATACGCCGAAACTTTTCCTGTAGTGGCAATATGTAAATTACTGTTTTCTTTTACGGCAATTATGGCGTTTAGTTTTTCTACCCAGTTGGTTTGCCCCATACTGACTAATTTGCCTAATTCTTCATTTACTTCCGCAATCGCATTTTCAAAACTAGCCTCGGTTAGAGGTTTTTTGTAGCTTCTTTTTAGGCTGCCGGCCAAACTTAGGCAAATTTGTTCGCAAGATTCCAGAGCAGCGGGGTTTAAGAGGGGTAGTTCGGCAATTGCGTAAATTTCCGCTTCTGAAGCAGCGGCTTTTTCCGCTAACGAATAAACAAAGCTGCTGGTTTTTTTAAAATTACCAAGCTGGATTTTGGCGATTTGGCTTTCGGTTAGTTCCATGAGATTATTTTCGCGCAGTAGTGTATTTTAAAGCGCTTTTTTTCTTATATAATCTTATTAATTATACAACATTTTTGGCAAAACTGAAAATGTGCTATAATAAGGCAGATTTTTGGAAAGTCTTATCTTAATTAATTTTATATATAGTTAGGCGCAAAAAGCAAATTTAACATTCATGTTACAAGATATTATAGATTCTAGGGTAGATTCGGCGGTTTTAAGTTTTTTCTTAGCCGCGCCTGTTAGGAGTTATTCAGCTTTGGAAGTTTCCAAACGCTTAAATTTTAGCAGTTCACAAGCCAACCAAGCCTTAAACAAGCTTTCTGAGTCGGGACAATTACGGACATTTTCCAAGAAAAATAAAAAATATTTTTTGCTTAATGAAAAATATAAGTTGCTTCCCGCTATTTCCGCCGCGCTTTTGAAAAACATGCCTAAATATCAGGATGAATTATTTTTAGCTATTCGCAATTTAGGCAAAATTAAAGCTGCTTTTTTGTCCGGGATTTTTACAGGTTATACGAATTTGCCGGTTGATATTCTACTAGTCGGCAAAGTTAACTTAAAAAAATTGGATGAGTTTTTAAAACGCCTGGAGCTTATGATGGGGCAGGAAATAAATTACAGTATTATGACAGAAGATGAATTTTTGCTCAGGCG
>CAYVNU010000028.1:0-14439 GCA_964453265.1 uncultured Candidatus Saccharibacteria bacterium | reverse complement strand
TAGCAAAGGTGACCTTTGTCTAAAAAACACTTTCATACACGACTGTATGAAAGTGCTTTGTAAATTCAAGTTATAAACAAGCCTTTTTAGTTTGAAAAAGTATATGCTAGGGTATATACTTTTTGTAATATGGTATATTCAATTTTTGACAAATTCATTATAAAACAAGAAGCCAATAAGCTAGCTAGCTTAGTTGGATTAAAGAGCGGTTGGAAAGTTGCAGAAGTTGGTGCTGGAAGCGGAGAGCTAAGTAAAATTTTGGCTTTACTGGTAGGCGAGCAAGGCGCGGTTTATGCTAGCGAGTTTGAGGAAAGTAAAATTTTAAAGCTTGAAAAATTAGCAAAAAACTTACACAATTTAAAAATTGTTCATTCAAAGCCAAGCAGCGCAAATTTACCCGAGCAAGATTTAAATTTAATTGTTATGCGCAAAGTTTATCACCATTTTACTAACCCAGTAGCTATGAATGAATCTTTTTATAACGCGCTTTTGCCCGGCGGAAAGTTAGTAATTATAGATTTTGCTCCAAAGTGGTACTTATGGCTTTCTACTCCAAAAGGTATTCCACTAAACCGCGGCGGGCATGGCATAAAAAAAGAATTGGTTATAGAAGAAGTTTGTAACTATGGGTTTAAGCTAGAAAAGGTAATAAATAAGTGGTCTGGCCAAGGAGTTTATTTGCTATTTTTTAAAAAATAATTAACTTAAGTAAATTTATGAGCACACCAACCAACGAACAAATACAAGAGTTTAACGAATGGAAAGAAAACAATGCCGGCCGTCCAGTTTCGCCGAAAGTTATTAGAGGCGTTATTGATGACGATATGACGGAAGCTGAGCAAGCGGAAAAAAAGAGAGCCGGGTGGGATAGGAATTATAATCATCCCCCTGAATCAGTTGGAAAACGGTTAGTAGATGAGCAAGAATAGATATGCCGTTTAAAAGACCTCAAAAGAAACCGGGAGCCAAGGGCAAGCCCAAACAAATGATAGTTTACCTTTGTGGTAAATGCGGATTTAAGTTTGGGCGCACTGAGCAACATGTGCCCATTTGTTCATACTGTAATGCCAGAATAGGCTTTACGGTTCTTAAAAAAGAACCATTAACACCCAAAGCTATAGCCGAAAGGTTAAAAGAGTCTACTGACAATATGATGAATGCGTTTATAGCGGCTTTTGGAACTAGACCAAAAGAAATAGATGAGATCAAACTTTTAAAAGTTATGCAAAAAGCTAAAGAGTTTAAAGACAAAGTTCAAAGTTTAAAGTTAAAGAAGCCAAAGAAAAATAAATAAAACATCACTTTTAAATTTTCCCCACTGGACAATTCGCGCGAATTGTCCAGTTGGAGAAATAATTGTGGATAATTTGATAAACACAGCCAAAAGTGGCTGTTTTTTAATAGATTGACTTAAGGTGAACGGTTGTATACTATATAAATATATTCATTTTGCTATGCCTGTTAGAGACTTACACAAAATAGAAATGCCAAGGGAGAGGCTTGTTAAATATGGACCAGGCAAGCTAAAAGACGATGAGCTTTTAGCTATTTTGCTTAGGACCGGGCCAAAAGGTAGTGGGGTTATGGAGCTTTCAAAAAAACTCTTAAAAGAGTTTAAAGGCGTAAGCTTGGCTAATGCTGGTGTTAAAGATTTAGTAAAAATAAAAGGTCTTGGCGAAGCTAAAGCCTGTGAAATAGTGGCTGTGTTTGAACTAGGCCGCAGGCTTTTAAAAGACAAGCAAGCAGTTTTAATACTGTCCCCGAGGGAAGTTTGGGAGCAGTTAAAAGATATTAGGGAAAGTAAAAAAGAACATTTTGTAGTATTCTTTTTAAATACTCAAAACCAGGAAATTCAAAGGGAAACTATTAGTGTAGGTACACTTAATTCTTCTTTAATTCACCCGCGTGAAGTTTTTGAACCTGCCATAAAGCACTTAGCCTCGCATATTCTAATAGCCCACAACCACCCCAGCGGCAGCCTAGAGCCTTCCGACGAAGACCTAAACGTAACCAAAAGACTGTGCGAAAGTGGTAAGCTGCTTGGAATAGAAGTTATAGACCACGTAATAGTTACAAGTAAGGGCTATATGAGTTTTAAGGAAAAGAATTTGTTGTAACATTTGTTTACTGACAAGGGGAATCTTTGCTCAAAGCAAGGATTCTCCTTGTTTTTTATTCATTTGACAATATATTTAACTGTACGCTATTATGTACATATAATAAATTAACAAAAATTTATGTCTCAAATACAAAAATTTCAAATAGATGTTTGGTTTGAACAGGTGCCCAATAAAGTTAAATTGGGTGAGGTAAATATTTATGCCGAAACTGAGGAAAAGGCTTTAGAGTTGGCGCGTGCTCATACTAGTTACCACTTAAGCGGGGTAGGTAAAACTAAATGGCAGGTTCAAGAAAATTTAGCTATGTATAGTATTTAATTTATGAATTCCAAAACAACACTATCTATAACTGAAGCCCGAAAAAGAATTTTTGATATAGCGGAGGAAGTTCAGAAACCGGGCGTATATTATACGCTAACCGAGAACGGAAAACCCAAGGCGGTTGTTCTTTCCTATGAAGAGTATGAGTCCATAATGGAAACCATGGATGTTATGGAAGAAATGCCAGAATTGGGTAAGGAATTAGAGGAAAGCAGGGAAGCGGTAAAAAGAGGAGAACATAAAAGTTGGACTACCTTAGAAGAACTATTGGCCAAACAAGGGTATGTTTTGGCAGAAAAAGCAAAAAAATCCTATGTCGTTTCTACTAAGGCTCGATCCAAGAGCCGAAAAACAACTCAGTAAAATCCCTAGTCCTTACAACGAAAGAATAAAAATAACTCTTTCTAGTATTGCCAATAACCCTTGGATTGGTAAAAAACTAAAAGGTGAGTACGAAGGGTCTTATACCGTACGAGTCTGGCCGTATAGGATTATTTATGACATCTATAAACACGAACTTTTAGTCACAGTAATAAAAATCAAACATAGAGGAAGTGCCTATGCTAAATAACTTTTAATTTGACTATTGCAAATTAAAAGTTAAGAGCTAAAGTTTTAATACAAAACCCGCGAAAGCGGGTTTTGTTGTATTTTAAGGGGGAAAAGAGTAAAATTATAAAGTATTTATTAGCCGATAGTTAGACGTTTTAAATTAAGAGTCATATAATGCAAAATAATAAATCAAATTTTAACATAACAAAAGAACAAGAACGTGCCGAACTTCATCGTGCTATTTGGCAGATTGCCACTGATTTGCGAGGCAGTGTCGACGGTTGGGATTTCAAGCAGTATGTACTCGGCATACTTTTCTATAGATTTATTAGTGAAAACCTGACCAACTACATCAACGCCGACGAGCGCCGTTCTGGGAAGAAAGATTTTGACTACACAACCTTGTCGGATAAAGAAGCTGAGTTTGGCCGCGCAGACACGGTGAAGGAAAAAGGATTTTATATTCTACCTAGCGCACTTTTTGTAAATGTTCGCAAAAATGCTCGTAATGATGCAAACCTCAACGAAACTCTTGCAAATGTTTTTACTAATATTGAAAATTCGGCAAAGGGCTCGAGCAGTGAAGACGACCTTAAAGGATTATTCGATGACTTGGATGTTAATTCAAACAAGCTTGGTGCTAATGTTGAAAAAAGAAATCAGAAGCTGGTAAAGCTCCTAGAAGCTATCGGCGATCTTCGTCTTGGTGATTACGGTGACAATACTATAGACGCCTTCGGTGACGCATATGAATTCCTCATGACCATGTACGCTTCAAATGCCGGTAAATCTGGAGGTGAATTCTTTACCCCTCAAGAAGTTAGCGAACTTCTTGCTGAAATTACTACTGTTGGTAAAAAAGAAGTAAATAAGGTATATGACCCTGCTTGCGGTTCCGGTTCCCTACTGCTCAAGTTTGCTAAGGTTCTTGGTAAGGAAAACGTACGACAAGGATTTTTCGGTCAGGAAATAAATATCACGACTTACAATCTCTGCCGTATAAATATGTTCCTCCATGATGTGAACTACAACAACTTTGATATTGCACATGGCGATACTTTGATCGACCCAAAACATTGGGATGACGAGCCATTTGATGCGATTGTGTCCAATCCGCCCTATTCAATCAATTGGGAAGGCGATGCCAACCCGCTCCTCATCAACGACCCTCGTTTTTCACCGGCTGGAGTGCTTGCTCCAAAAAGCAAAGCCGACCTCGCTTTTACCCTCCACATGCTCGCGTGGCTCTCTACAAGTGGCACAGCGGCGATTGTTGAATTTCCCGGTGTTCTCTATCGAGGCGGCGCTGAACAGAAAATCCGCAAATATCTCATAGACAACAATTATATTGATGCGGTAATTCAACTCCCACCTGACCTTTTCTTTGGAACAACTATTGCCACTTGTGTTGTGGTACTGAAAAAAAGCAAGAAAGATAACAAAACTTTATTTATTGACGCTTCCGCTGAATTTGTGCGTGGGGGCAATAAAAATAAACTTAGCGAAGAAAATCGCAAAAAGATTCTCAGCACTTTTATTGAACGCAAAGATGTGGAATATTTTGCCAAGCTCGTAGACAACAAAACTATAGCCCTAAATGACTACAACATCGCTGTATCGAGCTATGTCATAGCAGAAGATACTCGCGAGGTGGTGGATATCACCGAGCTCAACACAAAAATTGCCAAGATAGTCGCTCGACAAAGCGAACTCCGCACTGCGATTGATGAAATTGTGGCGGATATTGAGGGTAAATAATATGGAAATCGATTTTGCAAAAAATGAAATAGGCATCGAACTTCATTATGGTTTTACCAATAATAATGTTCACTCAATAAATTTTTATATAAGAAATACGTGTTCTTTGGCCCAAGTAAAAATTATAACTTATCTTTTAAAGACACTGTATCCTGATGAGCAGTTTGAAATTTTAACATTACCACCACAAGAGGGGTCTTTTAAGGATTTTACGATTGTAAAATTTCTAAACAAAAACTCCGGGGTAGTAGCTCTGTTGGGTGTAATATTGCCTGCTGTATTGTATCAGAGTCAAATAAAAGTAAATGAAACAACCGCGGATATTAATACTTTTGGAATTTTAGAAAAATGTAAAAGTCTTAATATTGAAGATGAACAGATTAAAAAAATACAAGATATATGTGACTCATACTATCCAAAAAAACAAAAAAATGTTTTTTATCAAACTGTAATGTCTGACAATGATATAGTTACTATTAAACCAACAATTTACGAAGATAATAAAAGTATTTTTAATACAGAGATAAGGAAGGATGAATTTCAAAATTACATAGTAGAAATTCCTAAAGAAAAAGAGTTTTTAAAAATTGATTTATCAGGAAACATACAATTATCACAGCCCTTCATTGATAAACAACAGCAGTATGGTCGGGGTGTGGCATGGAAGGGTGTTTATTATGGTGCTGATGTGTTTGATGATGAGGGACAGCTTATTATTGAAGATGGTGAAAATGTGTTTTTTTACATGCAGGATGATGAATATAAAAGTCAGATATTAAGTCAAGAAGTTTCGTTTACCAGTGGAGATAATATTGGAGTAATTTTTGACATCAGTCGTTATTATGACTATATAAATAATAAATTTGGTAAACCAAGTTTGTATGTAAAAAGAGTTTTGTCCCATAATGACAATCTAGTGCAACACAAAAAAGATTTAGCCATGAAAAAAGAAAAGAGAAAGTTTGAAGAAAAAAATAAAAACCAACAATCGCTCTTCGATATCAATCAATAATAATATGACATACCACCAATCAAAAATCGAAAAACTGATTGCCGAACTCTGCCCGAATGGGGTGGAATTTAAAAAATTCGGTGAGGTCTGTGAAATTACCGATAATAAACGGAAGCCAGTAGCATCGAGTTTGCGAGTAGCCGGCAAGACTCCTTACTACGGCGCAAACAATATACAAGACCATGTTGAAGGGTTTACTCATGAAGGTGATTTTGTACTGATTGCTGAAGACGGATCGGCAAGCTTAGAGAATTATTCGATTCAGTTTGCTACTGGAAAGTTTTGGGCGAACAACCACGTTCATGTTGTTAGAGGGTTAGATAAATTGAATAATAAATTTTTGTTTCATTATCTAAGGAGCATGAAGTTCACTCCATTTTTAACCGGTGGAACTCGTGCCAAACTTACTAAAGGCAAGATGTTAGAAATAAAAATCCCTCTTCCACCTCTTGCAATCCAAGAAGAAATTGTCAAAATTCTTAATAGTTTTACGGAGCTAGAAGCGGAGCTAGAAGCGGAGCTAGAAGCGGAGCTAGAAGCGAGAAAAAGGCAGTACGAGTATTATCGTGCGCAACTCCTAACCTTCCCAGAGGGGGGGGTACAGTGGGCGATGCTCAGTCAAATCGCTAAGATTAAAAATGGCAAAGATTGGAAAAAACTTAGTGTGGGTAATATTCCAGTGTACGGCACAGGCGGAGTCATGGGCTACGTCAATACTTTTTCTTATAATAAGCCGACGGTACTCATTCCTCGCAAAGGTTCTATCACAAATATTTTTTATCTCGAAAAACCATTTTGGAACGTGGATACTATTTATTATACAGAGATTGATACAGAACAGGTTATGCCAAAATTCTTCTATTACTTTATGAAAATTATTGATTTAGCGAAATTAGACACAGGTTCAGGACGCCCAAGTTTGACGCAGGCAATTTTGGATAAAATTAAAATCCCAGTTCCACACATCAGCGAACAGGAAAGAATTGTGAAGATTTTAGATAAATTTGATGCCCTTGTGAATGATATTTCAATCGGTTTGCCTGCGGAACTTTCTGCCCGCCGATCGCAATATGAATATTACCGAGGGAAGCTTTTAGCTTTTAAGGAATTAAAAATAGCTCATATTTAGGCATATTTATCCCTGTAGAGCGTATTTTGACAAAAACACGCTCTACAGGTAAACTATTGATATGAAAGTTACATTATCCAATTCGGATTATTTACGCAATTTTGACCGCTTTATTAGCAGCCTCAACTTTTCTGATCCTGGCAATCTTCATATTTATTCCCATCCAAAGTGGATAAACGTCCATCCGGCCGTTTTGGCTTTAATTGTGGCAATGGCAATGAGGGCGGGTAAACAAAATGTGACGTTTGAAAACCTCACGGCAACTTCCGGTTCATATCTTGATAGGATGGGGATTTTTGAATTCACACATCAAAAGTCACCGTACACCATTCAGAAAAAAGAAGAATCAGGAAGATTTATACCCATCACCATTATCAAAAATTCTACTGAGCAGTCAAAATTTATTACAGACATGATTCCTCTTTTACATCTACCTGCTGACAGAACGGATGCTATTAAATATACGATCGGGGAACTTCTTCGTAATGTATTAGAACACGCTGGAAGTACAAATGGAGCTATTGTCGCTGCTCAATATTATAAAAAATCAAATACAATTCGCATTGGTATTTGTGACGGTGGTATTGGTATTAAAAAGAGTTTACAGCACTTTTGGGCTTCACGGTCAAAGACAGACATAGAAGCAATTAAATGGGCAATGGTTCCTGGTATTTCGGGAACAACGCGGAAAGAAGGCGGAACAGAAGATAACGCCGGTGCCGGATTATTTTTCATTAAGTCTATTGCGCAAGTAGCGCGTAACTATTTTATGATTTACAGCGGCTCCGGTATTTATAAACTGCTACTTCACGATAAGAGGATAGAAAAACCACGTCTTCATTCCGATCCGGATGATGATCGTCATTCTGAACGCAACGATGCCCCTTATTTTCAAGGAACATTGGTGGCAATAGATTTATCTCTTGAAAATAAATCCGAATTCACGCATTTGCTTTCTGCCATACGAGAAGTTTACGGCAAAGCAGTCAGAGATCGTAAACGAAAGAAGTATAAAGAACCGAAATTCATATGAAAATAATAATTAAAATTAAAAATCTTGTCGGAGATTTCGCAGAAAATAAAGATGTGGCAAAAGACTTACGCATCACCAAAATTATACCAACCTTAGAAGACGGTAAGGATGTTATATTAGATTTTTCCGGAGTTAGCGGTACGACTCAATCGTTCATTCATGCATTGGTTTCTGAACCAATTCGACGGTTTCGTGATGTGGCTTTGGAAAAGATACACTACAAAAATTGCTCTGATGTTGTAAGAGAAGTTATTAAAACCGTGTCTGAATATATGCAAGAAAGTCTTGATTCGGAAAATTATGAGGAATAAAAACAAGCCCGCCTCATCGGCATTCAGGTACAATTTGGTTTCGGAAAACCCACAAAGCACCGTTGTTGGGGAATTTGTGGCGGAAACTGCACGAGTCGCTTACTATCAAAGTGAGGCGGAATTAGAAAATGCGTTTATAAAACAACTTGAAACACAAGCCTGCGAATATTTGAAAATCACATCCGAAACTGATCTTGTATTAAATTTACGCAGGCAATTAGAAAAACTTAATGATTTTACTTTTACCGATACTGAATGGGAGCGTTTCTTTGCGAGTGAAATAGCAAATCCAAACCAGAGCATTGAAGAAAAAACAGCAACCATTCAAGAAGACCATGTTAAAAATCTGACTCGTGATGATGGGTCAATAAAAAATGTCTATCTCATAAAAAAAGACAACATTCATGACAATAGTTTGCAGGTCATCAATCAGTATGCGACAGAAAATGGCCAGCGTGCCAATCGCTATGACGTGACGGTGCTTGTGAACGGTTTACCTTTGGTGCATATAGAACTCAAGCGGCGTGGCGTAGCTATCCAAGAAGCATTTAATCAAATCAATCGTTATCAACGAGAAAGTTTTTGGGCATCCAGCGGGCTTTTTGAATACGTGCAATTGTTTGTTATCTCAAATGGTACACATACAAAATACTACAGCAATACTACTCGCGCACAGCATATTAAGGAGTCAAACGAAGGTGGAATAAAAAAAGGCAAAAGAACGAGTAATAGTTTTGAATTCACTAGTTGGTGGGCAGATGCAACAAACCGACCTATTACGGACTTGATGGATTTTGCAAAAACCTTTTTTGCCAAACATGTACTTTTAAATATTTTGACTAAGTATTGCGTATTCACGACTGATAAATTGCTCCTAGTAATGCGACCGTACCAGATTGTCGCGACAGAGCGGATCTTGAGTCGAGTTGAAGTAAGCACGAACTATAAAAAGCTTGGTACTCCAAAGGCGGGCGGATATATCTGGCACACCACAGGTTCGGGAAAAACATTGACGAGTTTTAAGACCGCCCAGCTCGTAAGTAAATTGTCGTATGTAGACAAGGTGTTGTTTATTGTCGATCGTAAGGATTTGGACTATCAAACAATGAAGGAGTACGACAAATTTGAAAAAGGTGCGGCCAATAGTAATACAAGTACGGTAGTGCTTAAAAAACAACTTGAAAATCCAAATGCACGCATTATCATTACCACTATTCAGAAATTAGATCGTTTCATTGGTCGCAACTTTGGACACACTATTTTTGATGGGCATATTGTTTTGATTTTCGACGAATGTCATCGTTCGCAGTTTGGTGATATGCATGCAGCGATTACTAAGGCATTTAAGAATTACCATATCTTTGGTTTTACTGGTACTCCTATATTTGCTATGAATGCATCTTCCGGCGGTCGTCCTGATCTTAAAACAACAGAGCAAGCATTTGGTGAAAAATTACATACCTATACTATTGTTGACGCTATCGCCGACAAAAACGTTTTACCATTCAAAGTTGATTATGTTTCTACAGTTCGTGAAGCTGAAAATATTGAAGATAAGAAAGTAAGCGATATTGACCGCGAGGCGGTGCTCGCTGCGCCAAAGCGTTTGGAAAATATTGTTGGGTACATTCGTAAACACTTTGATCAAAAAACAAAGCGCAATAGTTTTTATAAATTAAAGGATCGACGCCTTTCGGGTTTTAACTCGATTTTTGCGGTTGCGTCTATTGATGTAGCCAAGAAGTATTATGCTGAATTTAAAAAACAACTTTCAGATGTACCGAGTGATAAGCGACTCAAGGTGGCTACTATCTTTAGCTTTGGAGTAAATGACGAAAATGCGGACGGAATGATTGATGAAAATTCGGAAGATACAAGCGGACTCGATGTAAGCTCTAGAGATTTTCTCGATAGTGCTATTACTGACTACAATGCGATGTTCGGAACTTCCTATGATACTTCATCGGATAAGTTTCAAAACTATTACAAGGATATAAGTGAGCGAGTAAAAAATCGCGAAATAGATATTCTAATTGTTGTTAACATGTTTTTGACTGGATTTGATGCTACAACACTTAACACACTGTGGGTTGATAAGAATCTTCGCCTGCACGGTTTACTTCAAGCGTACTCAAGAACGAATCGCATTCTCAACAGCGTAAAGACCTTCGGTAACATTGTTTGTTTCCGTAACTTAGAGAAAGCAACCAATGAATCTATAGCACTCTTTGGAGACAAGGAAGCAAGCGGAATTGTGCTTCTTAAAGCATATACTGATTACTATCACGGTTACAAAGATGGTGATAAGGAAGTTCGAGGGTACGAGAGTCTTGTAAAAGAATTACTAGAAAAATTCCCTGTGGGCGAAAGAATTATGGGCGAGCAAAATCAAATGGATTTCATTAGATTATATGGAGCGGTTTTGCGTGTGCGAAATATTCTTGTGACTTTTGATGAATTTTCTGGTAATGAAATATTAACAGAACGTGATGTGCAGGATTACCACAGTATGTATATTGATTTGTACAACGAATTTCGCAAGGGTAAAGAAGAAGAAAAAGAAAACATCAACGATGATTTAGTGTTTGAAATGGAACTTATTAAACAGATAGAGATAAATATTGATTATGTACTGGGTCTTATCAAGAAATACCACGAAGACCATACCAAGAACCGTGAACTGTTGCTTGATATTAATAAGGCGATTGATTCTAGTGTTGAGCTACGCAACAAAAAAGACCTTATAAACCAATTTATTACCTCCCTTGATGTTCATGCGGTAGTCGATGAGGATTGGCAGAAATTCGTTGACCAAAAGAAGATTGAAGAACTAGAAAAGATTATTGCTGCCGAAAATCTTGATCATGATGCAACGTATGCATTTGTAAAAAATGCGTTTAGAGATGGGGCTGTCGCAACAACGGGCACAGCGATTTCAAAGGTGTTACCACCAGTATCCCGATTCTCTCCAACTGGCGAACGAACCCAAAAGAGAGAAAGTGTTCTAACTAAACTAACAGGCTTCTTTGAAAGATTTTTTGATATTTCTGGTGGTAAGTTCACTAAATAAATAATTTATGTCCGAATATTACAAAGCAAATAGAAGATGTATCGTGGAATTACGGAGGGAAGAATTGGAAATTGAGCGATCTAAATTTTGTTTGTTTTTGGAATGCATGAAAAGTATTAGAAAAATAAGTCGGTAATGTATGCAACCAGATTTTTTAAAGAAAACAATGGGGACATGGCCCATTAATTAATTAGCTCATGCAACAAGATTTTTTCGGACAAATTATTTTTGGAGTTTTACAGCAAATTTGGCCTTTGTTGGTTTTGGGGGTTGTGGTTTGGTTGGCGTTTGAATTAACGCCACTATTTTTTTGGAAGTGGAAACAAAGACGAAAGTTTTTTGTGGGTGAAAAGTTTAGGTCGGGGAGAGAACTTATAACTTGGCTGCAAGGACTTAAGCCTTCTGAGTTTGAAGACTATACCGCACATTTGTTTAAAAGCTTAGGCTACAGTGTGGAAGTAACTGGCGGAGCGTACGACGGTGGAATAGACGTAATTGCTACTAAAAATGGTATAAAGCATTACATTCAATGTAAGAAGTTTATTACCAGGCAAGTGCCGGTTGGTGCGGTAAGAGACTTTTATGGCGCAATGGCTGACAGGGGCGCAAATGCTAAAGGCTTTTTTATAACGACAAACGTTTTTACTTTAGAAGCAGAAAAGTTTGCAGAAGGTAAGCCTTTAGAGTTAGTCGACGGTGCAAAACTGACTAAATATATAGAAATGGCAAAAACAGGGTACGTGCCAGTAGAAACAAAAAAGTTTTGTCCTTTATGCAAAAGTCCAATGGTAAAAAGAAAAGGAAAGTTTGGAGAATTTTATGGCTGCAGCCGTTACCCTGAATGCAAAGGAACCCTAAAAATTTAATTATCTTCGACTGGACAATTCGCGCGAATTGTCCAGTTGGGAAAGTTTTAAAAAAAGTATATACCTAGGTATATACTTTTTTATATTTTCTAATTTTATCCCCACTCAATTGTCACGGGAGGCTTATCGCTAATTCTATAAACCACTCCGCCGACTTCTCTTATTTCATTCGTAATTCTTTGCGACACGTGTTTTAGGAAGTCGTAGGGGAGTTCGGCTGAGCGGGCAGTAAAGCCGTTTACAGACCAGACGGCCCATAAAGCAATCACATGCCCTTCGGTGGCGTCGTCACCTTTAGTACAGGTGATCATGGAATTTGTTACTACAGCTCCGGCTTGCCAAGTGCTATCGTAAAGTGATAAATAACCTCCCCTAACCCCTCCTTGGAAAGGAGGGGAATTGTGGGTGCGGAACTCCTTAGAAGTAGGAGGATTGTCGCTTCGTAAATCCTTAGAGGGAGGGGAATTGTGGGTGGACTTCCATTTTTTTAATTCTTCTATAAATATTCCATCTACTTTACGGGCAGTATGGAGTTTTTCTGCGGTGACTTCGCCTTCTATGCGAACAATTAGGCCGGGTCCGGGGAAAGGGTGGCGGACAAGCAACTCTTCTGGTACACCAATTTCACGGCCAACTTGGCGGCCAGTGTCTTTTACGCAGTCTACTAGGGGCTGTAATTCAGGAATAGAAAACTTTAAGTCCACATTGTGGTGTATTTTAATTTGGGCTTTGCGCGCGCCACTATTGTAGCCGCCGCCGGATTCTGAAACGTCTGTATATAAAGTTCCTTGCGCTAAAAAGTCTGCTTTAAATTTTTTGGCTTCCATTTCCAGCACTTTTTTATACACGCTGCGCATGGCAATTCTCTTATCTTTCATTACAGTTTTGCTTTTAAGCACTTTTAAAAAGTCTTTGGTAGCATCGACTATTTTTAAATCTATCCAAGGTAGTTTACCCCGTAAAGTTCCTGCAGAACCACGGGGTGAACCAAAGTATTTTATTACATTTGCTTCGTCGTCGGGACGATCGATCCCCTTAATATAGACGCCGCGGATTTGTGGCTTATTAATCGCTCGACCTCTCTGTCCCTCGGATGCACTCGGGACATCTCCCCTCGCCCCTCCGTCGCCAAGGCTTTGGCGGGCAAGCAGGGGAGAAGGGGAAACGAGCGCGTGTTTTAGTAAATAGGCCACTACTGCAGAGTCGGTGCCGCCGGAAAGGGCGAGTAGCACTCTTTTGCCATTAATTTGGTTTTTTAATTGCGCAATTTTAGTTTGGGCTACGGACTTGGCTGGGAATTTGTCTTTGGCTTTACAAATTTTAAAGCAGAAATTTTCAAAGATTTTTTCGCCGTATTCACTTTCTGTAACTTCGGGGTGGAACTGTACTCCGTATAGGTGCTTGTATTCCGCGGCAGAGGCCGGGGCGTTGTCGGTTGCACCCAATATTTTTAATTTTTTGTCTGCGGCAATTTTGTCGCCATGGCTTTCCATTACGTTTGACTTAGCCGGCACTCCATCGAAAAGTAATGATTTAGAGCGAAGATGAAATACATGAGTACCAAACTCTCGTTTATCCGAAAGGCTTACATTTACCCCAATATGATACGCCCACATTTGAAAACCAAGACACACGCCTAACAGGGGAATGCCTAAATCAAAAATTTTAGCGTCAAAGGGTGGGTATTCGTAAGCAGAAGCAGGGCCACCGGAAAGAATTATGCCTATTGGCGAAAGCTTTTTAACATCGGCCGCCTTAATTCTTTTAGGGTCCGCGACAAGGCAAAATACGCCTAACGCATTTAGTTTTTGCTTTATAAGATGGTCAAATTGGCTGCCCATGCTAAATAACAAAAAAAGCTCGTTGGTTTTACGCACGCGCTTTTCTTCAGCTATTTGATTTAGGGTACTTTGGTCTAGTTTGGTTAGAGTGTTTATCATGATACTTTAGATTTTAACATAAATAGCTTTAATATATCAAAAATACCCCTTTTAGGGGTATTAGGGCTTTAAGCCTTTTATTAAATTAGCTTTCTTTATTCTTGACTTTGGGAGAATCGCCCCAGTAGTAAAGCCTTTGGCTTACTACGGGGTAAAAACTCCCACACGCCGGACCGTGCCCTGTACTAAAATTTTTAAACACTTGTTTTGGTGGACCTTGGGAGAATCGAACTCCCACATGCCGGATGCAAACCGGCCGCACTACCATTATGCTAAAGGCCCGCCCAAACAAAAGATTAAAAATTTTTAGTACAGGGTGCAAACCCC
>CAYVNU010000027.1:13045-15007 GCA_964453265.1 uncultured Candidatus Saccharibacteria bacterium | reverse complement strand
TACTCGTTTCAAATTTCGATTCCGACACAATAGTACATCCGCAATATTTTGCCAGAGTCATGTATGAATTTTTATTGAGCGAGAAACCTTACCAGAAAAGCTATCAGCCTATTGCTATTTACAACAACAACATTTGGGACAGTCCTGCAATTATCCGAGTCGTTTCTGTTTCAAACTCTTTTTGGCAATTTACAGAAAGTTCTCGCCCAGACAGACTTAGAACTTTTTCTTCCCATACCATGACCTTAAAAGCTCTTGTAGAAGTCGGCTTTTGGAAAAAAGATATTGTGAACGAAGACGGCTATATATTTTGGCAATGCTATTTGCATTACCGCGGAGACTATCAAGTTGTGCCGCTTTTTATTCCAATTAGCTTAGATACTTGTTTAGCTGACACAACCTGGCAGACTTTAAAAAATCAATACAAACAAAAACGCCGCTGGGCTTACAATGTTGAGTATTATCCTCATTTGATACCAGCTTTAATAAAGCTTAAAGCGCCGGTTTTTGATAAATTTTACAAACTTTTCCAATATGTTGAGGGTAATTTTAATTGGGCCACAGCGAGTTTAATGATTTCTACATTAGGCTGGCTGCCTTTATTTATTGGCGGTGATGAATTTAGAAACAGCGTAGTAGGCTTTAACCTACCACTTATAACTAAAACTTTAATGAACACGGCTTTGGTGTTTTTAATTTTTAGTGTTTATATAAATATGGTTTTACTACCACCCAGACCGAAAAAATACGGAAAAAATAAAACTATTTCAATGTATTTGCAATGGGTTTTAGTACCGTTAACCTCAGTTATTTTTGGCAGCCTCCCGGCCATCGAAGCCCAAACTAGGCTAATGCTAGGCAAATACTTGGAGTTTTGGGTAACCCCGAAAGCTAGAAAAGGGGAGAATACCGCTCTTTCTATGAAAGAAATGCAAACTGACAACAAAGACCTAAATTAATTATGAATTTACTTTTACTTTTTTTAGTAAGTTTTTTACTTTGCGCGTTACTAGTTCCGCTTATAAAAAACCTGGCTCACAAAACCGGAATACTAGATGTACCTAGATCGGAAAGAAAAATTCATTCCCGTCCTATTCCATTGCTGGGAGGTTTAGGGATTTATTTATCGTTCAGCATTATTTTAGTAACGTATTTATTTTTTGGGGAAGTGAATTTTAATGCCGTGCCTCTAAAATATTTTGTGGGAATTTTTATTGGCGGATTTATTCTAATACTTGGCGGGGTTTTAGATGACAAATACGAACTGCCGCCAAAATTTGCCTGGCTGTTTCCGGCACTAGCTTCTCTTGTTGCAATTTGTCTAGGTATTGGTAGCAGCATCCACCAAATTACCAACCCTTTTGGCAAACCTATTGCTTTAGATTATGCCTGGGCTATTGGCAATTGGCACTTAACAGTTGGCAGTTTATTTTCGTGGATCTGGCTCATGGGCATGATTTACACCACCAAGTTTCTAGACGGACTAGACGGCTTATGTAGTGGCATTTCATTAATTGGCGGTTTAACTTTATTTTTACTTTCTCTTTTGCCGCACATTAATCAAAATATAACCGCCAGCATTGCCATAATATTTTGCGGCAGCATTGCCGGTTTTTTGCTTTATAATTTTAATCCGGCTTCTATTTTTTTAGGCGAAGGTGGTAGTACCTTTTTAGGTTTTATGCTGGGAATAATTTCAATTATTCTTGGCGGTAAAATTGCCACGGCATTGTTAGTTATGGGCATACCAATTTTAGATGTCGCCTGGGTTATTACAAGAAGGTTATGGTACAAAACCAGTCCTTTTAGAGCTGACCGCAAACACCTGCATTTTAGGCTGCTTGACCTAGGTTTTTCCCAACGCCAAACTGTGGCAATTTTATGGTCCCTGGCATTAGTTTTTGGCTTTACTGCGGTATTTTTACAATCTTTAGGTAAACTAATCGCCTTAGGTATATTGGT
>CAYVNU010000027.1:0-12945 GCA_964453265.1 uncultured Candidatus Saccharibacteria bacterium | reverse complement strand
AAATCCAAAAAGGAACACTTCTAATAGACGCCGAAAGAACCGTAAAAGTAGTTGGTTTTATAGGGCAATAGCCAGTATTGACGAAACAGCCGGGAAATGATAGAATAATTTGGTAACTTTTATATAAACATATGAACTTCGCAATAATACAAACCGGTGGCAAACAGTACATTGTTAAAGCCGGCGACAAAATCCAGGTAGAAAAACTAGAAGCCAAGCAAGGCGAAAGTATTAAATTTGAGCAAGTTTTGTTTTCTTCAAACGGCGCCAATATGGAAATTGGCAAACCTTTTATTGCCGGCATGATTGTAGAAGCTAAAGTCTTAAAACAAGACCGCGCGGACAAAGTCCATGTATTAAAATACCGCCCGAAAAGCAAATACCGAAGAAAAATCGGCAACCGCCAGCATTACACTGAAGTTGAAATTACCAAAATTTAAATTTTAAAACCACCCTTAGGGTGGTTTTTTTATTATTTTGAAATATTAATTCCAGCAAAAATTTCGCGATTACTTTTAATTCAGTAAATTTTCTTTAATCCTGGTCAATTCTAGTATTCTCTCCTACCTTCCATTGCCCTGGTTAAAGTAATATCATCCGCGTATTCAACATCGCCACCCATAGGCAAACCGCGGGCAATACGGGTAATTTTTACAGCAGGGGAATGGGTCTTAATAATTTTTGCCAAATGCATGGCTGTTGTTTCGCCCTCAAGAGAAGGATTGGTCGCAATTATTATTTCACTTACCTGCTTATTAACCGATTGGCTTACCCGCTCAATTAATGAATCTATTTTTAGCTGTTCAGGTCCAATGCCGTCTAGCGGACTTAAAACCCCGCCTAGAACATGAAATAAGCCTTTAAAAGTCCCGGATTTATCTATTGCAAGCGCATCAAGTGGTTCTTCTACCACGCAAATTATTGAATGGTCTCTTAAGGGGTCAGTGCAAGTTGAGCACGGATCTGTTTCTACCATGTTGTGGCAAATAGAACAAAAAACTACACCATTTTTTAAATTCGCGATTGCTGAAGAAAGTTCCCCAATATCTATACTATCCCTTTTAAGCAAATAAAACCCAAGGCGCTGGGCTGTTTTAGGCCCAATGCCGGGAAGTTTAGAAAACTCGTTAATTAATTTATTTAAACTGTTTGGTAACTTAGTCATTGTAAGTAATTAAATAAAATTGACCATAATTATGTAAAATTAAATAAAAATTTAATTTAACTCTGCACAATTTTACTTATTTTTAGTTAATATCATACTTGTTCTTCTTGCTTAACCGATGCCATTACAGTCTGCGGACTAACATCAAAGGTCTTGTCTAAATTTTTAAACGAAGTTTTGTCTTGCTCGAAGAATAAATCAACCTGGCCGGTAGGACCGTTACGATGTTTTTTGATATGAATTTCAGCAATGTTCGGCCTGCGGCTGTCTTTACCTTTATACATATCTTCGCGGTAAATGAACATAACAACGTCCGCGTCTTGCTCAATAGAACCAGATTCACGAAGGTCGGAAAGTTGAGGAACTTTGTCAGGACGGTTTTCCACACCGCGCGATAACTGAGACAAAGCCAAAACCGGAACATTTAATTCGCGCGCTAAAATTTTAAGACTACGGGAAATTTCCGAAACTTCCTGAACGCGGTTATCGGTATTATGGCCTTCCATAAGCTGCAAGTAATCTACCACAATCATGCCAACGCCGTGCTCGGATTGAAGGCGTCTGGATTTTGTTCTCACTTCCATAATATTACTACCAGCTGAATCATCTATAAAGATTGGGGCTTCGGAAAGCTGCCCCATAGCTTCGCCGATTTTTTCAAAATCTTCGTCGTTTAAGTGGCCGGTGCGGATTTTCCATAAATTGACATCGCTCTGGCTCGACAAAAGACGATCAACTAATTGGTCTTTGCTCATTTCCAAAGAAAATATTCCAACCGGAATTTTTAAATCTACTCCGATATGGCGCATTATATCTAAGGCCAAAGAGGTTTTACCCATAGAAGGTCTGGCTGCCAAAACTATTAAGTCCGATTTCTGCATACCGCCTAAAATACTGTCTAAGTCTATATAACCGGTAGGAACACCCCTGAGCTTTCCCTTGTCCCGATGTAATTCATCTATTCTTTCAAAAGTTGAATGCAAAATGGAGGAGATTGGGGTAAAATTTTGTTTTAAATGCTTTTGAGAAACGCCGAATAATTTTTGCTCAGCGGCATCTAAAATTGTTTCCACTTCTCCTTCTTCTTTATAAGCTAAGTTGCTAATTTCCCCGGCAGTTTCTATTAACCTTCTTAAGCTGCCTTTTTTTCTAACAATAAAAGCATAATGAGTAACATTGTTTGCGGAAGGCACCATGTTAACTAACTGAGTTAAATAACTGCTTCCACCAACTTTTTCTAAAAGTTTTTTTTCTTCCAGCAAATTAGTTACAGTCAAAATATCTATAGCGGTATTTTTAGAAAATAGCTGCAAGGCTGTTTCAAAAATAATTTTATGCTTAGGGTCATAAAAATCATCGGGTAAAATTATATCCGCTATTTTTATAACCGCGTCTCTGTCGAGCATAATACAACCCAAAACCGACATTTCAGCATCAGAATTTTGTGGTGGTATTCTTTGTACAGTTGAATTTTCCATAACCAACCTTTCAATATATGTTTAGTTTAGGTATTATAGCGAATTTAAATCGATGTTCCAAGGTTTAAAAAAAGCCGCTATTTAAGCTATTTTCTGCTTAATTTGTGGAGGAAGAGGGGATAATAAATGTGGTATAATAAATTATGTCAAAATTTGATAATGAGCCGCAAAATTCAAAAATTTCACTTACAGATTTAAATAACCAGCTAAATGAATTTCATCTGACTTTTAAAAATCCAAACGGGCGTAAAGATAGATCTGCTTACGCGCCATTTGAGGATTTTTTAAGTAAAATTCAAATAAATATAGGACGACTTTCTAAAAAAGATAAGCAATCCATAATTGGAATGCTTATTTACTACGAACAGCTTTTTAGAACAGGTTGCGATTTACCTGATGCAATATTGCAAGAAATAGAAAAACTAAAAGAATACTTAAAATAATCCCCTAAAAGAAGGGGATTATTTTTTATAACTTTTTTATTTGCTGTCCAGAAATAGTATCCTTTACTGTGTAGCCCAAATCTTCAATCTGCTTTCTAAGCTCGTCTGACTTTTGAAAGTCTTTCATATCCCTAGCGGTTTGCCGCTCGGCGAGGAGTTGCTCAACTTTTTCTGGGATAGGTTCTTCTTTATCTTTTGATTTTAATAAATCTAATCCTAGAACTTCGTCAAATTTTTTTACTAAATTGATTTTACTCTCATTTTTAAGTCTCGGGTTATCTACTACTAACCAAACCAATGCCAAAGCCTCAGGAATATTTAAATCATCATTAATAGAATCTTCAAACTTACCATAGTATGATCTTAAATCACTTTCTCCATCTGTGGAAGAATCACTCATATTTAATGAGTTTAATATTTTGAATATTTTATTCCTCAATCTTTCTAGTGCTGTCTTTGATGCGTTTAATGATTCCCAAGTAAAATTTAATTGCGAACGGTAGTTTGCACCTAAACAAAAATAGCGATAGTCGAGAGGGGAAAAGCCTTTTTGGATAATCGTATCTAAATTATAGGCATTGCCTTCGCTCTTGCCCATACGACCAGCATTAATTAACAAAAATTCTCCGTGCATCCAAACATTACAAAGCTGAACACCAAAAGCAGCTTCGCTCTGGGCAATTTCGTTAGCATGATGTGTACCAATATGGTCAACACCGCCGCAGTGGATATCAAAAGGTTGTCCAAGTAATTTGCGCGATATTGCCGAACATTCAATATGCCACCCTGGAAAACCTTCACCCCAAGGCGAAGACCACTTTAAAACATGATGTTCATACCTGCCTTTAAGGAAAAACCATAAAGCAAAATCTGCTGGATTTTTTTTATCTTTGTCTATAACAACATTTTCACGAGCGCCCGTCATTTTTTCCGATAGATTCTGACCAGATAATTTTCCATAATCGGAAAGTTTAGATGTGTCAAAATAAACTGCGGTTTCGCCTTTATAGGCAAAACCTTTTTCTTCTAATATTTTAATAATTTCAATTTGTTCCGGGATACTCTGGGTTGCAGAAAGAATTTTACCAGGTTTTATAATGTTAAGCTTAGCAGCATCTTCAAAAAACTTTTCTGTGTAAACTTTTGCTATATCAAGAGGATTTTTTCCTTCTCGCCTTGCTCCAACTTCTAGTTTATCTTCGCCTTCATCTCCGTCTCCAACCAAATGCCCCACGTCGGTAATATTCATCGCATGCTCAACCTTATAGCCATTATAAACTAGAGCACGTTTTAAAATATCTTCGAATATATAGGTGCGTAAATTACCAATATGAGCAACATCATATACTGTCGGCCCGCAGGTATACAAGCCTATTTGGCCTGATCTAATTGGTTTTATTTCTTCTATTTGTTTTGTAAGAGTATTGTAAAGTTTAAGCATAAAGATATATTACCTTTAGTAACCTACACCGTCAAATAAAAAAATTTAAAAAGATAAAATAATAAAATCTTACTTTACATAGTTCACGGCCGTGAGCTATGTAAACCAAACTTTTTTCGCAAATCTAAATCACTATCAATTTCTTCAACTTTTAAAATTCTTATAAAATCCATGAGTCGTGTTTCTTTCAAATACGCAATAGCTTCCCGATTTAGAGAATAGGGGCTTATAAAAACACTGGCTTGCAATTTTATAAAATTGTTGTGTTTTAATAGCCACCGAAATTGATCGCGTTTTTCTCGCGAAACCTCAGGAATATCAAAAATTAAAACCCGCCATTTACCGTCCCACTTTACTTCTTTACTTACCTCGGCTTTTTGTAATAATTTTTCCAGTTGGCCTTTTTTCGTTATTTCAATAAACTGCTTAGTGTTTTTATTAACTATTTTCAAATAACCCTTACGGCTCATATACCAAAGGGCTTGTTTATATTTTTCATATTCAATTTTTTTTCGTTTTTGCCTTTTTACAAAATCAAACGGGCTCTCAAGGGGAACCAAAGGAACACTTAAATCCAATGCATCTAATATAAAACTTACAAAAGTCCCATAACGTTTTGGCATAAAATAAAAATTTAAGAACTTTACATAGTTCACGGCCGTGAACTATGTAAAGTGTGTTTTAAATTATAGCTTCTAAATGCCCTTTGCGAAGTTTTTTAAGGAGGCTTGATTGGTTATTTTCTTCTAAAATTTTGGCCAAATGAAGTCCGCCTATAAAGTGGGGGGAGAGTACGTAATCTGCTCCCTGCTCATATAAATATTTACTTTCAAAATCATTCTGCGCTACAACTATTACTTTAGGTTTTCGTTTTAAAGTTATTTGTTTAACCGCTGCCAGTAAACTCAAGTTATCGTCTAAATCCGGCACTGTTGAAATAATTAACTTAGCTGAATTTAAATTAATTTGCTCTTGAATAAAAGGATCTGCTATGTCTCCACATATCGCCGTAAGTCCTAAAAGCTCATGTTTAACGGCAACGTGGGGATCAAAATCCACCACAACCAATTTATGATCTTTATTATTTAATTCATGCAAAAACCGGCTGCCCAACCTATTAGCTCCGGCCAAAATAATATGATTTTTAAAAACCTCGTCTCGCAAACCTCTTTCCGCCAGGCCATGTTTAAAATCAAACCATTTCAAAATTGGATGTAAAAAATTATAAATAGGCTTTGTAAACAAAATCATATAGGAAGATACTGCCATGGTAACAATGCCAATAATCGTAACTAAGCCAACAATTTGGTCTGAGATATGCCCCAGTCTACTACCTAAGGCAACAACAACAAAACTAAATTCGCTAATTTGCGCGGTAGTAACCGCCGCAAAAAAAGAAGTTCTCGGAGTATAGCCCAAGTAACCCATAATAAGCATCATGAAAAACGGCTGACCTACTATTACAAACAAACTTAAACCCAAAGCCGGCCACAAAACCGCCACTGCTCCCGCAAAAACTAATTTAGTTCCAAAAACAATAAAAAATAAAATTAAAAAGAAATCCCTTAAATATTTAATACGCGCGGATATTTCATAATGCACCTGGCTACTGGCTAAAGCAAGCCCCGCTACAAAACCACCGACTTCCAAAGAAAACCCGACTGCCGGCAGCGACATAAAAGCAGCTAAGCCCAAAGCCCAGCCCAAAGAAAATATCATTAATAATTCATCTGACTGTCCAAAATGATTTAAAAATTTAGGAAAAACTTTTTTACTGGCCCACGACAAAATTAAAATTAAAATTAAAACCTTAACCGACATAGCGAGCAAATACTGCCAACCCGGCAAGCTACGAAATACATCACCCGAGGACAAAGAGCTTCCGCCTAAAAACAGCAGTACGCCCAAAGCTGCAAAATCCTGCACAATTAAAAATCCTACCGCAATGCGTGCATATAAACTCTGTAAATCTTTTTTCTCGGTTAATAATTTAACCACAATTATTGTGGAAGAAAAAGTCAAAGCAATAGCAATATACAAACTAGCAATATTTTCAAAACCAAAAAAACGGCTAAAAATATAACCGGCAATAGCAGTTACCAGCATATGGCCAATTCCGGTATAAATAGCAACTTTGCCAAATTGTTTAATTCGCTTAAAATCCAATTCAAGTCCAACCATAAAAAGCAAAAGCGTAATACCAATCTGTCCCAATGAATCCAAAACCTCCTTATGCTGTAATTGAACATAACCAAAAGGCCCGACCACCAGGCCGGTAAGAATAAAAGCAATAACGCTAGGCTGCTTTAACCAACTAACAAAAACCGCAATTAATCCGGCTAAAACTAAAACTCCTGTAATTTGATAAAAAAGGCTATTGTCCAAATTTAATTTTTATTTTTTAGATAGCAGCTAATTTATATTATTTTATCATATTCTTGATTAAAAGCCCAAATTATTGTAGAATATTATTACTTATGAAGTTAAACACAATTTTTCTAATTGGCCCTCAAGGCAGCGGCAAAGGCACGCAAGCCCGAATTCTAGCTGATAAATTGGGCTTTTTTTATTGGGAAATGGGTGCTATTTTGCGTTCTTTAAAAAATGAATCAAGTGATTTAGCCAAAAAAGTTACTCACTTAATAGACCAAGGTATTTTGCTTGAAGATGAGATTTTACTTGAGGTGGTTAAACAAAAGCTGTCGGATGTTGCACCGGAAAAAGGCGTTATTTTTGACGGCATACCCAGACGAATAGGCCAGGCGGAATTTTTACTTAATGTTTTAAAGAACCAAGGCCGCACAAATTTTGTAACTTTATTTATTAATCTTCCTGAGCAAGAAAGCATAAACAGACTCTTAGCCAGAGCAGAAAAAGAACACAGGCCAGACGATACAAAAGAAAAAATTGAATTTAGACTTAAACAATATACACAAAATACATTGCCGGTTTTAGATTTTTTAAAAAATCATTCGGACTTTTTTGAAATTGACGGTTCCCAAAATATTGACGAAGTAACACAACAAATTAACCAAAAATTGGGATTATAGTTTATGAAAAAACACAAATTGCCGGAAAAAAATACCTTACCGACAAATTTAATTTTACTCGGCGACCCAGCGGCCGGCAAAGCAACTCACGCGGCTTTTTTGTGCAAAAAATTCAATATGCTTGACTTGGATATGGGGAAAATTTTGCGTAAAATGAAATCGCAAAATTCACAAGTTAAAAACACCTTAAATAAAACCTTAGACAAAGGCAAACTAACTCCCACAGAAATTGTTCGTAAAATTTTACATGACAACATTAGCAAAACGCCAAAAAATATAGGCATACTTTTTGACGGCACTCCTAAAATGATAGGCGAAGCAAAATTAGTTGCTAAGTGGCTAAAAGAAGAAAAAAGAAACCACCCACTGGTTATTTATATGTCTATTCCTATGAAAGAAACTGTTCGCAGAATGACAGAAAGAAAAGAAGATTTTAAAGGCAAGTTTAGCAAACGCGCGGACGACGACATAAAAGCGCTGCAAAACCGCGTAAAATATTACAGAGAGAATATAACCGAGGTTGTTAAATACTTTAAGACAATTTATAAATTTAAAAAAATCTCTTCTAATGCACCGGTTCCAAAAGTTAGAAAGGTCTTGATTAAGTTAATCAATGATTATTCAGTTTTACAATCTAGAAATACTACAAATTAGTAGCCGATTAGTAAATTCGGATTAATTTGTACATTAGTAATTATTTATGCCAAAGGGATTAATTAAAACCGAAAGTGAAATAGAAATAATTGCCGAAGGTGGCAAACTTATTCACGAAATTTTGCATAATACGGCTAAATTAGTTAAGCCCGGAATTTCGACATGGGAATTAAATGAGTATGCCGAAAGCGAGATTTACAAAATAGGGGGCAGACCCAGTTTTAAAGACTATGGACCTAAAAAAAACCCTTTTCCAGCAGGACTTTGCACTTCGGTTAACGACCAAGTTGTTCACGGAATACCAAAAAAAGATGTTATTTTAAAAAGTGGCGACATTATTGGGCTAGACATAGGCATGGAATACAAAGGCCTATATACTGACACTGCAATTACAGTTCCAGTCGGATCGGTTTCACCCAAAATACAAAGGCTAATGGATGTTACTAAAAAAAGTCTTAACGAAGGTATTAAGCAAGCGCTTAATGGCAACAAAATTGGCGACATAAGCCATGCTATTCAGTCTTACGCTGAGAGTGCTGGCTTTTCTGTAGTGCGAGACCTTGTAGGCCACGGCGTAGGTTACGACGTGCACGAAGAACCTTCTGTCCCATGCTTTGGCAAAAAGGGGACAGGACCCATTTTACAAGAAGGCATGGTACTTGCTATAGAGCCAATGCTCTGCGAAGGCGAATATTTTGTAGTATTTGAAAACGACGGCTGGACCATTTCCACCCGCGACGGCAGTCTTTCCGCCCACTTTGAACACACTATTGCCATAACTAAACATGGCGCAAGAGTATTAACATAAAAATATAAAATTTTATTTTCTTTCGTTAATTAAAATGGTTATTAAATAATTAATCATATTTAAATATGAAAATTGTTAATAAAGATGAAAGTCATATATTAATAAAAGACGGCAACATTACAACCCTAATAATCGGTTTTGTTTTAATACTAATCGCTATTGGGGTAGGTTATTATAGTTATTTTACAAAGCCTGATTCTACGGTATTACTGGTTAGTGGACTATTAGGACTTTCTGGAATTATTGTTATATTCACAAGCTCCAGTATTACCCTAGCTATAAATAAAACTAGTGGTCTAATTGATTTTCAAAAAAAACGATTGCTTGGAAAAAAAGAGAATAGTTATAAATTACAAGACGTTATGCGGGTTGAACTTCGCAGGTCATATCTAAACGACCCAAGCATAAACGCGCAGCCAGGCATGCCGACGCGACTACAAAAAAGCTTGAATTACCAATGCTTAATTTTAATGAAAGACGGGACAGAAATTCCACTTGAAAACCAAAAAAATTCCGGCACTACTTATGTTGGAGGAGCGGTGCTTATGGGCGGAATTGGCCAACACACTGCTATGGCCAACGAAATCGCCACTTTTATGAATGTTCCGTTTCAAGAAGTTGGGTAAAATACCAAAGTTTTTAAACACACCATTGCCATAACTAAACATGGCGCAAGAGTATTAACATAAAAATATGAGCGAAGAACCTTTTACAATAAAGCAGTTAATAGAAATACAAGAAGCTTTTGCCAATATCCCAGAAGCAGAAAGAGCAAATGCAACTTCAACAGAAACTTCAGGACCTCTAAGTGTAAGAAAAGAAAAAAACAACCCTGCACAATACGGCGTTTTTTTGCCTATAGAAAGCCCTCAAGAACCAAAGCCAGTTTATCCAAAAGCAAGCAAGCCATACAAAAAATCAAACACCATTGCTCCAAACACCATTGCTCTTGGCCAACCACCACCTTTCAAGCCTTCCAAAGGTGAAAATTAGTATGAATGTACAAAAATGACCTTTGTGCAACACAAAGGTCATTTTTGTTTTTACATAACTAAAAAAAACAAATTAAAAAGAATATGATTCAATATTCCGTAGGTTGGTAGGAAAAACATCAGTCAATTTAATAACCTCTATTGGGTTATCAAAACCACCTTTGTGAATTATCAGACTATTTGACCCATCTAGGGTCAATAACACTCCTGAATGATTAGGTGTTTTACCAAAGGCTCTGGCAAAAACCAAACTACCAACTTTTAAACCCGGATTTTTTGTTGGCAAATATGAATCTAAGTCTGAATAAATTACTTGCTTCGGTTCAGTCAATGCTCCGGCAAAATAAAGTGCTGCTCCATGGCAGTTAATTTTACCGTATAAACCACTGGCAATTGTTAAAGCTTTGTGTTCGTAACTTGGAGCAATCTCTTGTATTTGTTTTATGTCTCTAATTGCTTTTAGTCGTGATTTTGCTTCGGGAAGTTTTTCCAACATTTCAAAAAAAGCTCTTAACTGCATCTCTCTGTCAGTCAACCTTTGTTTATAATCAGGACTTAGCATACTAATATAGCTAATTTTTTTCTTTTATTTCTTCTGAAATCTTCTTTGCAAACTCATCAACTGTCATTTGCCCTAAGTCGCTGCCGTCTCGTTTTCTAATGGCTATTTTACCGGCTTCTGCTTCTTTTTCCCCGACAATTATTTGGTAGGGGATTTTTTGTATAGTGGCTTCGCGGATTTTTTTACCAATACTTTCGGCTCGGCCATCTATTTCAATACGTAGATTATCATCGGCTGATTTTAATTCATCGCGCACTTTTTCTGCATAAGGCTTTTGATTATCGCTAATAGGCAAAATAGCTAATTGAACTGGGGAGAGCCAAAGCGGGAAATTTCCACCGGTGTGTTCTATTAAAATAGACATAAAGCGGTCAATAGAGCCCATTATAGCGGCATGAATCATAACTATTCTTTCTTTTTGACCTTCTTCATTTACGCAGGTTAAATCAAACCTCTCCGGTTGGTTCATATCAAGCTGTATAGTCGCCACTTGCCACTGCCTGCCAATGGAGTCTTTAGCCATAAAATCAAGCTTGGGTCCGTAAAAAGCCGCTTCGCCCACGCCTTCAAAAAATTCCATATTGCGCTCTTTTGCAAGCGCTCGTAAAGTATTTTCCGCTTCTGTCCATTTATCCGCACCGCCCAAATATTTTTCAGGAGTTTTTGGATCATGTAAAGAAAGTCTTAGTTTAAGTTCAAAACCAAAAGACTTATAAAAAGGTTCTACGACTTTGTCCCAGACTGCGCCTAACTCTTCTTTAACCTGGCTAAAACGGCAAAAAACGTGCGCGTCGTCTTGCGTAAATGCGCGCACCCTAGAAAGACCTGACAGTTCGCCGGTTTGCTCATCGCGGTAACAAGTCGTGGTGTTACTATATCGCTGCGGCAAATCGCGATAACTAAACTGCTTACGCGCGTAAATTTGCGTATGGTGAGGGCAATTCATAGGCTTCATAGCAAATGTATGCCCTTCGCGGGTTTTTATGTTGAATAGTTCATTTTTAAATTTATCCCAATGTCCGCTGGTTTCATAAAGTTCTTTTTTGGTAATGTGGGGGATTTCCACTTTTTCATAACCAAGCGGTTTTCTTAAAGACCAAACATAATCATCCAAAAGATTTCTAAGTAAAGTACCTTTTGGAGTCCAAAGCGGCAAGCCAGGGCCAACTAATTCGGAAAATACAAATAAGTCTAAAGCTACACCTAACTTTTTATGGTCTCTTTTTTCTGCTTCCTCAAGCATTTTTAAATAGCTTTCTAACTCTTCTTTAGTTTCAAAAGCAAGTCCGTAAATGCGCGTAAGCATTTTGTTTTTCTCGTCCCCACGCCAATACGCACCCGCGACTTTGGAAAGTTTAAAACTTTCTGGGTCAATTTTAGAGACATTATCCGCATGACCACCACGGCACAAGTCTTCAAAATATTCACTAGACTTGTAAAAAGTTAAAGTCTGGCCTTCTTTGGAAAATTCTTCTATAAGTTCTAACTTATAAGGGTTATCTTTAAATATTTCCTTTGCCTCTTCTGCGGAAACTTCTCTACGCTCAAAACTGCTCCAAGTTTTTTGCAGTTTTTTCATTTCCTTTTCTATTTTCGGCAAATCTTTTTCTGTAATAGGTTCTTTGAACTCAAAATCATAGTAAAAGCCGTTGTCTATGGCAGGACCAATGGTTCTTTTTGTGCCGGGGTAAAGCTTAATAACTGCCGCAGCCAAAAGGTGGGCGAGGGAGTGGCGGGTGTTTTGGAGATGATTGTTATTTTCCATAAACTTTATTCCTTGGGTTCCCCTCCCTGGAGGGGAGGGGCTAGGGGAGGGTGAATGCTTAAATATGTCCCTTAATTTTAATTAAAACGCCTTCTATATTTTCTAAAACTTCATTATTCCAAAATCGTAAAACTATAAAATTTTCTTTTTTTAAATACGCGTCTCTAACTTTATCTTCTGTAGATGCAAAATGCTGTCCACCGTCTATCTCAATAATTAAAAATTTTTCCAAACACACAAAATCTACAAAATATGGGCCGATAGGCTGTTGTCTTCTAAACTTTACTCCTAAATTTTTAGCTCGTAAATAGTACCAAAGTTTCTTTTCCGCCTCGGTCAGATTATTCCTTAGCTTTCTGGCTATTTGTGTTCTTTGGTTTACCATCACCCCTCCCTGACCCTCCCCCTCAAGCCACCCCATTTTCGCCAAGCGATAAATGGGGACCCCGGCAGGGGAGGGAACTAAGAAATATAGTTGTAAGATATTTATCCGTAAATATAAAGCAAAACCCCAGGATTTAAGCTGCTAATGCTAACAGCAAAAATCCTGGGGCCTTGGATAGAATACCAAGACGTTTCCGTCCCAG
>CAYVNU010000026.1:0-16763 GCA_964453265.1 uncultured Candidatus Saccharibacteria bacterium | reverse complement strand
GGCCCTTAGCTCATTTGGTAGAGCGCTTCCATGGCATGGAAGAGGCGACCGGTTCAAATCCGGTAGGGTCCACCATTCGATTTATTTTAATAAATCGAAATTCGCTCATGGCCTACGGCCACCAAAAACACCAAACTTAAAATATTAACTTTTAGTCGAATGCCCCGAGCGAAGCCTGGGGCAAAAAAATTAAATTTTATGGCTTTTGACAGACAAATGGCTGAGAGGAACTTAAAAGAAATTTTACGACGTATTCGTGAAATAGATTTTACTATAGACAATGAAATTTTAGACTATAGGCAATACGATACCTTGGTTGACGAAGATGATGAACGACAAACTATGTTAGATATAAGAGATTATTTGCTCGAGGCTTACAACCGAATGGACAAAATACTTACTGTTCTAGATAGGTATAAATAAAAATTTATCAACAAAAAAGACACTCAAATTTTGAGTGTCTTTTTTGGCCGCTTTCGTCCGCCTTAGGCGGACTATGGCGGACACAGGCTTCGTTAAATCTTTTCACAAATCTATTTTAAATTAAATAGATAGATTGTTGCTGGCCACAGGCAAGACGAAGCTTTGAGCTGCGTCTTGGTCGGGATGCTGGGAATCGAACCCAGTCTACACGCACCCTTCACCCCGCACCAATTTTGATTGCTTGTGGTCGGGCTGCTGGGAATTGAACCCAGTCTACACGCACCCGAAGCGTGCGTACGACCGACATACTCCAGCCCGGTCAAAAAAAATCAAAATCGAATTGTTACATTGTTTTGGTTTCCTAAATTGGTGCGGGGCGGGGCGTGTGTACTACCGGTATACTACATCCCGTTTTTTGGTCGATAAATCGGCACGCTACAATTACTCTTACAATTTTTGGGAACTCTTACAAAAATCTTACTTATTATATACTTTCAAAGAGTTTTGAGCAATGCTAGAATACGTATATGAATCAGCAGATTGTAATTAACAATCAGTTAATAAGCTTCGTAAAGCAGGGGAGTGAATTGGCAGAACAGACACTGCTTTTTTTGCATGGCTGGAGAAGTAATAAAGAAGTTTGGAGTGGGGTAGCTAATAAGCTAATAAGTGAATCAGCTAATAAGCTTGTTTATACAATCGACTTGCCAGGGTTTGGGGCATCGTCAACACCTAAAGGGGATTGGCCCCTCGACAAGCTCGGGACACACCCCTCTAATAGTAACAATAATGTGTGGGGTGTGGAGGATTATGCTAATTTGGTAGCCGAATTTATTAGCAAGCAAGATTTAAAGAATGTTGTGGTAATTGGGCATTCTTTTGGCGGGAGAGTTGGAATTAAGTTAGCGTCAACTCGCACAGATTTAGTTAAAAAATTAGTTCTAGTAGATGCTGCCGGGTTTGCGGCTAATGCTGCCAAAAAATCTGCCATGGGACTTGCGGCAAAAATTGTTAAACCAATTTTTAAATCAAAGTTTATGCAAGGGCTTCGCAGAAAAATATACAAGCAAATTGGGGCGGAAGACTACATTGCCACGCCGGAACTTCAGAAAATTTTTGTTAAAACTGTGAACGAAGACTTAAGTGAAAATATGAAAAGAATTTTGCAACCAACGCTCATTGTTTTTGGTGAGAGCGACAAAGATACTCTGCCGCAAACCGGCGAAAAAATGCATTCTCTAATTCCTAATTCCAAATTCATAATTCTACCCCATGCCGGCCACTTTAGTTTTATAGACCAACCTGAGGAGTTTGTAAAAATATTAAATAAATTTATATATGAGCAATAGCCCAGAGTCTCAAATAAAAATTCGTGAATTTGTAGAGCGTTTTTCTCCCGCTGAGCTAAAAAAAACCTGGGGTAGTATTTATAGTGCTTTGGAAAATAACCAGCAATCAAGACCTTTTGTTCAAAATTATAAAAGGTTAGGAGTACAAATTGAATCGCTTGCAGAAGAAACAGGTTTGGTTGCAAGGCGAGGAGTTAGCTTTATTGAACGAGAGCTTGGCGATGCTTCTAAATACGGCTCAAAGTATCTTGAAAGAGGGGTTGGTGGTGATTATGACCCAAATACTCGCCAAATTACACATTATTCTTCGTTTGACAGAACAGCAGATTTAAGAAAAACTTTAGAATCATTAGCGTATTTTGGTTCTGTGGTTTTCACTGTATCTAAAAGTGGTGAGGCATGGAGACCCCGTATGTTGTCGGCAGCACACGAATTAATTCATGATAGTCAATTTCATAAACCTTTAATGGCGGGAAAAACTCAAAGAACGACAAAGTATTATAAGCCTGTAATTGAGATACAGGCTTATGGCGGTATGAATTCTTTTTTTCAGCAAGAAAATTATGAATCTCGTTTGCTTGCATCCGCGTGCGACGTTGAAGTATCGGAAGTCGATGGGAGTAAGGAAAAATTTGAGCCGCTTTTAAGCATTTTGCATAGCATGGCGCAGTTAAGGGCGATAGGCTGGACTGAGGAACAAATTGCGGATCTTGTAAAATTAACCACAGAGGCTAAATCATATACAGAAGCTGCTGAGACATTTCAAAGAGGTTTTAAACAGTCATACATTCAAGAACAATTACGGAGAAGTATGAATAAGCTTAAAGTAAATAATTTAGATGAATTAAAACAACAATATTACAACAATCTAAGAATACAAGAAGAAACAGTTAAGAGCGTAACCAAAAATGTCTTAGAGGTTTGAAATTATGAGGAGTTTATAAAAATATTAAATGAGTTTATTTAGAACATAATTTGTTCGTCATTGCGAGAAGGCTTGGTGACGAAGCAATTCAAACAAGGAAAAGATTGCTTCAATCAAAATATTTATTGCTAAAATATTTTGACCTCGCAATGACAGGTGGATATAAGTTCGTCATTGCGAGTGCATCCGAAGCAATCTAAAATATGTTTTACGTTTATATTTTAACTAACTTTACAAACAAAGTTTTATATATTGGGGTAACAAATGATATTGTGCGCAGGGTTTATGAGCACAAGAATAAATTTGTTAAAGGTTTTACAGAAAAATATAATGTTAATAAACTTGTTTATTTTGAAGCAACCGAAAGTATTGTTTCAGCAATTGAAAGAGAAAAACAACTTAAAGCTGGATCAAGGCAAAAAAAGATTAATTTGATAAATAAAATGAATCCAAAGTGGGAAGATTTGTTCAATACAATAATTTAAAAGATTGCTTCGTCCCTCGGATGCACTTGGGACTCGCAATGACAATACACTATGTATATTATTAAAATAATTAAATATCAACTCTATTTACTTCAACTTGAGAATTACGAACTCGGGCGGTATTTTAAGTTGCTTTTTAAAAAAGGTTTTTGGCCAAGGGGGGAGCAGCGGAAAAGCTTGGTTTGGACCTCTAAGGCAAAGGCGTTGTTTTTAATGGCAATGGGGTTACATTTGTTAATAATTATTGGCTTAATGTTTTGGTCGTATATTGCTGCAATCTTAGTTGGTCTCATTCTACTTACTACTTACTGCTTACTATTTGCTTTCGCTTTGCTCCTGCTTTGGCCTGTAGATTTTTTACTAAAACAAATTGTTATTGTTAGAGCTAAGTCTAAAATCTTAAATCTTAAATCTCAAATTAAGATAATTGGCATTGCAGGTAGTTATGGGAAGACAACTATGAAGGAAGTGTTAAGAACAGTGCTTAGTGTAAAGCACAAAGTGCTTAGTACGCCCGAGAGCGTAAATACTCCAGTTGGCATTAGCCGCTGGATATTAAAGAATGTAGATGCGACGGCAGAAATTTTAATTGTAGAAATGGGCGAGCATTACAAGGGCGACATTGGGGAGCTGTGTAAAATTACTCCGCCTGACATTGCCGTGGTTACCGGGGTAAATGAAGCGCATTTGGAAAGAATGGGCAGCATAGAAAGAATTGTAGATACAATATTTGAGGTTGCAACTAATTTGAAAGAGGGCGGGTATTTATATTTAAACGGCAATAATCAGCAAGTCGTAAAAAACTTTCAAAATTATATTTGGAAAAATTATACCGTTAAGCAATTTTCTACCGAACATATTTTAAATAAAAATTTTGATGTTGAAAATTTATGCTGGAGCGGGGAAGCAAACGGTATAAATTTTAAAGTAAAGTTACTTGGAGAATATGGTTTAGCTTTTGTAGATGCTGCTATGCAGGTTGCCGCTTTGCTTGACATGCCTTTAGAAGATATAAAAAAAGGTGTAGAAGCCATAAAACCGGTTGAGCATAGGCTGCAACCAATTCGGTCGGCCGGAAATATGTTAGTAATAGACGACGCATATAATGGTAACCCAGACGGAGTTAGGGAAGCAATTAAAGTTTTGTCTCGGTTTTCCGCCAAAGGCGGATCCGCCTCTGGCGGAACAAATCGCAGAAAAGTTTTTATAACTCCTGGGTTAGTGGAAATTGGCAAGGCATCCGCTGAGGTTCATCGCCAAATTGGAAAAGAGCTTGCCGGCGTGGCAGATGTAGTGGTGTTAATTAAAAACAGTGTTACGCCTTGGATAGAACAGGGTATTAAGTCAGGACTACCCACTACCCACTACCCACTACCCACTATTTTGTGGTTCGAAACCGCGCAACAGGCACATACATCACTATCTACTATTTTAAAACCTGGCGACGTGGTGGTGTTTCAGAATGACTGGGGAGACCAGTATATATAGAGTAGTAAGTAGTAGGTAGTAAGTAGCAAGAAGATATATGAAAAATCTTTTACAAAAAATTTTAAAACCCAGGGTTAAGTACGAGCCTCTTATAGAAATTAGAATTTCTAAAGAGGCGATTTTGCATAATTTGGAGTCTTTTAAAAAGACATATCCTAAATTTCAGTTTGCGCCGGTTTTAAAAAGCAATGCGTATGGTCACGGTTTGGTGGAAGTAGCATCTATATTAGACAACCAAAATACACCATTTTTTATGGTGGACTCTTTTTACGAAGCTTTAGTTTTAAGACGCGCCGGAATAAAAACTAAAATTTTGGTTTTAGGTTATGCAACCAACGAACAAATAACTAAGTGTAATTTAAAAAATGTTAGTTTTGCAATTATAGATTTAGAGCAGTTAAAAAATATATCGCCGGTTTTAAACCAAACCACTAACTTTCATTTAAAAATAGACACGGGCATGCACAGACAAGGTATATTGCCAGAGCAGCTAGACGAGGCTTTAAAAATTATTCATATCAATAAAAATATTTTACTTGAAGGCGCATGCAGTCATTTTGCTGACTCAGACGGTAGTACAAAAGATTTTACCCAAAAGCAGATAAAAGTTTGGAACGAAGTTCATAACAAATTACAAAACGAGTTTGAAAATATAAAATATTTTCATTTGTCTAACTCTGCCGGAGCTTTTTATTTGCCGGAAATAAAAGCTAATGTCGGCCGTTTGGGTATTGGTCTTTACGGGTTTAACAATTCTCAGTTTAGAGAACTTGAGTTACAGCCAGCTTTGGAAATGGTGTCTAAAATAACCAGTATAAAAACTATTCCCGCAGGAGAAAAAGTAGGTTACAATACTACATATACAACATCAACCCTCACAAAAATTGCAACAGTGCCGGTGGGTTACAATGAGGGTTTGGACGTCAGGCTTTCAAACAAG
Source organism: uncultured Candidatus Saccharibacteria bacterium (assembly GCA_964453265.1). Lineage (GTDB taxonomy): Bacteria > Patescibacteriota > Doudnabacteria > UBA920 > UBA920 > CAYVNU01. The sequence continues at coordinate 11,153 of CAYVNU010000026.1, read as the reverse complement.
GCTTTTGTTAAAGTAAAAGGTCTAGAGTGTCCTATAGTTGGGAGGGTAAGTATGAATATGTGTAGTGTAGATGTAACTGCTGCTTTAGATGTTAAACTAGAAGACGAAGTGCAAATAATTAGCCCTAATAGTCAAGACAAAAATTCTATTGAAAGCATAATTAAAATTTGCGGAACAAGCCGCTATGAAGTGGCTATACATTTCCCGCAACATTTAAAAAGAATAATTGTTTAATATATTTTCATGTCAGAATTTGAGACTTTTGGTCAGAATTATTCAGAAAGTGAGTTAAAAGCTTTTGCTGAAAGAGCAGTAGAAGTTTTAAAAAACTATTTTTATGCAAAGCTGGTTGAGAGCGCGGGAAACAGAAAAATTGAAAGCCAGAAAATAGAAGCTTTGGCTAAATACTGGGCAATTTCGAATGCTCAATTTTTAGATATATTAATACCGGATTGGATTAAGGAGGGAGTTGATATAACTTTGGCTACTTTGAAAGCCGTAACCGGAACAGATGAAGAGTTGGTTAGATATTTTTCATACCATTTTGATAAACGGGATGTAGGTTTGAAAGAATATTCAACATATTTAGGCGAAGATATAGAAAAATTTATTAATGAACGCACAGCTCAAAATAAAAAAGAAAAAGTTAAAATATTAGACATTGGTTGCGCTGAAGGTTTATTTTTAGAAGAGGTTAGGCAAAAATATGGAGACAAAGTGAGTGTGTGGGGACTTGCTCCTATGTACGAAGGTGCGGAAGCAAAAAACGGCGTAAATTTTAAATTAGGTTTAATGGAATTAATGCCGGAAGAATTTGACTCTAAATTCGATTTAGTTACTACTCTAAATGCAGTTATGTATAGTGCAGACCCCGAATTAGCCTTTGACCAGTCAGTAAGAAGTTTAAATGAAAATGGAGTTTTGTTATTTGCTTGTGGAACAAAGTACCCGGCTTGTTCTGGTGTGGCGATTGGCATTTTATTAAATATAACCAAGACTGCTTATGAAAAGGATTTTAATGACAGACACCATAACTTTTATAAAAAAATGGCATTAGTTTTACCGCAAAAAACATTTACGCTTGATAACAGAGAGTTTGAAATTGTAAAAATACAACCCAGTGAAGAGTCTTGGACTCCGGTGGTTTATAAAGTTACAAGGATTAAGTAAAATTTGAGAATAATAAGCTAACAAATTTTTAATTTTGTAGTTTTAAATTTTTAAATAAACTCCTATGAATTATGATCTCGAGGAGCGTACAGCAAAGTTTGGTGAAAATATTTTAAAATTTTTAAAAGCTATCAAGGCAGATCATATAACCAAGCCTTTAATAAGCCAACTTGTTCGTTCAGCAACAAGTATAGGTGCTAATTATATGGAAGCAAACCAGGCAAGTTCTAAAAAAGATTTTTATAATAAAATAAGAATTTCTCAAAAGGAGTCCAATGAAACTAAGCATTGGATAAGAATGCTAGCCACTGTTATTGAGGAACATAAAGAACAATTAAAAATTTTTGGAAAGAAGCGCATGAATTAACATTAATTTTTGCTAAAATATCAAAAAGTAATGAAAAGTAAATTATTTAAAAATTATAAAATTGGAAATTAAAAATTATATGAACATCGGAGTATTTTTTGGCAGCGGTTCTGTAGAGCACGACATCTCTATTATTACCGCGAATTTAATTATTAACGGACTTAAAGGTTTGGGGCATTCGGTGACGCCGGTTTATATTACTAAGCAAGGGAGGTGGATGTTAGGTGAGGAGTTAGGTGATTTGAAATTATTTTCAAGCAACCTCTCCCCGGCCCTCCCCTTAGGAGGGGAGGGGGATAAATACACTGAATACTATTTAGACATGCAAGAGTCGATTGGGAAAATGGTGTTTAAGAAAAAAGGGATATTAGGGAAATCGATTGTTATAGATTTGGCTTTTCCTGCGCTTCATGGAACATATGGGGAAGACGGGACTATACAGGGTTTGTTTGAAATGTTTGGTTTACCTTACATTGGTTGCGGCGTGCCGGCAAGCGCAATTTCTATGGACAAGGTTTTAACTAAGCAGCAGTATGTGGTGAATAATATACCGACCACCAAGTTTGTTTATTTTAAGAAAGACGATTGGCAGGTAAATAAAAATAAAATTATTCAGAGCATTAAACAAACTTTAAAGTTTCCCGTGTTTGTTAAGCCCGTGCACTTGGGTTCTAGCATTGGCATTGGCAAGGCTAAGGACGAAAAAGATTTTGAACAAAAAATGGAAGTAGCTTTTTATTATGACCACAAAGTAATAGTAGAAGAAGCAGTGGAAAATTTAATGGACGTAACTTGTTGTGTCATAGGAAACAATTCTCCCAGAGCTTCGCTACTGCAGGAGTCAGTTTATACACAAGACTTGTTTGATTTTAACGACAAGTATATTGCAGACGGCGGCGCGCAGACCGGCAAAGCGCAAAATAAAATGGTTATCCCTGCCCGCATAGACGAAGACCTAACAAAAAAAATACAAGACACCGCGCTGCAGGTTTATAAAGCAGTTGAATGCAGCGGCATAGCCAGAGTAGATTTCTTGCTGGACAAACAAACTAAAATGTTTTACGCCAACGAAATAAACCCGCTGCCTGGCACTTTGTACCACCACCTCTGGAAAGCAAGCGGAGTAGAATTAAATGAACTTTTAAAAATGCTGATAGAGTTTGCGGAAGAAAACTTTAAAGAAAAGCGTTCAGTAAATTTTTCTTTTGAGTCTAGCGTGCTTAAGGGGCTTGGAGGAGCAAAGGGGAAACTACAATAAGATGCACTACAAAAAACTACAGAAACTCTGTTTCATCCTAATTCGCTCATAACATCGTGGAACTCGTTACTGCAATCACCTGTTCAATATCAAACAACCGCTGACAAAGGGCGGTTTTTTGTTTATAATAGGGAAGTCCACTTAGTCCTGGAGAGGTGCGAGAGTGGTTGAATCGGACGGTCTCGAAAACCGTTAGCCCTTTACGGGGCTCGAGGGTTCGAATCCCTCCCTCTCCGCCACCCTTCGCTAAAGCTACGGGTGGCCTTTGGCCACAACATTTAAAGCCTTGGCGTAGGGTGATAAATATATGAGTGAATTTTTTGAATTAAAAAGTTACGATCAAATAAATTGGCAGGAATTAGTTTTGCTGCTAAATGAGTTTAGTTTTGAAGATCAAGACGTTTTTGAATTTGAGAGTTTGAGTTTTTTGGTTATGGAATCTGATGAAGGAGAAGAGGTTGAGTGCGCGGCATCAACAGCGGGGTATGACTTTGATATTTATTTTAATCCAAAAATAAATAAAGAAGAACTTAAAAAAAGATTTTTTCATGAAGTGGTAGAATGTATTATTCACCGATATAAGACAATCGATGCAGAGTCTCACAAAATAGCTGAAGAGCTAACAGCCAGGTATTTTGGAGAATAATTTTTTTAAATGTACATAGATTTAACTCAAAACTTTAAACCGCAAATGCCGGTTTTTCCGGGCGATAAATTATCATCACTCACACAAACTGCGACTGTTAAAGAACAAGGTTGTAGCGACCACCGCCTTTCTACCGGCATGCATGTGGGTACGCATATAGATGCGCCGGCTCATATGTTAGAAAATGGAAAGTTAATTTCCGAGTACCCAGCCGAAAAATTTTTTGGCAGAGGCGTGCTAATAGACGCGAGGGGCAAAACTTTGGCTAGTGCAGATTTATTATTGGCATCCGGTATTAAACCGGGGGACATTGTACTGGTTATGTTCGGCTGGTCGGAAAAATTTAGTCAGCCGGATTATTTTATAAACTATCCGGAAATTGCGAAAAGCTTTGCAAACAAACTAGTAGAGTTAGGTGCATCTATGGTTGGTATGGATACGCCAAGTCCGGACAGCTTGCCTTATAAAGTTCATAAAATTTTGCTTTCTAAAGATATTTTAATAATTGAAAATTTAAGAAATTTAGAAGGACTTTTAAACTATAAGAGTTTTGAAATTACAGCCCTGCCGCTTAACATAGAAGCCAACGCTTCTTTATGCAGAGTGGTAGTAACTACAAAATAAACTATGAATAAAAAAGTTTTAATACTATATACTTCGGTCGGGCTTGGTCATAAAACTATGGCGGAAAATATTGGTAGCAGTTTGGCGGCTGCCGGTTTTGAAGTTAGACTGGAAGATATTTTAAAAATTGAAAACGGCAGATTAGTTGAAGTTGGTAGAAAGGTGCATAAATTTATTTTAGAAAAAACTCCTTGGCTTTGGAGTTATTTGTATAAAAGCGCTTGGTTTAGCAAACTGACTTTAAGTTTAAGGACACAAGTGGCTGCTAAACATTCTCAAAACGCTAAATTGCTTTTACAAAGTTATAACCCTGATTTAGTTTTATGTACTCAAACAACCGCCTCGGCCGCGGTGGCACATTTAAAAAAAACGGGACAGTATTCAGGTTTATTTGGCATTACTTTTTCAGATTTTCATTTGCACAGGTATTGGTTGTATGAACAGGCAGATTTATATTTAGCGAATACCCAGTCGCAAAAAAATGAAATGATAAATTTAGGGATAGAGGAAAAGAAGATATTTCTTTGCGGCATGAATTTGCCAAAAAAACCCGAAGTTGATGTTTTAAAAATCCGTGAAAAATTTTCAGTCGGACCAAAAGAAAAAGTCTGTTTAATAGGCAGTGGGTCATTGGGGTTGGGTATTAATGAGGGGTTAATTTTAGCCTTAAGTAAAAAAAATAATACCAAAGTTATTGTAGTGTGCGGCAAGAACGACAAAATTTATGAAGATTTAAAAAATAAATTTGCTTACACAACGGTAAGCGTTTTAAATTATTACACGCCCATGGCAGAGTTGTATGCTATAGCCGACATTTTTATTTCTAAGCCTGGCGGGCTTTCGGTTTCAGAAGCGCTGCAATGGAATTTACCGGTCTTGGTTTCTCACATGCTTCCCGGACAAGAAGAATTAAATTATGAATACTTGCAAGAAAAGGGTCTGGTTATGCCGGAGCCTATTAATCTAGAAGAAGAAATTACTGAGGAATTAGAGTCCGGTAGTTTTAAAAATTCAATTAAAAACAACACTCAGGTTTCAGAGCTATTAAACGGTCAAATAAGCGCATCGGAAGCCATTTCCAAAGTTTTAGATAGAGTTAAATAGTTTATGCTTATAAAACGGTGTTTCATCAAAATATTTTGTTAATAAACAGTTTGACGTATTAGCAGAAATCTTCTATTATTCCTTTAGGCGGGAAGAAATTAAAGAAAATGCTATGGCTAAGAAAGAAAAAACATCATTTTTTGGGAAAATAATGGGGGGAAGCGTAACCGATGATTTGCCCCAGCCGGTTGCTGTTTCACAAGCTGAACCTGAAGAAATTGAAGAAGAAGAACTTGCGACTGAAGAAGCAGGGGATGAAAGTGAAATGTTGGTTGTTGAAGAACAGGAGACCGTAGAAATGCCTGTTGTAAAAGAACCAGTGCAACAAACTGGTAATAATGAAGAATGGATGGCTGACTTTGAAGGGCAGCTTAATATAGACATGTATCAGACCAAAGACAATGTCATTATTAAGTCAACTATCGCGGGTGTAAGGCCGGAAGATGTAGATATAACAGTGGCAAATGACATGGTTACTTTAAAAGGCGCCAGAAAAAAAGAAGAATCTGTTAGTCAGGACGATTATTTTTATCAAGAATGCTACTGGGGAAGTTTTTCCAGAAGTGTAATAATACCGGTAGATATAGACAGTGAACATATTGAAGCAGACTTAAAAGATGGGATTCTTACCGTGATTATACCAAAAGCCGCGAAAGCCAAGACTAAGAAAGTGAAAGTAAAAGGTTTGTAATCATAAATACACGAATGTTAGAAATTACACAAATATAAAGTCAAAACCCCACTTTTATAGGTGGGGTTTTAAAATATTTTTAAAAATGATACAATCAACTTGAATTACTTAATATATTTATGGGACGAAATAAAAAACAACAGGACAGTGAAAAATTCAATATTAATGCACCAAAGCTGGATTTATCAGGCGAGACAAAAAGAGGGGTTGCAGTGGTATTTTTTGTCGCGCTTTCGCTTTTAATTGTTTTAAGTTTGGCGGGGATTGCCGGTAGTTTTGGTGAATATTTATATAAATTTTTAACCGCAGCTTTTGGAGTTATTGGGTATGTATTGCCGGTTATACTTTTATTTGTAGCAATTTCTTTATTTAGACAAGATTTAAAAGATGAAAAAGACAAGAGTTTTTATTTCAGAACGTATTTTGGCGCCACTTTGTTTACAGGAAGCGTGGCGGGTTTAATACATATTTTTTATTTAAAAAATAATTTTCTGGCTTTTGAATTAGCCTCTGAGGGTAGAGCCGGGGGGTATTTGGGAGCAGCTTTTTCCGGTCCTGTATTTAGTTTGTTTGGTTTTTGGGCGGGCAGCTTAATTTTATTTGCAATACTTTTAATTGGCATGTTGGTTGCTTTTAATGTTTCTTTAAAAGATTTATTTGTTAGAAAAACAGAAGAGGGGGCAGAACCAAAAACTGAGAAATTAGCATTAAAAATTAATGCTATGGGTAGCCAGGGTTTTACCAGTGAAAAAATAATTTTGAAAAATAAAAAATTGATTGAAGACGAACTTAAAGAAGAATTGGCTGAAAAAATGCTGCCTAAAAAGTCTGTTGTTAACCAACCGGCCAGCAATATTCCGGAAATTGAGCCGGTAAAAATAGCCGAAAGAACAGATTGGAAATTACCGCCGTTTGATTTGCTAGAAGACAATAAAAGCACAGTGGATAGTGGTAACATTGAACTTAATGTGGCAATTATAAAAAAGACTTTGTCTGATTTTGGTATAGAAGTTGAAATGGGTGAGGTGAATGTTGGTCCGACTGTTACTCAATACACTTTGCGTCCGGCTATGGGCGTAAAACTTTCCCAAATTGCGGCACTTCAAAACGATCTCGCTCTTGCTTTAGCTGCTCAATCAGTGCGTATGGAATTACCGATTCCAGGCAAATCTTTAGTTGGAATTGAAGTTCCAAATAAAACTAAAGCTAAGGTGGTTTTGCGCGAAGTTTTACAAACCAAAAATTTTGTTGACCATCCAAGCCGTTTGGCATTTGCGCTTGGTCGTGATGTATCAGGTCAGCCAATAATTGCGGACCTTGCAGCCATGCCACATATTTTAGTGGCCGGTACTACCGGCTCGGGTAAAAGTGTTGGTATAAATACTTTATTAATATCTTTCTTATACAGAAACACCCCACAAGATGTAAAGTTTATTGTGGTAGACCCAAAACGCGTGGAGATGACGCCTTATAACGGCATTCCTCATTTACTTACTCCTGTTATAACTGACCACGAAAAAGCAGTGAATGCGCTTAAGTGGGCAGTTGCGGAAATGGACCGCAGATACAGACTTTTGTCTGAGGTTGGTAAACGCAATATTTCTGAATACAATGAAATTACAGAACTTAAAATGCATTACATTGTAATTATAATAGACGAGTTAGCGGACTTAATGCAGGTGGCTAAGGCTGACGTAGAAGGCGCAATTGTTCGTATTGCACAAATGGCACGTGCAGTGGGTATTCACTTGGTGGTTGCTACACAGCGCCCGAGCGTTGATATTATTACCGGTCTTATAAAAGCTAATATAACTTCTCGCATTGCTTTTGCTGTGGGCAGCCAAATAGATAGCCGTACAATTTTAGACACAGGCGGGGCGGAAAAACTTTTGGGCAAGGGTGATATGCTATTTACGACAACAGAGTTTAACCAGCCAAAACGTGTTCAAGGCGCTTATATTGGTGAAAAAGAAGTTAAAAAAGTTGTGGACTTCTTTAAAGTTCAAACCGGCGCGGTTTTGTACAATGAAGAAATAGTGGAAAAACCAAAAAGAGGTTTAGGTGTGCCGGGTTTTGATTCGGGTGGTGATAGCTCTGACGAAGATGATTTATTTGAAGCTGCCAAGGAAGAAGTAATGCGTTCGGGCAAGGCCTCCGCGTCTTTGTTACAAAGGCGTTTAAGAGTTGGTTATGCCAGGGCAGCGAGGCTTTTGGATATTTTGGAAGATCACGGCATTATCGGTCCGGGTGACGGCGCTAAGCCCCGAGAAGTTTATGGAGTAAGCGGTGTGGAGAAAGCGGAGTATGGGGTGGAGGAAACGCCGACCGATGACCAGCAGGCTTAGAATTAATTTCTAATTATACTAATTATTCTAATTACCCCCGCATCAAGTGCGGGGCAAGCTCTAAAAAATGTCTAATGACTAAAATCTAACGCCTAAGTGTTTAGATATTTAATCATTGGACATTAGACATTATTTGGAATAATTAGGTCAATTAGGTCAAATAGGAATTTGCTTTGGTTTTTGAAAAACGGAAAGTTAATATTGAAACTTTAGGAGAGTATTTAAAAGAAGTTAGAGATAGCTTATGTCTAACGGTTTTGGATGTTGCAAAAAAAACCGGCATAAAAGAAAAGCATATAAATTCATTGGAGTCAGGTAAGTTGCAGGCTTTGCCTTCGGAAGTTTATGTTTTAGGTTTCTTAAAATCTCTTGCTACTTTATATAATATAGACAAGGTAATTTTAATTGAGCAATTTAGAAAAGAGCAATTAATTTTGCAAAATTTGCAAAAAAATAAAAACAATCCCGGAGCTTTAAAATATAGACTTGCAAATAAATTTCTATTAACTCCAAAACTTTTAAGTCTAATTTTAGGGTTAGCATTTGTATTTTTAACTTTGTTTTATATTATTTGGCAAGTAACTTCTATAAATAAAACTCCTTCTTTGGAAATTTTAGAACCTAAAGATCAAGCAGTTATTAGTGATTCATTTGTAGAAGTAAAAGGACATACGACCCCCGGTATGAATGTTTCTGTCAACGAGCAGGATATTTTTGTAGATTCAGACGGAAATTTTAAAACTCAAGTTGGTGTTAGCAACGGCAGTAAAGAAATAACAGTAGTATCAAAAAACAAATTAGACAAAAGCGTTACGAAAAGCATTAGGGTTATGGTGAAGCAGCCTGAGGTCAAAGACGCAGCTATAAATGGGTTTATGTTGAAGCTTGAATTTTTGGGTGACACGGTTATAAGTTTTAAATTAGATGACAATGAGAGTCAGACTCTAAATTTTCATAATGGTGACAGCAAGCTTTTAACTGCCCAAAATAAAATTTTAATCTCGACTTCCGATGCCGGGGTTACGAAAGTATATATAGACGGCAAGGCAGTCGGTTTAATGGGCAGAGCGGGAGAGGTTTTAAAAGACATACCTTTTTTTGTTGACACCTCTGGCAGTAAAACTGGTGAAGTAAAGCCTTAAATTCATTAAAATAACTGTGAATAACTCAAAATTGGCCTTATAAATAAGGCCAATTTTCATTGGTTGACAATTGGTGAACGTTCGTATAGCATTATTATATAATAGCTAAAATCAATAAAATAAATAAGCAAAGTAAAATATATGCCAAAACCCACAGCAAAAATCTCAGCCGGTGATTCCGGCAAATGGAAAGCTTTAACCTCCGCTTTAGATCAAATTAAAGAAAAATTCGGCGACGGCAGCATTATGAAACTTTCTGATACCAAAGCTTTAGACGTTGAAACTACTCCGACCGGCTCTATTTCTTTAGATTTGGCTTTGGGCGGCGGTATTCCAAAGGGTAGAGTTGTTGAGATATATGGACCGGAAAGTTCGGGTAAAACAACTTTAACTTTGCATATGATAGCCGAAGTCCAAAAAAAAGGCGGTTTGGCTGCTTTTATAGATGCCGAACATGCTTTAGACCCGGAATATGCCAAACGCATTGGTGTAAAGTTGGAAGATCTTTTAATATCACAACCTGACAACGGCGAACAAGCGTTAGATATTTGCGAGACTTTGGTACGTTCCAACGGACTTGATTTAATAGTTATAGACTCCGTTGCGGCGTTAACCCCCCGTAATGAAATAGAAGGTGAAATGGGCGATAGTCACATGGGTCTTCAAGCTAGACTTATGAGCCAGGCTTTAAGAAAACTAACCGCAATAATTTCTAAAACTAACACAACAGTAATTTTTATAAACCAAATTCGCATGAAAATTGGCGTTATGTTTGGTAATCCTGAAACCACCACAGGTGGTAATGCGTTAAAATTTTACGCTTCGGTTAGAGTTGAAGTTAGGCGCAACGCGCAAATCAAGAACGGAGAAAAAATTGTGGGTAATAGAGTAAAGGTAAAAATTGTAAAAAATAAAATCGCTCCTCCTTTTAAAGTCGCAGAATTTGATATTATGTATAACGAAGGAATTTCGGCTAGCGGAGATTTGCTTGATACCGGTGTGGTTTTAGGCGTTATAGAAAAATCCGGTAACACGCATATGTTTGGTGAAGTAAAATTAGGAGTTGGCAGGGAAGCTTCTAAAACTTTCTTAAAAGAAAATGAAAAAGTTTTTAAAGAAATCGACACTGCCGTTCGTGAAAAAGTTAAGAGTGGTGACGCCGCCGTACCGGCTAAACAGGCGGAAGAGGAACCGGAAGAAGAGAAGGAATAAAGTAATTGACCAAAAATTTTTTTGGAACTATTATTAAAGCACTTATGAAAGTAAAAAAAATAAAAAAGAATATAAACCTTGATGACTTAGCCCTAATGGTTGCTGAGGGTTTTATTGGGGTTAATGAGTCATTTAAGTCTGTAAATGATCGATTTGATAAAGTCGACAATAGATTAAAAGACCTAGAAGATGGCCAGGAGCATATTAAACTTAGGTTGGATAATGTGGCTTATAGGTTTGAGCTGATTGAACTTCAGAACAGAGTAAAACATTTAGAAAACAAAGCTGGGATTCGATATAGATAAAGTAATCTCTATAGAACTTGAGGTTCCAAATTGGAACCTCAAAGGAATCTATTTTTTTGACATCGCAAATTGCGATGTCAAAAACTGGCCGTGGTGGAAGACGAACCAGGCCTTATGTTTTTACTGAACAAGGCGTTGCAATGCTTTCTTCTGTCTTAAACAGTAAGCGGGCAATAGCAGTAAATATTGCCATTATGCGCGCGTTTGTAAAACTTAGGGAAATAATGTCCACGCATAAAGACTTGGCAAGAAAAATAGAACAGCTAGAAAAAAAGCAGCAAAGGCAAGG
>CAYVNU010000025.1:0-17438 GCA_964453265.1 uncultured Candidatus Saccharibacteria bacterium | reverse complement strand
AAAATTTTGTGGGTAAATTAAATCTATTTTTTCTTTTTGCGAATGCTCAATAAGGCTTCTGGCAAAAATATGGGCAGAAAGTTGGTCAAGGGAAGCTGAAAATTTTAAAACATCGGAACTACCTATTCCATTAAAACTCTTTACATCCACAACCCTAGGAGTGCCTAAGGTTAGCGTGCCGGTCTTGTCAAAAACAAAAGTTTTAGCCTCGCCTAATAGTTCAAGAGCGCTACCATTTTTTATAATTACGCCGCGGCTGGCAGCTTTGCTTATGCCGGACATCATAGCTATGGGCGTGGCTAAAATTAAAGGACAGGGCGTTGCTACAACAAGCACTGACAAAAAGCGAATAGACTCCCCCGTTAGCAGCCAAGCGCCAACCGCAATAATTAGTGTTATGGCTGTAAACCATCCGGCGTAGCGGTCAGCGAGTCTAACCACCGGCGCTTTGTCGCTTTGTGCCTGCTGTACCAATTCCACAATTTTTTGGTATTGGCTTTCACTTGCAGGTTTTGTAGCGCGCATTTCAAACGAGCGGTCTTTGTTAAGGCTTCCAGAAAACACCAGACTACCTTCTTGTTTTAAAATTGGTAAACTTTCTCCGGTTATAGCTGCTTCGTCTACGTCGCTTTGTCCGGCAACTACAAGGCCGTCAGCTGGAATTATTTCACCGGGTTTAACTGTTAAAATATCGGCCACTTTTATCTCGCTTGAGTGAATGTCTTTTAACTTATCGTCCACTTTTAAATGGGCTATGTTGGGAGCTAAAGAAAGTAAGTGCGTAAGTTCACGTTTAGCGCGGTTAAGCGCGTAAATTTCTAAAGCCTCGCCACCTGAAAGCATTAAAAGTATTACTACGCCTGCTAAATACTCAGCTTGTATAAAAGATGTAATAATAGCCAAAATAGCAATTAAGTCTATTCCAAATTCGCCCTTAAGCATTGCTTTAAGCATTTTAAAAGCGAGTGGTAATGTGCCAATAATTAAAGTAACCATTAAAATTTTATGGTCCGTGTCCTTAAAGCCAAGAAAATACAAAACGCCAAATAAAATAAGACCTAAACACACTAAGCCCGGAATAATATATTCGTAAACCCCGACACCTTTTTTGGAGTCGGTAGTGATTTTATTATTTGTTTGTTGGTTATTCTTCAAATTTATTAATTAAAATTAATTATAAAGGTGCGGGGTAGATTTTTAGCATAAATTAAAACTCCAAATAAAGATTCTTTGGAGTTTTAATTGCAAATTTAGGGACAAAGAATCTTATAGATCCTGCCCGGATTCGCCACTTGCCTGCTCAAAGTTATGAGCCCGCCGTTTAAGTTTAACAATTTGGCGCAGAAAACTTAAACGTGCATACAGATATATTAAAATTTTAGCACTCAATAACTTTTTGTCAACTTAATTTTTTGCGTATCTGCCTACTAACTCAGCCTGTTCTATTATGTGGCCTTGCATAGCATTTAGAACTTCTTGTTTATTGACGCCTTCTTTTAAAGGCAAAACAACATCTAGTGCGTAAAGTTTAAAAAAATATTGGTGCTCGCCGTTTGGCGGGCAGGGGCCGGTGTAAGCGGTCTCTCCGCGGCTGTTTTTGCCCATAAGGCCTAAAGGCTCGCTGTCTCCGGGCTCGCTGATGCCTTTGGTGTCGGGCGACATATTAAATACTACCCAGTGGTCAAAGACGCCACTTGGAATTAAGTTTTTTGGAACGTCCGGGTCGTACATTATTAGCGCCAGGCTTTTGGTATTTTTTGGTACGTTTTCAAAAACTAGCGGCGGATTAATTTTGCCGTTCGGGACCTGGCTTTGGCAGGCGTATTTTTTTGGGATACTGCCATTATTTACAAAGGTGGGGCTAATTAGCGTTAGCATAATTTTTGGGTTTAATAATTTATTTTTAACTGGCTGGCTTAAATCTGTTTTAGAATTTTGGCAAGAAACAGCGCTTAAGCTTATGGCAGCCAGTAAGATGAAAAATTTTTTCATAAAAATATAGTTTTAACAAAAAAGTATAAAAGAAACAATAAAATAAAAAATAAAATAGCAAGAATAAAATTCTGATTATTTTTTGCGGTTTGCTTGTTGCTGGCGGAGTTTAATTCCTTGTTTAAGGCTTCTTTAAGAGCAATAACTGAATCTTGCATACCCGGGGCTAATTTTATTAATTTGCCGGATATGTAGGCTGCAAACTCAACGAATTTATTCATGCTTTCCGAATTGGAAATTAGAGTTTTGGCATAAATATATAGGTTATGATCTGCAAAATCCAGGCTAAAATTGGCAAAATCATTATTAATTTTTTCTAATACATTGGGCGTAAAAATTTGTAAAGCTTCGATTTCAAATTTCTTTTCCGAGTAAAGGCTAAATTTGTTTTCTACACTGACCGGCAGTTCAATTTTGCTGACATTTTTTAAGTTATTGTTCGACAGAAAATCCCCAAAAGATTGAAAATCGCTTAAAAGCAAAACTGGCGGTAAAGCCGTTGAAAAATTTATTTGCCAAATAGTTTTTTCGAAATGTTGCGCGCTTTTTCCTGAGCCAACAGTATAAAAATAATTAAACATTTTAACCGGGAGATTTAAGAGTTTTCCGCTTAGAATGTCTTCCATTCTTTTACCGTGACCAACCTGGAAGATTGCGCCGGTTTCGCCCCGGGGCAAAGCCGCTTGCGAATATGTAAAATTTAATTTGGCAGCTATTTGCTGGTAAAATTCATGGCGGATTTTTTCCTGAGTGGATTTATAAATGTAAGCAATAATCACTACGGGCAAAAAATGAAGTATTTGCCAATCTGACCCGGGCGCAAAATTTTGAACAAATCGGTAAACTAAATATTCGTAAACAACAACCGCTAAAATAAAAATTAGCGCTTTTGATTTATAATTTTTCAAAAGGTAATTATGCGTAGCCGAGCTTATATTGGTAATTTCATTTTTATTTTCCATTTTGATATAATTTTTTTTTGAAAAATTCAACAACCTGCTTAGGTTCATTAAAAAAACTAAAATAATCAAAAGCCGATTCTTCTAAGAAGCCTTCCTCCAGCATACTTTTAAACACTGTATTTAATGAGGAATAAAATTCTCCTAAAATCGCAAAAGGCATTGCTTTGGGCAACTGCCCAACTCTTTTTAAGGCAATTACTTCAAGTATTTCATAAGCTGTGCCCATGCCACCAGGTAGGGCAATTATCCCATCAGCCAAAGTTATTAATTCTTTTTGTCTTTCTTTTAAATCTTTAAAAACTTTTACAGATTTAGCAAATTTAGATTGTTCTCTGTTTTCTATATCTAAGCCAATGCCAATGGTTTCACCACCCGCTTCGAAAGCTCCTTTCAGTGTTTCTTCCATTAAGCCAGAACCAGCACCATTTGCAACTGTAAAACCCGCAAAAGCCAATTCTTTGCCTATATTATAGGCTAAGGGATAGTATATGTGTTCTTTGTCAAGCGCACATTTGTTGGCGGCAAAAACCACAATATTTTTTTTCATATGTAAATTATATCAGCAAATTAAAACACCGCCAATATTTCTATTTTATAATTTTACCGCATAACCTGGAGCCGATGTCCGGGATCGAACCGGAGACCTTCTCCTTACCATGGAGATGCTCTACCAGCTGAGCTACATCGGCACAAGGTTATGAAATAAAATTATTTTAATAGGAAAATATTTGGCGGTGTTTGAGATTGTAAAGTCTATTTAGATTGCTTATTTTTAACTTGCTAAATCGCTATTGTCGTTCGAAGATTGGTCGGTTAAGGATTTGGGATCTGCTATACCCTGTATTTTTAAATAGACCTTGCTTAATGTTTGGGCAAATTTTGAATTTTCCGGATCAAGTTCGACAGCTTTTTTAAAAGCTTCTACGGCTTCTTGGTATTTTTCCAAATGTTGGTAGCAAATACCTAGATTATAATAGCGGTTTGGGTGAATTGAATCAAGACCTAAGGATTTTATGTAATTTTCCGCAGCAAGGCTGTATTCGGCAAGTTTGTAGCAAGAATATGCTAGTCTACCAAAATATTCAGGGTTAGTCGGTTCGTGATTAACTAGGTATAGGTATATATCTTTACTGTCGGAGAAAATATTTTTTTCTAAATAATATTTTCCCAAGGCATCATAATGAGATAAATTTTTCGGTTCTTTTTTTATAAGATCAAAGTAATAAGCTTCGTCTTTGGTTGGTTGTACAATAGGGATTGATTGTAAAGTTACCTCTGTTCTTAAAACCGGCTTTGGGTCTTTAATTTGAAAAATTTTTTTAAATTTGTAGCCTGCCGCATTAGTTTGTTTTAAATCTTTAGCTTCTAATACAAAGTTCCAACTTTTTTTAACCCAAATTTTAAATAGAGTGCGCGTTTTTGAAATTGTTATTGCCGGTAAACCTTTAGAGGAAAGCAGAGAGTTAATGGCTTCATTTGGTTTATTTTCAGTTTCTTGCTTCCCAACTTCAGGTAAACGCCTGAGAATAATTAAAATTATCCCCACTACGGCGACTAAAAATATTATATTTGGAAGAATTTGATAAGACAAAATGATTTAAAAGATTGACATGATTTAAAAGATTTAAAAGATTGTGCAAACAAACAGCCCAATCTAGTTCCGCCATAGTTTCTTGACCTTCGAAGTCTTGCTTACCCTCCAAAGCTTCAGCGAAGGAGGGGTGTAGGAGGTAGCGACGGCTGGGTCATTGATTTTCCGCCAGTCTAGGCAGGCGTATTTCCTATGGCATAAAAATCTTGTCAATCAAATTAGTTTCCTAAAACGAACCTGGCAAATCTTTTTATAACAACCTTCTCCCCCATTTTTGCAATAGCTTGGGATATGAGTTCGCTGACTTTTATATCAGGGTTTTTTATAAAAGGCTGTTCTAGCAGGCAGGACTCTTCAAAATACTTGGCAATTTTTCCTTCCAGCATTTTATTCATTATATCATCAGATTTAACTTTACCGCTGGCAATTGCTTGTTCTTTGTAAATTTCTTTTTCTTTTTCAACAACTTCAGCGGGTACTTCTGAGGATTGAATATAGAGAGGGTTAGCTGCCGCTATGTGTATGGCTAGATCTTTGGCTAATTGTTTGAAGTCCTCAGTTCTGGCTACAAAATCAGTTTCGCAGTTAACCTCAACTAATACTCCAACGCGAGCTCCGGGATGAATGTAGCTTTCAACAATTCCTTCGTTAGCTACTCTGTCAGCCTTTTTACCGGCCTTGAGAGCACCTTTTTTTCGTAAAATTTCTATTGCTTTATCTTTGTCTTGACCGCTTTCAGTTAGCGCGTTTTTTATTTCTAAAATACCGGCTCCTGTTAATTCTCTTATTTCTTTTAAAATATCATTGGACATAAAGCTATCCTAAATTTCCAAATGCAATGAATAGTCCAAATTAGGTTTTTGGAAAAACAATCTGCCTTGGAATAAAATTAATTGTTTGGTTTTTTTATGCTTGAATTTTGGCTACAACTTGTCTTCCTTCGGTAATTGCTTCTGACATGGCGGTGCACAAAAGTTCAACGGCTTTGGTAGCGTCGTCGTTACATGGAATGGCGTAAGAAAGGCCTTCCGGGTTTGAGTTGGTGTCTACAATACCTATAACCTTGACTTTGCTTTTTTGCGCTTCCCTTACAGCAATTGCGTCATGTTTAACGTCTGTGACAAAAATTGCCTCAGGCAATTTTTTCATGTTTTGTATACCTTCAAAAAGTTTTTTTAGCTTTTCAATTTCTCTAACAATCATTAAAGCTTCTTTTTTTGTATAGCGGCTCTCTAATTCACCGGAGGCTTTTAAATTTTCTAATTTTTCCAGTTTACGAATTGTTTTCTGAATGGTTCTAAAGTTGGTAAAAGTACCGCCGAGCCAGCGAACATTTACAAAAGGCATACCAGCGGCCATCGCGGTTTGCTTAATGATTTCCTTGGTTTGTTTTTTAGTGCCTACAAATAAAATTGTACCGCCCTTGCTGCTAATTTCTTTTGCAGCTTCCATGGATTTTAAGAGAGCCGCGCGGGTTTTTTCCAAATCCAAAATATGGATGTTGTTGCGGGTGGTAAAAATATAAGGCTTCATTTTTGGATTCCATTTGGAGGTGGTGTGTCCGAAATGGGCTCCGCTTTTTAACAAGTCTAAAAGACTAATGTCTTTCATAATTTCCTTCCTTATTCCGGTATTTTCCGGAACGCTTCCATCCCATCTCAATTCTAAATTTAAGCCCACGGGCTTTTAGAACAGGAAAGATGAGGGATGTGTTAATTAATATTAAGTAAATTATAACAGCTCTTGACTAAAAAGGCAAGAGCATGTACAATATTTCAATTGAGCAAGATTTAATAGATTAGCATGGTTAAATAAGCTAAAAACTTTCTGATTTTGCTCATTTATATCAAATGTTGTTAATTTAAATTTTATGAAACCTACAATCCATCCACAATACAATATGACAGCAGTAGTTGCCTGCGCATGCGGTAATACTTTTAAAACCGGTTCAACTTTAAATGAACTTCATACGGAAGTTTGCAGCCAATGTCACCCTTTTTATACAGGTAAACAAAAGCTGTTAGACGCTGCCGGAAGTATAGATAAGTTTAAGAAACGCACCGCGACAGCCCAGCAAATTAAGTCTACTAAAGCTGTTAAAAAACCAAGAAAAGTCAGAGCAGTTAAATAAATACTTAAAATTTAATAAAACCACCTTAAGCTTTAAGTTTGGGGTGGTTTTATGTTAGAATTACTAGGAAAGTAGTAGGTAGTAAATAGCGTTTAGCCCGCAGGCCTGGCTACTCACTACCAACTACTTACTACCCACTATTTATGGAACCAGCTTTTACAAAATTAGTTGAAGAATATAATAAAATCACCGATCAGATGTCATCTGGTCAGGCTGGTTTAGATTTGGCAAAACTGGGTAAAAGACAGTCGGAACTTCAGCCCTTAGTTGATAAAATTAACAGATTAGCTAAAGCCGAAGAAGATTTAAAAAATTCCCAAGAGCTAACAAAGTCCGATGATGCGGAAATAGCACAAATGGCTAGCGAAGAAATTGCCCCGCTTAAATCTGAAATTGTTAAACTGGGATCTGAAATTGAAGAATTGCTTTTACCTAAAGACCCTAACGACGACAAAGACTGTATTGTAGAAATTCGCGCGGGCGCGGGCGGTGACGAAGCCACGCTTTTTGCCGCGGAGTATTTTAGAGCTTTGGGCAAATATGCGGAAGAAAATGGTTTTCGGTTACACACAGTTTCGGTTTCAAAAAGCGATGCGGGTGGTTTTAAAGAAATAATTCTTGAAATTTCCAGGACAGGGGCTTTTGGAATTTTTAAATATGAATCCGGCGTGCACCGTGTGCAAAGGGTTCCGGATACTGAAAAAAGCGGCCGCGTGCACACTTCTACTATTACCGTAGCTGTTTTACCGGAACTTGGTGAAAATGACTATAAAATAGACCCTAAAGACCTAAAAATGGAAGCCACTACGTCTTCCGGCCATGGAGGACAGAGTGTTAATACAACCTATTCTGCTATTCGCATAGTCCACATCCCAACCGGCATAACCGCGCAATGTCAGGACGAGCGTAGCCAAGCCCAAAACCGTGAAAAAGCTTTGGCCGTTATCCGCTCCCGTGTAGCCGCCCACTTTGCGGAAATTGAGAACGCGAAAATTAGAAATATGACCAAGTCGCAGATTGGTACTGGCGACAGAAGCGAAAAAATAAGAACCTATAATTTCCCCCAAGACCGAGTAACCGACCACCGCATAAACCAAAACTTTAACCAAATAAACCTAATAATGGAAGGCAAACTCTCCCCCATTATAACCGCCCTTCAAAAGGCCGACGTGGAAATGAAAAAAGAGGCACTAAAGAAATGACAAGATTGACCAAGAATTAAAAGATTGACAAGAATGACTCTTAGGCAAGCCTTAATTAAATACGAAAAAGTAGAAATTGATTTATTACTCTCTGAAGTGCTTAAAAAGCCCAGGGAGTTTTTGTATTTAAACCCCGAAAAGAGCTTATCAGCTGACCAGCTTATAAGCTTATCAGCTTTAGTTAAGCGAAGGCTTAAGGGCGAGCCTATTGCGTATATTTTGGGGTATAAGGATTTTATGGGACTTAGGTTTAAGGTAAATAGATATACGTTAATTCCGCGGCCGGAAACAGAATGGGTCGTGGAGCGTGTAGTGCAGGCCATCGGCCTGCTTAATGGGCAGGGCAATGCCCTGCACTACAAGGGCACGATGAGAGTTCTGGATGTTGGGACAGGGAGTGGATGTATAGCTGTGTCAATTGCAAAGCAATTGCATAAATCCCAAATAATAAATAACAAATTCCAAATTACTGCAAGCGACATATCATCACAAGCTTTAAAAGTTGCAAAACAAAACGCTAAAGCACACAAGGTATTTGTCCAATTTGTCCTATCAGACCTATTAGACAACGTAAAAGGAAATTTCGACATCATCATCGCCAACCTGCCGTATGTACCACAGACAGATTACAGATTGTTGATTAAAGATTTAAAATACGAACCAAAAAACGCCATTTTTGCAAAAGAAAATGGTATTGTAATTATTCGCAAATTATTAGAGCAGATCGCTGATCTTAAATATCAGCCGGTTTTGGTATACCTTGAATTCGATCCGCGCCAAAAAGCTCTATTATCTAAATTAATTAAAAAAACTCTACCTTCTTACAAAGTAGAATTTTTTAAAGACTTGAGTAATTTTTGGCGCTACGTGGAAATATCATCGAAAGCCCTTAGATAAAAGCAATAAATTACGGTAGAAATTTTTTAAATTTTTCAAAATCTTCCTTACCGTGAATTCTAACTCTCGGTACTTCCATTAAATTGTCCAAGTTTATTATATCCCCAGAATGAACGGTTATGCCCATAACAAAGCCGGCTTTTTTTGTTAGTTCTATATACTGTGGAGTGTAATGGCCGTAAGGATATATTAAAATTCTGGTGTTAAAGCCCAGGTTCTGTTTAATGTCTTCAATAGAGCCGGATAAATTTTTCGCAATAAAATCGTTTGTATATTTTTTTGATTTACCGTCAAAATGATCTTGAGTATGGGAAACAATCTCATTACCATTTTTATAAGCTTCTAATACTTGTTCCCAAGAGGCGTAAAAATTGTCTCCGGAGTTTGTTTTTGGGTACTGGGTAATTATGGCAAAGCTGCCTATAAAGCCGTTGTTTTTTAAAATCGGCAAGGCGTTATCAAAAACATCCGCATAGCCGTCGTCAAAAGTAAAAACAACCGGCTTTTCGGGCATTAGAAATTTACCGATACTGTATTCGTAAATATTTTCCAATTTTATGCTCGTGTATTTTTTTTCTTTTATCCATTCGATTTGTTGTTTAAAGTCAGCGGTGGAAACAGTCAAATCTTTCCTTGTTGGGCTGGCATTTTTTGGAAAGTCACCAATGTGGTGGTACATGAGTATAGGAATTTTTATTGTACGGTTATGCTCTAAAGAACTTTTTGGTATTTCGATTGGTTTACGGTCTTCCTCTGTGATGGTTTGTTTATATGGAAGGTCAGTTTGAATTGAATTTTTTTTATAATGAAAAAATGTAATAGAACCGGCAATTACTAAAAGTCCCAAAATGAAAATTATATATTTTTGCGTATTGTTTTTTATTTTCATAGCAATCGGATTTTGTAAGACTTTTTTGATGTTACCCATAATTATACTATGACTAAAAATATCCCGCCTTTTTTAGGCGGGATATAAAATTATTCTTTTTTATCTTTACTACCTTCAGTTTTTTCGTCAACCGGTTTATTTTCAGCGGCGCCTTCAACTTTACTAATGTCTTCAACTACAGGTGTCGAGAGTTCAGCTTCAACGTCTCTTGGAGGCTGAATTTTGGCGACAATTTCGTCCAGACCCGCTAATATTTTTACTTTATTTGAAACTTGTAAGTCTTTGACATGCGTAGAATCAGTTAAAGTTGCAAGTTTGGAAATATCAACAGTTATGCTGTGAGGTAAGTCCATTGGTAAACATTCAACTTCAACTTCATTTAGAATTCTAACTAAAATTCCACCAAGGTTTTTTACAGCCGCAGACTCACCGATGTATTCCAAAACAACTTTAGCTTTTAGTTTTTCAGTCATGCTTACTTCATAAAAGTCCACATGCTGTACATCACTGGTTAAGTAATTATGTTGGACTTCTTGAATTAAAACATTGTGGCTTTTTTTGTCGTTGTCGGTTATTAAGGTAATAATTGTGCTTTCACCGGCTTTTCTAAAAACTTTTTCAAACTCTCCCTTGTTAACTGACAAATTTACATTGGCAATTTTATTGCCGTATAATACCGCGGGAACTATGCCTTGTTTGCGTAGCTTATTAAGCTGGCTAGTTTTAGTGTCCCTTACTTGCGCTAATAATGACAGATTGTCCATACTTCTTTCCTTAAATAGATTTGCCCATCTGCAAACATTGTTTAATAAATGCCCGCATACTTACAAATCTTTAATAAATATTCAAGATTATAACAAAAAGCCTTACTTTTGGCAAGGCTTTAAATTTAGATTAAATAAGATGTGTTTTTCAATTTTAGGCTTTTTTTGCTGCAAGTTCTGGTTTTAGAGCACTTACTATGTCGCCTTTAAAAGCTTTTAGCGCCTGGTGGATATTTATAACTTCATTTAAAGATATGGACTCTTTAGATTTGAACTTTCGACTGTCTGATTGAGTGAGGTCAGTTACCATGCCAACGCTAAAAATTTCTGGCCCATGTATTTCAACGTTAAACATAACTGAACTTTTGCATTTAGTGCAATCTGAATGAATAAGAATATGGGCTTCGTCGAAAGCTTCATTTCTTTCGCTTTCAATAATTTTTGTTTGATCCAGATTATATTTAAAGCCACAAATCGGACACCTAAGCATAAAACCCAGCCATTGAATAACTTTGTTAAAATCAAAATTTTTGCCGCCAAATAGAGAGTCAGATTTACGTGGAATTTTGTTGTTCATAGATTATTTTAAATAAATTACGCCCAATACTTTTATACTATAACACATTATTTAAAATCGTAAAAATTTAGACTCAAGGCTTACATTTTGGGCAATTCCTAAGGCGCTTAATATAACAATCAAATTACTGCCGCCGGCACTAAAAAAAGGTAAGGGAATGCCCGTAACTGGTAAGAGCCCTAAGTTCATACCAGCATTAACTACCGTGTGTATTAGTACAAAAAATAACACTCCCCCAACAATATACATGCCTAGGTCGTCTCTGGCTTTCGGGATAATTTTTAAAAGTCTAGCACAAAGGAATAAAAATAAACCGACAATAGCGCTAAGACCCACAAAACCTATTTCTTCACCGCTTGCGGCAAAAATAAAATCTGTTTGTCGTTCTGGCAAAAATCTATTTTGGCTCTGAAGTCCTTGCCCAAAGCCTCTTCCGAATATTTTACCACTACCAACCGCAATCGTTGCTTGTTGAACATTGTATCCCCTGCCGCGTGGGTCTAGCGCCGGGTTTATAAAAACTTTAATTCTATCTTTTTGGAAATCTCTTAGAACAAATTTCCAGGTAACTCCCGTCAATATAAGAGCAGAAATAAAAAGTACAAATACAACCTTTTTTTTAATAGGGCTAATTAGTACCATGCCGAGCCATAAGCCTAAAATTACCAAGGCTGAGCCTAAATCAGGCTCTAAAATTACCAGACCGGCCGGAATTAACGCATAGGTCAAAGACCAGATTAAAATTGACCAAGAATTTATTTGTCCCCTTTTTAAATGTAGTAGTCTGGCTAGGCCTAAAATTACAATAATCTTTACAAATTCAGCCGGTTGGAAATTAAAGAACGGTAGTTCTACCCATCTTTTACCACCACGAATTACGCTACCAAATATTAATAAATAAATAAGAACTAATACAATTAAAGGATAAATTATTCTGTTAGTTTTGGCCAAGGTTTTATAATCAAAAAACGAAAAAAAGAAAAATGCAGCAAGTCCAATTCCTGCGTAAATAGCTTGCTTGTAAAAAACTCCCAGGTTTTGGGAAGTAACTGATGTACTATATAAAACAGCAAGCCCCGCTACTATTAGCAGCAGGGTTGTTACTAACAAAGGCACGTCAATATATTTAAATTTTCTAAAAACATTTAACATACTAGTAGTTATTGGAATTTGGTCTGCTTAAATCAGAGGAGTTAGTGGTATTTTCTTGTTGTATATTTAGATTGTTTCTATCCAGGGGGTTTGTATCAGCAAATATTTCTACTTTTGCCGCATTGTTTAGAAAAAGTCCTGGCCAAAGTTGTTTGAAGCTTCTGGTTTTGCCTGGCTCTAAGTTAAATTCATCTCGCTGACTGGCGGTTAAAATATCGCCGGAAGAATTTTTTACCAAAAATGTTAAGCGGACAGAATTAATTTTGTACGGACTTAAATTTTGCAGGCTGCCTTCCGCAAAAAATGCGGCCGGATCTTGCTGATTTGAAAATTGCGATATAAAAACGTTGAGATTTACTTTGGCAATAGCAATCCTTTTTTGCCATTTGGGAGGGTTAGTTAAATAAAAGTTTGCCGAAGCAATGCTTTCATTTGTGTTAAATTTGCCTACTAGTACGTATTTGGTTTGATTGGGTAATAAAAATATTTTGCCCTGGCTGGAGTAAACAGTCTCATTTTTTTGGTTAAAAAAATCTACTTGATAAGGTGTTTCCGGCAAGTTTAAATTCAAATTTTCGTTGCTAACTTTAACAAGCGCTGAATAGCTATTTTGGCTATAAATTAATGTAATGGGTGAAATTTTAGGCGCAAGAGCATCGCTAAAACTTGGCTTCGGGCTTGTGAGTAAAGTTTGGTATTGTTTTTGCCAATATTTGTGGGAAATATTTTTTGAAATATAGTAGGCCGGTACAATCCCAAGCACGCAAAGAATTAAAGCATATTTTACAACTGGAGGGAACTGGTTTAAAGTTTTGCCGGCTAAGAATTCCGCTTCCTCAATTTCTAATTCTAATTTTTCTTTTAGGAGTGACATTTATTTTGATTTTAATGTAGTTTTATTATAGCAAAATGCGGAGAATTTTGGTAATATTAAGGTTGCAAAATTGCTGTTAGAAATATTGTTAAAATTTAACCGTTTTTGCACTCAGTTAAGCATAAACTAAGCCTTTCATGAACTTTACCCATTTACATTGCCATTCGCACTATTCTTTGCTCGACGGGCTTTCCAAGCCTGAGCCCTTAGTTGAACGCGCCAAAGAATTGGGTATGGAAGCATTGGCAATAACTGACCATGGGGTTTTGTACGGCACAATTGAGTTTTATAATAAGTGTAAAGAACAAGGTATAAAGCCGATTATTGGGCTGGAGGCGTATGTCGCGCCCAGGACACTTCAAGATAAAGAAGGTAAAACAGATGCTGATTATTATCACTTAACTCTTTTGGCTGAAAATGACGAAGGCTATAAAAATTTAATTAAGCTTACAACTATTGCGCATTTAGACGGGTTTTATTATAAGCCTCGAATAGATTTAAAAGTATTGGCAGAGTATTCTAAAGGTTTAATTTGTTTGTCCGGATGCCAACGCGGAGAAATTGCGCGTAATGTAATAAAGTCCCAAAATGCGGGCCAAGAAGCGCTGCAAAAATATTTAGAGATTTTTGGTTCGGAAAAACTATTTATTGAAATTCAGCGTAATTGCCGACAAACCGAAGGCGAGACAAATCCGGAAAAACAAAAAGAAGAAGAGCTTAATAAAAAACTAATAGCTTTGGCCAGGGCGAATAATTTAGGTTTGGTTGCAACAGCCGACTGCCACTATATATATCCGGATGATTTTGAAGCCCAGGATGTAATGGTTTGTATTGGTATTGGTAAAACTATTAACGATACAGACCGGCTGGATATGAGGGCTTACGATTTGTCTTTAAAATCCCCCGCGCTTATGGCGGAGTTATTTTCCGATATTCCGGAAGCTGTGGAAAATACAGGAAAAATCGCTCAGATGTGCAACTTAGAAATTAAAATTGACCAACGTTATTTTCCGAGCGTGGAAATTCCGGAAGGGCTTGACTCACAAACCTATTTAAAACAGCTGGTTCATGAAAAAGCAAAAAATTTATATGGCAAAGACGGTATTGTGTCCGAGGATATTTTAGCGCGTATAGATTACGAATTAAATATTATTTGCAAAAAAGGTTTTGATACTTATTTTTTAATGGTGGCAGATGTAGTAGAGGGTGCGCATAAAATTGGTGCGATTACCAACACCAGAGGCAGCGCGGCCGGCAGTATTGTTGGTAGGATTTTAGGTATTACAAATGTTGACCCTTTGTATTACGAACTTCCTTTTGAGCGTTTTTTAACCATGCATAGACCGACTCCGCCAGATATAGATTTAGACATTGCCGATAACCGCCGCGACGAGGTTATTCAATACATTACCCAAAAATACGGGCACGACAAAGTCGCTCAAATTATTACTTTTGGAACTATGATGGCTAGAGCCGCGGTCAGAGATGTAGGTCGGGCTTTAGGTGTTCCCTATTCTAAGTGCGACCAAATTGCCAAAATGATTCCTATTGGCAAACAGGGTTTTCATATGACTTTAGATATTGCTTTGGAAAAAACTCCCGAGCTAAAAGCAATTTATGATCAAGATCCGGAAACCCGCCGCGTTTTAACAATTGCAAAAAAACTGGAAGGCTGCGCCAGGCATGCTTCTGTTCATGCTGCGGGAATTGTTATTACCCCAACTCCGTTAACCGACTACATGTCGCTGCAAAAAGAACCTGACGGCGAGCGCACTATTACCCAGTACGATATGTATGCCTTAGATGTAAACGCTAACAGCAAAGCCGTGGGTGTGGTTAAGCTTGATTTGCTGGGAATTCGCAATTTAAGTATTTTGGAATTTGCGGTTAACTTGGTTGAAAAAAGATACGGGACTAAAATAGATATTTATAATTTGCCGCATCCCGACCCAAAAACTTTTAAGCTGTTGTCAGACGGCCTGACTTTCGGCGTTTTTCAAATGGGTAGCAGCGGCATGACCAGGTATTTAAAAGAATTAAAACCTTCTTCGGTTTTCGATATGATGGCCATGATTGCTTTGTACCGCCCGGGCCCTATGCAGTTTATTGAAGACTATATTAAGCGCAAACATGATCCAAAACTAATTCAGTATTTAGATCCGGCTTTTGAAAAAATTCTACGCAGAACTTACGGGATTTTGGTTTATCAGGATGACTTGCTAACTATTGCCCATGACTTGGCCGGCTATTCATGGGAGGAAGTGGATAAATTTAGAAAAGCGGTTGGTAAAAAAATTCCGGAAGAAATGGCTAAGCAGAAAATTAAATTTATTCAGGGTTGCCAGGAAACCAGCAAATGGAGCCATCAGAAAGCCGAACAGATTTGGACATGGATTGAGCCTTTTGCGGCTTATGGTTTTAACAAAGCTCACTCTGCTTCTTATTCCGTGGTTTCATATCAGACAGCTTACATGAAAGCTAACTATCCGGTGGAATTTATGGCTGCGTTGATGACTGCAGAAAGCGGCGATGAAGATAAAATTTATGAGGCTGTGGAAGAATGTAAAAATTTAGGCATTGCGGTTTTACCTCCTTCAGTTTCGGAATCTTTGGGCGATTTTACCGTGGTAGATGAAAAAACCATTCGCTTTGGCCTTAATGCTATAAAAAATTTGGGCAGTGATGTAATAGATAGAATCATAGAGGCACGGGAAAATAATCAGTTATCAGTTGTTAGCGACCAGAAAGATACTCATCCCTTTTTTTCGTTACAGGATTTTCTTTTAAAGTGCCATGTTAAAAATTTTAATAAAAAATCCTGGGAGGCTTTGGTAAAAGCCGGCGCTTTAGATGCTTTTGGCGAACGCGGACAACTGCTTAACAACACTGAAGAAGTTTTAACTTTTGTGCGTGAACATTATAAGGCGGAAAATTCCGGACAAAATTCTTTGTTCGGGAAAACTTTGCATTTGGGCAAGTTGGTTTTAAAAGTATCAGCCCCGGCAACTAAGGAAGAAAAATTAGCCTGGGAAAAAGAACACTTAGGCATGTATGTTTCTTCACACCCGCTGGAAAATTACCGCAAAGTTTTGTCGTCTTTGCAGTTGGTAAAAAATTTAAATTTAGAAATGCTAGGTAATAGCGTAACTATGGGCGGCATTATTTCTAGACTAAAGCGCACGCTGACTAAAAAAAACGACCCTATGGCTTTTTTTACTTTGCAAGACGGCACAGGCAGCGTGGAAGTTTTGGTTTTTCCAAAAATTATGGAAGCCTCTCTCCCCTACTTGGCCAATGACAAAATTGTTCAAGTGGCCGGGCGTCTGTCCGATAAAGATGAAGAATTTAAATTAATTGCGGAAACAGTAACCGAGCTTCCGAGTGATGAACTTTACAACATGGCGCTTAGCGAAATGGAAAAAACTAAACAGCTGGTTTTGCATATGGCTGGTTTGGCCAATATGGATGTTTTAAATAATATTAAAACTGTTTTGCAGGCTTTTCCGGGTAATGCCCAGGTGTATTTGTCCGTAGGCGCCGGGTCAAACGCAAAAAAAATTAAAACTCAAAGCCAGGTTAATATTATTCCCGAGTTAGTTGCGCGCTTAAAACAAATTCCCGAAGTTAATAAGGTAGATGTAATATAAAAAAAAGACGACCCGTAAGTACTACGTTCGGGTCGTCTTAGTGGTGGCCGTGGTCTCCCTTGTCCAAAAACGGGGCAAGGACGAGAACGAAGAATGCTGCGGCAATAAAAACCCCTGCCACAGCTGGTCCATCATTGGGCCAGCTTCGGGTCCATAGAAACAAGGACCCGAGAATCAGTATCACTACAACCAAGTAGCCCAAGCTGGGCTCGTGGTTGTGTCCGTGGGCATCTTTGTGCCCATCGGAATGATGGTCATGGCCATTGCCATGACCATGGTTGTGGTCGCTCATAGTGACCCTCCTTCTTGCCCTTTTCTGGGCAATATATAATTATAGCACATTTTAGTAAAATTGTCAATATATATTTAATGAGAGAAACAATTTAAAGCAATCGGATTCTATAACTTTGTCATCCCGGCCAAGCCCGAGTGCAGCCGAGGGCGCGAGCCGGGATCCAGAGTTATAACTTATTTAAGCTCTGAATTTCGCCTATCTGCCGGCAAGGCAGGGATAGCGGCACCTCGGGTTTCCGGAAAGACACCATCTATTTGTTGCTAATTTGCCTGTGGAAAACTCGTTTGCCAGCAGGTTTGGCATATGGTATAGTATTTTTAGTTCTTCAAACAGCGACCCGAAAAACCAATTCGGTGAGTTTGAGACAAAAGTATAAAAAGACTCTTATGTTCTAGAGCCATAAGAGTAATCTGGGACGGAAACGTCTTGGTATTCTATCCAAGGCCCCAGGATTTTTGCTGTTAG
>CAYVNU010000024.1:0-17725 GCA_964453265.1 uncultured Candidatus Saccharibacteria bacterium | reverse complement strand
ACGGTGAATACGTTCTCGGGTTTTGTACACACCGCCCGTCAAGCCATGGAAGTGGGGAGCGGCTAAAGTTCACCTTAAGGTGGCCTAGGCCGAAACTCATAACTGGGGCTAAGTCGTAACAAGGCATCGGTAGCGGAAGCTGTCGATGGATCACCTCCTTTCTAAGGAATAAAATATACATCCTGTACTTTTTCGAAGGTACTGTTGGTGTACATTCCAGTGGTCGTCATCTTTTATTTTCGAATTAAAGATGCCACATACTCTCATTACGAATTGACTTGTTGGTTTTGTAAAAGGTAATTCTACCCTTATTCTCGTAAGATTATAAGGAATCTCAACGCCGTAAATGTTGGGAATCACTATTTAGCCGTTAAAAGAACGGATGCATGCTTGTCCACCTTTGGTGGAATTAAAAAACGCCTTATGGGCGTTTTTTTGTTATAATGTTTATATGTCAGAAGAATTTTTAGAAATTTTTGATAGTAACAATATTTCACTCGGACTAACCAAGTCCAGGGCTTTAGTTCATGAAGATGGAGATTGGCATAGAACCGTACATATTTACGTAAAAAATAAACAAGGTAATATTCTAGTGCATTTACGCTCTCCTAATAAAGATTCGCATCCCAATAAATGGGATGCCCGATTTGGCGGGCATGTTAGTAAAGGCATTAGCTACAATGAAGCCGCTAAAAAAGAATTAGAAGAAGAAATAGGAATAAAAGTTCTAGGCGCTGATTTAAAAATGGTGGGCATATATTCTTCAGATCATGGAAAAAATAAAGAACATGTCCAAGTCTATTTTTTACTTTTTGAAGGTAGTTTAAAAGATTTGAATTTTTCCGATAACGAAGTTGTGGAAGTGAAATGGATGCCCTCTGCGCAAATATTAGAGTCTATGACAAAGAATCCGGAAAAATGGGCAGGTTCAGCCGAAGGCTTTAAGAGAATCTTGGACATTTAGTTTTTTCGACTTTGAAATGAATTGTGTTGAATTTATTTCAACGAACGAACGCATGCATACTTGTCCGCTTTTGGTGGATAAAAACACCGCCTATTTAGGCGGTGTTTTTTGTAAAAATTAGTGAGATGGGCAGAAGTCCCACATAAACTTAAACCAGGTCCGGTAGCAATTAGCCAATTCCCTATTTACAATAACTACTAAAGTTATATCATCGGTAACATTTTTTAGGGTTAGGCCGGAAAAAGTAACAATATGGTCGCCAAAAATATCTATAGCGCCATTAGTGGAATATTTAGCGGGTAAAAATTTATATGGTTTTCCTAATTGAGGCAAAATGTCGGAACTTAAATTTTTTACCTCGTGGTCAAAAATATGTTGATATCGAATGCCTTTGTTTTTTGCTTCCTTCAAAAACTTTTTTATAAAAGTTTGTAAATCTTTATCGAACCATCCGCCTTTAGCCCCAATAAAATAAACATCTTCTCCGGTTTTAAGTATGTCCCTTAAATAATTTTTAAATCCCTCTTTACCTTTATAAATATAAACCGCTTCTCCTAAAGTGGTTTTTTTAAATTGTTTTGTTAAGGCCGGCAGGATTTTTTGTAATTTTGATTCTTTTTCCCAAATTAAGTCAGAGAGTTTATTCGGTTCAATAGCAGCGTACTTAGCTTCATTCCCTCCTGTGATTTGATATATCAAACCTTTGTTTAAGAGCCGTGGAATTGTGTCATAAATGTTGCGTTTGTGGATTTTTGTTTTTTCGGAAATTTTTGGCACAGAAATTTTGCCAATTCCAAGCAAGGCCTCATAAATTTTAGCCTCATTTTGTGACAGACCTAGTTCTTGGAGTATTTCTATATACATGTAGTATTCTTAGTGGTGGTATTTGCCACTCACTGTAAATATTATATGATTTTTTGTTCATCTTGGCAAGAGTTTAAAGCTTAAGATGACAAGGAGGAAGCATGCAAATTTCTTTGATCAAGTCCGTGTCGCGCGACGCAGAATCATATCATTGGGTTGGAAATTGCAAAGATTGGCAAATACAAGCCGAAGCTCTTTTTGCAGCCATCTATTCCAAAGAATTTATGGGATCGGTGTTTAAATCATCTACTACACCGGTTCTGTTAGAGATTGCGAAGCTGGAGCCGGAAACACATAACAAATTTTTGGTGTGCGGATGGTCTTTAGCCTACGAATCTGGTAGCACAAAGGAAAAGGGCAGGGCGTATTTGTTCGATTCAGAACGTCTCGTTGTTGTTAATTGGGGTATCCACACCGGAGAGGTTGAAACCTGGTGGGTGGTAATCATAAACAACCCCACGTTTGCGATGGTCCAGAGCATTGACCGCGGTATGGCCAGGCGCATGACATTCTGTGTTGATGGCAAAGAGTTTTGTGGAGAAGACCTGCTCAACACCTTCTTAATGGGCTCTTGCTCCGAAGTTGTGTTTAAGCCAATCAAAACTTTTCAAACCGCCGGGTGTGTTTCTGTTGATTGTTTGCGTAAAGCTTTATACGTTGCAAAGAAAGATAATCGGGAGGTATTTTGTTGCGATAGGCCAGACTGCATGCAAACAGCAGCAAAGATACTGGTATAAATCAATAATCGTCTTTAAACAACTCACAATTTTAAATTGTGAGTAGGGTCTGACGAACTCTTTTTTTATTTGTGCTACAATATAGGTAAAGTTAAGGGTTTGGAAACAAAACAAAATTTAGGCTATGGGATATTTAGCAAAGAAAATCCTATTAGTAGAAGACGATATAATGTTCGGCGAAGCCATAAAAGACACTTTAATCAAGCGGGGGTTTAATGTGATTTTAGGCCGAAATGGTTTGGAGGGCTTGGAATTTGCTAAAAAACAAAAACCGGATTTAATAATTACCGATTTACTTATGCCGGAAATGGACGGCATGTCCATGTTAAAAGAAATAAGAAAGAATCCGGAAATAAACAAAATTCCCTGCATTGCCCTGACAAATTTAAACGACACTCAAACTATTCAGGCATGTTTGGAAAACGGAGTTTACGATTATTTTGTAAAAAGCGACTGTAGTCCGGCAGACTTGCTGGAAAGAATTAAAGACAAATTAGCTAAAGGATTTTAACATTCCGCCAATGGGCGGTTTTTTATTAGCAATGTATAGCGAGTCCGGCTCTTGCAGTCGAGCGAGTCGAGGAGCTAATACAGTTTTAATACCTCGCGGCTTGCCGCGAAATGCGATCCGCTGCTTGTAGTAATACGCCACTGCTTGCGGCGGGGAACCTTTATTCGTTTGTAACAGTTTCCGACAGAATTGTGCTGGTGGAATTTTCTTCTGTTTGTTGAGAGTTAGTAAGTGTTTCCGGGGAACTGGTTACAAGGGTTCGCTCTAGCAAAGGCTGGGTTATACATAAATTATTTTCAAGATATTTTTTTGTTTGGTTTATTTCTTCTTTTAATACAGTAACCATTTGATATAACTTTTGTGCGCTTAGTAAGGCAATTCCGCTGGGGTCTATTGTTGAAATTGAAGTTTCTCCCTGTTTTCCTCCCAGCTGAAAAATTTTGTAAAAATTTTCAGCCGTGGGTCCAACATGTGTTATTGAAGAGGGCTCATTTTTATAATTCCAACGCTCTATTTTTAGCTGGTTAAGTTTTTCTAAAATATTTTCGTTAGAAATATCAGTAAAATTTTCTTTTAATTTTTCAGACGATGCATTAACCCAGGCTCCGCCCGAGCTTAAATAGGCACCTGAATCACTAGATAGTTGTTTAACAATTAAATTCTCTATAGTTGTGGTTGCAAATAAAGAGTTGTTAGAAAACACGCTTTCACCCTGAACATTTAGGTTTTCGCTGAGTTCTACGGTTTTTGCATTAATACTACCGGCGTGGAGAACTTCTGAAGTTAGGGTTGTGGCTGAAAATAAAGTTCCTAAATCTGAATTTAAAATTGTACTAGGAATATAAACAGCTTGGTTTGAAGTATTTTCTGGGTTATAAGTAATTAAATTCTGACCTCTTTCTCCGGGTTCGCCCTTTGGTCCCATATCGCCTTTTTCACCTTTAAACAAGCTAATTATTTCCGGGTTTTTTAACCTAGAGTCAATTAGTTTAATAAGCTCAGTTTTTGTTTGAGTGCGGTTGTTTTCTAGGGGCTTGCTTAGTTTTATAGTCTGAGTTTCAGTTTTAGTATTTAAAGCTGTTTTATGCTGATAGGCAATAGAAACTGCTTTGGAATTATTTAGGTTATAAACGGAAAATAAAACCGGTAAAGCAAAAACCGCTATAAGCTTATGATTCATAAAATGTCGTTTAATTTTTTAAATGCAAATAATTTGCGTTTAAATAATATACGGTCTGGAAAGGTATGTCAAGTACTTGCAAATAATTTGCATCTATGCTAATATGGCTGCATGAAAGATTTATGTATAAAACATAGCGCGGCCAACAAACAACAACTAAAGAGTAATAAGCTTAAAGCCACGCCAGCACGCATGGAAATTTTAGATATTTTAGAACATAGTAATAAGCCGATTTCTTTGGAAGAAATAGTAAAGCTAATGCAAACTAAGAAAGCCGACTACACCACTGTTTATAGGAATATCAATTCTTTAAAACAATTAAATTTAGTCAGACAGGTTTCGTTAAATTCCTCACAGAGTTATTACGAACTTTCGCAAAAACCCCATCATCATCATTTAGTTTGCGAAGGGTGCGGGGTTGTTAAAGACATTTTTAACTGCAAAGATTTAAATTTATCACCGTTGAATATTAAACAAAGCGGTTTTGCTAAAATTAATTACCATTCCTTAGAATTTTTTGGTTTGTGTAATAAGTGTAATAATTAAATATTTTTATGGCTCAAATTTGGATATATTCTTTAGTTAGTGTGTTTATAGTTAGTATAATTTCGTTTGCCGGCGCAGTTACTTTGGTTATTAACAACGCCAAACTAAAAGGCTGGCTGCTTTACTTGGTTAGTTTTTCCGCAGGCGCGCTACTCGGCGATGTTTTTTTACATATTTTGCCGGAAATGTCGGCCAAAAGTTTTGGGGCAAAAGAGGGGCTTTATATTATAATTGGAATTTTTATTTTTTTTGCTCTGGAGCGTTTTGTCTGGTGGCACCATTCTCATTCTTCTCACAAAGAAGAAATTCACTCCGTGGTTTACTTAACGCAAATAGGTGACAGCTTGCATAATTTTATTGACGGAGTAATTATTGCAGCTAGTTATTTTATAAGTTTACCGGTGGGCCTTGCTACGACCTTTGCCGTAATATTCCACGAAATCCCTCAGGAGATTGGTAACTTTGCGGTGTTAATTCACGGCGGTTGGAGCGCCAAGAAAGCATTAGTATATAATTTTTTGTCGGCATTAGCTGCGGTGGCCGGCGCTTTAGTGGTATTAATTTTTGTGCGTGGAATTTCCGAGGTTCCAAGCTGGTTAATTGCTATGGCTGCTAGCAGTTTTATTTACATTTCTATGTCAGATTTAATACCTGAAATTCATAAAGAAGAAAATCATAAAAAATCTGCTTGGCTACTTTTATGGCTTATATTAGGTGTTGCTGTAATGGGGTTGTTGCTATTTTTGGAATAAATATTTTTTTATATTTGAGCTGCTAGAAATATTTTTGTAAATCAAGATAAAAAACTTTTTTTGACAATCAGATATATTGTTTTAAGAGGGTCTTGCTTTTACTGCTCAAATAAGGTATAATAACTACATCATCTTAGTTCAAGCCTGTAAAAACAGGCAACAGTGCGAAACTTCGCTTTAAGAGTTCATCTTTAAGATAAGAAGTAAGTATGGGAACTTATTAAATTTTAGTATAAGAGTGTAAGATGAGCTCTTAAGTAAGAAAGCCAACAAAATGGCCAAGAAATTATTCGTCGGCGGTTTGCCATGGGCAACCACTTCCGATGACCTGCAAGCGTTGTTTGCCCAGCACGGCACAGTCGCTTCAGCAACAGTTATAACCGATAAAATGACCGGCCGCTCCCGCGGTTTTGGTTTCGTCGAATTTGAAAGCGACGCGGAAGCTGACGCAGCTGCAAACGCTCTTAACAATACCGACTATAATGGCCGGACTTTAATTGTTAAAGAAGCAAGACCTTTAGAAGACAGACCTAAGAGAAGCTTCGGTGGCGGCGGCGGTTACGGCGGCGGACGCGGTGGCCAAGGTGGCTACGGCGGCGGACGCGGTGGTTCAGGCTACGGTCATGGTGGTCAGGGCGGCCAAGGTGGCGGCAACGATCGCTGGTAATTCTATTTAAGAATTCAAAACTCCCCCTTTATGGGGGAGTTTTTTTATGTTAAAATAATTTTAACCGCCAAACTTTGCGCGGGTAAATTCTAAAATTTTATTATTAAGCCTATTTTATAAAATAGGTTTGCCGTAAATTAGCGGCAAAGTTTAGGTGGTTAAATGCACAGAAGACACAAACACGACATAATAACAGTATTATCAGTAGTTGCGCTTTGCATAAGCGTGTACCTTTCAATTGCCAAAGCGCTAAGCTTAACAGTACCCTGTGATTTTACCGGCGGCTGCGAAACCGTGCTGACTAGTAAGTATTCCAGTTTTTTTGGACTCCCGCTTTCTACTTGGGGAATAGTTTATTTTTCGCTTATTATAGTAACATCTCTTTTGGCTAATCATTATCAAAAAGCCAGGCAGGCTTTAAAAGTTTTTTTGGCCGGAGGAGCTTTGGGGGCTTTAGGGTTCTTGTCTTTACAGTTTTTTGTCATAAAAGCTATCTGTCAGTACTGTTTAGCTACCGATATATTGAGTATTATTATGTTTTTGTTTGATTTAAATATTGAGCACAGAAAAGATTAATTGCCTGTATTTTAATTTTGTGCTATAATAAATAAAAGATTATTTTTTGAAATAAAAACTAAAATGTTTTTTACCGAGTTAATAAATTATTTTTGGATAGCCATAGCCATTTTATTGGCCGGTAGCGTTTATTTGATTGTAGAGGGTGTAAAAGTCCATAAAATATTTGCTGAATCTATTGTTGGTAGATTGGTCAAAACTTTAGTGGTTGTCTTTTTAATCGAATTATATTCTTTGTGCGTAATAAGTTTTGCGTTTATGACATTTAAGCCCCAGGCGGTTATGGTTATTTTCCCAATAGTGCTTTTATGGTTAGTAAGCTTGGTTATTGCAATTTATGCTATTCGGGGAGCTAAACAGGAAGTTACTAAATTAGTTAAATAAAATAAAATTAATAAAATAAATATGCCAGACAATAAGCAAAATCGATCGTCTGATTATGACCCAAGGTGGTTTATTTGGGCAATAGTTTTTTTGGTCGTAACCGGAATTTCGTTAATAAGTTATATTGTGTTTAGCGATTCAAGTATAAACGATGTTTCAGAACTTCCTAAAAGTAAAACTTTAAATCATCAAGCTAAGTAAAAAGTCCAGGGCAATTGCCCTGGACTTTTTACTTTAGATGTGCTATAATATATATAAGGATAATGTGATAAAGCTTTAAGTGGTTAAGCCAAAATCAGCGTAACTAAAAAGTTTTAGTAGCATTTCACACCAAAACCTAAGCTAGTCAAAATAACTAGCATTTAGGTCGAAATAAAAATAAAAATTTTGTTC
The DNA here is from genome assembly GCA_964453265.1 of uncultured Candidatus Saccharibacteria bacterium. Taxonomy (GTDB): domain Bacteria; phylum Patescibacteriota; class Doudnabacteria; order UBA920; family UBA920; genus CAYVNU01. The sequence continues at coordinate 10,151 of CAYVNU010000024.1, read as the reverse complement.
TGTTATAAAATACTAAGTTGGCATTTTATAAACGGGGCAAGCAAAAATCAAATGGAGTATGTTTTAAGTATTTTTGAGTTGCCGAAGTGGAGCTTTAGACAAGGCAGAGAGTTTTTCCACTCTTTTGCTGTTCACCTAAAAGACCATTTTGTTCCTCATCATCGTAATAATTATCACCCGCATATTTTTAGCCACAGGATGCTGGTGCTTTTTTCCGGGCTTATGGTAAGCCTGAAGATTTTTACTATTGCTTTAATTTCAATTGGCCCGGTTTTGCCGGCCTTTTCTTCCGCTATTACCCTGGAGAATATTATTACTTTAACTAATCAATCTAGGAAAGAGGTTGGGTTAGGGAATTTAACAGAAAATAACGCATTAAGTCAGGCGGCGCAGGCTAAAGCCAATGATATGCTCGCAAAGGGTTATTTTAGTCACAATACTCCGGACGGTAAAACGCCTTGGAGTTTTATTGCTTCTGTAGGTTACAGTTATTTAATGGCCGGAGAAAATTTAGCCGTAAATTTTACAGAAGCAGAAAATGTAGAAAGTGCGTGGATGAACAGTCCTGGACACAAGGCAAATATTTTAAATAAAAACTTTGAAGAAATTGGTATTGGTATTGCGCAAGGCACCTATCAAGATCACGCGGCAATTTTTGTTGTACAAATGTTTGGAACACCTAGTGAACAAAAAGTGGTTTTATCTGAGCGCCCAACAATTTTACAGCCCGCATCTGAACCGGAAAAAGCAGAGATAAGTCCTAAGACTGCACCTGTAAAAACATTAAAGTCTGCTTCGATAATTTTAGAACAAAAGACTCTAGAGGAAAAGGTAAAACCAATTTTGCCCGCTTTAGAGATTTTAAATACCCAGACGGAACTTATGGGTAATACTTTAAAGTTAACAGCGGAAGTTTCTTCGGTTGCCAGTAAAGTTGTGTTAGCTTTTGGAGAGCAGTCAATTATGCTTGATCCGAAACCCGGCAACCAGTGGCAAGCGCAAGTTGATTTAAGCCGCTTGGCTTTGGGAGGTTATACATTAAGGCTTTTGGCTTACGATATAAAGGGTAATTTTGTTTCAAAACAATTGGAAAGCTTTAAGCCTTCAACGGTAGAAAATTATAAAGTTTTGGGCGCGGAAACTAAAGCTGTACAGGTTAATTGGATGGGTAAAATTTTTAATCCAAAAGTCTTTGAAAGCCAGCTGTATTTATTGTTTATAGCGGGTATCCTTACTAGTTTAGTTGTGGCAATTTTGGTGCATAGACATATTCAACATGTTGCTGTTATTGCTAATGGTTCTTTTTTGGCCATTGTCGCTTGTTTGCTATTTATGGCAGGTTAGTAATATAAATTTATATAATCCCGCAAGCTTAGGTTTGCGGGATTTTTGTATTAAAAATACATCGCGTAAAAGATGATATTCATCGTGGACAGTTTTAGGCAAAAATGATATATTTTATAGTATAAATTTATGAAAAATAATTTTCTTACGGGTTTAACATTTGACGATGTGCTGTTAGTTCCGCAGTTTAGTGAAGTTGTGCCTACCGATGTAGACACAACTGGTTTTTTTACGGGGAAAATTAAATTAAAAGAGCCTATAGTTAGTAGCGCTATGGATACGGTTACGGAAAGTAAAATGGCTATAGCTTTAGCTAGTATGGGGGCTTTGGGGGTTATTCATAAAAACCTTTCTATAGAAAAACAAGCAGCAGAGGTTTTGTCGGTGAAAAAAAATAAAATATCAAACCAAGAAAATCCAAATGCAAATTTAGATTCAACAGGCAGATTGATTGTTGCAGCGGCAGTGGGCGCGAGCGGGGATTTTTTTGAACGGGCCGACGCTTTGGTGAAAGCCGGGGCAGATGTAGTAGTTGTAGATACAGCCCACGGACATTCTAAGAGAGTTTTGGAAGCAGTAAAAAAAATTAAGAAGTCTTTGAAGGTTCAAGTGGTAGGCGGTAATGTGGCAACCTTTGAAGGTGCGAAGGCTTTAATAGCTGCGGGAGCAGATGCAGTTAAAGTGGGAATTGGCCCGGGCAGTATATGTACCACGCGTATGGTTTCGGGCTGCGGCGTGCCGCAAATTTACGCAATCCAAGAAGCGGTTAGAGCATGTAAAGCCAAAAAAATTCCGGTTATAGCTGACGGCGGCATAAAATATTCCGGCGACATAACCAAAGCTTTAGCTGCTGGCGCAGCTTGCGTAATGATTGGATCACTTCTTGCCGGGACAGAAGAAGCGCCGGGCGAAGTTTTTGAAGAGCATGGTAAGCACTATAAATCTTACCGAGGTATGGGCAGTTTAGGGGCTATGAACGAAGGAAGTAAAGACCGCTATGGCCAGGAAAAAGTGGTGGGTGGGAAGTTGGTGCCGGAAGGCGTAGAAGCCAGAGTGCCTTTTAAAGGTAGTGTAGTTAAAATAATAGAGCAGCTAACCGGTGGGCTTAGAAGCGGTATGGGGTACTGCGGGGCGAAGAATGTTTTAGAGCTTCAGAAGAAAGCAGAATTTGTTAGAATATCTCCAGCGGGCTTACGTGAAAGCCATGTACACGACGTGCAAATAGTAAAAAAAGCGCCGAATTATGACGCGTAGAATAGTAGCAAATAGTATGTAATATGCAAAAAAATCGTCTTTAAACGGCGATTTTTTTATCCACAAAACGTTGCTTGACCCCGTAATACGACATTTGATATTTTTTATAGTTTTTATCTGTTTTGATAATAAATAAAGACTTATATTCAATTTTAATAAAATGTTGATATACGGGGTTGACAAAGGGTAAACGATAGTATACTTTTTAAATATAGCTTATGGATGAAGAAACTAATACAAAAAAATACGATATTTTAGAGCTTAGAAAAAAGTATCCCAAAATTGGCACGCGGTGGGCAAAAGAAGAGGACGAGCTTTTAAAAAAACTCTATTTGGAAAAACCAAACTTGTCTTTACCTGAGTTTGAAAGTTTTGTTTTAGATTTAACGCTTAAATTTGGGAGAGCGGCAGGCGGTCTTAAGGCCAGACTTGCGATGCATTTTACCGACGTCCCAGGTTGGGATTATGAAAGCAAAAACAAGCAGGTTGAAGAAATAAACAAAACTGTGGAAGCGCTTTTTTCTTTAGAGCGAGACGAAAACTTAAAAAAAGAATACGAAAAATATGTAAGCCAAAAAAACCAAACCTATTTAAATTTTGTAAAAAGGTTGTCTGAGCAGTGGGGTATTGAAGGCAGATTTGTAACGGCTAGGCTTGTGCAGTTAGTCGGCAGCGTGGAAAAATACAAAAAGGACGACATAAATGTTTATGGGCGGGCTAAAAGTTTTGGTGGTAATGAATTAGGCAATGCAGAAATTCTAAAATTGGATTTAAGCGGTAACCCGGAAAGTTTGGCAGCACTTGAAATTATAGGTAATACCACAAAAAATTTGTTTTTAACTGGCGAGGCTGGTACGGGTAAATCTACTCTTTTAAATTATTTTCGGAAAACTACAACTAAAAATATTGCAGTACTTGCGCCAACAGGTGTTGCGGCTTTAAACGTGGAAGGGCAAACTATACATTCTTTTTGCGGTTTTGGGCCGGACATAACTTTGCAAAGAGTAAAAAAATTAGCAGCGGACAGTTCTAAATTTAAGTTACTCCAAAAATTAGACACGTTAATAATAGACGAAATTTCTATGGTTAGGGCTGATTTACTAGACTGCGTAGATAAATTTTTGCGCATTAATGGCCCTACTAAAGACCAGCCTTTTGGCGGTATTCAAATGGTGTTTATAGGCGACCTTTACCAGCTACCGCCAGTTGATAAAGACTTTAACCAAGGCGGCGGACTTATAAAAACCTATAACTCACCTTTCTTTTTTGACTCACCGGCATTTAAACAGGCTAGGTTTGAATTTATAACTTTAAAAACTATTTATAGGCAAAAGGGCCAAGTGTTTAAAGACGTGCTTAATGCGGTTAGAAATAACGCAGTTAGTCAGGAGCATCTAACTATTTTAAATACTAGAGCAGAGAGTGGGGAGACAAAATTTAAATTTGAGAAATTTGCTATTTATTTAACCCCGCACAATGCGCGTGCCAGGCAAGTTAATAATTTTTTCTTAGAAAAACTTCCAAGTGAACTTAAAACTTACGAAGGTCAGGCAGACGGCAGTTTTGAAGACCGCGAAGCGCCCACAGACTTAAATTTGCAAATAAAAGTCGGTGCTCAGGTAATGATGCTAAACAACGACTTTCAAAAGCGCTGGGTTAATGGAACTATGGGGAAAATTAAAGGTGTTGTGGCGGCCTCTGAGGCGGGGTTGGATAATTCTGAAGAGCTTGAATATTTGCCCGAAGACGATTTTTACGAAAAAGAAACATCGCCCTCTTCAGATTCAATTATTGTAGAGTTAGAAACCGGGGAAACGGTCTACGTAAAGCCGCACACTTGGGAAATGTTTAAATTTGTTTTAGATACGCGGACGCAAAAAGTGGACAGCCGGACAACCGGGACTTTTACTCAGTATCCGTTTAAACTTGCTTGGGCAGTTACTATACACAAAGCCCAGGGTAAAACTTTTGACAAAGTCTATGTAGACTTAAGCTCGGGCACTTTTGCCCACGGTCAGCTCTATGTTGCTCTCTCTCGCTGCCGCACGCTTGAAGGTCTGTTTTTAAAGCGGAAAATTCTGCAAAGTGATATAATTCTAGATGAAAGGGTTGTAAAGTTTTTAAGTAGCTATTTAACTACCTAATTGTATGGGTAATAATTTGTTTTTTGCCGGGATAGTTTTAATTCTAGTGAATTTAGTTTCTTTTATTTTTGTTGGCTTAGACAAAAAAAAGAGTGTGAATAATTTAGAAAGAACGCCTGAGGTAAGGTTTTTTTTATTAGCTTCTTTATTTGGATCTTTGGGTATTTTTTTAGGCGTGTTTATTTTCCGGCATAAGACTCGGAAAATATATTTTCCGCTCGGCATAGGCCTTTTACTAATTCAGCAAATTGTTTTATTATATTTGTTAAATATATTTTTAAGAGTTAATTAATTTATGACGAAAAATTATACAATAATCCTTTTTTATAAATTCGTAAAAATTAAAAATCCTAAAAAATTGCGCGATGAGCAAAAGGTTTTGTGTCAGCTTTTAAATTTAAAAGGCCGGCTTTTAATAGCCGAAGAAGGGGTCAACGCAACTTTAGAGGGGGTTGACCAAAATATCAAAAAATTTAAAAGCGCTTTTAGAAAAAACCGCTTGTTTAAAGATGTGATTTTTAAAGAAAGTAAAGGCACGGGCAAAGCCTTTACCAAACTGGAAGTGAAGGTAAAAAAGGAAGTCGTAACATTGGGTAAGACTTATAACGTAAAAAAACAAACTGCCAAGACTTTAACCGCTTCGGAGTTAGAAAAGCTTTACAAAAAGAACGAGGACTTTGTGGTGCTTGATTTGCGCAACACTTATGAAATAAATGTCGGCCAGTTTGAAAAAACTGTACATCCGAACATTCAGAATTTTCGGGAACTTCCTGAAAAGCTTGATGCAATAAAAAATTTAAAAAATAAAAAAGTTGTAGCTGTGTGTACCGGCGGCATACGCTGCGAAAAAGCCACCTGTCTTTTAAAAGAAAAAGGTTTTAAGAATTTGTACCAGTTAAAAGACGGTATTCATACTTACATGCAAAAATATCCGGGACGGCATTTTAAAGGCAGTTTGTTTGTTTTTGACAACCGCATGACTACCACGGTAACCAAAGTTAAAAACAGAGAAATTATTGGCAAGTGTTTATATTGTTCTGCACCTTGCGAAATTTTTTATAACGACGACTCAACTCGTCCTTCCACTAAAATAATTTGCTGTAACGTTTGCTATAAACCACGCAAAGCTATTTTAAGAGAAGCGGTTACTGCTTAAATATGGCTACAAAGCAATCTACAATTGATTACTTGCTCGATCAATTAGCCGGGCTTAAAAATATCCGCTCAAGAAAAATGTTTGGCGAATATGCTTTGTATGCAGACGACAGGGTTGTAGCTTTGGTTTGTAATGACGAGTTGTTTGTAAAAATTACTGAAGCGGGCAAAAAACTTTTGAGCGAAAATTATAAAGAAGGTTTTGCTTACCCCGGAGCTAAGGCTAGTATGCATATTTCGGGAGATTTACTAGAAGACAAACTTTTATTGCAAGAATTAATAGCTCTTACGGCAAAAGCTTTGCCGGAAGCGAAGCAGAAAAAATAATTTTATGACTGCTCAAAATAATTTAAATAGCCAAATTGAGCCGCATGAAGCAAAATCCGGACAAAAGTTAAACTGGCTTAGAGCCTCGGTTTTAGGCGCAAACGACGGCATTGTTTCTACCGCATCATTAGTAGTGGGTATTGCCGGAGCTTCTGAATCTAGCGCTATTATTTTAACCGCGGGAGTGGCTGGGTTAGTTGCCGGGGCGCTTTCAATGGGCGTAGGAGAGTATATTTCTGTTAGCACTCAGCGCGACACCGAAAAAGCCTATATAGAAAAGGAACGTTTAGAACTTGCGCAAAACCCTGATTTTGAGCTTTCGGAGCTTGAAAAAATTTATATTACTAAAGGGCTTTCACAAAAAACAGCCGCTATTGTGGCAAAAGAACTTTCGGAAAAAGACGTTTTTACAGCGCATTTAGATGCCGAACTTGGTATAGATCCCAACAATTTAACAAACCCTTGGCACGCGGCTTACGCTTCGGCCGCGGCATTTTTTTGCGGGGCAATTATTCCAATAGCTATTATTACTTTGTCGCCAAAATCATTTCGTGTGCCAATAACTTTTTTTGGCGTATTTTTAGCCCTCTGCACAACTGGTGTGTTAAGCGCTTATGCCGGCGGAGCCAATAAAACTAAAGCCACTATAAGAGTAGTTGTGGGTGGTATGCTAGCCATGGCTATAACCTTTGGTATAGGTAAAATTTTTGGAGTTAGTGGAATTTAATTTTAGTAGAATTGGGATTGATGTAGGCTGTAGAAAATAATACAAAACCAAATTTGACATAAAATATATGAATGATATGCTTAAAGTGTTCATGTTTAAGCAAAATAAAAATTTAATTCTATTAATTAAAACTTTTAAAGCCGCTATTTAATAGCGGCTTTTTTATGTTAAAAAAGGAAAAAAATGACAAAAAAGCAAAAAATTTGGTTAGGAATATTTATGGCTATTACTTTATTGCCAGAAATTATTTATCAAAGCACCATTAGACTAGCTATTGGCGTTATTACTATAAAAAATATAACTTTTGGTGAGTCAAATAGGCTTGTTTTGTTTCAGTCTGTTTCCGCAGTAATCACAGTGTTCTTATTAATTGTTTTTAGAAAAGAGTTTGTGAAAAAATGGCATTTTTGGTCTTTACTAATAGTTTTTATTGTTTGGGCTTTGGTAGCTTATTTAAGTTTTGACTTGGCCTTAAATGGTAAGGTCGAGGTCGGCGGTTTTTAGCAAATGACAAAAAAGCAAAAAATTTGGTTAGGAATATTTATGGCTATTACTTTATTGCCAGAAATTATTTATCAAAGCACCATTAGACTAGCTATTGGCGTTATTACTATAAAAAATATAACTTTTGGTGAGTCAAATAGGCTTGTTTTGTTTCAGTCTGTTTCCGCAGTAATCACAGTGTTCTTATTAATTGTTTTTAGAAAAGAGTTTGTGAAAAAATGGCATTTTTGGTCTTTACTAATAGTTTTTATTATGACGCTCTTAATTCAAAAATCAATATAAAGTTTTTTTAAAAGTAATTTAAAATATATGAAAAAAATAACAATATTTTTATTAATTATTTTTTTTGCACCGTTGCAAGTATTTGCGGCAATTGGTGATGGAGGTGGCGGGTCTAATTATTGTGTAAATAATTCTTACAGAGACACAAGTAACGTTTTTGAAAATTATGAATCTCAAGAGTATATAAACGGTTTTCTTCAAATAAATTTTAAATTACAAGATAGTAATAATTACTCAGATGTTTTGTATCCTTTTGTAGATTTATACAATTCTGATTGTAATCATGTTGGCGGCGATTATTATGATTGGTCTAATCCGCCGACACTAGTTTTCCCCCCGCATTTAACAAATTTTAGTCTGCGTTTTACGAGTCAAACGCATTTTTATATTTGGAATACCGATTCCGCAGAGCCATTTAATTGTCCTATGTGCGACGTGGACTTTAATTCTTACTCTTATCCTGAGAACCTTTCCGCAAGTTTTTTTGTAGGAGATTATTTAGGAAATAATTATATTGGCTCTAAATCTTATCCGATTGTTGATCCAAATAATAATGTCAAAACACCAATTTTAGTTATCCCTGGTATTATGGGCTCGGAAATAAAAAAGGGTTCAGACACTCTTTGGGCTGATATTCCCCGAATGATCAATCCTTTAAAATCTGATAGTTTTATGGATCCTCTTTCTTTTAAATTAGATGGGACTGCTTTAGATACCAGTTTGGAAATCGGAGACATTATAAGAGAACCTTACCCGGGACAGCATTTTTATGATGGAATTATTCAAGAGCTAACGAGCCAAGGGTATGAAGAAAATAAAGATTTATTTGTTTTTCCGTATGACTGGCGGCAAGATTTAGCAAAAACAGCATTTAATCTGGCACAGCAAAATTTAGATTTTAAAGATAGAACTGACCTTGCCGGAAAAATTGAATATATACTACAAAAAACTAATAGCTCAAAATTAGATGTAATTGCGCATAGCCAAGGCGGTCTAGTTGTAAAAAGTTTGATATTCAATAAAGAAGAATTTAAAAACAAGATAAGAAAACTTGTTTTTGTTGGTACTCCTCATTTTGGCGCACCTCAGGCGGCAAAAATTTTACTTTTTGGAGATAATCTAGATATTTTATTTAAAAGAAATGGATTTAAAATTGGGCAGCTGGATCCAGACGAAGTGAAAAAAATTGCACAAAATATGCCAGCAGTTTATGAATTATTACCAAGTCAATCGTATTTCTTAAATCAACCTTTGGGGTACTTATATAATTATTTAAATCTATATTTAAATACTGACGTATTAACAAATAAGTTTTTAACCGACAAAGGATTGAATAGTGATTTAATAGACTTATCAAAAAATTTCCATAATTATAATTTAGACAATTTAGATTTTTCTAACTCGGGTTTGGAAGTTTACAACATTGCGGGGTGCGAACAGGCTACTCCTGGAACACTAGTTTTTAAGAGCGATCCCGACAAGCCAGAAATGTGGTTTACCGCGGGTGACGGGACCGTGCCTTTAAATTCATCAAAGAATGTATTGGGCGCAAGTAATTATTATATTAAAGGCGGCATGGAGCATTCAAAAATGCTTAGCACAACAACGGTGGAAACTTTAGTAAAAAATATAATAAATTCTGTAAATTCCAATATTCCAAATGTAGTAACCGATAAAACTGAATGCTCTTTTAACGGAACTCAAATTACTATTCATAGTCCTGTTGAGGTTGATGTATTTGATGAAAATGGCGCTCATGTTGGAATTTCACAAGATGAGCAAAATCCTTTTACTGATTTGGGTGTAAGTGGTTCGCAGTATGAAGAAATTGGACATAATAAATTCGTTTTTTTACCCTCCGACCATAATTATTCTGTAAAATTAAAAGCTACAGATTCTGGAGTATTTAATTTAAGTCTTTCTGAAATTAAAGAAGGTGATATTATAAAAACCGTTAATTATATTAATGTGCCAGTGGCTACTACTTCTTTAGCGGACTTAAGTTTTAACAATCAAATACTAAATACCTCAATTAGTTTAGACTCAGATGGTAATGGTTCAGTCGATAAAACTATTCTACCCTCCTCACTCCTAAACCAAGAACAATCTAAAGATTTAATTCCACCTGTTTCTACATCTACATTAGAAGGGCTTATGGGAAGACCGGGATATTTTAGAAGTAATGTTACTGTAAATATTTCTAGCGTCGATCCGGTTATTGCCGGACATGAAGAAGAAACTTCGGGTGTGCTTAACTTAAACTATCAGGTAGATAATCAAGCATGGCAGCAAATTACAGCAACATCAACTGGCAACCTTTCCATACAAGGGGAGGGAAGTCACACTCTGTCTTTCTATGCCACAGACAAAGCCGGTAACAGTGAGCAAATACAAACCATTAACTTTACCATAGA
>CAYVNU010000023.1:0-19303 GCA_964453265.1 uncultured Candidatus Saccharibacteria bacterium | reverse complement strand
CCTGCCCAGTCGCGAACGTTATGATGTTTTAAGTCATGCTTAATGGAAGGCACAACACAAATTGGAAAGTCGGCTGCTATACCGCCACCAAGCTGTAAGAATGCTATAGGATGATCCTTGGATTCCTTACTGTACCAGTCGTACATAAGGTGGAAATATTCAAGACCACTTTTCATAACGTTTCCGTCTAACATAACGTCGCCCTTTTTTTTAAGCGAGCCGCCATAAGTGTAAGAAGCAAAAATGTTGCCCATAGTGGAGTCTTCAAAGCCAGGAACTATAATTGGAATGTCTTTTTCGTAGGCAGCGTAAGTCCAGCTGTCAGAAGGGTTGGCTTTTTTATCTGGCTTGATTAATTTCTCTTTATAGAGACGGCGGAAGTATTCGTGAGGGAAGTAGCGTTCTTTTTTCCTTTCCGCTTCTTGCCACATTTTAAGCAAATGCGGCTCCATAATGCGCACGCTTTCATCTTCCGGCAAAAATGTGTCGGTAATTCTGCGTAATCCGGCATCACGAAGTTCCGCTTCCTGCTCCGGGGTTAATTCTGTATACCTAGGAATGTATGCATAATGTGAGTGTGCAACGTAACGGTAATAGCTTTCTTCGTGGTTTGCGCCGGTGGCAGAAACCGCGTGAACTTTGCCTTTGCGAATAAGCTCAGCTAACATAACGCCAATTTGGAATGACGATAGCGCGCCAGCCAAAGTAACCATTATTTTCCCGCCGTTTTTTAAATGCTGCTTTAGCCATAAAGCGGCCTGCATAGTACTGCCGCCGTTTAAATGGTTTAAAGTGCGTTCCGCAAAAGCAGAAACAGGTTTTCCTGCACCCTTAACATGGCCGGTAATAGTGCCGGTGGTTTTGGCGTTAGGTTCTTCTAAAATTAGCTTTTGCAAACCTTTTGAAAGTTTGCCGATTTTTTTTGTGTCCATTTTAAATCGCTGATTTCTCGCGGATTATTACGCGGATTATTGCGGAATGCTTTTTTCGGCGAGTTATCCGCGTTAATATCTGCATCTTAATTAATACAAAAATATTGTAACATTAATATTTATAATTTCAAAAATTATTTTGCCATAACTTGCGCGCCTTTGGGCAGGGAAATGGTTTTTAGGGTTTCGGGTTTTATAGGTTTTACGGGTTCGTCGGCTGGAGATTCGCCCGTAGGCTGTTTTATTACTACTAGCTCGCCACTGGTATTTGTTTTTATGAACAAATCATCGCCAGCTCCGGCCCACCAGCAAGAAAGAGCTAAAATATTGCCGTTTTCAGGAGAATCTGCTTTACAGTTAGAATAAGTTCCTAAATCTATTTCCTCTGTTATTGCGCCGGTTAATTTTAGGCTGACTTTAGTAAAAGGTTCGTCGTATTTGCCCGGCGGCATATCTTTTTGTACCCACTCTATGTAGACAATATTTTTTGAATTTTGAGTTTCTGTTACTACAGGGGTAGGATTGTTATTGGTATTTGTGGTAGTTTGGGTTTGTTTTGTTTGGCAGGCTGCGGCTAAAAAAACAAAACTAAAAGCTAAAATATATTTTTTCATAAATTATATTAATTTTTATTAAGCTGGTTGTTGTTGAGTCATACAGTGCACAGCTCCACCTCCATAGATTAAGTCAGAACAGTCTATAGGAATCACTTTTTTGTCTGGGAAGCAGTCTTGTAGAATTTGCAAAGCCTTTTGGTCGTTCGGGTCATTGTAGATAACAGCTAAAACCACCGTATTTCCTATATAGAAATTAGTATACGAAACCGGAGCTTTACTACCCGATTCATTACCTGCAGGCGCATCTTTAAAATTCATATGCGGCATGGGTAGTTTGATTATTTCAAAAGGCTTGCCTTCAAGGTTAGTAGCGGCTTGTAAAGTTTCGTAATTATTTTTTAATATTGCGTAGTTTTCGTCTTTTTCGTTGTCCTCGTAGGCACAAACTATTTTGTTTGGACCGACAAAACGGGCTAGGTCGTCTATATGGCCGTCGGTATGGTCATTGACTATACCTTGAAAAAGCCAAATAGTTTTTTTAATTCCAAGGTATTTTTCAAAATATTCTTCTATATCTTTTTTGGTTTTGCCGCCATTGCGGTTTTCATTAAGCACACATTGCTCGGTTGTTAAGCAAATGCCTTGGCCGTTTACATCTATTGCGCCGCCTTCTAAAACCAATTCCGGCTGTTCCATTGGTAAATTAAGCCATTCTTTAATTTTGTAAGGAAGCGCGTCGTCTGGAAGCAGGTCCATAAACTTGCCGCCCCACATATTAAATATCCATTTTATTAAAGCCGGGTTTCCTTTTTGGTCTTTAACCCAAATTGGGCCGCAGTCGCGCATCCAGCCGTCCATATAGTTAGCAAAGCGGAAGGTTACCTTGCTTAAATCTACACCGACTGATGATAATTTATTTTCCGCCTGGGTTTTCATTGTACCATCCAAAACAAAAAGCTCCACCCGTTCGCTTGTATGAATGGCTTGAATTATTTTAGCTACATCGTCCTGAACTTTGGGAATACGTCCAGGAAAAGAAATTTCGTCGTGGGGCCAGGAAAGCCAAATGGCGGAATGCGGCTCCCATTCCGCGGGCATTGTATAGATTGACATGAATGACAAGATTTAAATGATTTAAAAGAATTAAAAGATTGACAAGATTTTCCGCGAAAGGCGGATCCCTGTCTGGCGACAGACAGGCGCCTTTGGCGGAAAATTATTTAATAGGATATTAATTTTTATTCTTCGAGCTTGTCGAGAAGATAAAAATTTAGGTTCTCCAAAAAAGCGCGAACTCTAAATTTTATAACTGTCCTAATGCTCTTTTTTCGTCTTCGTAGTGAGCAACGTTTTGGAGTTTTTTGGACTTCTTAGTAAGTTTGCTTGAAACCAAGTCTTTGTAAGTGTCCGGACGACGGTTACGCAAAAAACCCCAGCCTTCGGCAAAAAATACGTTCCGTTCCAAATCTATTTTTTGAACTAATACTTCTTCTTTGTCTTTGGAGCCGAGCTTTAAAATTTTACCAAAAGGGTCGGAAACAAAACTTTGGCCAAAAAACTTCATTCGGCCTTCTGTGCCTACACGGTTTATGGCAGCAACGTGTACAGAGTTGGCTATGGCATGTCCGCGCATAGAAGTTTCCCAAGCATTGTGCCAGTCGCCTTCGGGTTTGTAGCCAATTATATCTCCTATAGCCGTTGGGTAGAATATTATTTCCGCGCCATTAAGCCTAGCCATTCTGGCTGCTTCGGGGAACCATTGGTCGTAGCAAATAAGTACAGCAAATTTTACGCTGTCAACGGTAAAAATTTTATAGCCTTCGGTAGAATGTTCAAAGTATTCTTTTTCGTAAAAGCCCGGGTCATGGGGGATATGGACTTTGTGGTATTGGCCGACCATTTTGCCATCTTTATTTATAACTATTGCGGTATTGTAGTATTTTTTACCCTTCTTTTCGTATATAGGCACGACTAAAGTAACGCCAAATTTTTTTGCCGCTGCTTTCATGGCACTTACAGTATATCCGCCAATTTCTTCTGCAAAATCATCTTTCTTCTTACCTTCCCATTGGGGGAAGTAGGGAGTTTGGAAAAGTTCTTGCAGGGCAATAATTTTGGCGCCTTTTTTGGCAGCCTGCGCTACCATTTTCAGAGTTTTTTCTACGTTAGATTTAACGTCCGCGGAAACTTTAGTTTGAATTAATCCAATGGTTATAAATTTGTTCTTCATAATTAATTTTTCTTAATATAACTGGCTACATGATACGGTCTTGGTATATGATTTAAATATAAAACTTTTTCAATTCCTCTGGCACCATAAGTTAACTTGAGCGTGCCGGTGTCTAAAATTTTTCCAAAAAGACCTTGCACAACCTCGGCCTCATGGATATTTTCTATATGCAACACCTCTTCGGAACTAAATACAATGCCTTTGCGAATAATAATTCTGTCCAATTTAAAAATATAATACTCGTAAATCCAAGTCAAAACTACAAACAGAAGAAAAAAACCAAAAAACAGTTTTATTGCCAAATCTAAATAAAAATATCCACTAGCCGTATCTAAAAAAACAAAAGTCTGATTTTGAGAAAATAAACTAGTTGAAATAGTCTCCCTGTTATTTTCCCAAAACTTAAAAAGCCAATCGAAAAAAAAATAAAAAAACCAAATTATTGTGCCTTTAAATAAAAGCACAGCCACGCTTTTTCGAACCAGGTGTTCATGCAAATCTATGTTTTCCAGTTCGTTCATTTTTTTGCCTTTTAACCTGCAAAAATGCAGGAATTAAACAGCATCCAATAATATTTTAGCGCTAAATCGTATATTTTGCAATGTTTTTTTAATCAGAGTATAATTTATATATGGATTTAATTATTAATTTCCGCAACCAAATAATTGGAATATTGTATAGAAACCTGCTCAAGCCGGTTTTTTTTATGCAGGATCCGGAAGATGTGCATGACAGAATGACTATGGCAGGCAAACTGCTTGGTTCAAACCCAGTAACGAAAGCTTTAACATCACTTGCTTTTAATTACCATAACCCAGCGTTAACACAAACCGTTGCCGGTATTACCTTTCAAAACCCGCTTGGCCTAGCTGCCGGTTTTGATAAAGAAGCAGTTTTGACTCAAATTTTACCAAGCGTAGGCTTTGGTTTTGAGGAGGTTGGTTCTATAACAGCCAAACCATACGAAGGCAACACCAAACCTCGGCTGTATAGATTACCCGAAAAACAAGCACTTAGAGTATACTATGGCCTTAAAAATACAGGAGCTGATGTTATACACACAGAATTAAAAAAAATAAAATTTAATTTTCCGATTGGCATTAGCATTGCTAAAACCAACAGCGAAACTACGTCGCATGTAGAGGCCGGCATAGAAGATTATGTTTATACTTATAAAAAGTTTTCAGATGTAGGTAGTTATATAACCATAAACATAAGCTGCCCTAATACTTGCGAAACCTTCCCTATTTTTGCCATGCCTGAAAATTTGGATTTACTACTAACTGCCATCTTTAAAGACAAAAAAACTAAACCAATTTTTATAAAACTTTCGCCAGATTTAAATGATGAAGTTTTATATAAAATTCTAGATGTTTGTAAAAAATATCCGTTAGACGGCTTTGTTTGCAGCAACCTAACTAAAGAAAATTCTCAAAGCCACGACGGCAGAGGCGGCTTTTCCGGAAAATTAGTTTCTGAATTATCAGATATTTTAATTAATAAAGTCTACAAATATTTTAAAGGCGAAAAAATTATTATTGGCTGCGGCGGAGTTTTTAGCGCCCAAGATGCCTATAAAAAAATCAAGCTCGGCACCAGCTTAATCCAGCTTATAACCGGAATGATATACCAAGGACCTCAAGCTATTGCGGAAATAAATATAGGACTAGTTAAATTACTAGAAAAAGATGGCTTTAAAAATATTTCGGAAGCTGTTGGGATAGATTCCAAATTTTAATAGAAAATTTAAAAGCCGTTTCATATTTACGAAACGGCTTTTAAATATTAAAATTTTTACTTACAAAATTTTTCCGCTACTTGCAAATCTTCTTGAGTATTTACCCCCAAAACCTCTTCCGGCAGAATTTCTAAACTGCCGATTTTTTCATTTTCGGCAATGGCAATTTCTATTATATCGGTTAAATAATACTCGCCTTGAGAATTTTTATTTTGAATTTGTTTTAAATTTTTCCATAACCATTCTGTGTTAAATACATAAATCCCCGGATTAACTTCGGTAATTTGTTTTTGTTCTTCGCTGGCATCTTTGTATTCAACCACCTTGGCCAAATTTTGGTCTTTGTCTCTAATAATCCTGCCGTAAAATTTTAAAGATGAAAAATTGCCTGCAAATTCAGACACTTTGACAGTTAGCATGGAAATTTTATTTTTCGCGTCTAAGTGAAACCTCATAATTTTTTCCATACTTTCAGCTTTTATAAAGGGCATATCGCCATACAAGACTAAAATATTTTCCGCCCCCACCTCAGGTTTAGCAGCCATTAAAGCATGAGCAGTACCCAGCTGTTTTTCCTGAACAGCAAATTTATAGCTATTACCTAAAAATTCTCTGACTTTTTCAGCCATATAGCCAACCACAATAATTGGCTTGTTTATTAAGTTAATTTTTTCTATTTCCGTTAACAAATAAAAAATTAAAGGCTTTTGCTTAAGCATAATTAAAACCTTGGGCATATCCCCGCCCATCCTTGTGCCTTTGCCGGCAGCTAAAATTACAATTTGATTAGTCATATTTAACTAGGCTTACCTTTATGCCTATACCCTGTTAGAATATCTTGCTGAAAGGAATGGTCATCCGTCGCTCTATCCATTATTACCAGTAACCCTCTAAGTTCCGATGTTTTTTGTTCAATCAAAGCCTCTAACTCAATCAGTTTAGCTTTCATAGCCAAAACTTTTTGAATCAGATCAGGCGTGTCTTGTTTAAGTGCTATCTGTATATTAAGCGAATCAACTTTTTTAATTAATTTCCCAACTTCTCTGGAGAGTAAATCAAATTTTGCCCCAGCTTCTTGTGCCCGTATTTCCGGCTCGGAATAAGAATCAACGAGTCTTATTTTTTTATCCATAATTTTAAAAATTAATTCTAAACTCCAACCCATACTTTTTAAACCCATGCTTTTCATAAAAGGTGTGAACATTGGTTCGACTAGTACGACTGGTTCCAACTAATTTATATAGCTTTCTTTTTTTTGCTTCCGAAATAACCATTTGTAAAAGTTTTTTACCATAACCCTGTCCACGCAAGCTTTCGTCCACAAATAAGTCTTCAATATAACCATAAGGCTTTTTATGTAAGTCGTTTGTAATAATATACAAAAACACTCTGCCAACAGTTTTATTACCATCTTTTAACTCAAACTTTAAAGCTTTTAAAGCTTTAACCTGCTTTTTAATTTTAATCATATTTCAAAAATTATTTTAGCTAATTTCTTTGAGTCATGCAAAACAACACTCCTAAATACCGTATCGGCTTTGCTATGAATTTGTATTTTGTTTGACAGTAATTTTTTGGAAATCACTTTGATTTTGGTTTTTAAAGCTTCTAACCGGTAGCCTCGTACCAAATCAGCTCCGATTTTTGCATGTACAGAAGAAATTTTTTTTGAAGGCTTTTCAATATTTTCTATAACAAAATCAAAAATATTTTTTTTCCCTAAATATTTCTCAAAAACATTTAAATAATCTTCTACGGAATACCTGTCCGTATGCCCTGGTTTATTGAATATATTTGCAACAAAAACTTTTTTTGCACTTGATTTTAAAACAGCTTGAGTAATTCCTTTTACCAAAAAATTTGGAAGAACACTGGTATACAAATCGCCCGGACCTATACATAAGACATTGGCATTTAAAATAGCTTTAACCGCCTCTGGGTTTGGCGCAACTGGTTTTACGAGCATTATTTTTTTTACTTTGCCTTTGCCATTTAATAAATATTCATCTATTTTATGTTCAGATATTATTTTTCTCCCGTTTGACATAATAGCCGCTAAAGTTGTTGCTTTCTGGCTAACCGGAATAATTTTATTTTTAACCTTCCAAGGTCCGGAAATTTTACTTATAGCAACATTAGGATTTTTTTCTAAAAGCATGGCTGCGGCCAAAACCACATTTCCTACTGCAAAACCTTTTAAATGACCTTTTTCAAAACGATACGATAAAACTTGCTTATAAAATTCAGGCATATCAGAAGCCGCAAGCAAACATTTTCGAATATCACCAACCGGTAAAATGTCTAAGTCATCCCTTAAAATTCCAGTTGAAGCGCCATTGTCTGAAGTACAATTTACTACCGAAACATTCGCGAAAAGACCTTTAAATCCAGCTAATAAATTTGAAGTCCCGGTTCCTCCCCCAATTATTACAATATTTTTTCCCGCGGAGCGGGATCCCGCTCCGCGGGACATAATTTTTTTCATATTAAATAATCCCCATTTCTTTTCCCACCTCTTTAAACGCCTCTACTGCCTTGTCCATTTGCTCTTTAGTATGTGCGGCGGAAATTTGTACGCGTATTCTAGCTTTTCCTTTTGGCACAACTGGGTAAGTAAACCCGCGAACATAAATTCCTTTTTGGAAAAGCGCTTTCGCCATATCTGAAGCAACTTTTTCTTCCATAAGCATAACAGGAGTTATAGAATGCTTGCCATCACCACCCAAAGTAAACCCAAGCTTCTCCATCGCTGTCCTGAAATAGACAGTGTTGTCCATTAACTGTTTTCTATAACCATCAAATTTACTATCATAATTTTGCAAAACATACAAAGCCGCATTGGCTATAGCCGGTGTTAAACTATTACTAAACAGAGTTGTGCGACTGCGCTGATGAAGCACCTGAATAATTTCTTTCCTACCCGCGGTAAAGCCGCCGCCTGCCCCACCCATAGCTTTTCCAAAAGTAGAAGTGAGTATATCTATACGGTCCATTAAACCCTCCACACTACCCCTGCCGTGAGCACCTAGTACGCCACTAGCATGCGAGTCGTCTACCATGACCATAGCTCCATATTTTTCTGCTAAATCGCAAATTTCGGAAATCTTGGCAGTTATACCGTCCATGCTAAACACACCATCGGTAGCAATTAGCATTCTGGGTGTCCTGGTTCCTCCCCCTTGAGGGGGGAGGTTAGGAGGGGGTGATGATCTTGAACTAAATTCTTTTAATTTACTCTCCAAATCCTCCATATCGCTATTCTTAAACCTAAACCTTTCAGCCTTGCATAAACGAACGCCGTCGATTATACTTGCATGATTTAATTCATCGGAAAATATAGCATCACCCTCTTTTAAAATAGTTTCAAAAAGTCCGGTGTTAGCGTCAAAACAAGAACTATAAGTAATAGCGTCTTCCGTACCAAAAAATTTACAAATTTCGCTTTCTAAATCTTTGTGTATGGTAGATGTACCAACTATAAAACGCACACTAGCCTCACCAAAGCCGTATTTGTTTATTCCATCAATAGCTGCGGTTGCAAGTTCTTCCGATGAAGCAAGGCCAAGGTAGTTGTTGGCGCAGAAATTCAAAAGCCTTTTTGTTCCCTTATTCATGTCAATCTTGTCATTCTTGATCAATATTTCAGCTCCCTGCTTCCCCTCTATAACCCCCACATCTTTCCACATTCCACTATCTTTTATTTCATCTAACTCTGCTTGAAATTGTTGTTGATAATTAGTATACATACTATTTAACTCTTTTTAATTCTTCAATTAAATTCTTAAAATTTACTACTAATTCCGTTCTTGTTTTTTCGTCTAATTGAGTTTGTTCTAACAACTCTCTTAAAGATTTTAGCCAGTAAAATAATTGGGGTTTTTGGCCACCACCTTGATATAAATTCTCGCCTATACTTTCAAAAATTTTTTTTGTAATTTTATTGTCTATTTTTAATTCACCAAACACCTCTACCAACAAGGCAATTACAGTTTCTTTTGGAAAAATTAAAATACCCTTACCGTTGTGCCTTAACTCTAAAGGCTGAAAAAAATCTCTTTTGTCATGCATGTCGCGCATTGGATCATTTTCCATAAATTAAAACTTAATTAAAAATTTAGGATGTTCTTGCATCATTTTTTCAAACTTTTCTTTAGTGTATTCCGCGATTGGTAAAATTGTGCCGTGGCCGCCGTTTAAAAGTACAGAGAATAATTTCTCCGCAACTTGATTTTGTTTGTCTTCAAAAAGTTTTTTGGTAATTTCCCAAGTTCCCCAAATTTGCCTACCTGCCACGCAATGCATGGTAATGCCTTTCATTATTAACTTATTGTAATCTTCAAATACAAAGTCACCGGTTTTTAAACCAAACAAAATTACATCGCCGCCGCGTCTAACTGAAGCAATGGCGTTATTTACCGAGTCGTTAAACCCGGCCATTTCAAAACTAACATCTACCCCAAGTCCATTAGTTAGTTTCATAATTTCATCAACCACTTCTTGATTATGCATGTATTGTTTTGTCATTGCGAGAAGTGCATCCGACGTGGCAATCCCCTTGTTGGATAAGATTGCTTCGGATGCACTCGCAATGACAGACTTTTGTTTTTTTAAAGGGATTAACACATCTACGCCCAATGCTTTACCCATTTCCAAACCCTTGTCATTTGGCTCTACGCCAATAATAGTTTTAGCCCCAAGTCCCCTAGCTATTAACACCAAAAAAGAAGCAATAGGGCCAAGGCCAAAAATAGCCACGGTTTTGCCTTTTAAATCAGTTTTCGATGCGGCATGTACAGCATTGCCAAAAGGTTCATGAAGAACAGCCACTTCGGGACGAATTTTATTTACATCTACTTTCCAAGCCACCTGTGCGGGCACTTTGGCAAATTCCGCAAAGCCACCGTCTACGCTAATCCCTAAAATCTTTTCGTTAGTACAAACATTTTTTTGTCCGTTTAAACACTGAAAACATTTATTACAAACCACGTGAGACTCGCAGGCTACCATATCGCCGACTACTATATCTTGAACCTTAGACCCTACTTTTATGACTTCGCCAAAAAACTCGTGACCGATAATGCGGTAGGTTTTCTGCAACCCCTCTGTCGATAAATCGACATCTCCCCTCATAAGGGGAGAAAGCTCCGCAGATTTGCCTGGAATTGGCGCGGAACCTCCCTCTCCTTCTGAGGAGAGGGCCGGGGAGAGGTTGCGCTCCGCATCTATACTATTTAAAATCGCATCTTTAAATGCCTGCCTATTCCAAATACCCCTGTCTGTCCCGCAAACTCCGGCATAATACACTTTTAAAATTATTTTATCTTCATCACCCTCGCCCAAAACCGGCTCAGGAATATCCACGAGCTCAAAACCCTTAGATGTTTCCCAATCATATTTAGATTTATCGAATACAAGTGCTTTCATAAAGGATCATTTTATCATATTAACATTTAAACATTTTATAATCCTGAGCTACTCAACCGTCACACTTTTAGCTAAATTCCTTGGGCGGTCGACGTCTCGTCCCAATAAAACTGCCATATAGTAAGCAAACAATTGTAAAGGAATAGTGTTAAGTAGCGGCTCTAGGAGTTCCATAGTTTTTGGCACATAAATAACATCATCGGCAATTTCTTTAACTTCCATATCCCCCTCGGTAGCTATAGCAATTATTTTTGCTCCGCGGGATTTAGCTTCCTGTACGTTACTTTTTACTTTATCATATAAGGAATTTTGCGTCATTATAACTACCAGCGGAGTGTCTTGAGAAATAATTGCCAACGAACCGTGCTTCATTTCTCCGCTTCCCATGCCTTCGGCATGAATATAAGAAATTTCTTTTAGCTTTAAAGCGCCTTCCAAAGCGACAGGATAATTCACGCCGCGGCTGACAAACACCATATTTTTATAATTAAAATATTTCTCCGCAATTTTTTTTATTTCTTCTGCGCGGCTTAAAATAGCGTTCATTTTTTCCGGAACTTCAAGTAAGGCTTTGAGCAGCCGCTGGCCGGTGGAAACAGAAGTGTGTTTTAAGCGACCAAACTGCAAAGCGTACAAAAGCAAAACTGCCACCATATTGGTAAATGCTTTAGTGGAAGCCACGGAAAGTTCAGGCCCGGCATGAATATAAGTACCGGCTTTAGTTTCCCTGGCAATTGAAGACCCTACGGAATTTATAATACCTCTAACCATAGCTCCTTTTCTTTTTCCCTCTCGCAAAGCAAGCAGGGTATCGACGGTTTCTCCGGATTGCGAAATTGCAAAAATTAAAGTATGTTCATCGACAATAGGATCTCGATAGCGAAATTCAGAAGAAAAATCTACCTCGCAAGGCAAATTCGCCAAACGCTCAAAAGCGTATTTAGCAATAAGTCCGGCATGCCTGGCCGTACCTTCCGCAATAATTACAATCCGTTTTATGCCATGCATCTGCTGGGTAGTTAAATTCAAGCCACCTAAAACCGCGGTACCTTCTTCCATATTTAAACGCCCGCGAATTGCATCTTCAAAAACAGTCGGTTGGTCAAAAATTTCTTTCAACATAAAATGCTCAAAGCCGCCTTTTTGCGCTTTTTCCTGATCCCAGTCTATCTTGGTAATTGTTTTGTTAATAATTTCGTCCCGCATATTAACAATTTTTAAACCAGCCTCGGAAATATTCGCAATTTCCCCGTCGTCTAAAAATGTTACCTGCTTTGTAAAAGGCAACATAGGAGTTACATCGGACGCAATATAATATTCTTTGTCTCCAATACCAATCGCCAACGGGCTCCCCAAACGGGCGGCAACCAACTGGTTTGGGTGATCTTGGTGTATAACCACAATTCCATAAGTCCCTCGGACTTTTAACAAAGCTTTTTTTACTGCTTTAATTAAATCACCCTCGTAGTTTTCAAAAATAAGCTGCCCCAAAACTTCTGAGTCGGTTTCCGATTCCTGGTTTTGATTTTTTAGCTCTTTTTTTATTTCCCGGTAATTTTCTATTATACCGTTGTGAACAAGCACCAGTTTGCCTTCCCCGACAATGTGGGGATGGGCATTTTTTTCTGTAACCCCGCCATGCGTGGCCCAACGGGTATGGGCAATGCCAATAGTGCCTTTCATTGTCATTGCGAGTACACCCGACCTGTCCTCCGAAGCCTTGGCGAAGGGGGAAGCAATCTTTTTGCCATGGGACAAGATTGCTTCGTCGTCGGATGCACTCCTCCTCGCAACGACATGGTCGATTTTCTTTGCCAAAAAGTCCACTTTGCCAACTTCCCTTACCCGAACTATTTTCCCATTGTCTAAAACGGCTATGCCGGCTGAATCATAACCTCTATATTCTAAATCGCGCAATCCTTGAAGCAGGATTGGCAATGCTTGTTTATTTCCAATATATCCAACAATTCCACACATAAACTATTATTTAATCTTTAAATTTTTTAATATATCTTCCGGTTTCATATCCTTTGCTTGTTCGTGATTTATTCGAACCATTCGGATTCCAATGTTGTGACAGCTTTTTATAAACCCGCTGACTGCGTTCTGATAATCCTTAATGCTAAACTTTTTCCCTTCAATCAAGGCTGTTCTTTGGCTATTATAAATTTTGTAAAATGAATCCAACACCTGCTTGCCTATAGGATGGTTGGCTAAAAAAGATTCCAAAAAAGTCGGATCTAGACTAAATTTGTTTTTAACTTCCTGTAATAAGAGATCTCTTATAAAATTATTACTCTGGTTCTCTATACCGAACAGCCAAAGACCTCTAGGATCCACAACACATTCGCAATGGTAACCTCCCATTTTTGTCCTCTCGACCAATAAAGTCCTATGCGCTGCCCCGGCAATATCCCTGGGGGACGGTGGTTCGCTAAATTGGGCATAACCGTGGTCAATTAACATTTTTTGAGCTTCCCCTTGCTCCAAGTAGCCGGCTCCAACAGCGGCCGACAAAGGATGGGTATGGCATAAAACTTCCAGCTTAGTGTCAAAGTCAAAATTTTTCTCTAACCAATTCGGGGGTATTCCCCCGCTTGTCTGAAATCCTTTATTAAATCCCTGCCATTGACCCTTATTATTTTTCGTAATTATAAACAGGGTAGATGCCTCTGTCTTACCGTTAATGACCTCATCCCGCAAATTCTCATAACCGTCCTTCCAAACTTCACCCCCTTTAATCTCTTTCGCTGATAAATTTTCTCCTCTCAATCCCGCAATTACTCTTGTTAAAATGGCTTTGCGCAGAAACCCCCTTCTGCCAATTCTGTCAGGTTCGGATGTTTGGTCTGGACTAAAATTTGAATGTTCTCTTGCCATAAAAAATTAAATTAACTTAACTTACTCCAATTAAATTCAAAAATCATTTTTTGCATATTATAAATTTCTTCGTTCTGTATTACCACTCCAACCGGCTCGCCATTTTGGTCTATACTAATATGAGCAATTTTGCCGGCGTAAATTATTTCGTGCGTGGCCTTTAATTCACTGGAAGCGGAAGGCATATTTTTTCTCTCATCAAGTCCTGCCAATTTACCACCTTCACCCAATGAAATTATTTTAACTTTAATTCCTTTTTTAATTCTCTTCTCGCTAAAATCCGGCATAGCACCGTAAACATTTTTTCTATGCTCGGCCGTGGCAGAAGAATAAAGGTAATACGATTTATCTGTAGCGGATGATACTTCTTCTAACACGTCTTCAAAAATTTGCCTGACGCCTTTACTGCCTTCGTAAAATTTTACTACGGGCTTACCACCTTGTTTTTCAAACAAGGTTTTTATAAGCGGTAAACTTTTTTCAATGTTTTGCCTAACTTCCTCTAAATCTTCTTTTTTTTGGTCTATAGCAGAAAGTAGTTTTTCCGGCTGCTCGGCTATAAAATACTGTTTAGATTCTTTGTTGTAGTAAGAGACAATTCCAATTTCTATTAAAGACTTTAAAATGTCGTAACTCGTTCCTCTATTCACCTTAGACTTAGCTGAAATATCGCGCACCGAAGAAGGACCAAGTTCAACCAAAGCTAAATAAACCGCTATTTCTTTTTCCGAAAGACCAAAGTTTTTAAGTATGATTTGAATTTCCATAGGCTTTACAATATTATTTTCTCCCTGCTTGCCGGTAATTCTTGGAGAGATGTCCCACAGGGATAAAGAGGTTAAACGATTGTATTAAAAGATCATTCAACTCGTCCGCCCAGATTAACCCGCTCAGGATGACAAAATCAATATCTACAAAAGTTTATAATTAAATACTAATTTTGTCAATATTTTTTCTACATTATTTGTGGATAAAAAAAATAACCCTTAATTTAAAGGTTATTTTATGTAGAATTTGACTAGAAATTATCTACTAAACCAATTGTATAAAGATTTTAACTTTTTAATCATCCATAGTATTCTATTTCAAACGATTAATTTGTAAAACAGGCAAACTGGGTTTAGACAATAAAACTTTTATATCTTCGCTGTTCATTGGCAAAATATTTTTTGACTGTCCACCATTAGCCAAAAACACTTCCCAAGAAGGCACAGGTATCATGCCCTGTTCAGTAGAATAATAAATTGTTTTTTGATATAAAAGCCATGAACCCCAGGCATGCGCTTGCTTCGGGCTTGAGAGTTTATAACTAGTAGCTATAGAGTAATTGGATAAATCTTGTTTTATCACATCACTCAAATTATAACCTAGACCCTGAAACGCATCCATAGAAGTAAAAGGAATTTTTACTCTATTTGGCGCGATTAAATATATGGTACCTTTGTCATTAACCAAAGAGCCTGGCATAAAGCTGTTACTAGAAAAAGTTACTGTACCAGAAGTTTGATTTAACACCTGGCTCGCGGGTATATTTACAATCGTAAATGAATCAGCTGACTTATATAAAATATTCAGTTTTTGCCCGGAAGTCCGCAAATACTGCAAATAGCTGTTATAGTTATCAAACGGATACAAGCCTTCTGGTTTAACTAAATAAATTGTGGCGTTGTCTAAAAACTTTACTATCTGGCCTGAAATTAAATTTGCCGGTAAAACAATCGGCTTTTTTTGCGACTGTACGGGAACAGCCGCAAGAACGGGCACAGCTACCTGAATTGGAGTTTGTATTGGCGCTGGAGATGGAGTAACTGCTAAACTAGGTGCAGGAATTTGGGCTGGAGCCGGACTTAAAGTTGGAACTGGAGCAGGAACTACAGGCAAAGAAACCACAGGAGGGGTAACAACCGGGGGCGTTATGGGAAGAACAACTGCAGCGCCACCTCGCCAAGCCAAATAGTTATCCGCGCCGCCAATACCCGAAGCCTGCGCCCAGCGTTTTGGTCCGGCCACAGCAACATTCTTTACCAAACTGCCGTAGTTAGAATTCAGATTACACGGCAAAGTTGGATCTACGGCGCAAGGATGCAGTGCCAGAGTATAGTCAGTTTCTGTGCCGTCACAGCCAGGTCCCCCGCATGGCCCGGTAGAACCCGGACCCAATGCCGGGCCGCCAAAACTGGCGGAAAACATTTCATCGCCATAAGTCCGCCACTTAGCCTCAGCCGTAGTTTTATAAAGCCAGCCGAAAATCCAAATTAAATCTCTGTTAATATTGCGGTCGGCTTTTAAAACACCATTTACGTAAGTTTCATAAGAAAGTTCGGTACCCACGCAGTAACTCGCGGAGTTGCCGCAAGCTGTGCGAGCAGCCGGGGATTTATAATAGCTAGTATTACTTAAATTAGAAGTAGCACATATATTTCCCGTTGAGCGGTTTATGCATTGACTGCCCACTTGACCCTCAATTGTAAGCGAAGTGTCGGAAGCGCAAGAAAGCACTTTATGCGTCCAAGTCTCGTGATGACTTTGGTCATATATGCCTATAAAATCTGTGCCGTTGCACGCGAAAGTGGTTTTAAAATTAGTACCGCTGCCACTAACCGTAGTAGAATTTAAGGCCGCAGTAACAGTTCCGGCTAGCGGATGGTTTGGGTCAAAACCAGTCAGCCCATCGGCCGGATGTTCAACGTCATAAAACACGC
The DNA here is from genome assembly GCA_964453265.1 of uncultured Candidatus Saccharibacteria bacterium. Classification (GTDB taxonomy): domain Bacteria; phylum Patescibacteriota; class Doudnabacteria; order UBA920; family UBA920; genus CAYVNU01. The sequence goes on along the minus strand of CAYVNU010000023.1, from coordinate 2,840 downwards.
CGCGGCTGGCCGGAGAATAGCCGTAGTTATATAAAAAGTCCCCTGCTTTTTTAAGCGCGGTTAAAGTTTGTTCAGCTAAAGCGGAATTATTACAAAGTGCTGGGTCTTTAAAAACCTCATATGACCGCGCTAAGCCTTGCACTGCTGAAAACATGCGCCACGGAGAAACGCCGACCGGCTGATAAGGATACTGGAAATTTTTTTCCGGCCAATAGCCCTGAGCATTCTGCGATGCAATCCAACCCGGGACATAAGTATTTAACTTTTCGCAATACGCAGCTCTGCGAGTAGTATCGGTTTCTGCCCGAGCGCCAACCGCAATATAAATAAGCATATAACCCGGTTCGCGGTTATCGTTTCCGTCGTAAGCGGGCGAATTAGAAGAATTAATAAGTTCAAGTAATTTTGGCAAACGTTCAGTATGACCGTCTAAGGCTCTAACAAACTGAGAAACCAAGGCGGAACTCCTGGGAGCTAATTGGGTAGTGCTATATTTCGTACCATGATCAAGCGCCCATTCCCATAAAAGATCTGTCCACTGCCTAAAATTATTTAAGTACTTTGTATCTCCGGTTCTTAAATACATGCGGTAAAGCGCCAAAGGCGGGTCATATTGTGCCCAACCGCCGCCGTTTGGATTGCATACCAGCCATAATGTACAATTATAAGCTTCGTAACTGCCTACCATAACCGCATCCTGACACTGTAATCCGCACTTATAAACCGTTAAGCCTGACTGACTAGGTATTAACGCCTGACCACAAGCATAGTTTGCAGTAAGGACATTACCGTTTTTACTGCCAACAAAAAAAGGCATGCGTCCCGTACCCGGACCATCAATACTTTGCCAGGCTACAATTAAAACATCTCCCACGGAAACGGCAGAAGCACCATCGCCGGTTAAAGTTATATTGCATAAAACTGTATTTAAGGAAAAAGTTCCACTTAAAGGCTCGCCGAGTTTGGGAATATAAGTTAAAGCAACTTGAGGAATTTCGTCGGCATTGCCTTTTGCCGCTATATCGTAATACGGCCATGGCGAAGTACCCAAAGGCGTAACCGGGCCTACAATGCTGCTAATGGCATTTTCTGTTTCAACTCCAAGTACCCTACCTTGATTTTTTGGCTTGCTTAAGCCTAACTGATAATCTTTAATTTCCTGAAAAGTAATTGCTTGGACTGTTTGACCAAAAATTAAGGAAACTAATGTTACTAGACATACTAAAAACTTTGCCTGAGGCAGAATATTACTTTTCATAGTTTGTTTTTTTGTTTCTAAAGAATTTCTTAACTATTTTGGTTAAGAAATTTTATATCACTACATAAAGTATAGCACAGATACGAAAAAAAAACAAGCAAATGTATGCGCATAAAAAACACTCCTCGATCAATTGACCAAGGAGTGCAATATGTATGTGAGCTTAGGCAGCAAAAATTTTATTATAAAAAATAGTAAATTAATTTAACTTACCTTTACCATCTCGAGATTATTTTTTATAAATATAAATTTCATGACTTTTTGGCAAAAAATACTTTTCCATCGGTTTTAAATTTGGAAAAGGAAAATCGCGAACAATAGCCATGCTACCTATTTTGCATTCAGCTAAAAATTTTTCTTCAATCCTTCCCATTAAAGGTGGGTATAAGTAACAATAAATATAATCTGCCTCAGACCAGCTGCTGCTAAAAAAATTTTGGTTAAGAAATTTGACTTTTGAATGTTTCAAAGATGCTTTTAATTTTGCATACAAAATTGTCCACCATCCTAGTTCAAAACCAACACATCGCGCGCCACTTAATCTATTAACCAAAAAAATTACCTTGCCATTGCCACTGCCAAGGTCATAAAAAACATCGCTAGATTTTATACCGAGCTTTTTTACTATAAACTCAATATCGCCGGCGTGAGTTGGAACAAAAGGTACTCTGGTTCTTAAAAATGCCACGAATTCGCTAATTACTACAAACAAAACCCCTATGGCAACTAGCAATAAAACCAGCATTATTACAGTTATAATCATACAAAATATTATATCATACCAAACAAAAAAACTCTTCTGGTGTAGAAGAGTTTTTTATAATAGGGCGACTACCTACTTTCCCTTAAGCATTAGCCTAAGTATCATCGGCACTGGCGGTTTTGACTTCTGAGTTCGGGATGGGATCAGGTCGAGCCCCGCAGTAAATGTCACCCGCCACAAGTCCGATTGGTATCGGAATTATAACTGATAACATTTTATATGAAAGAAAATTTTATGGTTTTAAAGCGTAAACTAAGTTGTTAGTCAAAAGGTAAAAAGAAAATATTACCGCTAAGACTATAAAAATTACGCCAACTACCTTAAAATTTTGCTTCATAGTAAAAACTAAATTAAAGAACATTAGACTCTATTGAATTAAGATAAAGTCACAAATTGCTAGTCAATAAAAATTAAAACTTTTGGTTGATTAGTATTGCTCGGCTTAAAACATTACTGTTCTTACACCTGCAACCTATAAGTTAGTCAGTAGCTTGTAGTTGGTAGTAGGTAGCATTGCTGCTACTCACTACTTCCCTACTTACTACTTACTAATTTGATACGGGGTAGTCTTCCCCGAACCTTTCTTTAGTCTTGCGACTAAAAACGAAACCTTGTATTGTAGACGGCTTCACGCTTATATGCATTCAGCGCTTATCCAAACTAGACCTAGCTACCCCGCCATGCCCTTGACAGGACAACGGGTACACCAGAGGTCTATGCATCTCGGTCCTCTCGTACTAGAGATGCGACTACTCAAGTTTCGAACACCCACAGCAGATAAGGACCAAACTGTCTCACGACGTTTTGAACCCAGCTCGC
>CAYVNU010000022.1:11905-20696 GCA_964453265.1 uncultured Candidatus Saccharibacteria bacterium | reverse complement strand
ATTATTGCAATAACACAAACCCTATTTGGTAACACTCTAGCGGGAGAATCAGGTTATGATTGTTTTTCTTCGCTCATAAAATATTACAAACTAAATTTTTTAATATATTTTCTGATAGATGATTCTGTAGGTTTCTGTAGAGTATTTAATTCTGTAGTTCTGTAGTTCTGTAGTTCTGTAGTTCTGTAGTTCTGTAGTTACATTTCTTCCGGTGCCTCAATCCCAAGTAAGTAAAGTCCGTTTCTTAGCACTTGCGCTGTGGCGGTTATTAATTGTAAGCGGAAATTCTTTTTTTCTTCATCGGTTTCCTGAAGCACAGGCACTTCCTGGTAAAACGCGTTAAAGGTTTGGGAAAGTTCAAATAGGTAGTTACACAGTATGTTAGGCAAATGGTCTTCGGCTACTTGAGATACGGTTTCGGGGAATTTTAGGAGTTTGCGGAGGACCTTGATCTCTTGCTGATTGTAGCGTGCCGATTTATCGGCTTCAGTGGTTTCTGATTGGCCCATAAATGGGCGCGCTACACTTCCTGCCTTCCGCAATATTCCGTGAATCCTAGCATGCGTGTACATAAGATACGGGCCGGTATTGCCTTCAAACGTAATAGCTTTTTTTGGGTCAAAGACTATGTCGCTTTTTAGGTTGTGGCTTAAGTCAAAATACTTAAGCGCTCCAGCCGCGACTTGTTTTGCAACAACAGCCTTCGATGGCAACTCCGGATTTTTTTCTTCAATTATCCGCAAGGCCTCTTGCTGAACATTTGCAATAAATTCCTTTGCTCCCACCACTGTTCCTTTCCTGGTACTCATAGCGCCTTCCGGCAAAGTTAAAAATCCGTAGGCAATATGTGTTGCTTCATCACTAGATGTTATATGTCCCAAGAGTTCCAAAATTTTAAAGGTCTGTTTTAAAGTATGAGCCTGGCGAACATCTACCACATAAAATTGTTTTTCAAAACCTTGCGCTTTTCTATAAATATAGGTAGCAAGGTCGCGGAGTAAATAAGTTGTACCGCCGTCGGATTTTAAAATTACTGCCACGCCTAAATTAGCTTCTCCACCCAAAGGCCCTTGGGCCATTGTGGCGGATCCGCCTGAATGCCTAGCAAGGCTTTCGGCGGAGAGGTCTACAATCTGCGCTCCTTGCGAATCTTTTAACAATCCTTTTTCTTTAAGTTCCGATATTACCGCTGGCATTTTGTCTTCAAAAAAACTTTCCGGCCAGTCGTTGTCTGCTTTTCTAATTTCAAGGTCCTTATAAACTACGTCGAACTCTTGCCAAGACCAGTCTCTAAACTTTTTCCAAAGTTCACGGTTTTCTTTATCACCTTTTTCTAGTTTTACAAACTCGGCTTTGCCTTCTTCTAAAGCTTCCGGATTTTCCTTAATTTTTGCGTTCGCTTCTACGTAAAGTTTATTTAATTCCTCTATAGGATTTTTTTCTACTAAATTTTTGTCGCCAAAAGTTTTGTATGCCCAAATTAAAATTCCAAACTGTGTACCCCAGTCGCCTAAGTGAGTGTCGCTCTGGGCTTTATAGCCTTGCGACAAAAAAATTCTAAATAAACTGTCGCCAATAATGGCAGTTCTTAAATGGCCAAGATGCAGCGGCTTTGCCACGTTTGGCTGAAAATATTCTACTAATATTTTTTTTCCACTACCTAAAAGCGACGCGCCGTATAAATCCTGCTCATCGATAATTTTGGAAAGATTGGAGACTAAAAAACTTTCCGAAAAAGTAAAATTTATGAACCCGCCCTTTTCCTCAACTAACTTTAAATAATGTTTGGTGTCTTGCTTAACTATTTCTTCAATAATTTTTGCCGCAACTTCCTTTGGACTCACTTTTACCTTTTTTGCCAAAACCAAAGCAGCGTTGGTGCTATAATCGCCAAACTCGGACTCCGGACTATTTATAGTTAAAACATCTAAATGCGAGGTTAACTTTAAGTTAGACAGGGCACTGGAAAGCACATGGCTAACATAATTTTTTGCTGTTTCACTAGTCATATAATGCAATTATTATAGCATAAATTGGTAAAAAAAGTGAAACAATGGTAGAATATACATTATATTTACCCTCTCCAATTCTTGGAGAGGGATTAAGGGAGAGGTTAAATGAAAGCGTTTCAAACCCCCTTTAGTAAAAATCTAAGATCAAATCAGACTCCATGGGAAACTAAACTCTGGAAACACCTAAGAGGCCGAAGGTTCTACGATTTTAAATTTAAACGCCAGGTTCCAATAGGAACATATATTGTTGATTTCTGTTGCCAAGAAGCAAAGCTTATTATTGAACTGGACGGTGGCGGGCATAACTTTCCTAATAAAAAATCCCCGGATTTTAATAGAGATAATTTTTTAGTTTCAAAAAATTACAAAATCCTAAGGTTCTGGAACAATGAAATTGATTTTGATATTGCAGTTGTTTTAGAAAAAATAGCAAAATCGCTTGGCATAACCTCTCTCTAACTCTCTCCAAGTATTGGAGAGAGAACTAATATTGTATGAAGCTATTAGCCGAAAACAAGCGCGCGCGTTATGACTACGAAATTAAAGACACTTTCGTGGCGGGCTTGGTATTGAGTGGCGCGGAAGTTAAGTCGGTTAAAGCTGGAAATACTTCTTTAACCGGCTCTTACGTGACGGTAGGAATAAATGGCGCAAGCTTAATAAACTGTCACATTGGTCCTTACAAATACGCGCCCAGTGAAAAATACGACCCGACCCAAAGCCGAAAACTTTTACTTAAAAAAGACGAGATTCAAAAACTCTTAGGCAAAGAAAAAGGCCTGGTACTTATTCCTCTTGAAATTTTAGTAACACCCAAAGGCTGGGTTAAAATTAGAATTGGTGTAGGCAAGACAAGGAAAAAAACAGACAAGCGCGAATACATAAAAAATCGGGATGCAAAAAAAGAAATAAGGGAAAATATTTAAAATAAAGGTTTGTTATGTCTTTCTTTAAAAAATTGAGGCAAAAAAAATCATACGGCTTTGTAAGGAAAAGTGGAACTGGGTTTACATTAATTGAAATATTAGTTGTTATTTCAATAATTGGATTATTGGCATCTGTCACATTAATTGCTTTGACCAAAGCTAGAGCCAAGTCGCGCGACACCAAAAGAATTGCCGATTTAAAACAAATTCAGAAAGCTTTGGAACTTTATATATCAAACCACGGGAGCCTCCCTTCCCCTTCTGCTTACGGTCGCAGTAATGTCTCTCCCGGTTGGTGGGACGGATGGTGGGATCTTTCTACTAACAACGCCGGAAACGGGTTTATGAATTTTTTAGTTACCGATGGAATTATGAGCAAAGTTCCACTTGACCCAACAAATAGTCCAGGAGGCTACAACGGCGCGCCGGGTGGTGGCTTTCAATACTTTTACTACGTAGCCCCAAAAAATTACCTTTATCAGGGCGGCAGCTGTGTAGCTGCTTCCGCTGATGTATATTTATTAGGCGCGACCCAGCTAGAAAGTGACAGCGCGCGTCCGCCAACCGAAATTAAAGGTTCAGAATGTAATTGTCTTTGGAAAAATCTACCCAACATGTTTCAAAGTTCATATTCTTACGTAATTTGCGGTTATTAATTTTATGAATTTCCAAACAAAAGAAAAACTATACGTACTAGTCATAGTTCTATTAATTGCCCTTTCCGCCCAGTTCTACTACACCTACCATTACCAGCCAGCGCATCAGGTGGAAGTTTTTTATAATCAAGACACGCAATTAAATAAAAAAATTATTGAAGTTATACGCGATGCTGACCAATTTGTCTATTTTGCCATTTATACCTTTACCAGGACAGACATAAAAGACGCGCTTTTGGCAGCTAAATACAGGGGCTTAAAAGTTGTTGGCATTAACGACCGTTCCCAGTACAACCAAATAGAGAGCCAAAAGAAAATAATAGACGAGCTAAAAAAAGCAGACATTCCGGTCTACGAACAAGACCACAGCGCGATTATGCACATGAAAGCTGTGGTAACAGACAAGGCCTATGCCTCAGGCAGCTTTAATTGGACTAGCGCAGCCACGAACCTTAACGACGAGGTGCTAGAAGTTGGCCGTGATGAAAGCATTAGAAAACAGTACCAGCATATTTTGGAAGAATTGTTTAAAAGGTATGGAAAGCAAGTGAATTGAACAAAAATGACAAAATCGACGGAATTGACATAATTAAGGATGCATTTCAAATTTTGTCAATTTTGTTCAATTTTTTAAATTATGTCAATTAATTTGTGCTATAATACAGGTACCCCGTTAGAAGCACTAGCTAATCTAATGGGCACAATTAACGCTTAACATTAAATAAATATAAACAAAATATATGGATACTTCTAACGGGGCGGGACAAACACAAAATCAAACCCCTAACACTCCCCCTTCAGGCCAGCCTTCAGCCGGATTTTTAAAACAAATTGAAGAAGAAGTCGGTAAAGTTTACTCTAAAATTACCATTCATTTGCCGGCTGGCGTTAAAGAATTTATAGTCCACTATGGTCCATGGATAGCTTTAGTTTTTATGATTTTTGCTATTCCAGGCATACTTCTAGCTTTAGGCCTTACAGCTGTTTTTGCTCCCATGTCCATGATGTACGGCTATCGCGGCATTCACACTGGCGGACTATACTTTGTCAGCGGAATTCTAGCCTTAGCTTCATTTATTTTAGAGGCCATGGCTCTACCTGCATTATTTAAACGCCAAATGTCCGGCTGGCGTCTGCTTTTTTATTCTACTCTAGTTACCAGCTTAGGTAGTTTAATTTCTATGGATTTTGGCAGCCTAATAATTGGCACAGCCATTTCTCTCTATATATTGTTCGAAATAAAAAGCTACTACAAATAAATACAAGAAAACATCTTAATATATTATCATCCTAACATTTTATCAAAGAAAATCTTTTATTGTTATGATGTTAAAATGTTAACATGTTAGTATGTCATATTGACTCTTATGCAAGATTTCTTAAAACAAGATATATTTTTCTTTTTAGCCAGTATTTTAGTGGTTATTATTTGCGTTGTTTGCTTGGTAGCCGGCTACTACATAATCCGCATTACTAAATCTGTTAATTATATTTCCCAAAAAGCTAAAAAAGAAAGCGACTTAATAGCTGAAGATTTATCCGATTTGCGCAGCAATGTACGGCAAGGGGTTAAAATAAAATCTTTGCTGAACTTTTTTTCTTCTGTTTATAAAAGACATAATAAGCCTGGTAAAAACTAACGAACAATCCTATGACAAAATCTAACAACAACATGGCAAAAACCGGCGCCGGACTTGCAGCTTTAGGCGCAGCTGCGGCAGGAGCCTACTATTTTTTTGGCAAAAATGGTAAAAAACACCAAGCAGGAGCTTTAAAATGGGCAAATAAAGCCAAAAGTGACGTACTTAAAGAGGTTAAAAAGGTAGAAAATTTTTCTAAACCAATGTACGACAAAGCAGTTAGTAAAGTTATGGCGGAATACGAAAAGCTAAAAAAGCTTGACCCGAAAGATTTAACTGCCTTAAGTAAGGAGTTAAAAAGCGATTATAATGCCATAGCCAAACAAGTTACAAAAGCAATTTCTAAAAAAGCTCCGGCCAAAAAAACATCCACAAAAAAAACCGCTAAATAAAAAACTTTTAGAAGCTGCCACAAAGCAGCTTCTTTTTGAGAAATTTTAAAATGATAAAAATTAGAAATTCTACCATGCTCTACTTTATAAGGCATGGGGAAACTTCCAGCAATAAAAAACGCATACGCCAAGGCGTGCAAATTGACGACTATTTAGATACCAAAGGCGTTATGCAAATGCAAAGCCTGGTGCCTATTGTAAAGCACCTGGACTTAGACCTGCTGTTTACTTCCTATTTGCACAGAGCCGAAGAAAGCGCTGCTATAATTGACCAGGCCTTACAAGAACCCGTACCAATTTTGCATGACTATAGGCTTAGAGAACGCGACTTTGGCAGCTTAACCGGCAAATCTTTAGACGAATGGGATAAAATTTTGCCGGAAAACCGAGAACGCGAAACCATGCAAACTTACGACTATAGACCGTACGGCGGCGAAAGCGTGGAAGATGTCAGACAAAGAACCATTGGCGCGATTTTAGATATTGTAAAAAACTACGACCATAAAAACATTGGCATTGTAACCCATAACGGCGTTATTCGGCTGCTGCTTTTTCATTTTCCGGAAATTCCCAGAATTTTCAGAGCCTACGACACCAACAAAGACATTGCCAACACCGACATTTACGAATGGGAAATAACCGAAGGCAAAATTAAAAACCTGCAGTCGCTTTTAAAATAAAAGAAGCTCTTAAACAAATTAATTGACTATAAAATACAAAAAGTCTTAAATAAAGGCTTTTTTGTTTTTTAATTACCTAATTTCATTCACACAATCAGTTTTTTTGTATTGCTATAAGTACTATTCTAACAAGCCGGCAACGGATAACGCACTCCAATAAAATAGCTATTTATCTTAAAATATATCTTATCCACAACCCACTACCTTGCATTGCAAGGTAGTTTAGTATATACTAGTAGCAGTTACTTAACTTATTTCTTATGACTACTGTTGAAAAGAATTTAGAAAATTCTCAAGCGCAAATGCGCAAAGGGCTTTTAGAATATTGTATTTTACTAACCATTGCCAGGGGCGAACTTTATGCCTCCGATATTTTAAAAGAATTAAAAGAAGATAACCTACTGGTTGTAGAAGGCACTCTCTACCCCCTGCTCTCTAGGCTAAAAACCGACGAACTTTTGGAATACAGGTGGGAAGAATCTAATTCCGGACCGCCCCGCAAATACTACAAACTTACCAAAAAAGGCCACAGCATGCTACAAACCTTAAACCAGACCTGGGAAACTTTAGAAAAATCTATAAAATCATTAACTAAAAAAGCCCAGGAAAAATTTTAAATTATTTTTTATGAAAAAAACCATAACTATTTCTCTAGGGAAAATAAATTTTTCCGTGGAAGAAGATGCTTACCAAAAATTAGACCAGTATTTAAAAACCCTCTCCGCGCATTTTAATACCTACCCCGGCGGGAGTGAAATAATTGAAGACATTGAATCCCGCCTGGCTGAACAGTTTGCGGCAAAAGCCGTAAACAAAATTATTACCCTACAAATGGCTGAAGAAGAAATAAAAAATATGGGCAGCCCGGAAGAATTAAACGCAGCCGATACAACAAGCCAAAATACAGCCAGTCAGGAAAATTTAAACCGAAAAATGTATAGGAACCCCGACGATATAATTATTGCGGGCGTAGCCAGCGGCATTGCGGCTTACTTTGGAGTAGACTCTGTCTGGGTGCGCTTGGGCTTTATTTTACTGACTTTAGGCAGCGGCTTTGGCATAATTTTATACATTGCCCTCTGGCTAATTTTACCGGAAGCAAAAACCGACACGCAAAAAATGCAAATGCGCGGACAGCCGGTAAATTTAAAAAACGTAGAAGCAGTTGTTAAAGAACGCGTGGAAGAATTTAAAAAAAAAGATTCTAGCAAAATAAAGAAAATACTCTCCGCCCCAGTCTACGCTTTAGGTAGCTTGCTTAGGGCTTTGGCAAACCTAATAAAAAAATTAGTTCCAATATTTTTTAGGGTCATTGGCGCACTCTTAAGCATTGCTTCAGGCATAGCTATGGCTTTTTTATTTCTAATATTTATTAGCTTGCTGGTAAATATTAATTCACCGTATTTAGATTTCCCCTTAAGTTCAATTGCCTTTGGCACAACTTACTACTTAGCTGTTATTAGCGCCTTCTTTGTAATTTTTGTTCCTCTAATTTTAATTATTGTGCTCGGAGCGAGTCTGGCCACTTTACGTTTTATACTTACAAAATTTGCCGGCTTCTCACTTGTAGCCTTATGGATTATTGCCTTAGCCTTAAGCGCCAATTTGGGGCTTAAACTCGCTCCGCAAATAGAAAATATTTATAAAAATGAACAGAAGTTTAAAACCGAAAGCCGGACTTTAAGTTTGCAGGATTTTAATTCCGTTGAAATAAATTCCGCCTCGGTTGCCACAATTACCAAAGGAGAAAGTTTTAAAATTATTGCCAAAGGCCGCCAAAACGACTTAGACCAGCTAAACGCCGGAGTGCAAAACCAAATCTTAGTTTTAAACCAAAACTCCGGGGTAAAATTCTGCCTATTTTGTTTTAAAAAACCTTTGGAATTTGAAATCCAAATGCCGGCTTTGCAAAATGTAAAAGCCGAAGGCGCCAGCAAAGTTAATGCTTTTGGTTTTACCCAAAATGATTTTACCGTAAAACTTTCCGGCGCCAGCCGAATTAATTTAGATGCCGTAGTGAATAATTTTACAGCTAAACTTTCCGGCGCTTCACGCTTAACTTTTAGCGGAGAAATAAACAACTTAAATATAGACGCTTCCGGTGCCAGTCAAAGCGACTTTAGCCAAATGAAAACCAATATTGACGCTGCCTATATTAAATTAAGTGGCGCCAGCAAAACGTATTTGTTTACTACTAATCTTTTAAATGTTCAAGCTTCGGGCGCTTCTAGTGTCTATTTCTTTAGCGCAAAGAAAATAGAAAGCAAGCTAAGTGGCTCTAGTAAATTAATTCCTAATTACTCAGGTAATAATTTAGACCGCTTAGAAATTCCCGAACCCGATGCCAATATGAATTGGGATGAAAATCAAAATCCACCCGCACCAGAAACCCCCACCACAACTCCAAAAATTAAAGGCATTTAAAATATCTCAGTTTGGCCAATAAAAGTGGATAACTAAAAAAATTAAAGGTATTTAAACGCCC
>CAYVNU010000022.1:0-11805 GCA_964453265.1 uncultured Candidatus Saccharibacteria bacterium | reverse complement strand
CCTACTTCCCTACTTCCCTACTTCCCTACTTCCCTACTTCCCTACTTCCCTACTTCCCTACTTACTACCACCCTCTCCCAAGGAGTACCTAAGGCTGGGAGTAAATATTTATCAAGTCCATAGTGGCCTGCGCATTTCCAGGCGAGAATTAAAAATAGTTGAACGAGCAACAATAGCGGGTTAATGCTCACGGTACCGGCAAACAAATAATTTAAGTTCATAAAGCTGCCAAAGAACGCGGCTATACCGGTAAAGACGCCTAGAATTAAAGCTATGCCCACTAACAGTTCGCCGTAAACCACAAGATGCGAAAAAAACGAAGCATGCGGCAAAGCTACATTTTGTAAAAACCACGCATACCAACCGCTCACGTCCGGGTGCGGACCGGAAGTTTTACTAAGCGCGCCTTGCAAAAAACCGGTTATAGCTACTCCGGCCTTGTCCCCTGTCCAAACCGCATTGCCCAATTTGCCCCAACCGGCCATAAACCATTCATAACCCACATAAACGCGGGCAAAAAGCCAAAACCAAGCAAAGCCGCTGGAAGAAAACAAAAACTTTGAAAGCTTAGACTCCCCAATTTCTATATATTGCATATTTTTGTCCACCATAATTTTTTAAATTTTGGCGGATGTTTTTAATTTTGCTATTTATAGTATAGCAAATTTTATTCGACTCTTGATTTTACCGAACTTTTTCTACGGCAAAACTAACTCTTAAACAACCGGTTAGGTTGTTAGTATTTGTAAAAAAAATACAAGCGTGCGCCGGAAATAAAATCCCGAACGCACGCCTTGAAAAACTATTTCGGCGTTTAACGCCTGCCTGACCTAGCTTCTAGCAAATAGCGGTAAACGCAAATAGCCCCAATTCCGATCACCGCGTAAATAGCCAGACTTTGGAGGAAAGTTTCCGAAATGCTCCTGGAAAACCAGAGGAGCCAAATTGCCCAGACAACAATTGCGTAATCCCTAAAGATTGCCAACTGCTTAGCAAAACCCAAATAAGCTTTAAGACACCAACCAAAGTGAGCAGCCATGAGCGTGCACGCAATAATTCCAAACACAGCCTGGCTGCTAAATTGCCATTCTAAGGTCAGACCACGAACAACCAGACCGGCTAGGTTGAAGCAGAGACCAAAACCAAAGAGCGCGGCAATCCATCCTTCAAAAATGTTAAAAGTCGCCATTTGGTTAGCTATAATCGCGCCAGTGTAACACACAAGCGCCAACGCAAACAAAACTCCTGTCCAGCCCAAAAGCTCAACCATACGAACCTCCTCAGAATTGAATTTTCACGAATGTCGAAATTATACAAAACTATTCAAACAAAGTCCATAACCAAAGCTTGAAAAAACTTAGTTGGTATGATATACTTGATTGTTTTCTAGGGAGGATAACAAATGAGAGAGTTTCTTGAGAGCATGTTGCCCCTTTTGGTTTCAGAAACCAAGGAGGTGATGTGCGACCTGCACTTTACTGTGCGGGTCGTTAAACAAGAGTTCGAGCCCCGACTGCCAGGGTTCGTAGGGTTGGTTGAGCACGAGGGTGTAAGGTTTTTCTTCATAGCGGACTCAACGCCGGAAGAGTTTAGCGAGTATATATTCTGGCACGAAGTGATGTGTGTCGTGTACCGCGACCGCAAAGGGTGTGTTGAAACGCTCAAAGAGGAACTGGAACGGGTGCCGGAAGGTATCAAACCCGCGTACATTCCCTTCCGCCTCGCCACTTTTGAGGGTCTCGTTCAGTACTACGCACCGAAACCCCCGGAGTTCTACAGCGAAATAACCGCCAGTTACGAATACTTGCTCAGCCTAGCCGACGCAGCCTGAGCACAACAAGAAACAATCAAAAAGACCGTAGAGTGAATATTGGTGCTACCAAGCGCTGATGTACATTTTACGGTCTTTCAATTTTCCAATGTCAAATGTCAAGACTTGACCCCCTGTTTTTTAATTATGACATAAAATAAAAACGCCGCCGCAACATCAAACTTCGATGCGGGCGGCGGTTTATTGTTGATACCAAAACTTATTGAAGTTGATCGGGCTTATCGATGGTTATAGAAATAAATTGATCTGGGTCTTCGAGATACCCAACTAACATCCCTATTACCACTTCAATCTTACTAACTCCTGACTCTGCGTGAAAGAAAACTGGGGTATCGGGTATGAGCGCGTCAGCAGCCTCATACACCATAATCCTTCCTTCGCGAGTGGGTTCCGCATCTGGGGTTCGCGGAACAATAGTCCCGCAGATAAGGGCACCGAATTGGATACCCTTTTGAATCTCCGTAAGGGCTATCTCTGCGTCGGTAGCAAAGATTTTCTCCCAAACCCTTAACCGCGGATGGGAGTTAAGATTAGAATTCAGAAACTCCACATCAGCCTTCGGACACACCACAAGCAACCTATCAGCCATTGTCTCTCCTATTATATACAAATCAAAGTACCACATTTCTGTAGTATTGTCAATGCAAAACAAACAGCTCATTGACAAAGACTATTTCATAATGCACTAAATTGTTCTACAATAGAACAATCGCATTACAATGAAATATGAGGATTACGTATCGCCAAAAGGAAGAAACATATGACTTCAAATACTGCAATTCCTGATACCCTAGAGGCGCAACAACGGAAAGCTGAGGGATACCTCGACAGATTTTCCAAGTTCACCGTCTACAAGCATCGCGGCCATAATCCGTACCTAACGTGGCTCAACAGCAACCCGCAATTGGAGCCGGACGCGATGTACCGATTTTTCAATTACTGGTATCCGGTAAGCCGGCACCAGCCGCAGATCCTTCTGCACATTGCGGCTGCCTACCCGGATTGGGAAGACCGATTCCTGATCATGAAAAACTACCAGGAAGAAGACGGGATGGTAAAGCGGGGCGACGAGCCCCATTACAAGCTCCTGGAGAAGCTCATCGTAAAGCTGGGCGGAAAACTAAACGTCGACCCTGAGGCCGAGGAACTGGTGAGCAAATTTCACCGTTCGATCGCCGCAATGACGCCAGCTCAGGCTACGGGGTATGTGGCGGCAATTGAGCACCCTGCGCTTGACATCTCGGACTACTTCCAGCAAATTACCCGGCTACGCGGCCGCCAGGATCTGCTGACGTCCGATTTTTACCTTTCCATCCATGTGGATGTTGAGCCCAAACATATTATCTGGTCCCACGGCAACGCGTTGGACTGGATGGAAAATGTGGCAAAGCAGCAGAAGGAAGGGTACACAGCACAAGAGGTGCTTGAAGCGTTCCAAAACGCCATGGCATTCTGGGATGAATTCTGGGCACTCGCTTTCCAGAAGTTGGGATACCGCGCTTCCTAAGGGTCAGCCGTCCGCACTGACGAAAAATCTACACGCTGAGTTCGCCCAGTTCTTGGTGGACAACACGGCCAGATCTTATGGCCGTGTTTTATTTTGAAGGATGTTATGAATGGAATACAGAGAGCAGTATACGAATACACGAAGGCCTATACGAAGCTCACCATTGCATGGTACCCTTTGCAAACTAAATGAACGGAAATGGGGACATGACCCATATACGAAGGTATGCGAAGTATGCGAAGGTCACCTTTTTGTGGTGGCTTTTGCAAACTAAAAAACCGCTTAGAGCGGTTTATTTTAGTTTAGAGTAAATGTTTTCTTGCAAAGGCAAATCCAGAACCCTGTTTTAAATACATTTCAAATTCTATTGCTTGTTTTTTTGTTGGGAATGCGCAGTACCAAATAATTTTCCAAGGTTTCTTTTTAGAGGTATAGGTTACTTCTCCGTTGTTGTGTTTTATGACTCTTGATTTTAAATCGTGAGTTGAACCTACATAATGGCTACCATCTTTGAGGCTTTGGAGGATGTAGGTGTAGTGCATAAAAAAATACTTAAGCACATATATTGCTATAAAGCCCTACTTCGCTTTCTGCTTCGTTAAAACTTCGCAGAACAAGAAAGCTTCGAAGGGCACTGCTTCGAAATTACGTACTCAATCATTTTACTACAACGTAAGTTGTACGAGTGCTCGCACTGCGAAGCTTTAGCGAAGCAGTGGTGGACACACTCCAAAATTCTTTAAACTCAATAATTGAGTGGGTCATGAATAGCTACGGGCTTATAAAAGCTTATGAAAGTCTCGGGGTTTGTTGAATAAAATCTAAAACTACAATCACATAAGAGTATTTAAACATCATAACCGGCCGTATAAACTTACGTTGAAACATGGTACGAATATAAGTATAATACCCTTATGCCTATAGTAAAAGTCAGTAAAATTTATAATAAAAAGCCTTTGGAAATTGACGAACAAGGACTGAGGAGGCTTTACGATGAAATTACTAAACTTTTGGTAAATCCAGAAGTTCATTTTAGTCTTACCTACAGTGACCAAAGTTCTATTGAAAAGGCTACTTTAGAAGACGTTATAAAGGATGAAAACAGGAGTGGGAGAAAAATAAATGAGTTAAAGATGCTCGCAAAATCTTCTGACATGGAGATATGTTTAAGTTTCTGTAAAACCAAAATTATTAAAGGAGAAAAAAAATTTATATTAAACGTCTCCTTGGAAATATCAGGACCGGACAGGCAAAAAGTTTTTCTAGCTCAATCCGTTGTAGAAGACAGACTAACCCACTTTAAACTTAGCCGTCCAAAAACTTTTACTCTAGTCATCAGTATTACTTTCGTTTTTTTATTTATAACAGTATTCGTATTACAAAAATACTTAAATGCCTTGCCTTCTGTTTTTGTTACTTTAAACTCTGGGACAAACCAGCTAGGACTATCGGGTTTCTCAACAATTTGTGTTCTAATCTTGGTAGTGTCCGTAGGGTCATTAGTTTATAGTTTATTCCCAAACCTAATATTTTTAATCGGTGACGAGATTGAAGAGAATCATAAAAAAGAGCGGTTGCGCTCAAATCTTTTTTGGGTCGTTATTGTAGGTTTTATTTTAAGTATTGCTGCTAGTCAATTACTAAAGTAACGCTAAAATATTTTCTGGCACCAAATAAACACCGGCTTCCCCGGTGTTTATTTAAACTTGGAAATAACAAGAAAAAGTGCTATGTTTAAAGCAAATTTAGCTTTATATTTAAAATAGGTTATATGAAAATCACAAAGCTGCGAATTGAAAATTTTCGATCTATTAAATCTTTAGATATAAGTTTGGATGAAACCACTGTTTTTATTGGGCCAAATAACGCAGGTAAGTCAGCGATTTTAGAGGCAGTAAGAATAGCCCTGTCCCGGCGTTGGGGGCAAAGAGGAACAGGGTTTACAGAGGACGATGTTCATCGTCCAGATGAAGCCACAGACCCGAGAACTGCGCCACCAGTAAAAATACATTTTGAATTTGAAGAGCCAAATAAAGGCATTTGGCCGGCAGACATGGTCGCCAATCTGGAGGATATTATGACCGTATCCTCCGAGGGGATAAATAAAGTTGCGGTAACCATAACCTACTCTTGGAATGTGGAAAAGGAAACTTTTGAACCTGCTTGGGAGTTTCTTGATTCAGCTGGTAACGCACTACCTCCTAAACGAAGAGCAATTAACCTCTCAGGATTTTATGACTATATATTATTCTTTTGGCTTGGAGCCTTAAGAGATGTTAGCGATGAATTTACATCCAGGTCTCATAACTGGGGAGGACTTCTCCGTACTGTAAAAGTTCCTCCGGTGTTACAAAAAGAAATTAAAGAAACTCTTGATCAACTTGATGAAAAATTATTAGCGGCTGACCCAAAATTATCCCAGATTGCTGAGACTATTGGGCGCGCAACAGAAGTCGCAATAGGAGATACACCTGGAGGGGCAAGAATGAGAATGCTGCCTATGAATGTTTGGGATTTACTTGCCCGAGCTGGGGTAGTGCTTCGCAATGAAAATCTTCTTCCCTGGCTACCCCTAGACCATCATGGACAGGGACTTCAAAGTTTATCTGTAATTTTTTTATTTCAAGCAGCTGTAATTCAACAGCTTTCCGATGGTTTATATGAAGGCGCTGAGCCTATTTTTGCTATAGAAGAACCCGAAGTTCACTTACACCCTCATGCTGTAAGAACTTTATGGAAAAGGATTTCGGAGTTACCGGGTCAAAAATTAACCACAAGCCATTCGCCCTATTTTGTCCAAAATGTCCCGCTGCATAATTTAAGGATAGTTAGGTTTCGCAATGGAGCTACTGAAGTAGTATCATTAAAGAAAAAAAATACTTCGGATATTCCATGGACGCCGGAAATTGAAAAATTGGTTACCGGAAAGAAATGGGTTCAGTTTACAAAAGACCCAATTACTAAAAATATTGAGTCTTCAGTCAGTTTTGAAGAATCCGTATCGCACAGTTTGGCTGACTGTTGGCGCGGTACTAAAGATGCAGCGACCATGGCTGCAAAATTTGAAAATTTTCGTCATTCTTGTAGAACCCTAATTTCTGCAGAAGATGAAGAGGAACTTGCATTTTTAGGTCGGCGCATTAGGGGGGATATTTTTTTCGCTACTCGCTGGATAATGATTGAAGGTCCTTCGGAATGTATGCTCCTCAATGCCCTCGGCCAGGCTCAGGGATATGACCTTGACCAGCACGGTGTTGCTTTAATTGACTTCCAAAACAATGGGAATGCGGGTATATATGCGGCCCTTGCCGAAGGTTTAAAAATTCCTTGGCGCATGATAACAGATGGGGATCCTCAAAGTGAAAATTTTAAAAAACAGCTTGAAAAAAGAGGTTTTAATGCAAGTGATTTAACCAGTCACTTTGATACATTGCCTTTGCCAAACGATTTAGAAGACCAATTATTAGCGGACGGCCACGAAAAATTACTAAGAACAATTATGGTAGAAATTAGTGGCTCTGCAGCTGGAACTTGTTCTATAGATGAATTTACGAAGCGTCTAAAAAATAAAAAAACAGCTTACATGGCTCGTTTAGCACCCAAAATAATTGCAGATGCTACTTTAGCCTCAAAAATGCCTGCAAAATATATTACCTTAATTGATGACTTAAAAAATGGGCGTATATGACCGAAGAACTAAAAAAATCCTTAGATAGTCTTACCCCTATACAAAAAGACGCTGTTAACTGGCAAGATGGTCCGGCTCTTATTTTAGCGGGGCCAGGCGCTGGCAAAACCAGGGTTTTAACTACACGCATTGCAAGATTGCTTGAAGATTCTTCAAGTCGAAAATTTCGCATTTTAGCTTTAACTTATACTAATAAGGCTGCGACAGAAATGCGTAGCAGGGTAGAAATCTTAGCTCCAGGTCTAGTTGAAGAAAGAACCTTCATAGGAACTTTCCACGGTTTTTGCATGCAAATATTGGGACAGCACGGCTCTCATATTGGCATAAAACCGGACTTTGTTATATTTGGTCAAAAGGATGACCAAGAAGCCTTGTTGTTAGATGCGTTACAAAAAGCAATTAGTGAAGGAAAGAATTTTTCACTTGACGATATTCGTTGGTTAAGTGCAATTAAAAAAATGAAATCTAACCTTGTAGTTCCAGAAAAGGTTTTGAATAAAATAAAAAATCCTCAGATGGCAAAAGTATATAGACTTTATGAAGACAAATTGCATGAAGAAAACGCCATGGATTTTGAAGGGCTTATTTTAGAAACTTGCAGATTGTTAGCAAAAGTACCTGCAGTTGCGGCTAGAATAAGACAATCTTATCCGTTTTGGATGATAGATGAGTTCCAAGATACAACGCCTGCACAAGCGTGGCTTTTACATTATCTATCTGCGGGGGAATTTAAGAATATTTTTGTTGTTGCGGATGATGACCAGATCATTTACCGATGGGCAGGAGCCAGTTATCGCCAAATTGAAAAATTTAGAGACCAATATAAACCAGAACTTATTCAATTAGTCCAAAACCATAGATGTCCTCCCGAAATAGTAGCCATTGCAAACAAATTAGTAGCTAACAATACCCAAAGAACTCCCGAAAAACATCCTACCATAGCAGGTAGAGAGACACCTTTAAATGCAATAGACTTACACATTACTGAAAAGGACTCTGAAGAATGCGAGGCTTTAGCTTCGGAAATTTTAAAATTAGGAAAAGAATCTTGGGGCAAAATTGCAATTCTAGGAAGAACTCGTAGTCTTTTAGAGCCTATTTTAAAATGCTTGAAGACACACGATATAAAAGCGGTTTTAGTTCAAAACAGAGAAAATTTTATTTCCCCGCAGTTTGTTTGGTTGCATACATGTTTGGATCAAGCCTTACGACCAACAAATAAACGCGTATTTAATTCGTTAGTGAACGCTGCAAATAGAATTAGCGGTCTAGATTTAGACCCCTCCCTTTTAGTTGCTGAAGCTGAGGCTGCAGGTCATAGTTTTTTTGAACACTGGGCAATAGCCGCACTAAATACAAATCAAGAAATAATGCGAAAGCTTGGCTCTCTCGCACAGAAAATTATTCAGTCTCGCGACAATTGGAAAAAAGTTGTAAAAGAAGCTATACCATTTTTACTTGGAACTGCAAGTATAGAAGAAGGTGCCATAAGTGATGTACAAGAAGATAATTTAGCCTGGGATACCAGTATAAAAGAAATCCGTTCAGAGATTGGTCAGGACCCTGGAATTCAAGAAATCATTCAAGGAATGGCTTTGCGCTCTAAAGAGCCACCTCGCGACCCTTCGGCAGTAACTTTACTAACTGTTCACGCTTCAAAAGGTTTAGAGTTTGGAATAGTACTTGTAGCAGGATTGGCCGAGGGTGAATTACCTTCCTGGCAGAGTTGTAACGAAGGAGATACATCACCAGAAATGGAGGAAGAACGAAGAAATTGCTTTGTGGCTATTACTAGAACTCAAGAAAAGCTTGGGTTATTCGCAGCAAAAAACTATAGAGGCAGAAATAAAGAAATTTCTCGTTTTTTAAAAGAGATGTCTCTCGCATAAAATTTTTTAGCCGGCCCATTAAGTAATTGAAAACTTTCTATTATTAGGCTAAAATGGTTACGTAGTCTAATTTTAATTTAATAGCCTAAACCTAGTATTTGTTACCAGGCATGGCGCTCAAAACCCAACGAAGATACTGAACCTCACGTTCAGCTATCCTTCGTTGGGTCATACCGGGAAACTGGTATGGAGCCGTAAGGCTCATGCTGGCGTGGGGCTTTGTGTTTCTATGCCGGCGGAAAGGATAGGCTATGTGCAAGTATTTAATTTTATAAAATATATAATTTTTTCTGGATTTGCGTTATTTTTTGTTGGTGGTTTTTTATTACTAGTAGTTATTTGGGTGAGGGCTTTTATTAGGCGCAAAAAACATCCAGAAAAATGGCCACCAGTTGACCTAATTTAATAAAGTGCTAGAATATTTTCAGTACACTAAAAATCATCAATCCAGTTAGATTTATGCTTGGATGCCAAAAGTACAGGTATAAATTTAATGTTTGGAGTTCCAATTACAAATTTCCCTTATAAAGTACCGGATGACTTTAGGCAAGTCCGTACCAACATGTCAGATACATTGGTTTGACGGTGGACATCATTAGAGAAGCGATAACTCTCTCTAGGGCTATTTTATAAGTAAGAAAGGTGTTGAATTGGTAAATTGATAGCGCGTTTTTGCGTGCTTTATTGATTTGCCAATTCTACATCTTAAAACAAAACGGTAAAATCCTAAACGGCTATCATGGCCGTTTTTTTGTTTTGAAAAATATAGTAAAGCAGGTTTTCAGGTTAATCAAAAGCATATGCCCGGACAAATTTCTAGGGAAAATGGTAAGAAGGGTGGAAGACCGTTAGGTAGTAAAGCCAATCACACCATTCAAGCAGAGGCGATAAAAGCGCACCTTATTGAGCAGGTAATATTGGAGAAAGACGCAATAGTTAAAGCTCTAATTAAACAGGCCAAAGCGGGTAATTTAAATGCAATAAAAGAAATTTTAGATAGGACTTTGGGAAAGCTAAAAGACGTAGAGCGCGTAGAATTTCCTTTTGTGGTCAATCTTGATAAAACCCGAGAAAAATATAGCTGATAGTTTTAAGTTAGTCGTATGCTTTCAATAGAAGAAACAAAAGAATATTTTAAAAAATTTAACTTAACCGATAAACAGGTTGAGAAAATTAGAAATTCTGCTTATAGTATAGTAAGTGATATTTTAGATGAGCTTTATGAAAAAGAAAACAATCAAAGTAACAATTGAATATAAAAGGGCTTTAATATATTGCAGGGTTTCATCTGCTAGGCAAGTTGCGGAAGGAGACGGGCTAAATAGCCAAGAACACAGGTGTTATCAAAAATCCCAAGAATTAGGATTAGAAGTTACAAAGGTGTTTAGAGACCCTGCTATATCGGGTGGTTTGTTTGACCGGCCAGCAATGACGAAGTTAATAGCTTTTCTAGACGACCACCCAAATGAAAAATTTGTAGTAATTTTTGATGATTTAAAAAGGTTTGCGAGAGATGTACAAGTCCATTTACTTTTAAAAACAGAGCTTGTTCAAAAAAGAAAAGTAAAATTGGAATGTTTAAATTTTAAATTTGAGGAAAGTGCCACGGGTAGATTTATTGAAGTGGTAATGGCCGCAGGGGCTCAATTAGAAAGAGAACAAAACAAAGAGCAGGTTATTAATAAAATGAAAGCTCGTCTTGAGGCAGGTTACTGGACATTTTGTCCGCCGCCGGGATTGCAAAATCAAAAACATAACCTCAAAGGCAAAATTTTAATGCCTGTTCAACCTTTTGCTAGTATATATAAAGAAGCGATAGAAAAATTTAGAGATTATCAGCTAAATACTTTAGAAGCCGTTCAAAATTTTATTTTGGCACAATATAAAAAATTTGATATTGATAGACCGCTTTCTTTAAACGGTACGAAAAGAATACTAAGCGAGTTACTTTATTGCGGCTATTTGGAATACGAGCCTTGGGGAGTAAAAAGATTTCAAGGTAAACATGAAGGTTTTATTAGTTACGAAACTTACTTGGCTGTTCAAGATATTCTGTCCGGTAAATCTAAACCAAGACTAAGGAAAGACTATAATGCTGACTTTCCAGTTAGAGGTTACGCCTTATGTTCAGAATGTAAAAAGCCAGTAACAGCGGCGTGGTTTAAAGGTAGAAAAGAGAAAGTCCCTTACTACCTCTGTAAAACCCCGGGGTGTAACCGTAAAAATAAAAGTATTATAAAAAAGGAGTTGGAACAAAGCTTTGAAAAGTTGCTACAAAAAGTGCGTCCACAGACAGAGGTGCTTAAATATATTGAAGCTGTATTAAATGATATTTGGCAGAGCAGAAGCGAGCAGCAACTGACTTATAAAAATGCCATTAGTAAAGACATATCTGCCCTAGAACATCAAAATAACTCTTTAACCACGAGAGTGGCTAATGCAGCCAATTCAGAGCTTATAGGGCAATACGAGAAGGTAATATCAGATAATTTGTCTGAGATAGAAAAATTAAAGACAAAACAAGCCAAAATAAAATACCCTCAAAAAGAATTTCAAACCGCTTTAAGGGTAGTGTTAGATTTCGTTGGTAGTCCAATAAAACAATGGCAAGATAACAATCACCGTCGCCAACGATTGTTATTACAAATGTATTTTGACCAAAAACTGACTTACGACCCAGTTTATGGTTTTCAAACCGCTCAATTACCGCTTATTCTTGAGTTATCTCAAGACAAAAGCGTCTCAAAAAACAATCTGGTGGAGATGGAGGGAGTTAAACCCTCGTCCAGAACTTATCTATTTTCCAATTATTCACAAGCTTAGTCCGCTTTGTAGGCTTTGATGAATATAAGCGGACAAAACATCATCAAAGTTGATTTACTGTGCCTTT
>CAYVNU010000021.1:0-20945 GCA_964453265.1 uncultured Candidatus Saccharibacteria bacterium | reverse complement strand
GGTCGCCTCTTCCATGCCATGGAAGCGCTCTACCAAATGAGCTAAGGGCCCAAAACTTTGAGTAATTTAAATTACTCAAAGTCCAATAATATTATCTAAAAAACTGAATTTTATCAAGTTATTGAATATTTTTTACTTTGACTACCCTGCCGTCAGGCAAAACAATAGTACTCTCCCCTGTTTGGTTAAACGGCTGTTTTAAATCTTTTACCTGATTAATTATTTCTTGAATATCTTTAGCTTGCTGCTTAAAGGCGTCTAAATACCCGGTTTTCTTTAAAACCCATCCGAGAACTGCTATAACAATAGCAAGACCAACAGCGTAACCAATCGCGCTAAAGATTCCGTTAAAAAATGCACGCCAAACACCGGGGTTTTTCTTTTTCTTAATATCAACCAAGTGTTGATTTATCCCTGACAAATAATTCTGCAACTCTGGTTCTATCATATATTTTTTGTTTTTCCGTCGGCCTAGGCCGACGGATCCGCCTTTGGCGGAAATTTTTCTTTTTGTTTAATTACTTATATTATAACATCAAAAGTTGTGGTCTCCTCGGCTGGAATTGAACCAACATCAATAGCTTAGGACGCTACTGCTCTATCCGTTGAGCTACGAGGAGATATTAGCGAAATAACTCGTTTATTTATAGCAAAGAAAGTCTTTAATAGCAACCCACCTTTTTTGACATTCACACGGCACATACCATAAGGTAACTTACCCATCTTTGATCCTTTTATTACATCAATAAATGTATTTCCATTTAACTGTACTCCAGTTATATTGCTCCAAAATTTTAAGGCTTCAATCTTAGAAACATCTTCAAATATTCTAAGAGAGATTTTTAAAGAGCCTAAAGGAACCTTATATGCATTCACCAAAATATAAATGAATACTTTTATCATTTCAGGATCTGAATTTATAAAATTCAAGTTCCTTTTCGCTCCTTCCGCCCAATATAAAGCAGCACCCAAAATTTTTAACTCCTTCTCATTTACCGAACTAATCAGCTCTTCAGAAAACTTACTTACATTTTGCCACGCTTTATCTGATATAATCTTACTAGCATTTCTTCTATCTAGCCAGCGCTGCTTAAATTCCGGCAAAATCTCTACTTCCCTACAATACCGGAGAACGGTGGATTTAGGTAACTTCAATAGTTTATGAATTTCTGGAACACTGTGCCCTTTCTGCCTTAAATCAAATATCCCATCAATTTTTTCTTGAGCAATTCGTGGTTTTCCCATAAGTAAATTATATCAGATTGAGTAAATTATTCCTAGGATGAATTGACTATATTCAAATGAAAAACAAGATATTTAAAATTACTCTATTTCTCTTTATTTTAAGCCTTTTTTTCCCTATTAGGCATGTTTTTTTAACAAAAGAAGCTTATTTAACAGGTCAATACTCAGATTTTACAAGTTTTTCCTTATATTTAAGCGATATTTTACTTTTTACCACGTGCTTTTTGCTCATCCTACCACCCCGCACCAAAAGCCTAATTTCTCTTATAAATAAGACAAATAATGAAGTAATTACGTTACCGAATACCGCAGTCGTAGATAAGGAACCGGCTTTGGTACTGGACAGGCGTGGTAGAGAAATTTGGGCTAAAATAAAAGGATTTTCCAAGTTCTGGCTACTTCCTATCTACTACTTCCTACCTACTACCCTGCTTCTTTTCTGGCTTATTTTAGGCCTAATTTTACATTTTTCTACTTCTACGATATTTTGGACCCTAAAATGGCTTGAATTGATTGTTGCATATGAAACAGCCGCGGCGCTAGCCGCAAGTTACAAGTTACAAGTTACAAGTTACAAATGGAGAATTGCTAAGGTTTTTGTGGGTTTTTCGGTAATTCAGTCAATAATTGCGCTTTTACAGTTCTACAAACAAACGTCTTTAGGACTTTACAGACTAGGGGAGTCACATTTATCTGCAAATACCTATAATGTCGCAAAATTAGTGGTTGATGGGCATACTTATATAAGAGCCTACGGAACATTTCCACACCCAAACCTCTTGGCAGCCTTTTTGGTCACTGGAATTATGTTAAGCATCTATTTGTTCATCAGCACAAACAAAAAATGGCAAATTTTATGGGGGATTAGCATTTTCCTTAATATTTTAGGCCTTACCATAACCTTTTCACGTGGAGCATATTTAGCATTAGTAATAGGTCTGTTAATTTACCTGGTAACTCTAAGCAAAATTTTATTCTTCGACTTTATGGAGAAGTTAAAATTTTCAAACTATGTCCAAATTTTGTTCTCCACAAGGTCGAACAATATGCAAAAAACAAATGAACATAAAAAACCGTTACTTAAAGTTTTTGTTATAGTTATTATTTCCTCCGCCTTCTCCTTCCTTCTTTTCCGCTCATTTTTACTTACACGTGTTACAATTTCCGATAACGCTGTGGTTGAAAGAATAGAATATAACAAAATTGGACTTAATATGATTCAGGCCAACCCAATCTTCGGAGTGGGAGCAGGGGAGAGCGTGTTACACATGCAACAATATTTACCCCACACTAATTTTAACAACGATAAAAATCAAAACTATCAAAAACTGAATCAGCAAAGCATGCCAATTGATAGTTTCAGTAGTAAAAAATTAGAGGAGGGCGAGACAAAACTCTTAAAACCTTGGCAAAAACAGCCAATTCACAACTATTTCCTACTTTCCGCAGCCGAGCTAGGCATTCCTGGTGCTTTAATCTTAATCTGGTTTTTCCTGTATCACCTAAAAGTTCTTATCAGTAAGCTAAAAGCTTCTCAAGATTTTCAATCTACTGCCTACTACCTACTACTTGCTACTATTCTCTGCTCCTTCCTCATCCTCATGCTATTTGATCACTACTTCTACACCCTCCAGCAAACCCAACTTTTACTTTGGATAATTCTAGGAATCATCGCCTCAATAAAAAAAGAGACACGTGTCCCTTAAATTATGGTCAATTCTGATCAATTTTATTTAATTATGGTCAATTTATTTATGATATTCTCGATTTGCTAATATCATACACGCTCTGTAAATTTGTTCCTCTAAAACTACACGCGCCATATTGTGTGGGAAAGTAAGCGGCGAAAGCGAAATTGAATAATTGGAATATTCTTTCAAGGAAGAATGTAAGCCAATTCCGCTGCCAATTACAAACACCAGCTCTTTACCCAAAGAACCAAGACGTTCCAAAAATTTAGAAAAATCTTTACTATCTCTCAAACTGCCTTTTTCTTCAAGCAAAATTACCACACTGTCTTTTGGCAACGCTTTAATAATTTTTTCCGCTTCTTGTTCTTTAATTTTTTCTATATCCTGATTCTTACCATAACCAATCTCGGCTAATTCCAAAACTTTCACTTTTCCAAAAGGGGAGAGGCGTTTTAAATATTCTTTTTCCAGCTCCACATAAGCTTTTTCTTTAAATTTTCCTAAAGCAATAATAGTTATTTTGAACATAAAAAAATAATCCCTTCAAAAGAGATTATAACATTAAAACTATTTAAACGGCTACAAAAAATATTTTTTTTAAAATCAAATTACCTGCATACATTTAATCTTAAATTTCAATATGTCCTGCCAAAAATTGCTTGTTTAAATTGTGATTCTTAAGTTGATTTATAAAATCTTGACGAGACATTACTTTAAGAGATTTAATGTCCAATTCCTTTGTTTCGTTATCAAATTTCTGTTTTAGTTGGACAGAGGTTATATTTAGCAGAATTTCAAAATAAAAACCAACATTCGTGCTTGGATTAATATAAATCATGACTAAAAAAGAATTTGAAATATTCTCTTTTTTAATAAATGCTTCTTCTTCTAATTCCCTATATAAAGATTCAAAAAGATCTTCTCCTGATTTTATTGGTGGTTCAGTTTCCATAATACCGCCCAAAAAATCAGTTCGATTTTTATTCATTGATTTTCCTGAAAGTTCAACCATTAAATATTTATCATCGGAAGTTTTGACTGTTGCCAGAGTATGGCATCCTTTTCTCCAATATTCTTCTGGGGTTTCGTAATAACCTTGTGCTTCTGCTAAACATTCTCTGGTCTTAAAATCAAACATTCCTAAATCTAAAGAAATTTTTTCACCTTCTGATTTTAGAGAATTTAGCCTATACGACAGACCGTTGTATATTCGTTGACCTTTTTCTTTTGCTTTATGTTCTTTTTCTCTCCACAAATTCTCTAACTGACTTTCTATTTTTTGATTAATTTTTCTATTAGACTCACTAACATTGATAAATAAATTTTCTGGTTTAAAATGTCCTTTTACTAAAATAATTGGTTCTATCATATATTACAAAATCACTTCGGGATTATCTCCATAAAATTTTCCTATTCCATTTTCAAATAAAATCCCTTGCCCGTCTCGCAAAATTCTAAGCGGATATTTAAGGGTTTTTATTTTTTCTTTTACTTCTGCTTCTTTTTCATTAGTGTAGTGAGCCTTCAATGCAAATGGAACATAATTGAGAGCTGTAAAATCAGTAACACCGCACCTGTCTACTGTCTCATCATTCCAATCGGAAATTTCAATACTAGGACACATTACATATGACCCTGCGCTAGTACCAATATAAATTTTACCTTCATTGAGTAATTCTTTTAGAATTTCAGCAAAGCCAGTTTCTCGGATGGCTTTTAATAAATAAAAAGTATTACCACCTTCAACATGAATAACATTTTTGTCCTTGAAAAAATTTCTCAATTCGTCTCTGCTTTTACCAACGATGTCTATATCTTCAAAATAATATCCTTGCTCCTTTATAGCTGGTATTATTACGTCATTCACCCTTTGACTAAAATTTCTAGCACCTTTTGATGCTGTAATAACATAACCAATTTTCATTTCGTCCTTGGAAATACCAGTTAAGTCATAACCGTATTTCAAAAGAAAACTTAAATCCGAAGCTAAAATTATTCTCATATACTTTCATCAAACTTATTCTGTTGGTGAAGATACCGGGAATCGAACCCGAGCCTCCGCCGTCGCTAAAGCTATGGCGGACAAGTCAACAACTCGCCCCACACCAATTTCATTTTAATATGGTGGACCTAGCGAGAATCGAACTCGCGTCTTGGCAATGCGAATGCCACGTCTTACCACTGGACCATAGGCCCATATTCAAATTGGTGCGGGGTGAAAATGCTGCGTAATATTCATCAGCCTCTGGCAGGCCACTTTACATATCCCCTAAAAAAGTGATGAGGTAAATTGTTATTTACACAACATATTTTTTATAATTTTACCTTACAAAAATCTAACAGTAAAGTAAATTATAAATCTTTTTTCAATCTTCGGGAAATGAAGAATTCTAAGATGAAAAAAGTAATGAACACAAATAGTAGTAAGAAACCCGCGTATTCAAAATATTTTGCCAAAGCTTTATAGGATTCACTAAAAATAAAGCCTAAAATTCCAACTGTTAAAAGCCAAATGAATGTAGATTTTAAAGTGGCCTGGGCAAAAACTTTCCATTTAATACCGAGCATGCCCATGCGAATTAACACTGCGCGATGAAGTCCAACAATAAACTTTGAAAGCAATAAAGAACGAAAGACGTTATTCTGTAAATGCGCGTCGAATTTTGAAGTTAATTTATTTGCCCAGCCGGCAAGCCGGTCATTTTTCTGCAATTTTTCTCCTAAATAGACCAAAGCAAATTGCTCAACAAAACCTCCCAAAATTACCGGCAAAAAAATTGCCGCGGAAAATATCTGATTACTTTGGCTAAACAAAAAAACACTAAATAAAATACTTAAATTAGCGTCTATAAACATACCAAAAAACAAAACCACATATACCCAATTATCTAGATTATGCAGAGAAATATACGAAAAAATATCCATTAAATTCCTTTTAAAACTTCAATTTTAGCGCCGATTTTTTGCAAACGTTCGGCCAAATCTTCATAACCGCGAGAAATAGAATAAACATTCCGCAAAATCGAAACACCTTTAGCCGCCAGCATGGAAATTAAAATTATCGCCGCAGGCCTTAAGGCCGGAGGACAAATTATTTCAGCCGCTTTAAGTTCTGTCGGTCCTTCTATAATAACCCTGTGCGCATCAAGCAAAGTAATGTTTGCCCGAAGCTTATTTAATTCCAAATAATATATAGCCCGATTTTCATAAACCCAATCATGAATTAATGTTTTACCTTTGGCTTGCATAGCCAGGGGCACAAAAAACGGCAAGTTATCTATATTAATCCCAGGGTAAGGCAGGGGATGAATTTTTTCCTCTAAGGCAACTAAGCTAGAGGATAGAGTTTTTATATCGGCTAAGTTGGTTACTCCGTTATAACTTTTATAGCGCTTAAGTATTTGAAACTTAAAGCCCATTTTTTCCATTTTTAAAAGTTCCAGTTCTAAAAAGTCTATCGGA
The DNA here is from genome assembly GCA_964453265.1 of uncultured Candidatus Saccharibacteria bacterium. Taxonomy (GTDB): domain Bacteria; phylum Patescibacteriota; class Doudnabacteria; order UBA920; family UBA920; genus CAYVNU01. Next base: position 14,547 of record CAYVNU010000021.1, on the reverse strand, counting down.
CATCTTTCAATTACAATGGAAGATTTAGTAATTGCCGCCAAAGATAAAAACAACATGCTTTCTATTGGATCTTCACTAACGTAAAATTCAACATTCGCATTAATATCGCTCACACCATAAACTGTTAAGGTCGATGTGCCAATACCTTCAATTTTTACACCTAAAAGCTGCAAGAAATGGCAAACATCCTGCACCATATAATTTGAAGAGGCAAATTTGATAACAGTCTTGCCGGGAATTTTTGCAGCGGCCATTAAAACATTTTCCGTTACCGTATCACCCATTTCATACAGTACAATTTCTGAAGCCTTTAAGTTATGCGCGGATACCTGATAGTGGTCATGTATAGTTTTTATGCCTACACCTAACTTTTCCAAAGCAAATAAATGCGGGGCCACGGTACGGGCACCAAGCTTACATCCGCCAGCAAACGGCAAAGAAAAGTTTTTTAACGCATGCGACAAAGGCCCGAGCAGCATAACCACACTGCGAGTTTTAATTGCCGCTTCTTTGTTAAGCTTCTGCCATTCAAACTTCTTTGGCGGAAGAATGCTCAAATCCGCACCCTGCCACTGAAAATTAACTCCAATGCTTTCAAAAACCTCTAATATTCTGTACACTTCTTCAATTTTAGGCACATTTTTAAGCAAAGTTGAGCCACGGTTAAGTAAACTGGCACACAAAAGACCCAATGCAGCATTTTTAGATGAATTCGTAACAATTTTACCCGACAATTTTCCACCACCCTCAATTTTGAAACTTACTGATTGATTAGATAGGGTAATAATTTCTTTGCCTAAAACCTGGCTGATTTTTGCCAACATTTCAGTTGAAAAATTTTGTTGGCCTTTTTCCATTCTGGCAACTGCTGACTGGCTAGTTTTTAACTTTTGCGCAAAAACTTTTTGAGTCAGGCCCTTATGTTCCCTTAAGTCTAAAATGTATTTGCCGATTTTTTGCTGTTCATTCATAAATCTTATTTTATAATTTTATATCGTATATGATATATACTAGCACAAAATTAAGAAGCTATCAAAAAACTCCGCTTTTTTAAAAGGCGGAGTTTTTGTGCTAAAAATTCAAAAGCTTTTCAAAAAATTTGCTTAAAGCATGGGTTTTTTGCTCAGAAAAGTACAGAGCCAAAACTCCAGCCAAATAAATAACATTTAGAATAATTACCCTGAGTAAATCATGTTTTATGATGCCATATTCTTCAGAATGATCTAAATGAGAAGTATGCTGAAAATTTTGATTACTCACAACACCCGAATTCTTGTTATGTTTTTTGCTCATATGTAATTTATTAACTATTATGCTTATACTAATATAACATTTAGGCCATTTGAAAGCAACCGACTTTGATGTTAAAATATCACTTATCGGCTCAAACAACATTGAACGTTAAATAAACAATACAGAATGCAACCACAAAACCTCATATATATTGCCCTAGGAATTAGCCTTATAACCTTTGGCTCATGCATATATTTATTTACCTGCGTTAAGCAGTTTAATAGGCTAAAAAAAACTTTTTTTGAAGGTTCAGATGCCAAAGATTTAGAAATCGTTATTCATCAGGTAGCGGACAACATAAAAGGCCTTCATGAAAACCAAGTAAATTTAGAAAGTCAATTAGATGCCTTGCGAAACAAATCGCGCTTTGCCATACAAAAAAGCGGACTTGTAAGATTTAACCCATTTTCAGACGGCGGCGGCAACTTTAGTTTTTGCCTAGCCATGCTAGACGAGATTAACAACGGTTTTGTAATAACTTCAATGCATGGCCGAGAGCAAAACAGGATATATGCAAAAAAAATAATTTTAGGCAAAAGCGAAGTACAGTTAACTGAAGAAGAACAGCAAGCAATTAACCAAGCTAACAATAATTCAATAAATTAATTAAAAAACTAAGCATAACTTTTATGGATAAAACTTTCGACGATACGCTAAGCGCAGCAGCAGAAACTGTAGTAGGCCCAAGTGTAAAAATTCAGGGTGATTTAAACAGCGAAGGTAATATAAAAATTGAAGGCCAGGTAACCGGCAAAGTAAAAACCAGCCAGGGCGTATTTATAAACGAAGGCGCAAAAATTATTGCAGACGTTATGGCCGGCAATGCTGTTATTGGCGGCGAAGTTCAGGGGAATTTAAAAATTTCCGGACATTTAATTTTACAAAGCACAGCCAGAATAAATGGCGACATAAATTGCCAAATTTTACGCGTTGAAGACGGAGCGCAATTTACCGGCAAATGCGTAATGGGTAGCAACGGTAATGGCAAAAAATCACCATCAGTAGAAATAGAAGCAGAATAGTACTAGTAAACTCATAACTGATAATTAATAACTGATAACTTTTCAGTTATTGGTTCGGTTATGAGTTATTAATTGCCTGTTATTAGTTTTTCCAATGTATTACTACATTTTAGACCAAAATGGCTTGTCCATAGATAAATTTGAACGCTTACAGAATGAACTGTCAGGCCTTTTGTCTGAATTTAAAATTTCCGGGGAAATGGCCAGAGTTACTCCGCTTAGAACCGTACAAGACTTAGTAGAAACCGCCAGTCAGAGGGGGACTAAAACTCTCGTTGCCTGCGGCTCAGACGACACCTTTAATTTAATGCTAGCAGCACTCAAAGGGCGGGATTTTACTTTAGGCTTTATTCCTCTTGATGAAAATTCTTTTTTAAGCAAAATTTTGGGCATTGAAAATGTTTTTGCCGGTGCCAAAACCATTGCCGCTCGCAGAATTGAAAAAATAGATTTAGCCAAAATTGCCGGCAATTATTTTATAAGCTATTTGGAATTTGGAGCACTCAGTCAAAATTTAAAGGCAGCCGGTTTTTGGTCAGGTGTTAAATTACTTTCCGTTGAACCAAAAAATTTAAACATTCGCATAGATGATTCCTACAACATAAATTTGTCGGCCTTAGGCGGTTTAGCGGTTAACATTCGATCCACCAGTTCTAAAGCCCACAACATTGCCAACCCGACTGATGGCAATTTGGACTTGTTGGTTTTAGAACCCTTAAACAAAATGCAAATTTTGCAATACAGAAAAGATATTGCCGAAGGTGTACTTGAAAATGTACCCAAAACCACAGTTATAAAATGTAAAAAAATTGAATTCCTTGAACCCCGCGGCACACCGCTTTCCATGCTCGGCCGCATAGTCGCCAAGTTCCCAGCCACAGTAGAAATAATTCCCCAAAGACTTAAAATGATAGTAGGGAAGAACCGGACATTTTGATCACGATTACACGAATCCGCCAGCTGGCAGACACAGATAGGACAAATAAATATTGAACCGGCAAAACGCTTACGCACCTGCCGGTTTTATGATTATTTATTTTAGAGTTTCAAAGCCTAGCGCCTCTATCACGTCGTGCAAAACTACTTTACTATCTGTGATGCCAGGCTTAATGAAAATTCTAATTTTTTGACCTGCCCTCAAATTACTCCACTTAGGGTTCCTGCCATAACCATACCACTGATTTAACAAAATCTTTTGTTTTCCATCTATTGTCGCACTGGCGCACATCAGATGCTTCTCGAATGTACTCATAGAAGCATAATTGTGTAACACAGTACAGCTCTGACCATCTAATTCAGAAGCTCGCTTAATAAAGTAGGGTCTGTCGGTTTGAGCTATCTGCTCAGACAAAAATAACAACCCAAACCAAAACACAAACAACAGCATAGCGGCAAACAAGTCTTTCATTATTCCTCCTACACTACAGATTCTAACTAAACATATTATTCTATTAATAAATAATTAGCTATTTTTCTTTACAAAAGTGTCAGAAAATGTTACACTTTTTTTATGAATCAGGAATTATTGGAAAACTTAGGCTTGTCTAAAACCGAAAGCCAAATTTATTTAGCAGCCATAGAATTAGGGGAGTCGCTCCATAAACAGTTGGCGGAAAAGGCTAAAATTAAACGCCCAACGCTTTACGAAAACCTGCCAAGGCTTTTTGAAAAGGGGCTCATATCTAAAACTGTCAAAGGTAAAAGGATTTTACTGGTAGCAGAAGATCCTCAAAAATTTTACGAATCTAAAAAAAACCAGCTTGCAACATTTCAAAGCCAAATCCCTTTACTGCAAGCTTTAATGCTTACGGCAAAATCTAAACCCAAAATTTCTATATACGAAGGAATTGAGGGGATTAAAAAAATTTACCAAGACCATATTGAACAGGCAAAACCGATTTTAGAAATTGTGGGCATAGAAAAAATTCATCCGGAAATTGCCAAGTACATAAAAAAAGATTATGTCTGGACTAGAGTCAGAAAAAAACTAAGCTTAAAAATGTTAATTAGCGGCCCGGCAGCCGCGGGCATATTTAAAATGAAATCCGACCCATTTGAACTCCGTGAAGTAAAAAACATAGACGGCAAAAATTTCCCCATCCCTTTAGGCTTTAATATTTATGGCGACAATGTCTCATTCGCTGTCTACCGAGAAGACAGCGAACCTGTTGGGCTCATAATCCGGTCTAAAGAAATAGCTACCACCATGCGTTCTCTGTTTAATTTTATTTGGGAAAAGTGTTAACTCATCACACTCAAATTTAAAAATTGGGAAAAATTGCAATTTCAAAGTTTAAATCATCTAATTTTTTGACGAACCCAAGACTAAAAAATAAACTACCAAACTAAATTAATGGGTTGATTTTATTAAGGTTTTCTGGTATGGTTAATAAGTTATATTAAAATAAACTATAATAATCACTAGATATTTAGTGTAATTGTTATAGTAAATATTGTTGTTTGCACAATGAATCTCTCATCCCTTTCCTCACAATTAAACATGTCTATACAAGATCTTCGCCTTTCCGCCTTCGCTAAAGCTATGGCGGACTACGCTCGTCAACTTAATTTCAGATAATATGAATCTCTCTAGCCTCTCTAGCCAATTAAATATGTCCATTCAAGATCTTCGCTTGAAAGCTAAGGAGAAGGGGATTTTTATTTCGCCTAGAGCTAACAAGGTAGACAACTTTGTAGCAAGACAAATTACCGAAGCTCTGTCTGCACCGGTCGTTACTGCACCAAAAAAACCAGCTGTTCCTATAAAAGTAAAATTACCCAGTTACATAAAAGTCAGAGATTTTGCTTTACTATTAAAGCTGCCGGTTGTTACGGTAATTAAAGAGCTGATAAAAAACGGCATAATGGCCACTATAAATGAAGAAGTAGATTTTGAAACCGCGAGCATTGTCGCGGGCGATTTAGGTTTTGAAGTTGAAACTGAGGCTGATGAAACCCAGGCGGATTTTGGCGCCGGCTTTTTAGAACAAGTTTTAAAAAATGAACAAGAAGAAAATTTAAAAGCCCGCCCGCCAATTGTTACCATAATGGGTCACGTTGACCACGGTAAAACCACTTTACTGGACACCATCCGCAAAACCAGAGTTGCAGAAGGCGAAAGCGGCGGCATTACTCAGCACATTGGCGCTTACCAAGTAAAAAAGAACGGTAAAAATATAACCTTTTTAGATACTCCGGGACACGAAGCATTTTCTGAAATGCGGGCAAGAGGCGCAAATGTAACCGATGTAATTGTTTTGGTTGTAGCCGCAGACGACGGCGTTCGCCCGCAAACTTTAGAAGTTATTAAGCGCGCGCAATTTACCAATACGCCCATGATCGTAGCCATAAACAAAGTAGACAAACCGGAAGCCAATGTTATGCGCGTAAAACAAGAATTAGCCGGGCAAAATGTTTTAACTGAGGAATGGGGCGGTAAAACTATTGCTGTAGAAATTTCCGCTAAACAAAACAAAGGCATAGACAGCTTGCTTGAAATGATTCTCCTAACCGCAGAACTTGAAAATTTAAGAGCTAATCCAAACGGCAAAACTGTCGGCACAATTATTGAGTCTAGAATTACCCAAGGCAAAGGCAGTACTGCCACTGTTATTGTGCAAAATGGAACATTAAAAGTTGGCGATATTATTGTTGCCGGCGCGGCCTTTGGTAGAATTAGAAGCTTAGAAGATGAGACCGGCAGAAAGCTTAAAGAAGCCAAACCTTCTACCCCGGCGCAAATTTCCGGTTTTTCCGAAACTCCCATGGCCGGAGATATTTTACAAACCGTAGAAACTTTAGACGAAGCCAAACAAATAGCTAGTATTGCGCAAAAGAAAAATCGCAGTCACAAACTTTCTTCCAAACAAGCTTTAGTAGGGGACGCGGCAAGTAAAACATTAAATCTAATTATAAAAACCGACGTAGCGGGAAGTCTTGAAGCTATTAAACAGTCTATTGCTAAATTAAAAAATGATGAAGTTAAAATTAATATTTTAAGCGATGGAGTGGGTGAAATAAACGAGTCCGACGTTTTACTTGCGTCTTCCAGCAAAGCCGGAATTATTTCTTTCAGATCTAAAATTAACACTAAGGCCGCGGCTTTAGCCAAGCAAAAAAAAGTGGTTATAGACGAATATACGGTAATTTATGAACTTCTAGAAGATGTAACCAGCGCGGTTATAAAAATGTTTGCTCCGGAAACTGAAAAAATTATAAACGGCAAAGCAAAAGTTTTAGCAATTTTTAGGACAGAAAAAAGTGAAATGATAGTTGGCGGCCGGGTTGAAGAAGGCGATATAAAAAAGAGCGGGTTCATTGGCATTTGGCGAGGCGAAGCAGAAATCGGTAGAGGTGAAATAATCGAACTCCAGCAAAGCAAAGTGCACGCCAAGAGCGTGGAAAAAGGCAACGAATTCGGTATGAAAATTAAAACCCCCGTTAAAATTCAAGAAGGCGACGTTTTGGAAAGCTACGAAGAAAAAATTAAAATTAAAACTCTATAAAAGTCTTGCTCATACTAAAACTCAAAACCCCCAGCAATGGGGGTTTAATTTTTCCTCCTTACACTCTTGCCAAAATCCCAAAAATAAAATATAATGTTTAGCTGATTAAAAATTGATATAATCAAAGTAAAGTATATTAAAGCTAAAAAATATGAAAATAATAAAAAAGGACACCAATCGCATTGCGCGAGTAAACTCACTTATAGAACATGTTTTAGGTCCGGTTTTGCATGAATTTTTAGAAGGTGAGAACGGACTTGTAACCATAAGCAAAGTTGAAACAAGTCGCGATATGAAATATGCCAAGATTTGGATCTCTATTTTTGGTGGTGATGATGCAAAAATTTTAAAATTTTTAGCAGACAATATTTTTGAATTACAAGGAAAATTAAATAGCTCCATGAAAACTAAAATTTTCCCGCGCATTAGTTTTCATTTAGACACCAGCCCAAGATACGTAGAACATGTAGACGAACTTATTCGAAAGGTACGTGAGGAAGAGTAGGTCATTCTAACATCTTAACATTTAAACATACTAACATAGAACATTTGTTAAAATGATAAGATGATAAAATGTTAACATGTTTTTATGATTCAAGACTTTAAAAAAGCACTAGATTTAATTACTTCCTCTGAGCGTATCCTCCTGACCATGCATGAGAGAATGGATGGCGACGATGGCGGGAGTGTTTTAGCATTGCTGCACCAACTTGAAAAAATGGGAAAGAATGTGGAAGCGGCCATAAAAAAAGGCGTGCCTAAATCTTTAAGCTTCCTGCCCGGCAGCCATAAAATTACAGACGATATAATTCATGAAAATTATGACTTAGTCATTACCTGCGGCTGCAGTTTAATAGAACGAACCGGTTCAGAAAAAATAAAAAATCTTACAGCTCAAGAAAATGTAACAAAAACTATTAATATAGACCACCATCCGGATAATAAAAATTTCGGGCACGTTAATTTAGTTGATCCGTCTAAATCTTCGGTCGCGGAATTAGTGTATGATTTTTTTATTTACAACAAATGGCCAATTAGCAAAGAAGTTGCAGCCTGTCTTTTAACAGGCATTATTACCGACACGGGCTCTTTTATGCATAGCAACACCCAAAGCAGTACCTTAAACACTGCCGCTGAACTTATTCGCAAAGGCGCGCGAATAAATAAAATTATCAATCATACTTACAAAAGCAAAGGCTACAATATTTTAAAAGCTTGGGGCAAAGCAATTGAAAATTTTTATTTTGATAAAAAGACCAAAATTATCTATTCAGTAATGACAGAAAGTGATTTAACTGAATTTAAAAACTTACCACAATCAGCCTTTGAAGGACTAGCCGAAACTTTAAATACCGTACCTGAAGCAAAATTCGCAATGTTTTTGCGCCAAGACGGCAATGTTATAAAAGGTAGTTTAAGAAGCGATGAATATAAAAATACTGACGTAGCTTTAATTGCAAAAAATTTTGGCGGCGGCGGACATAAGTTAGCTGCCGGTTTTTCTGTGGCAGGAAAATTGGTGAAAGAGAAAAGCGGAGAATGGAAAGTTCAATAGATCACAAATACACTAACCACATGAATGACACAAATTTAAAACCCTCAGGATTCTGAGGGTTTAGTGTTATTTGTGATATTCGTGCATTAGTAATCTTATTTCAATTGAGGCCTTATAGGTTTCATTGCTTCTGCAAACTCTACTAAAACTTTTAAAAGTCCGTCGATTTTTTTTAAATAACTTTCGTCTATAAGCTTTCCGTCGGTATCAAAAGCATCTTGCACCGGACCAAAGGGCACTACTTCTCTCAAAGCGACTGCGCCAAAGTTTTCTATAACTTGTCTTAGCTGTTCCATACCGCGAATAGCGCCATATTTGCCGTCCGACACACCAACCATACCAAAAGGTTTTCTATTAAATTCCATATACAGCCAATCTAAAGCATTCTTAAGTACTGCGGAATAACCGTGGTTATATTCACTTACTATTAAAACGAAAGCATCGGCTCTGTTTGCTATACTACTCCACTTTTGCGCATTTTCATTTGGATATTTACCTTTTAAAGCCACCGGTACAGTGTCCAAATTATAAAATGGCAAAGGCATTTCTTTAAAGTCTACCAACTGTGATTCATGCCCGGCTGCAATAATTTTTTCCACTAACAACTTAGCTGGAGCCAGGCTCCTGCGTTGTTCTCTTACTGATCCTAATACAACGGGGATAAACATAAAAATGATTTGTTCTGTCCACCTACTCCGCCTAAGGCGGATTCGGCGGACTAGACTTCGCATCTTGCAACTTATTACACCATCTAGACTCAAACCACAAACTTTGTGGCGAAGCCAGACGTAGTCCGCCTGAGGCGGACGAAGTCTGGTGCCCGAGGAGGGACTCGAACCCTCAAGCCAAAAGGCATGCGCACCTCAAGCGCACGTGTATGCCATTCCACCACCCGGGCATTAAAATGTACTTTTTTTAGCTATAACTAATGCATTATAGACTTTTTTATACTTCCTATCAAGCCTTATACCAACCGAATTCGCATAGAGTTTTTTTAAAATAACACCCCCTTCTTTTTTAGCATAATTTAATTTATAGACACCTCCGTAAGGCAATTTCTTTAACTCACCATTAAGACCCAATAGCTCATTAATTTTACTTCTTAACCACACTAAATGCTCCAAACTAGCTGACGCAAAACTTAAATAAAACATAAAACTAGATTTCCATCGCTTATCCCAATAGGAATAAAAAGTTCCATCTCCGTCAAAATGACCTCTCAAAAAATGAAAGAAATATTTATTGGGAATATCTATTTGCTTTAAAATCTTTGACTTCGCGGGCATTAAACCTATGCTCAATAAAAATTTATAAAATTTAACATTTGTAAATTGCACGAAACTAGAAAGCTGACTATTAGTAAAACCCCCACGCTTTAAGCTGATTTTATTATTAATTCCTAAGCATTTGGAAAAAATTTTAACCAAATCTAAATCTTTAGAAACAAAAGTCATATGCCTTGCATCTTTGGAAAGATTTCCATCAGTAGTTATTAAACCCACAGCATAAGCAAGTTTCTTTGACCAATCGGTTTTAATAATTGTTTTTGGTTGCATATAACTCAAGCTAAAAGCGTATACCAATTATAACAAAAAAATTAATGAGCTTCAACCCCAACCGCCTCAGAAATATTTTTCAACCCATCCCTTTTTAAAAACTCAACTAATCCTTTATTTATTTTCTTAACCAACCCCGGTCCTTCATAAATAAGGCCGGTATAAATTTGTATAAGTGATGCTCCAGCTTTAATTTTTTCATAAGCATCCCCAGCACTAAAAATACCGCCTACGCCAATTACTGGCAGGACAGGTGACTGTGAATGAATGTGCCGAATTATTTGTGTAGATTTTTCTTTTAACGGCAACCCACTTAAACCCCCAGTTTCATTAATTTGGGTTTTTAAACCCACTCTTCCGACAGTAGTGTTCGTGGCAATAACCCCGTCGATTTTTAAATTTAAACAAACTTCTAAAACTTCATCAATTGCTTCAAACTCCAAGTCAGGTGCAATTTTTACTAAAATTGGTTTTCGCAAATTTTGCTTACTGCGGTAATTTTCCAAAGAAGATAAAATATCTACTAAAAAACTTTTATCTTGTAGTTGCCTTAGCCCCGGAGTATTGGGCGAACTAATATTCACAGCAAAGTAATCTCCATATTTATAAAGCTTTTCAAAAGAATATAAATAGTCAGCTACGGCATTATTTAAATCAGTAATCTTAGATTTGCCAATGCTTATACCAAGCGGAGTTGTTAAATTTACATTGCTTATTTTTTCTGCCAAAGCATCTGCTCCATGATTATTAAAACCCATTCGATTTATAAGCGCTTTGTCAGCCGGCAGCCTAAATATTCTAGGTTTTGGGTTTCCTTCCTGCGCATGCTGAGTAACTGTTCCAACTTCCAAAAAACCAAAACCCAAATTTTCCAAAAACCTTGTAATTTTTGCGCCTTTGTCAAAGCCACCAGCTAACCCAACCGGATTTTTAAAATCTAAACCAAAAACTTTTTGCTCCAGGCTTTGATGCTCGTATTTATAGAACAAAGATAACGCGCTGTCTAAATGAATACTATGCAAAAAACCACCCAAAGTTAACATTTTGTCGTGGATGGTTTCGCTGTCTATTTTAAATAATAGGGGACGGAGAAGTTTGTACATGAAAATTTAGTCTTCGACCTTGGGGAGAAGCTAAATTTGTTCTCGACAAGTTTACCCCGTACTGAAACAACGTTTCTAGTACTGGGGCTCAAACAATATTATCTATACTTATTAATTTCATCTCTTAATTTTTTTGCCTCCTCGCCAGGATTTTCCGCAAAAATTATGCCACGAGAGGAATTTATTATCATACCTAAATTTTTACTATTCTTGCCGGCTTTTACTACAGCTTCTACATCGCCGCCTTGCGCGCCTACGCCCGGAACAAGCAAGGTCATATCATCAGCTACCGATCGAATTATTTTCATTTCTTCTGGATAAGTTGCTCCCACTACCAACATACAATTGTGATTATAGTTCCAATCTTGAGAAACTTTTTCTGCTACAGTCTGCCATAAAGACAACCTCTCCCCAACCCTCCCCTCAGAAGGGGAGGGAGATAAAAACAAATCCTGGATCTCGCCAGCGCCAGGGTTAGAAGTTCTACATAATATAATTGATATTTTATCGGAACGATCAAGGAATGGTTTTAATGCTTCTTTACCTAAATACGGATGAAGTGTAATAGCATCGAACTTTAATTCATCAAAAATTGCCTTTACGTAGCCGTTGTTAGTATTGCCTATATCCGCGCGTTTTGCGTCGCAAATAGTAAATACATCGGGATAATTCGATGACAAATAGTCCATTGTCATTTTAAGCTCTTTCCACCCTTGCTCTCCTCGCGCTTCATAAAACGCGCTGTTTGGTTTAAACGCAACTGCAAACTCAGCAGTTTGGTCAATTATGTATTTATTAAACTCAAACTGCGGAAATTCTTTGTCTTTAAACTGCGCTGGCAACTTTTCAAACTCGCTATCTAAGCCAACACAAACTAAAGAATTTACTTTTTCCGCTCGCGTATTATATTTTTCTTTTGCTGGTGACATAATTTAATTACTTTACATAGTTCACGGCCGTGAACTATGTAAAGTTGGTTTATTTTTTAATCTTTTATTCTGCGTTAACGGTAGAAAGCTTTAAAAAGCCTAATTATTCGTTTAAGTTTTTGAGTGCTCGGATAAATATTTTTGTCCGTGACCAACACGGACATCTATTGGCACGCCAGATTTACATAAAGGGCATTCCGCTTCGTCATAAACCGGAACTTCCAAAACATCTAAAAAGTAAAACGGTACGCCAAAAAACTCGCTAGTTACTTCTTTCGGGTTTTTGTTTACCATGACCACCACGCCCATAACTTCTGCTCCGGCCGCTTTAGCAGTTTCCACAACTTTTTTAGCACTACCGCCGGTTGTTGTTAAATCTTCTACTATAACAACTTTCTTCCCTGCAACTCGTTTGTCGTATCCGCGTTTAAAAATTTGATTCCCTTCTTCATTTTTTTCTGTGTAAATTCCCAAGACTTCTTTATCTTTTATTTGAGAAAGATGATGCGCTATCCACTGCGACAAAATTATTCCGCCCACCGAAGGGCCAATTACCGCGTCTATTTCTAAATCTTTAACTTTTTCCGCCATTAATTTACATACAGCGGAAGTTTCCTTTGTGTGCGGGTAAAGCGCGTCTTTGTTTATATAGGTCGCAAAATGTTTGCCTGAGGTTCCTACAAAGTGACTGTCGGTTAAAACCGCTCCGGTTTGTTTAAGTAAATCTAAAACTTGTGACATAAGATTATTTTAATCGTGCCATTCCAATCCTCATGAGGCGGAGAGGAATCCATTGCTGAGAGTTAATTTGCATCTTATGATAATTAACAATTAAGGGATGCCTCGTCGCTCGGGATGACACTCTATTATTTATTAATTAATGTGTGTCAATTTATCTTTTATATTAAATTTTACCTGGGAGTTTTCAATGGTATTGGTTGAAAAAATATTTGGGGTAAATTGCTTAATTTTATCGAGGCAGTCAAATAAAAAAAGTCCGTGAGTTGCTGCGCATGCAATATTTTTTGCACCTGCGGCCGTCATTTTCTCCAAAGCTTTTATCATTGTGCTGCCACTGGAAATCATGTCGTCTAAAATTAAAACATTTTTATTTTTTACCTCAAGTTCTCCGCTTATTTCATGAACATCTCTATAAGAGACTTTATTGCCAACATATTCTTTTCTGACTTTTTTTAATGCCTTGCCACCATGCCCTTCAACTAAGTACCTACTGCCATCATCCGGACCGATTATTTCAAATTCTTCACCTTTAAATAATTCAGAGACTTGTTTTATAAGCTCTGGCCCTAGTGATATATTTTCAATTTTTAATCCGGCAAATTCCTGCTCTCCGGTTTGATTTAAAAAGTGACAATCAAAAGTAATTAATTTATTTAATCCTACATTCTTTAAACTTCTGCAAAAATTAGAAGCCAAGGTTAACTCACCGGGAAGCTTTTCTTTATCTTGCCTAGAGTAGGGAAGATATGGGCATACCGCGCTAATGTTTTTTGCGCCAGCATTCTTTAATGCATCAAGCATAAATAAAAACACCAAAATGTTGGTGTTTTGCTTGGGATACAAACGGTGAAATATTAAAACGTCATTATCTTTAATTTCAGCAAGCTGGGGTATGACCACGTGACTGTCGCCATCGGGAAAAAAACCAATTTCAATATTGGGCTCAAAAATATCGGCAAAGGTTGAAGAAATAAGTTTTATTGTTTGTGCCATACAAAACCATAATACCAAAATTTAATAATTTATGCTAACATTTTTTTATGCCCTGTAATACGACTTTCCATAGTATATGGAAGCTATGCGTAAGTATTATAGGCTTATTTAGCAAAATAGTTTTAATAAGTAAATAAAATGGGAAGTTGGTATACAGGGTATGAGTCAAACATTTGCCAAGAAAACTGAAAATTTTACTTGCGGACATTGTAAAAAAAAGGTCATAGGCAATGGTTACACTAACCATTGTCCAAATTGCCTATGGAGCAAACATGTAGATGTAAATCCAGGCGATAGGGCAGAAAAGTGCAAAGGCCTAATGGAGCCTATAAACTTAGAGCTTAAAAATGGAGAGTATATTTTAACTCAAAAATGTGTAAAATGCAGCGTGGAAAAACGCTGTAAAACCTCGAAAGATGACAGCATTAAAGCATTAACCGAGCTGACTGAAAGACTTGTCAAAAAAACTTTTTTTTGATATAGTATTTCAGTTAGCCTGATAAGAAAAAAGGTTTTAGGCGATTAAGGTTTAACTTTATAAGCCCTGTCCTGCGACTTTTCAAAAGCTAAAAGCATATTATAGGGGCGATTAGCTTCCTCCTTCGCCAAGGCTACGAAGGACGAGAAGTTGTAGTCTACCACAAAAGAGTGTAAAAATTCTTGCCCTACGATGCTTCAACGTAAGTAGGGGCGATTAGCTCAGCTGGTTAGAGCGTCTCGTTTACACCGAGAAGGCCAAAGGTTCGAATCCTTTATCGCCCACCACTGCTTCGCCCATAAAGGGCTACGCAGTGCAAGCAGTTCAACAACTTATGTCGTTGCAAAACGATTGAGTACATAATGTCGAAGC
>CAYVNU010000020.1:0-21716 GCA_964453265.1 uncultured Candidatus Saccharibacteria bacterium | reverse complement strand
AACCTGATTCTCCCGCTAGAGTGTTACCAAATAGGGTTTGTGTTATTGCAATAATAAAAAAAGGGAATAGTATTTTGTTTGGGAAGAAATCGCCCGGTAAAGGACCGTATCCTGACACATGGCATTTAATTGGCGGAGGTGTGGATTTACTAAAAGAAACTACAGACGAAGCCGTAAAAAGAGAAATATTGGAAGAAGCCGGGCTTAAAGTAAAAAATTTAGTTAAGACTACATGGGATACAGATGTTGAGCCAAATAAGCATGGAGTTCCGACCTATTATTTATTTTTAACTTATGAGTGTGAATACGAAAGCGGGGACTTAAAACCCAACGACGATTTACAGCACATTGAGTGGGTTCAGATAGATGAATTAAAGAATTTAAATTTAAACCGCCCTACCAGAAAATATTTTGAGCAAGTTAAATTGATTTAAATCAGGTATTAAGTAAATAATTTTATGGAAGAAAAACAACCACAATCAACTCCGCCGGCTGGCGGACCGCCAAACTTTAACGAGTTAGAAAAGGAAACTTTAAAGTTTTGGAATGAGAGTAAAATTTTTGAAAAGTCTTTAGAAAAAACTAAAGACGGGGAGCCGTATATATTTTACGACGGGCCGCCTTTTGCTACGGGCTTGCCGCATTACGGCAGTATTTTGCCGAGTGTTATTAAAGACGCAATTCCACGTTACCAAACTATGAAAGGCCGCTACGTGCGCAGGCGCTGGGGCTGGGATTGTCATGGGCTGCCTATTGAAAATATTGTAGAAAAGAATTTAAAAATTTCCGGTAAAAAGCAAATAGAAGAAATTGGCGTAGACAAGTTTAACGAAGAATGCCGCAGGAGTGTTTTACGCTATGCCGAAGAATGGGGAAAAACTATAAACCGCATAGCCCGTTGGGTGGAGTTTGATAATGCTTATAAAACGATGGATACATCGTATCAAGAGTCAGTGTGGGCAGGACTAAAGCAGGTTTGGGAAAAAGATTTAATTTACGAAGATCGTAAAGTGCTTTTGTATTGCAGCCGCTGCGAAACTCCCATTTCCAACTTTGAAGTGGCTATGGACAATAGCTACCGCGACATTACGGAAGAATCTGTTTACGTAAAATTTAAACTTTTACCGCGCCAAAGAATTGTAAATGAACTTACCAACGACAAAACCTATTTGCTTGCCTGGACGACCACGCCTTGGACTTTGCCGGGCAATACCAGTTTAAACATTGGTGAAAGTATTAAGTATGTAATTATAGAGGTAGAAAGTGGCGAGCACTATATATTAGCCAGAGAACGACTTTCCGTAATAACTGAAAAATATGAAATTATTGGCGAAGTTTTGCCAAGAAGTTTGGAAGGACTTGAATACGAACCTCTATATAATGGAGTCATCCCAAACGGCAGAACAGGCCAAAATGCTGGAATAATTATTGGTAACCCAAACAAAGCCCACAGAATTTATTTGGCAGATTTTGTAACCACGACAGATGGTACGGGTATTGTGCATAATGCGGCTATGTATGGTGAGGAAGACTATCAGTTAGCCAAAGCAAAAGACTTACCCCGTATGGATATGCTGGGCAACAAAGGTCAGTATTTGGAAATGGCGCCGGAACATTTACGAGGTGTTTTCTTTAAAGATGCCGATAAAATAGTTATAAAAGATTTAACTGAAAATAAATTATTATATAAAAGCGAACATTATACCCACAGTTATCCTCATTGCTACCGCTGCGGCACGCCGCTATTTTACAATGCCTTGCCAGCTTGGTTTATAAATATTCAAAAAATTAAACCCGAACTTTTAAAAAACAATGAAAGCGTAAACTGGTACCCGGGACACTTAAAAGAGGGAAGGTTTAAGCTTGGTATAGAAAATGCGCCGGATTGGAATATTTCCCGCAATCGTTATTGGGCAACGGCCTTGCCGTTTTGGAAATGCCAGCAGCAGGATTGTAAAGCGGTAACTTGCGTAGGTTCGGTAGAAGAGTTAAAAGAAAAATCTACAAATTTTAGTGAAGTATATCCTGAGTTTGTAGCGCGCCCATTTATGGGCAATCAAGAGTTTAAAGAGGCCAATAAATCGGCACGCTACACTGCTGAGGAACTTAACTCCCTCGATCTCCACAAGCCCTATATAGACCGTATTAAACTAAAATGCGAAAAATGCGGCAGCGAAAGCCTAAGAGTTCCCGAAGTTGTAGACTGCTGGGTAGAGTCGGGTTCTATGCCTTTTGCGGAGTTACACTATCCATTCGATAACCAGGAATTATTCAAGAAACGTTTTCCGGCGGACTTTGTAGTGGAATACATACCTCAAACTCGGGCATGGTTTTATGTTATGCACGTTATGAACACTATGCTGTTTGAAGCAGCGCCGTTTAAGAACGTAATGACTACTGGGACAATTTTAGCCGAAGACGGCACAAAAATGTCCAAAAGTAAAAATAACTACCCGGACCCGAACTTAGTTATAGAAAAATTTGGTGCGGACGCCTTACGCTTTTATTTACTAACCAGCCCGGTAGTAACCGGCGAAGACGTAAATTTTTCAGAAAAAAATGTACAGGAAGTAAACCGTAAAGTTAGCTTAATTTTATACAACGTTTGGACTTTTTATAGGATGTATGAGAAAGGCAAGTTATTTGTTATCAGTGATCAGTTATCAGTAAGTCATATACTTGATAAGTGGGTGATTGCAAAATTATCGGAAACGCAGAATGAAGTTACCAAACAAATGGATGTTTACAACACAGTTAAAGCCGGCCGCGCTATTGCGGATTTTGTAAATGAGCTTTCTACCTGGTATGTAAGGCGCAACCGCGATCGTATTAAGGGCAACGATGAGGCGTCTAAACAAGCCTTAAATACTTTAGGCTATGTTATTGTAGAAGTTTGCAAGCTGCTCGCGCCGTTTATGCCGTTTTTGGCAGAATATATTTTTAAAGATGTTACAGGCAAAGAGTCAGTGCATTTGGAAAATTGGACTGTGCCTGTACAGGCAGATGAAAAAATAATTGCTCAAATGCAAGTGGTAAGACAGCTTGTAGAAGCCGGACTTTCATTGCGTAAGGAATTAAATTTAAAAGTCAGGCAACCTCTTGCTCAGATTGAATACCATTTAAAAAATAATCAGGTTTTACCGGAAGAATTAGACCAGGTTATTGCCGAAGAGCTAAATGTAAAAATAGCTTCAGGCAGAACTGACTTTGCTGTAAAAAATGGTTTTGCAGTTAAAGAAACTCAGGAATTTAAACTTGCTTTAGATACAGTTTTAACCCCTGAACTTAAAATTGAGGGCATGGCTAGGGAAATAGAACGACAGGTTCAGGATTTGCGTAAAAAGAGCGGCCTAAAAATGGGTGATTTAGTAGATTTATATTACAACACTCCGGATGAAGAAGTGGAAAAAATTCTTTTAAATTTCTTAGACCGCAAAAAAACCTTTGTTAACCAGATAAATAAAAGTTTTGAAGTTGAAGTTGACTTTGAAACACAGAATCAGCTGGAAGGTAAAGCAGTTTGGCTGGGTATGATAAAAGTTTAGTTCATACGAAGTATGAACAGGAGCGAACTTGGGATTCAAAATCAGATTACTAATTTCATGTTCGTAAGTTCTTAAATTTCGTACTTCGTAAACTATGTCAAAAGAACAAAAATATAACTGCATTATTTTAAAAAAAACTCCTTTCAATGAAGCTGACGAAATAGTGACGGTGTTTTCGCGGCAAATTGGCAAGCTACGTTTTTTGGCTAAATCCAGCAAGTCTAATAAAAGTAAATTGGCATTTGCTTTACAAAATTTATTACTAGTTAATATTACATTAGCCGGCGGTTTTGGTCGTAGTTTGCCAAAAGTTATTTCCAGTCAAATAGTCGAAAGCTTTCCTAAACTTAGAGAAAGTTTACAGGGTTGCAGTATGGCTTTTTATGCCAGCGAGCTTGTTTATAAATTTACTCCGGACGAACAGGAAAATCCGGTCTTATTTGAATTGTTTTTAGATTTTTTACAATTTATAAACAACAGTTCTTTTGACCCTTTGCTTTTAAGCGCTACTTTGGCAAAATTTAAAATTAATTTCTTAGATAGTGTTGGCTATTCACTAGTTTACCCGAGCAATATTTTGCCGGATGAAAAGATATTTTTTAGCAATTTAAGCGGAGGTTTTATAAAAAAAGCCTTAAGCTTAGATAGTAAAAGTATTAAACCTATTTCCGCCAGGCAGTATGTAATGTTAAAATCAGGCGGTTTTACCCAGCTGCGACATTCTGAAGAATTAGAAGAATGTGAGGAGTTAAACAGCCTGTTAACCGGCTTTTTAGAATACCAATTGGAAAGAACAATCCACTCGGAAAAATTGCTGTGATATAATAGAGTAAAGTGGTTAGATTGTTACTTAGGAGCCTTAAATAGCAATTTAAGGACGTAGTAGTCTAGTAAGGAAAAGCTTAAATAATATTACTTCTTTTGTTTTTAACAAATTAATTTTTCTTAATTATTATGGAACCAAACACGCCGGAAAACGACCCGGGCTTTGTCAAAAAACCCATTGAGCAACCTATGCTCAATTCCGATTTGCGAGCTAAAATAAACGGCATGCAGGTTGAGGAAGAGATGAGTTTTTTTAAAGCCAATAAATTTTATTTTATTGCAATTTTTGCAGGGCTATTAATTATTGGTCTGTTAGCATATTTAGCCTTCAAAAAAACACCCAAGCCTGAATTAAAAGAGGCAAATGTTGAATTGAAAATAGATGCGCCGGAAAGCGTTTCCGGTGGTAGCGAGCTAATATATAAAATTAATATTGCAAATAACGACCAAAGTAAATTGGTAAGCTTAAATTTAGAGTTAGTCTATCCGGAAAATTCTAGTTACATTAGCAGTGTTCCTAAAGCGGAAAACATTTCCGGCACTACTTTTATGGTGCCAGATTTAATTCCCGGTCAAAATGCATCAGTTATTGTAAAAAGCAAAATTACAGGAAATGTTAATGATTTAAAAGAGGTGGTTGCTAGGCTTCATTATAAATATAGCAATTTTAATTCAGAATTTATAAAAGAAAGAGCCGCTCAAACTAGGCTCACTGCATCAAATGTTGCTTTGCAGTTTAGCGGACAAACCAGCGCTACCAACGGGCAAGCTTTGGTTTATACTGTAAAATATCAAAATAATTCAGGCGCGGAAATAAAAAATGCCAGATTGCAATTAAATTATCCGGCGGGTTTTGCTTTTTCCCTTTCAGATCCAGCTTCGAGTATTGGAAATAATATTTGGAATATAACGTCTTTACCCGACAAGGCTGAGGGTAGCATTGAAATTCGAGGCAGTTTTTCTTCTTCTTTGCCGGGGGAAACTAAAACTTTAGCGGCCGACTTTTTAATTTTAGGTTCCGATGGTCAGTTTTTTGTTCAAAATAGCGCGAACTTCATTACAGCCATGTCCAGCGTGCCTTTAAACGTAACCCAAGAGCTTCCAAATACTAGTCCAGGAGAAGAAAATATTATTAAGCCCGGTGATACAGTAAATGTTAAAATAAAATATCAAAATAGCGGTAATATTCCCGCAACCGGAGTAAATATTTTAGTTAATTTAGATTCAAAAGCTATAGACTTTGGTAGTCTAAAAGCTGAAGGCGCACAAATAAATAATGCCTCGATTATTTGGAATGCTTCCGCTGTGCCGCAGCTTCAAAGCTTATCACCTAATGAAACCGGAGAAGTTAGTTTTAGTTTCCAAATAAAAAATCCGGCTACAAAAGATTCAACCAAGAATTTGCAGGCCATTAGCAGTGTAAAAATAAAGTCTAATGAATATGATTTTTTCCCTGGCAGCGATTTAGTTTTAAAAATATCAAGCCCTGCCAAACTTGTAAAAGCATTGGGTTTTAGTTCCGGACAATTGCCTCCTAAGGTTGGACAGCAGAGTGTGTTTAACGTTAGTCTTTCTCTATATAATTCTAGTAATGATTTTTCCGATGGTTTGTTAACCGGATTTGTTGTTGGGAGTGGTTTTGATGTAAGTAGTGTGAATTCGGCGGAAACTGGTAATGTTGAATATGATTCATCAACGGGCAAATTCAGCTGGAAAGTGGGGAATTTAGCCGCTTATACAGGTAAATTTAGTCAAACCAGGATGTTACAGTTTAAAGTAAAATTAAATCCTTCTTTAGCGCAAGTTGGTCAAAGTCCTGTACTGGTAAAAAATATAAATTTTTCAGCTAAGGATATTTTTACTCAAAGCCCTATAAATTTAAAAATTGAGGATGTTGCTACTTCTGATTATCAAGACTCAAATGGTTATAGCCAGGGGTTGGTGGGGGAGTAGTAAGTAGTAAGTAGGGGTTCCGAAATTGGTTAATTAGTATTGCTATAAGTATTATTTTAACCATCCTGAGAGGAGCGAAGGATCCCTTTTTAGATAGTAAGGGACTCTTCTCCGCCAACTGGCGGATCAGAGTGGTAAATTTAATTAGTTACTAACCAAAATAGTTACAGTATCTTAATTTGTGGTTTATCGAAAAAACTAAAAAGCTCCGGTTGACGGAGCTTTTTAGTTTAGAAGAGTATTTATTTACGGCTACTTCTCTACTTCTCTACTTCTCTACTATCCTACCAACTAGTCTTAAGGATAAATAAAACCTTTTATATTTCTACTTGATTTAGATATTGTTCTTGTGCTGACTTTGCCAAATTTAACATAGTTCATCTCTGAAACTGTAAAACTATCTTCATCTACACTTTGTACATAAGCCACGTGACCGTATTGGCTTTCACTTGTAACCACCACAGCGCCAGGAACCGGTACTTTACCTGTGGAAATTCCTAGACTTTGGGCATTTTTTAACCAGACTTTAGCATTGCCACCAAAAGGGATGTGAACTTTTGTTGCAACATACCAGGTGCAATATCCCCAAGGGAACGCATGGCCAGTTCCATAGTCTACACCTTCAGGTTTAACTACACCTTCAGGTTTAACTTTGCCATCTCTAGGTTTTTTTGGTTTTGGTTTAGCGGCTGGTGGGGGAGTTATTGTACCGCCGGGTATAATAATTATTTGGCCCTCGTCAAAAGCTTCGGCATTGGCCATACCGTTATAGGCAATTATTGTGTCCACATTGGAATTGTATTTTCTGGCAATGTCCGGCAAAGTTGTATTACTGTTGGCAGTAACAATTATGCCGTCTGTAGGCAGAATTAACAAATCCCAGCCCGGTTTAATTTGTGAGCTTGAAAGTTTATTGGCCCAAATAATAGTGTTTTGATTAATGCCAAAATTTTGAGCAATGCTTTTTAGAGTATCGCCTTCTTTGGTTTTATAAACTTTAACTTGTTTGGCAATCAAATCTGATACGCTATCCGGGTTTGGTTTACTTAAACCACTTTCGGTAATAATCAAATTATTATCTTCTTCACTAATATCTCCTAAGCCTTGATTGCTTAACCCTTCAAAGTCATCAGCCCGAGCTTGGGCAATAAAACCTTGACTCTCAACAGTAGTTAGTATACTAGTATTTTTAGCATATAATTTAGGGTTCATTTGTGGATGATTGGCCAATAATCTGGCCATATGGCTGTTATCGCTAATATTATCAATGCGTTTGCCCGGGTAGAAGTAATATAAATTAGTTGCGAATACTGAAAAACACAAAACCACGACAAGGGTTTCGCTGGAGAATTTGATGCAATAGTCATACCACGCTAAATTTTTTAGCTGGGTGGCAGGAAAAGCGTTAAAATGTAATTTTTTTATCAGGGGCAGGCTTTTTTTGAGCAAAAACTGTATTTTGAGTTGATAGTATTTGCCGAGGGATAAAACTTTTAAAATCGCGGTTTTTATCCAAGCTTGCCAATTATATACGCGTTTGATAACACCCTCGTATGCCGTGTCTAAAGTAAAGCTTGTTCTTTGTGTAAATTACTCAAAGCCTATCCTTTAAAACGGTTAATGCTTTTTCAAATATTACAAAGTTAATTTTATCAACTTAAGAGTATTTGAGCAATGACTTTTATCAACATAAATGCCATTTTTCCTTATAAGTAAGGCATAAAAAATTTTACCAGGCTTAAAATAGGCTAAAATTCAAATGTGCTATAATAATATTGTGATAGATTTATCAAGTCTAAATGAGAAGCAAAAACAAGCAGTAACCGCGCCACTTGGCGCGGTTTTAGTGCTGGCCGGACCGGGGAGTGGTAAAACCAAGACTTTAACTCACCGTATCGCATATATTATAGAGAAGAAAATGGTTCACCCTTCCAATATTTTAGCGTTAACCTTTACGAACAAAGCTTCAAAAGAAATGCGAGAACGCGTAGGCAAGCTTTTAACTCGTCTTGTGGGCGCGTCGGAACAGTTGGTTATGGGAACTTTCCACTCGGTATGCGTACGAATTTTAAGAAAAGAAATTTCGGCTTTAGGTTATGCGCCGGACTTTGTAATTTTTGATACCGACGACCAACATAAAGTCTTAAAAGATATTTTAGAGGAATTGAGAATAGATACAAAAAAACTCCCGGCATCTTTATTCGGGGCATTAATATCGAGAGCAAAGAATCTTTTACAATTACCTTCTGAACTTAATATTGGCATAGAGTCGCCTTTAGCCGAACAGTTAGCCGAAGTTTACGCGCGCTATCAGGATAGCCTCTATAAGCAAAATGCTGTGGACTTTGACGATCTTTTAATGCTAACGGTTAAGCTTTACGAAAATTTCCCTAAAGTTTTAGAAAAATACCAAAATCAGTTTAAATATGTGTTGGTGGACGAGTATCAGGACACTAACCCGGCCCAGTACGCCTTGCTTAGGCAGTTAACCCAGCATCACAATGTTTTTGTGGTGGGTGATGACGCGCAAAGCATTTATGGCTTTCGTGGCAGCGACATTCGCAACATTTTAAGTTTTGAGCAAGATTTTCCAGAAAGTTTAATTATAAAACTGGAGCAAAATTACCGCTCAAGCAAAAATATTTTAGAAGCCGCGCAAAAGGTTATAGAAATGAACCCGGAACAGAGGAAAAAAACACTTTGGACAGAAAACCAGCAGGGCGAAAAAATTATTTTAAATGAAGCTGAGAACGAAAGAGCTGAAGCGGAATTTATTGCGAAAAAAATGATCCAGTTGGCATCTGGGCAGAAAGTAGAAGAGCTGGACTATGAGCCGGACGAAAATGCAGACCCCAGGGGCATGTCTATATTAGACAGGTTTTTAAAGGCGCGTAAAATGTACGGCTCTGCCAGCCTTAAAACTTTTAGGCCCACCCTTTTGCCACAAATGCCTAAAAACCATGACTCATTAAAAGAATTTTGCATTTTGTATAGAACGCACGCGCAAAGCCGCGCTATAGAAGAAGTATTAATAGAGAGCGGTATACCTTATGTAATAGTTGGCGGACTTAAATTTTACGAGCGCAAGGAAATTAAAGACGTGCTTTGCTATTTACGCGTATGTATAAATTTTAGAGACTTAGTTTCCTTAAAGCGCATAATCAACGAGCCGGCGCGAGGAATAGGCGACAAGTCCTACCAAATTATTCGCGATTTTGTTTTAGACACAGCGGCAAATTTTCCGGACATTAAACTTCCGGATTTTCGTTTAAAACTTGCAAATATTCAGCTTTCACCCAAACAGTGGCAATCGGCTCAGGATTTTTTTGCTACTCTGGAGGAAATTGTCAGTACGCCGGAGAACACGGACTTGGCGGCGCTTATTCGCAAAGTCGCCAGACGGACTGGGTATGAAAAATCGGTCAGAGACGGCAGCGAACAAGGTGAGAGCCGTTGGGAAAACGTAGAAGAACTTATGACCGTGGCTAACAAATTCAAAAACCAGCCGTGGCGGGAGGCTACTACTTCGCTTTTAGAAGAAGTGGCTTTGCTTTCGGAGATTGACCAGAAAGACGAAAGTAAAGATGCCGTGACTTTAATGACGCTTCATTCTGCCAAAGGCCTTGAGTTCGATAATGTATTTTTTGTAGGGCTGGAGGAAGGTATATTGCCTCACTCACGCTCTTTGGTAGACACCAGCCAGCTTTCCGAAGAAATCCGTCTTGCCTACGTAGGCTTGACTAGGGCCAGGAAACGTTTATTCTTAGTCTATGCCGCAACGAGGCGAATTTATGGTGAGACTAGAGTAAGTCAACCTTCCCGAATACTTAAAGTATTGCCAAAAGATAACGTAGAATTTATTGGGGTTAGTAAAGATTTTTTTGGTGATGTGGAAGAAGGGGAGCTAACGGTGGAAAAGCTAGATTTTTGATATTTACCAAATACTAATTAGTACTAATATACTAATGCTAAAGAAGTATGTTTTTAAAATTAGTATATTCGTAAATGTTAGTATTTAGTAAAGTTAAATGTTGTAAATCTATGGATATTGAAAAACTGAAAAGCTTAATGCGCAACAATAAAATTCGCCCCAACTTTACCTATGGGCAGAATTTTTTGGTGGACGACGTAGTTTTAGAAGAGATTGTTGAAGCCGCGGGCATAACATTAGAAGATATTGTGGTGGAGATCGGTCCTGGTATTGGAAATTTAACACGCTTACTTTGTGAAAAAGCCGGGTTTGTTTTAAGCGTAGAAAAAGACCCGCAGTTTCAGCAAATACTTTATAATATAAAAAAAGACTATAGAGACAATTTTAGATATGAGATTGCAGATGCACTGACATTTGATTTTGAAAATTCTCTTTGTAGCGTGCCGATTCATCGGCCACTGTCTGAGACGCCCATAAATGGGCACGCTACACCTGGAACGAATTACAAAGTTGTAGCTAACATCCCATACTATATTACCGGTAAAATTTTGCAAATGTTTTTAAATGCAAAAAATAAACCAACTGAGATTGTAGTACTAACCCAAAAAGAAGTTGCGCGGAACGTAATTGCCAAGGCGGGGGATTTGTCCATACTTGCAATTTCTGTCCAACTTTTTGGCGAGCCTGAAATAATAAAAATTGTGCAGGCAAAAAGTTTTTATCCGGCGCCAAAAGTAGACAGCGCGATTTTAAAAATTAAGCTATTCGACAAGCCTCGTTATGAACTCGTCGATGAGAAGAAGTTTTTTAAAATCGTCAAAGCCTGTTTTGCCGGAAAAAGAAAACAGTTACATAATACGCTAGTAAATAATTTAAGACTTGAGAAAGAAACCGTGGCAAAAATTTTGAAGGATTTGAAAATAAATCCCATGTCGAGACCGCAGGAATTAAGTATAGAGAAGTGGATTGAACTAACAAATAAAATTTAGAATGCAAAATGCAGAATGTAATTACATTCTGCATTTTGCATTTATCATTCTTCATTTGTTTTTACCACGTCTCCAATTTTAATATTATTTTTTTCGCTCCATCCCGCGTTAACTTCCAAAACCATATCTACTTCGCTTGGGGGAGAGTAGGCGGGTAAATTTCCAATTTCTCCACTTCCGCTAAAGCTTCGGCCGACAGGTAATTTCCAATTTCCAACGGGAGCAGGAACATTCGGCGTGATGCCGATTATTTTATTTGACCTTATCCAAATTAAGTCTAAATTAAAATTCATATCTTTCATCCAAAAAGCGGGCCGGTTTAATTTTTTAAAATCAAATAACATGCCTTCATTGTCCGCCATTTTATTTCTGCCTGACAAACCTTTTTCCATATCAGTATTTGAACTGACAATTTGGACATTTAGCTTTGTGCTGCCAACAAAAATTATTTTGTCATATAAAGTAATTTTTACAGCAGGTGTATTTTTGGCGGGGGATTGAACGCAAGCCGATGCTAAAAATAAAACTAAAATTATTGAAGTAAATTTTTTCATAAATAATGCCAGATGGTTTATTTTTTATAGTTAAAAAACTTTATAAATTTAACTGATTGCGGTTGGGGCTAGAATTCAGAAGCTTTAACTTGCAAAAAATTCTCAGATGTGCTATAATTATATCAGATAAAGTAAATTTCTTTATCGAAACAAAAAGAAAAATCAATTTGTAAAAAAAGCCTTTAGTTTTGGCCAAAATAGCCAGGGCTTGTTTTTGTATGAAAGTTAAGAATGAATAAAGTTTATTTACCAACTAGAGCTTTATTAATATCGGGCGCTGTTACTTTAGTAGTATCAATTTTTGTATTTTTTGGCAGCACGGAAAACTATGCTAAAGCAGCGTACTATAATTCTTACGCGATTAAAGTTGAAAATAACCCGACAGTTTATATTATTCAAAATGACAAGTATAAAATAGCAATCCCGAACGAAAAGATTTTTTTTTCTTACGGTTTTAAGTGGCAAGATGTACGACAAGTAAGGTTGGAAGAATTACAAAATTATACTGACACACTTTACATTCGTTTGGTTAATTCAAAAAATTTATACAGACTCGAAGCAGACGGACAAAAAAGACTTTTGAGTCAGGCCGCGCAAACTTTTTTAAGTTTGAATTCTAATAGTTCCATGGTTGTTAGCAGACAACATTTAGTCTATTTTAAAACCGGAAATTTAATAACCAAATCTGAGCTTGAGAAATTTGTTACAAATTTAGCGACACCGGTTAAGCAGGACATATTATTTTCTCAAATACAAGCAACTACGACCACGCAAACTTCTCTAGAAAAATGTGTGCCAAACGAGCAAGTTGGAGGTGAGAATGGCTGTAAAGTTTATGACGCGTACATAAAAAATAATGTTTCACTTTGCGCGGAAATTGCAGACTCCAAATGGCAGAGTATTTGTTACAGCTCGTTTATTCCACAAAGTGGTGATAGCCTAGCAAATTGTAAAAAAATTTCCAGTTCAGATTATTTGTACGACTGCTATGCGGCTGTGGCAACTGTAAAAAAAGATTCAGGCATATGTTCGCAAATACCATTAGCGAATAAAAAAAATTTATGCTTAATGAATGTCGGTATTGCGCTTAAAGATTTTAGCGCTTGTAATTATGCCGAGGACACAAAAAAAGACAGCTGCTATTTTTCTTACGCAATTATTAATTTACAGCCGACTGCTTGTGATAAAATATCTCCTACATCCGAATATAAAGTAAACTGTGCTAAATTTTCAAAAAAATAATGCCTAATAAAAATAAAACTTATTTTCTAATATTTTTCCTGGTTTGTATTTTAATTTTTAGTTTTCAAATAAACCAAGTGAAAGCTCAGGTAGGTCCGCTGGTAGGGGGTAGGTTTTTACCGGGGCTGTTTGATATTTTTACGCCGACTCCTACTTGTGGACTTTTAGTCAGCGTGGTGGGTCCAAATCCCGGAGTATTTGTTTGGGCACCAACTATTTATAATTATTTTAATGAAGCTGTAACTCATGTCGGCCTCCAGGTGCTTGGTATGTCGGTTTATGCTCCGCCTTGCGCCCCAATTTTAACAATTTATGGAACAAGTTTAATCCCTTAAAATAAAAAAATATGGAAAATATAAATCAAAATAATTCTAACTCCCAAACCGGCCAAATTCATTTTGGCCATTTTGCGCTAATTGTTTTAACTGCGGCGGTTTTGCTGTTTTTTTCTTGGATGAAAAATCCACAACTGTTTTCTATTAAATCAAAAATAAAAAGTGAAACTACAGAAGTGGCATACTATCCGTATTCGGAAGCTTCACAAGCTAATTTACCTCAGGTTGCCGGAGCAAGTACTATGGCGGAAGGTCCTAGTATTCTAAATGAAGACGGGAGCGTAAGTCCGGTCTTAGATTTTGGTAAAGTTTTAGGCGCTAGTACGGAGCAAGTTTCGGCTAGCACAGACGGCATAACCGTGAAGACTTACCCAGATGCTGAAAATTCAGCGGTTGATTATTTTAAAGCTTCGGAAACTTTGGAAGGGGGGGTTATAGACAGCGGAACTTTTGAAACAGC
The DNA here is from genome assembly GCA_964453265.1 of uncultured Candidatus Saccharibacteria bacterium. GTDB lineage: Bacteria > Patescibacteriota > Doudnabacteria > UBA920 > UBA920 > CAYVNU01. The sequence continues at coordinate 7,882 of CAYVNU010000020.1, read as the reverse complement.
TTTGGCTTCGGGCGACCAGCAGCAAATTAGCCAAGAATTTAATAAATTTAGTTTAATAGTTAGCAGGTTAAAGAACCAAAGTGTGCCGGAATCTTTTGCAAAACTTCACAAGTTAAAAATTTTACAATATTTAGCTGTTGTAAATATTTTACAGAACTATAAAGATATAGATTCTAATCCTGATTTAGCACTGCAACAATTAGGAGTTTTTACTCAAACGCAGAAAATGTTAGGGGATGAAATTACTTTGCTTAATAAAAAGTTTCATTTTATAAACCAGCCACAAAATTAAACTTTGCATATGCAGCAAAAAATAAAAACAAAAAATAAAATAAAACAAATTTTAGCAAAAGTACTGCTGTTGGTTTTCTTTGTATCTATAATACCAAAAGAAGTTTATGCTTTGTCGCTTACGTCTGTGCCGGTAGATAACCCAGGTTTGGGTATTGGCGGAGTTGAGGGAGAGGTGGCTGCGCGTACTACTGAAGCGGCTTTGTCTTTAGCCGCAACCCATGTTCAGCAGTGTGCTTTACAGGAAGCAGCTTCACAGCCTGTTGACAGCGCAACCAGTGCGGCTTTGCCCGGACTTGATTTTATAACTGGCGGGGCAGAGCAGCTCGCATATATTGGACAAAAACTTGGTACAATAAATTTAAACTTAGCCTGCAGAGAAATAGATAGAACAACGTTGGCAAATATTCCGGCGGTAAATTTGCTTGTTCAGCAAAAAAAGCAACAGCTAATGGACGAGACAACTTTAGCAATAAAAAATTTACAGAATACTAAAGAGCAGTTAGTTGTGCAGCAGCGTGTGGCAAAAACCGGTTTTTGGAAAACAATTTTTGTTAAGCTGTTAATTAACGTTTCAAAAAATGTAGCCATGCGCTTGGTAAATTTAATTACCAATAACTATAAAGTCAATGATTTTGCGCGCTATGCTAGTGTACTTGGGGCCCAGGTTTATACTACCCAGTATATAAGAGAAAAAGCTCCCACCGGCCGCGACCAGTTAATGATACGTTCTATGCTGTCGAATCCGCTTTTGAGGGATAAAATTCCTTCCGCGGCGTATCAGCGTGCGTCTGATGCTTTGGTGGTTGATAACATACCATATAAAGCTGATGAAATTTCTTGGGATGATCCGAAATTTTATTTGAAATTAAATAAAGTCTTTGCAGCCGACGCTCAGCCCGAAGTGGTAACCGCGGTTTTGCGCGGTCAGTCTAATGAAATTAGCAACAGTGCCAATGTCGCGGCTAAAACAGAAATTAATGCCAGTAACGGTATTAAATCCCCGCATACCTGCAATGACGTAGCCAGTCAGCAAAAAAATACTGACAACGAATGGTATGCTTTGGACGCGAAAATTGAAGACAGGCAAAAATTAGTTACGAGTTTACAAAATGAACTTAGCTTGTTAAAGAACACAACTGCTGAGACAAAAAAGAAATTAACCGAGGACTTAGCTAAGGCTCAGACAGATTTAAACAATGCAAATAAAGAATTGGCAAATGTAGATAGTAAGTACGGCAACAATGCTGTGGCCAAGTTTTGCGAAGGCGTTGCTACTCCGGGCAATTTGGTTAACCAGGGCATAGATAAATTAGTTTCTTCTTTAATTAGCAAAGCTTCGGATTTCAGCGATAATAATTTGTCTACTGTTCAGACAACTTTGGCTAACTTAGCCACTAGTTTGTTTGATAATTTACTATTCGGTTCTAAGACGGGTTCCAGTTTAGTTAACGAATTAACTAACTCTTCCAATAAACTTACCGGTTTAGTTGTAAATAGTTTAAGCGCGCAATCTGTAAAAAAGAAACTTGATCAGAAACAGGCAAATATGGAAAAAGGTGTGGACTTTGATTGGGATAATGGCAATACAAGTTCTGAATATATTTTAACTTGGAGTGTAGATACTAAAAAAGTTGCTAACGCATCTTATGTTAGTATTGCGGGAACTGGCATAAGCCCAAGTCAAAAATTACCCTTAAGCGGCAGTTATACCGTGCAGTCTTCCCAGCCGGGGCTGTATTTAATGAAAGTTTTTGCCGCTACCGGAACAACACCTTTAGTTACAGTATCGGTTGAAACCGAAAGTGAAACTAATGTTGCTTCGGTTGCCACGCAGGGTGGTGGGTCAGTTTGTGGAGGTAATTATTCCAGCTTGCAGGCCTGTGTGGCAGAAAGCGGCGACCAGAACTACTGTGCTTCTATTTGCGGAACAGTCCAAGGCGCATTTACCACTAAGGCTATAGCGGATATTCGAGGTCCTAGCGGAATATTTCCTCGGGGCGAGGCTAATTAGTTGGGATCATGCAGAATATATGGTGAAAAGTGGAATCTGCGCAGTTGTAGTTTCTCCTCCTGGGACAGGAGGAGTACCCCGCGAAGCGGGGTGAGGTGGTAGAAATGCTTAGATAATACCACCCCGTCCGCTAATGCGGCCACCCCTCCTTTGAGAGGAGGGGAATACTTCACCGCCTTGCTCACCCACTATTGCGTATGACCCATTAGTTGTCCACAATACTATAATTTTTGCAAAAAACCTTAAGATTTTTAACCTCCAAAGAAATTTGGAGGTTTTTTTATTTTTATGGTATAATTTTATTAAAGTTGAAGTAAAAAAGGGTTGAATTTATTAACTTTCTTCGATTGTTTTTACAGAAATTAAAACTAAAACTTAAAAGCGTTAAATTCCCCGCGCAAAAAATTCTAGCAAGTCTCTTGCTGGCAGTTTTCTGCGCTTTTTTAGTGCCATTGCCTGCATTAGCTACCCAGGGTGTGGCGGATGATGGTAGGTCGGAAGGTCAGGAAAATAGAACTTTTGGCTCTGATGATATTGTATTAAAAACGGTAACTGATATTGCAACCAATTTAGATTGTGGCTCAAACACTTTAGGTAATATAACTAGCAAGTTGGGGAGTTTATCAGGACAGCAATTAAGTGATGAGGCGGATAAATTATGTAAGTTTGATACAAAATTATTTACAAGAATGGGTAAGGAAAAAGGTAAATCTTTTTTGTTGGTTAGACAAAGATTATATTTAGAGAATCCTGATAAGCTGAATTTTTCTAATGAAAGCTATTTAAAAACAGTTTTAAACATTGGTACTGGTGGTTTGGCAAGTTTGGTTTATAGCGCTCCAAAGGTAGATTATATAAAAGTAAAAAGCGGAATTTTAGGGACTAATTGGTTTGAGGTAATACACCCTCTTTTGGGTTATGGTTTTTTCTTGGGCAGGTCTGATAAAGTTGTTTGTGAAAATAAGACAATTTCTTATTTTTGGGAAACTGAAGAAAGTTTTAAGTTTTGTGATTTACCAGCCGGTAATTTAAGTGATTTTTTTGGTAACTTGGCTGGCACACAAAATGGCACGGAAGCAGGTGGTAATTCCACAATAAAATTTGACGGGGCATTTTCAGCCCAAGAAGTCGCAAAAAACAAGGGTTTAGTTCATACATATTTAAATTATATTGAAGCTGGTGGTAGGTTGGAAAAATGGGGTTTAGATAATACAGCCCAAGTGCAAAAAGTTGATGTCTGGCCGTATTTATATATAAATATTGGACGAAGACAAACAAAAGAAAAGTTAATAGTTTCCGGAGAAGCCGCGGCAATAATTAAGAGAACAGCTGCTGTTTTGCCAGGTTATTATAATAAAGTTTTAGAAGTTTCTACAAAATTAAAAGACCGCGCCATAACCGCGATTCAGGCAAAAACCGAAATTCTTAATTTTTTGTTCTCAAAAGGAGTTCAAGGGGCTGAGGCAGAAAAATATGCTCGTGTTGCAGAAAAAATGGGCAATTTAATGGTAGAAAGCTTGTCTACAGGTGGCAATACAATAAAGTTGGACAAGTTTGCAGCGGACATTGCTGGCATTGTTGCAATGGAAGCCAGAGATGCTGGAATGACTGCAGAGCAAATATCTCTAATTGCAACAGATGCGGCAAAAAATATTCTCGCAAACAATAGCAAGGCTTCTGAAGTGGTTGTATCACTTTCCGAAAAAACCGGAGAGGCTGCGGCAAAAGCGGCTGGAGCTACTGAGGTTGCGGCAAAAAGTGGTTCGAGGGCGGCTAAGTTTGTGCAGTTCTTAAAGTATGCTGGAAAATATGCTCCAATATTAGACGGAATGTTTTTAACTTTTACTGTTGCGGAATATAGGAATGCTCATTTGGACTATTATGATACAAATAAAGCAACTATTGCTTTTGAGGTTTATGATACAGATGCTTTAGCACAAACACATAAAACAGATCCTGTTCCTGAAGGTTTAAGCGTAGATTCCGGAGAGGGGTCGGTCGGGGCAGGTCAAGTGCCTCAGAGCAAAACGGGTTCGCCGCTTTTGGGATTTATTAATGAGGTTATTACGATTATTGTAGGTTTAGTAAACGAGCTTATATTTTTTGTTTTTACTTTTTTGGTGGTGCCAATTTTGGAATCGGTTTTGCAAATTCGTACTTATACCGATCAATTTGCCGCGGTAATTTATCCGGGCTGGATTGTTATACGCAATTTGTGCAATATTTTGTTTATTGTCGCGCTGATTACCATTGCTATGGGCACTTTGCTCAGAATAGATAGCTATCAGTTTAGAACTATGCTGGTACAGTTAATTATTGCGGCATTGCTCGTTAATTTTAGTTTGTTTGTGGGGCAAGCGGTCTTAGGTGTGGCAGACACCGTACAGAACCAATTTTTGCCAAACAACAAGGCGGTTATAAGAAGTTTGGGCGGGGATTTAATGCTGTCTTACCGCGACACTTTTCAAAAATTTAAAGCTATGGATTTTGCCAGTGAAGGATTCTTTTCTCAAACTATAAAACCGATTGTAAATGTAATTATTGCGGCCGGCACTTTTATGGTTTTTTTGGCTATTGCCGCGTTTTTGTGCATACGAATTGTAATGCTTTGGATACTGCTTATGGTTTCGCCCATAGCTTACGCGGCCGGGGCTTTGCCTTCTACTTCGCATTACCGTGAAGAGTGGTGGCAGAATTTTTTAAAGTACGCGTTTTTTACGCCGATTATGGCTTTTTGTTTAAACATGGCCGCGGTAATTTTAAACGCTCAAAAAACCAACCCAATTCTTAGTCAAATTAGCAGCGCGAATTTTGGCGACAACAGTTTGTCTAGTTTTGTTTTTCATATTGCCAGCAATGTCTTAATTGTCATGTTCCTGTTAGTAGCCCTGCAAGCCGCGGAAAAATTCAGCATAATCGGCGCTGATAAAATTACCGGCATTGCCAAGGGCGGCATGTTTGCTTTACCGAAGATTGCCGCAGGATATAGTGGTAGAAAATGGAATGAATTTACAGCCAACCAAGTTAGAGGACACGGTAGAAAAGTTACTTTTGGGAGGGCTATTGCTTTTGCTGCACTAAATCCGGTGGCTTTTGCCAAAGGTTGGGCAAAAGAAAAGGAAAAGAAAGATCACAGAGCCGAAGAAAAAGCAGAATTATCGGGTTTGGAAGTTGTACAGCAGCGTTTTGCTAGTCCCAAAACTTTGCTTTTTGGCGGTGGAAAAATTAAGCAGCATGTATTAGCGCACGACAAACACGAAGAAGATGATGAAGCTAAAAATTTTGCTAATATGTCAAGAGAAAACGTAGCTAAAAATGCTGCAGAAATTTTTAAGCTTGGTTTTGGGGAAGATGATTTAGCTTCTAAAAGAGGTGTAATAAAACTCGCAATGAGTAAAGGCTATATAGATGATATAGTTGAAGAAGCATGGAGAACTGAAGAAGGTAGAGCCATGCTTAAAGAAATGGAAAAACATGGGTTGAAAGCAGAGGATTTTGAAATGAAAGACGAAGTTGACCAGTTTGGTAACAAAACTGGAAGGCAAATAAAAAGTGCTATTTATAACAATAGAACTAGACGAGCTATGTATAAGGCCATGTTTGGCTGGGACGGGCATCATTTTAAAGATCACGCAGCCGGTAGATTAATTACTGAAGAAGGTGAAGAAGAAGGTATGAATACAGGTCACTTAGAATATATGACAGATATGTATTTTGATGTTGAAAAAGGTGATTATGTTTTTTATGATATCGATGATAACGGCACAAGTGCAGGAGAAGCAAATATGGCAGCTGCTGAAATTGCAAAAAGAGATTCTCGTACTCAATCTAGAATTGCTTGGCATTCTTTAATGAGTAGAAATGGTAAATTTACTAAATCTGTTTTTGCAAAAGTTGCAAAGGCTTTTGTAGAAAACCCAGGGTTCATGCAAGAAAGAACTGCTAACATGCTTATTGCCGGTACCACAGATGTAGATCAAATAAAACAAATTGTAGACCACTTTAATGCAACAGGAGAGTTGTTAATTGACGATGAATCTAAAAAACGTTTAGAAACTATGATGAAAATTGATGAAAAAGCTACTGCCGCTGTTTTTCAGAGGTTTATTAATGACGCAAATCCTGCGGCAATAGATAGACGCACAAAATCTGGTTTTAAAACCAGACCTTTAGAAAAAACTGCCGATGGTAAAATAGTACCTAAGGCTGGTTCTATGCCTGATCCCGTAGTGTTTAGAAATACTGTTTCTGGACTTAGTGGTGAAGTTGTAAGCTCGCTTACCGATGAAAAAGCTGATAATAGAATTTCAGGCGGAATGGCTGCTAAAATTGCTCCGGTCTTGATGAAATATGAAGATGAGGTTAAAAAAAGCAAAACTTTTGCCGAATATAATACATTGGCCGACAGGCTTGTAAGTGAAGCGGGTATTACCAGAACAGAATCATTAGGTATTGCGACAGAATATATAGAAAAATTTACAATAAAAAGAATGGCTGAAAAGAATGCCGATGTTGTAAGTTCTGATGTTTTAGTTGGGACTGATTATGACATTGCTAGTAAGCAACTTTCTACAAAGGGGCTAGGAAAATTTGCGGCAGTCTTAAGAAGTGCTGTCGCTGAGGGTATGCTTAATGCCTCTAGATACACAACCGATGCTGAGCGTATAAATCAAGTTGAATTAGCGGTAAAAAAAGAACTTTCAAATAAAGAAGTGCAAAAAAAATTAGGTACTTCAGTAGATTTAGGTACAATATTTAAAGTCAATGAATTTGCAACAAATATTTACAACAAGCTTAAATAGCAATCATGAAAGTCTCTTTATCAAATATTATAAAAAATATTCAACCCGCTCAAATTTTTGAGGAACAGTTTTTTTCTGCTATTAAAGATGAGGCAGATGGTTTAATTGAATCATTAGAATATGACGGTGCGGCGGATTTTTCAAGGCAACTTGAAGGTATTTTAGCTTCAGTTAGCCCTGACGATTCAAATGTTTTAGAATACAATATTTTGCTTTACTGGATGTACCGTTTAAAATTATTTGCTTTTTCTGTGTTAAAGCCAAAAGAGAAAGACGAGATTTTTAAAAATGAAATAGTTACCATATTATCTTTGGGGCTGGATGTAAAAGATTTTTTATCTGAAACAATTAATTTTTATGATAGCACTTTGGTTATTGAGTCAATTACCAAAGGTTATTTAACTTCTTTATTGTCATCAGTCGCTGTACTTGGCGAGAAAAGTATTAAAAGAAAAAATGTCAATTTTAAACCAACAGTTGGAAATTGGATTTCACAATATCAAGCAAGTTTTGTGGGACGGGGTAATAAAATTGATTCGCCCGGTACTTTTCATATTGTTAATTTTTTTAATACTAATGAATTTGCACGAGTCTTAGATGAAGCAGAAAAAAAACTCTTAAGAGAATTATTAGAGCTCTATGATTGGTTGCTTAAGCCAGTTATTATTGACGGAGGAGAACCTCAAATTATTGATTATGCCAAGCCGAGCTATTTAACGACTCAAAAATTTACCATGCCGGATGAGTTGAGGGAGGGTGGGCAAGGGAAGGGGGA
>CAYVNU010000019.1:0-22633 GCA_964453265.1 uncultured Candidatus Saccharibacteria bacterium | reverse complement strand
GGCGTTTCCCCTATTTTTTTGTATACTTGATGCACTTTCATAGCCATATAATAACATAAAAGCAGGCCAATGGCCTGCGCTACATAACCGATAAATACAACTTCGCCAAGGCTTCGTCGCACACTGTCGGCACGCTACACTCTGTAGGGAACGGTTTTAAACCGTTCCCTACTTTCCGCGTCCATTCTGCGTTTCTTTCTTTCGCGTGTAATCCGCGATTACTAGAAGCCCAAAACTTCCTTAACAATTATAATTTTAATTCTGCCAGCAGTAACTTCTCTGTTTATAAACAAAATCTTGCTTGGGTTACTGTTCCAAGTTTCAGGTAAGCCATACGCCTTGCGGGCTCTGACTGTTTCTAAAGGCAAAACATATTCGTAAATACGCTTTAAACCTTCTTGCATATCTGCTACTAACTTTTGCGCACCAACTACCCATACCACTTTGTCCGCCCCATAAACATAAGCCGGCAGCTGCGATCCGGTATTGGAAGCTACTATTACTTCACCTTTTTCTGTAACCGCGTGAACGCTACCCGTGGCTACTTGCGGCGCTGCTCCCATTTGCTTTTTCTCTCTAGCTTTGTCTTCCGGCATGTCGGCAATTTTTTGCTTTACTGCCACATAATCTGAAGACTTATTTATTTCGTCCTCAATATTTAAGGCGCGCAAAGTTTCGGAAGTCATAATCATAACTTCGCTGCCCTTTGGCACAAGCTCGTAAAACTTTTGCTTAGCTTCTTGGCTATTTTCCGCCACTACTGCTTCTATACCGTTTTGTTTTAAGGCTTCCACGGTTTTATTTATAACATCAACCGATGCTAGTTCGTTGTATTCTTTCATATTTTTTCCTTTTCACGCGAAGCGTGATCCGCCATAATGCCCTTTAGGGCTTTTGGAGGATATTACAATTACTTAATGCTTTTTAAATCCACTCCTGCCTTTTTTAGCTGTTCGTGGTTAATACGATAAAAATGGCCGACTCCTTCTTTTCTAACATTAATAACTCCGGCACTCTCTAGTTTGTTAAAATGGTGCGAAAGCGTAGGTTGCGACAACTTAAAATTCTTAGAAAGTTCCTGACAGGAAACTTCTTTATGTTTAGAAAGATAGACAGCAATTTTTAGCCTGGTTTCATCTGCCAGGGCTTTAAAAATTTTAAAGGTTTCATTCATATATAGATATATTTACATATTTCAATATATATGTCAATAGTAAACCCCGTTGTCCTAAAATGGAGCAGCGGGGTTTACTTGAGGCTGGCTTTTCCCATATGCGATTTTGATTTTTTCCGCTAATTTGCGGATAGATGTTAAGGCTTAGCCGCCTTTAGGGCTTTATCGCTACCCAAAACTGGGTTGTTGCGGGAAAAGCTGCCTGGCTGACCAGAGAACCTGTTAATCATCTATACTCTTTCCTTTCTAATAGTATTTTATCCCCGCCCAAAAGGCTTGGCAAGCAGTTGGGGAGTGGATAAGTAGAAAATCTGTCTTAGATTCAGAGAAAAATATTTTTTCTTATTGTGATATGGGCTTTATTAATTTGATCTTTAGCTTAGTAATCGCGTAATTTGTCTATGTTTATGTGTTCACGGATCTTTTCAAGCGCTTTGCTTTCAATTTGCCTAATTCTTTCTCTGGTAACACCAAATTCTTCGCCAACTTCTTCCAGAGTGTGAGTTACGCCGTCTTCTAAGCCAAAACGCATTTTTAAGATTTTTTGCTCTCTCGGGTCTAAATCTTGTAGAATTCCGCCGACATATTCTTTTAAAATTTGTCTACCGGCTACTTCATTCGGTTTAGTAGTATCTTCGTCTACTATAAAGTCGCCTAAGTTAGATTCTTCTCCATCATCTTCACCAACAGGGGAGTCTATGCTGACTGTTTCTTGAGAAATTTTCTTTAGGTGGTAGACTTTTTCAACCTCTATACCCATTTCCGCGGCAATTTCTTCGGGAAGTGGTTCTCTGCCTAAATCTTGAACTAACGAGCGCTCAGCTTGAGCATACTTGTTTAAAGTTTCCACCATATGAACGGGAATGCGAATAGTACGGCTCTGATCTGCTAAAGCTCTGGTAATTGCCTGACGAATCCACCAAGTAGCGTAAGTAGAAAATTTATAGCCTTTGGTCCAGTCAAATTTTTCTACTGCTCTAAACAGTCCAAGATTTCCTTCTTGGATTAAATCTAATAGGCCTAAATTTCTGCCCATGTATTTTTTTGCAATTGAAACGACAAGTCTAAGGTTAGCTTCAGTAAGTTTTTTTCTGGCGGCTACATCTCCCTTTTCCACTCTTTTTGCTAAATCGATTTCTTCTACGCCGGTTAAAAGGGAAACTTTGCCTATTTCACGCAAATACATTTGAATGCTGTCGTCGTAAATATCGCCTAAATCAAAGGCATCTATGGTTTCTTCTTGTTTTTTCTTTTTCCCTTTTGTTGGTTTTTCTTCAGTTTCAGGTTTTTTATTTTGTTCCCATACGCTGGCAACCTCTTGGTCAACAATTTCTATGCCGCGTTTTTCTAAGGCATCCATGACTTCTTCTAAGGACGCTATGTTGTCTTCAAAATTAGGCAGGTTATGAAGCAATTCTGCTTCAGTAACAAAACCTCGTTCTGCAGCTTTTTCCATTAAAGCCTTGAGCATTTTTTCAGTTTGTACTTGGTCTGCGGCGGTTGGCTGGACTGGCTTTTCTACAGGTTTGGACAGTTTTTTCTCTTTAGAAATTTTGCGCACTTTTAAAACCCGCTGTTTTGGTTTTTTAGCGCTCTTGGGCTTTTTTATTATTTTCTTCTTCTGCAGTTTCTTTTTTTTAGACATAGAAACTATATTTGCTTTTCGTATTTAATTCTTAAATTTGAAAAATTTGCAAATTGAGAGCTTAAAGTTTTTAGTAAAGTTTTATTATTAGCCGATTCTGCTTGTTTAATTTCTAGGTTTAAGCGTTGTAATTGTTTTCTTAAAAAATTCAAACGCAATAGAAAAAAGGCCTTTGTCAAGTCTTTGTCGAATGCTTCGGCTGAAGCTGATTCGTTACTCTGCAATTCTACCATAAATAAGGCTTCTTTGGCTAGGGTTGAGTTTTGAATTTCGGGGCCCAAAACTTCCCCAGATATGAGCTTTTGCACGATGGTTTTAATTTCCGGGTTTGTAAAGTCTTCTAAAGACCCTTCTGATACTACAGTTTGGAGGAATTTTTGTTTCATTAACATTCCGCCTACTACGTTTTTTTCCAGTGTTAGTAAATTATCTGTGTTTGCTAATGGCTGGCTGGTTGCTGTATTATTTTTTTTGTTTGTTGGAGTAATTTTTTGAAGCGCTTGTTTTAAGACATTAACTATGGTGCCGAAACGGGAAGCAAGCAGCTGCAAGTAATGATCTTGTTCGAGCGGGTCGGTAAGTTTCTTTATTAAAGGCAACAAGTCTTTTGCGACTTGTTTTTTTTGTTCAATGGAACTGGAGGCAAAATGTTCGAATGATTTATCTATAAAATAGTCTAAAAATAGCTTGGCTGAAGCTGTTTGTTTTTCCCAAATTTCAGGCGACTTTTTTATTAATTCATCGGGGTCTTTAGCTTCTGGCAGCTCGATGATCTTAATGGTAAAATCTTGGCCCAAATAATTCTCAACGGCTCTGCGGGTAGCTAAGATGCCGGCTTTGTCACCATCAAAACAGAATTTTAAATTTTTTGTCAGCCTACCTAAAGCATTAAGCTGTTCTTGGGTTAAGGCGGTACCGCTAGAGGCAACTAAGTTTTCGTAACCTGCCTGGCTTGCTGTTATAACATCCATTTGACCTTCTACAATAATTGCTTCGTCTTGTTTGCGAATGGCATTTTTGGCAAAGTTTAGGCCGAACAAAATTTTACTTTTGTTATAAACAAGAGTTTCGGGAGAATTAATATATTTGCCCATTTTTCCGTCGTCTAAGCGGGGAAGTATGCGAGCGGTGAAACCAACAGCTTCGCCAAAGTGGTTACTTATTGGAAAAGTTATTCTGCCTCGAAAACGGTCGTAAATTTGGCCGCGCTCGTTTTTTATTAATACACCAGATTTGATGGCTAATAACTCTGAAACTTGTTTTTGATTTAACGCATTTTTTAAGCTATGAAAATCTTCCGGCGCAAATCCAATTTGCCATTTGTCGATTGTGTTTTTGTTTAGTCCCCTTTCTAACAAATAGTTAAGAGCTTCTTTGCCCCGGGTGTCTGAACATAAAATTTCATGGTAAAATCTGGCCGCAAAATTATTTATGCGGATTAAAATTTCTTTTTCGTCTACTTCGTTTTGATTAGTGGGTTTGTATTTTGGAAGCTTAATTCCGGCTTTATCGGCTAAAATTTTTAAAGCTTCCTTAAATTCCACATTTTCATATTTTATGACAAAACCAAAAATATCTCCGCCTTCTCCGCAATTCGCAACGGAAAAATTAGTGGCAATATAAGAATGGTCTTTTTCAACAGTTAAATTATATACCGGTCCTTCATATTTGCTTTTTACTAGAGTTTTTATTGGCAATAACCAATACTTTGAACCCACAGGACTTGAGAATATAAAATTATGCTGGGACAGCGCAGTCTCCGACCATACTACACTGTAAGACTCTTTATGATGCACCCCCTTCTTGTCAACTTTTTCCTTTTGGATAATTAAAGAAGGAAATATATTTTTTCTGAGTAAAATATCAACGAGTTGTTCTGCTAATATTCTAGAAACAGTAATTATAGATTTATGAAGCTTTTTAGATTTATTTGCAATGTGATTGTGACCATCGCCTCTATGTATAGCTTCCAACAAAATTTCTTGCTGGCTTTGCGGCAGTTCCTGCCAAACAAAAGGAATATGTTTGTTACCTGCGCCTTTACCACACAAGTTTTCGAATATATTTGCCAAATAGCTATGGCAAGCTGTAACTTCAAGTCCTGTCCTACCCTTGCTTAAATTCCTTCTGTGGATTGAGGCGTCTATATTAAAAAGTTTTTTTATTAGACTAATAATATCTTTGGCAAATTTTTCCTCGTGGTTACCTAAACTAAATCTTATATATGCCCTATTACTACTTCCTTCAGCTATATAATAACCAATGAGTTTTAGTAATTCCGGATTAATTTTTATCTCATACGCTAAATCCTTTGGTCTTGGCCCAAAAGTATATACTTTATTTAAATAAGTTTTTAAATTAATAGTCTTACACTTAGATATAGAATCATTTATTGGAAATAAGACAAAATCTGTGGTTTTTAATTCACCAGCGGAAATTTTTATTATATCTCCAAAGTATGCAGCTGCTTTTGAAATATTAGCAAATTTACCTTTGCGAACCCCTTCGCGACATTGCCTATAAAATTGTTTGTGACTTTTTTTATATTTTGTCTTTGGCCTAACCACTTCTAAATGGTGATCTTCTGTCATGCTTACAATTCCGCCCAATTTTCTGACGGCAACAGAAACTAAATTTCCTTTAAAATTACGCTTATGAGTAGCCAACACTCTTCTAATATTTCCCTGTCCTGAATACACAAAATGTTTTTCATCTATTTCTTCAATATTATGAAGTCCAAAAGGGGTTTTGACTTTTTGACCAGGTGGAAAACATCCGAAGCAGTGCCAAATTTGTTTTTGTGGGGAAATTTGAAAGGAAGGGGATTTCTCATGGTGAAAAGGGCATAGCGCTTTAAAACTTGCGCCTGATTTTTTAACCGGAATATAGCTTGCAATAACATCTGCCACATTCAAATGGTCTTTAATTTCCTGTAAGACTTGGTCGGCCATAAAATTACTATGAGAATGTTGCTTAAGTTTAGAAATAATTTATATTAGCTATGTTTAATAGCTTCTTTACCTATATTTTAGCTTTATTATAATATACTCGCAACCTCGACAAAATGAGCTTAAAATGCTAAAATAACAAAGAATTTGTTGAAATATGGAGAGGTCGCATAGTGGTCTAGTGCGCTCGCTTGGAAAGCGAGTAAACCTTCACCGGTTTCGGGGGTTCAAATCCCCCCCTCTCCGCCACTAAAAACTCAAGCCGTTTGGCTTGAGTTTTTAGTTTATAAATTGGCTTTAATATATGTGGCTATTGAGATTATTTTTTCATATTTTCTTCCACTTTTTTTATGCTCAAAGAGGCTTTCATGACCGTGTCAGGATTTAAAGAAATGCTGTCTATACCTTCTTCTACCAAGAATTCCGCAAAGTCAGGGAAGTCGGAAGGGCCTTGGCCACAAATGCCAACTTTCAATCCTTTTTTATGAGCCTCTTTAATTAACATGGAAATAAGTTTATGGACAGATTTATTTCGCTCATTGGCAATAGGAGCTATGGTTTTATTGTCTCTGTCTAGTCCTAAAGTTAACTGAGTTAAGTCGTTACTACCTATACTAAAGCCGTCAAAAATTTCCGCAAATTCATCAACTTGTAAAATATTAGAAGGGATTTCCGCCATAACCCAAATTTCTAAAGCTTCTACCAAGTCGCCATTTTTTTTCTTTTTTCGGTCGGCCGGTTTTATTCTTTTCTTTAGGCCATTTTTTTCAATTTCCGCAATAACTTTTTTGCCTTCTTCGGGGGTTCGGCAGAAGGGGATCATTACGCTTAAATTCCAAAGTCCTAATTCTTCCCGAACTTTTTTGACTGCTTGGCATTCTAAAGCAAAAGCATCGGCAAAATCTGGGTTGTAATAGCGACTTGCTCCGCGCCAGCCAATCATCGGGTTTTCTTCTTTTGGCTCGTATAAGTGTCCGCCAATGAGGTTGGCGTATTCATTGGTTTTAAAATCTGAAAATCTTAGCAAAACGTCGTAAGGATAAAAAGCAGATGCTAATTGGGCGATGCCGAAAGAAAACTTTTCTAAATAATATTCAATTTTGTTTTCATAACCCATGGTCAACTCATCAATTTGCTGTTTGATTTTTTCATCGGTCAATTTTCCGTAATTAATTAAGGCTTTCGGGTGAATTTTAATAAAATTAGAAATAACAAATTCTACTCTAGCCAAACCCACGCCTTTGTTTGGGATGAAGCAATGTGAAAAGGCTAACTCAGGGTCAGCGGCTATCATTTTAATTGCGACTTTTGGCGGCGTAAAATTTGTTAAGTCGGTTTTTTGAATTTTGAATTTTAATAGTCCTTCGTAAACTTTTCCGAGTTCACCTTCCGCGCAAGAAACTGTTACCGGAGTGCCATCTTTTAAAATTGAAGTCGCGTTGCCGCAGCCGACTACTGCCGGAATTCCTAATTCACGGGACACAATAGCGGCATGGCTAGTTCTGCCGCCGGCATTGGTTACAATAGCTTTGGCAATTTTCATAATTGGTTCCCAGTCAGGGTCGGTAATTTCCGTAACTAAAACTTCACCGGCTTTAAATTCACTAAGCTGGGTCGCGTCTTTAATGTAGCGGACATTGCCTTGTCCGATTTTTGCGCCTACTGCCGCGCCTTGAGTTAAAATTTTACCACCTTTTTCTTCTAAAATAAATTCTTCCAGAAAATTATTATCCCGCCTGGCTTGGACTGTTTCCGGTCTGGCTTGGACAATAAAAAGTTCTTGGGTTATGCCGTCAAAAGCCCATTCAATATCCATAGGGCGTTTGTAATGGTCTTCAATTATTGTACCCCATTTGGCTAGTTTTAAAATTTGTTCGTTGTTTAAAACAAATTGGTGCCGGTCTGTTTCGTTTACCGGAACTTCCTTAGTTGGGTGCACACCTTCGCTGGCGTAAATTAATTTTTTTTCTTTACTGCCTAATTTTTTGTTAACAATTGCTTTAAACTTACGTTTGAGAGTTGGTTTAAAAACTTTATATTCATCGGGTGTTACGACTCCTTTAACCACAAATTCGCCCAAGCCCCAAGCCGCGTTAATTAGCACCATGTCTTTAAAGCCGCTCTCGGTATCTAAGGTAAACATTACTCCGCTGGAACCTTTGTCTGAGCGAACCATTTTTTGTACAGCCACCGAAAGAGCGACTTCAAAGTGGTCAAAATTTTGGTCTACGCGGTAGGAAATGGCGCGATTGGTAAATAAAGACGCAAAAGCTTTTTTAATAGCTTCCAATAATTCATGTTCGCCGCGAATGTTTAAATAGCTTTCCTGCTGGCCGGCAAAAGAAGCGTCAGGCAAGTCTTCGGCTGTGGCAGAGGATCTGACCGCGACATCTAAGTCCTCAGCTTTTAAACTTAGTTTTTCACCCAAACTTTTATAGGCGCTGAAAATTTCTGTTTCTAAATTTTTTGGAAATGTGGCACCAAGAATGATTTGCCTGATTTTATGGCCGACATCTTCTAGTTGTTTTATATCGTGGGTATTAAGGCCGTTTAATATTTCTTTTATTTTTTTATCTAAACCGCTTTCGGACATAAAATAGCGGTAAGAGGTAGCTGTAACCGCAAAACCATATGGGACTTTGATTTTTTCTCCGGGAAAAGTTTTGCTCTCGGTTTGAGTTAAATTTTGATACATTTCCCCTAAGTTGGCATTTTTTCCGCCGACCAAAGGAATGTCGGTCTTGGAAACTTCATCAAACCAGAGGATAAATTTTTCCGCTTTTTTTGTGTCCATATGGGTTATTGGTTAGTTTGTTAGCCTATAAAAAAAGCCCAAAAAAAGGGCTTTTTAAAAAGTTATGAGTTATTTTGTACTAAAATTTCCATAGCAATTTAATTATAGTATGAAAATAAAAATCTGTACATTTTTTTAAAGAGTTTTAACTTCAACTAAGTTTAAGTTCTCTTTTTGACCTAAGGGCTCGCCGGTTACCACAATAATTTTATCTCCCTTTTTGGCCAGCTTCTGTTTTTTTATAACATCCATCATGCCATCCATTAATTGCTCAAAGCTTTCCGCCTCCGCCAGCATAAAACCTTCAACCCCCCAAATCATATTTATTTGTCTTAAAGTTTTATTTTTTGGCGTTAGCATTACAAGTTTGGCACCCCTGGGCCGTTCGTGCGCAATTTCACGAGCAGTAAAACCGCTTTCTGTCGCGCCAATAATTACTTTGGCATTTATGTGCATACTTAAGTCATAAACGCTCTCAGCCATGGCTTCAGTTTTATTTACGACTTTATCGGTTAAATGTTTATGTGCGGGCAAAAAAAGAGATTTTTCTGTGGTTTCAATTATTTTTGCCATTTCACTTACAGTTTTCACGGGGAATTTTCCAAAGGCGGTTTCTCCGGAGAGCATAACGCAGTCGGCTTGGTCAATAACTGCGTTGGCTACATCACTAACTTCCGCCCGAGTTGGCCTGGGGTTGCGGATCATGCTGTCTAACATTTGCGTGGCTACTATTACTGGTTTGGCAGCTTTCAAAGATTTTTGAATAATGGTTTTTTGAATAATTGGTACTTGGCTTTCCGGCATTTCAACTCCTAAATCTCCACGAGCCACCATTACTGCATCAGCTTCTTTTAATATCCCATCAAAGTTTTTTACTGCCTCGGGTTTTTCTATTTTTGCAATAATTTTAGGGTGAGTTAAATTTTTGGGAGTATGTTTGTTTATAAGTTTTTTTAAATTTATAACATCCTGTTTGCTCCGCACAAAAGACAGGGCAATGTAGTCAACGTCCATTTTAAGGCCAAATTTTAGGTCGTCTATATCGCGCGGGGTGAGTATGGGGATTTTAAGCTTGGTTCTGGGCAGGTTGACGCCTTTGTGACTTTGAATTTTGCCTGGAGAGAGGGCTATACAATGAATTTTGCCTTTAATTATTTTGTCTACTTCCAGTTCTATAAGGCCATCTTCTATAAGTATTCTTTGTTTGGGGCGGATAGATTTCATAACGTCTAAATCTAGCTTAAAATCTTGTCCGATTATGACGCTTTGTCCGACTTTAACCTCTAAGGGTTTGCTCATTTCCAGCACGCGGATTTTTGGGCCGTGCAAATCTTGAATAATTGTTAGCGTTACATTAAGTTTTTTTGCCACGCTGCGGATGTTTTTTATTAGTAGGGCATGGTTTTCGTGGTCGCCGTGGGAAAAATTTAGGCGGGCTACATTCATGCCGGCTTTAACCATTTCGGTTATGGTTTTAACGCTTTGGGAAGCCGGACCTAAGGTACAAATGATTTTAGTTTTTTTCATAAGTAAATTTTACAAATAATTATTTTAATGATTCAATGAATTCTTGTTCTTTTTTGCCCAGCGGACGTAGTGCCGATAGATATTTTATATCTAAGCCAAAAGGGCAGTTTATGTAAAAATCTTCTGGCGAGTCTCCGGGATTTTTTTTAAAATCTGTTAAAGTTTTTTTATTTAATCCTACAACAAAACCTCTGTAATCCTGCGCTTCTAGTAAAGCATCAAACAATTCATCTTCGGTTTTTTTTGTTTTTTCAAAAATTTTTTTTAAACCAGTAACCCAATCTGATTGAATGAATTTTTCTTTGTCCTCTGGTTTGAATGTATTGCCCCATAATCCGGTAAGTAGTTCATGGTAGTCGGGATTATCTATCGGCAACTCAAGTTTGGAACTGGCATGATGATGCTGTGCAATTATTCCTGCAACAGAAGCTGCTCTTTCTATGGGGTTTTGAGTTTCCCTTGGGAAGAAAAATAAATTGCCGATATTTTTTGGATCGCTATTAACAGTGTCGCCCGGCAGGCATCCTTGGTTTATTAAGTACTCAAGAGTTTCAATGCTGAGGCCGTGATAGGCGATAATATCGGGAGAATTTAAGTCTTTCGCGGCTAATTCAACTATAATTTTTTTTCGCTCTGCCCTGAGAGTTTCAGGATTAGGCAGTTCAGGACGCGGACCAAAAAAATTAGGCATAATTAAAAAATTCCCAGTTGTTTAGGTTTCAATAATAATTTTTCTCTTTCTTGCGGGTCAAAAATTTGAATTTTACCGAATACTCCGTCAAAACCACCTTTTAATTTTACTTTATTGTTTCGGATTTTTAAAATAGCTTTGGCAATGGCGGGATTTGAAATTCTGGCAATTTCTTGTTCAGGCAAATTTAATAAAACTTCAAATTCAGTAATTTTTTTATTGTCCGTGGTTTGTTCTAGCATATGCTCGTACATAGCGCTAACTTTTTTACTTAGCGGGCCAACGCCAAAAACATCGGCAATTACTTCTTCTAGCGGGATTACGCTTTTATAGGGAATTGCGTTTTTTGGCATGAAGCCATGTTTTCTGTCCGCTAGTTCGTCAACCCGGTTTAAAACTCCGACTAATAATTTTTTGCCACAGACCGGACAAATTCCATTTAATTTTTTTGTTTGTTTTGGTAAACAGGAAAATTTGCAATCCGCGTGGCCATCTAAGTGGTATTTACCTTCTTCGGGAAAAAACTCAATAGTGTATAAAAACTTTTTTGGATCCTTGCTGTAAAGGGTGCTAATAATTTCAGAATAAGATAATTTTTTTTCATCGATCTCAAATACATTTGCTTCTCTGCCGAGTTTTCTCAAACTATGGGCATCGGAATTGGAAGTTAAAGCGTATTTATCAAGTCCGCTAATTTGCCAATTCATTTGCGGGTCGCTAGATAGCCCTGTTTCAATACACTGTATATATTTAGATTGATCTAAAAAGGCTTCTTCTATGGTATTAAAACCCGACAAACTGCCAAATACGCCAAAATGCGGAGTCCAGGCATGAGCCGGAATAACTTCCGCGTTTTGGTGGGCATCTTTAACTATTTTAACTAAATCCGGACACTTAACACCCATTATTGGCCTGCCGTCGCTTTTTAAATTGGCTCCGGCTTTTTCTAAGCCCGCTATGATTTTGTCGGCAGCTTGAAGATTTGGCGCAAAAATCATATTGTGTACGCGGCGGACTTTATCACCTTGTTTGTAAATAGAAGAAACTTCGCCAGTTATCATAAAAAGCGCTGGCTTGTTTTCTCTCCCTTGCTTGTCCGCCGAAGCTTTAGCAAAGGTGGAAGGGGAGAGGCTGGGTGAGGGTGATTTTAGTTGGTACAACCCAGGTTTACTTTCCTCTAACGACTCTTTTAATTCAGAAAGCCACCTTGGGTGCGTAAAATCGCCCGTACCAACTACATTTATGCCTTTTTTTTGGGCCCAATGAGCAATATTTACAGGGGTTAAATCTTGCGAACAAGCACGTGAATATTTGGAATGGATTTGTAAATCTGCTATGATTTTCATATAGTTATTATTATAACATCCTCTAAATATAATGGATAATAAACGGTATCTTAAGGTTGCTGTATTGGCAGCACGGCAAGTTGCTCCGATTTTTGTGAAATTTTTTGGCCAAGCCGGTAAAGTGGAAAAAAAAGACGGCAATCCGAGAGATTTAGTTACGCAGATAGACAGAAAAATTGAAACTCAAATTAGGAAAATTATTGTGAAAAATTTTCCTCAGCATAAAATTATAGGCGAAGAATTCAATAAAGACGAAGTTAACGCAGCCGATTTAGTCTGGATAATTGATCCAATAGACGGCACAACCAATTTTATTCACGGTATACCCATTGCTTGTATTTCCATCGCGCTTTGGAATTGCAATGAACCTTTGGCGGCCGTGGTGTATAATCCGGTATCCGGCCAAATGCTGACTGCTGTAAAAGGCGGCGGCGCGTTTTTAAACGGACGTAAAGTAGTTGTTTCGGGACAAAAGGAACTCTTGATGGCTTTTGGCGGTTTTGGCTGGGGCAGAGATTTAGAAAAAGCCGCGGAAGAATTTCCGAAAATGGTTAGAAAGTTTAATAAAATTCGAACATTAGGATCAACGGCCTGGGAAATATGTTTAATTGCCATGGGTGGTTTTGATTTCTTAATTCAGTATAGAAGCAAGGTTTGGGATTTTGCGGCTGCCATGCTTATTTTGCAGGAAGCCGGCGGAAAAATTACCGATGTAGAAGGCAAGCCTATAGGACTTCGTAGTAATTCTGTAATTGCCAGCAATAAGAAATTGCACAAAACAATATTAAATAAAATTTTTTAAATCAAAAAACGCTTCTGTAGCAGAAGCGTTTTTTTAAAATAATGTACTTTAACTATTAAAAAAGTTTATTTTCAAACAATTTTTTTTGGTCGGGATATAGCTCTATAAAAATTTTTAACAAATTATTCAATTCCGTCCGGTCAATTGGGGAGATTTTTTTATAGATTTTAACTTTAATCCCGTTGTCTAATATAAAATTTTCTTTTAGCCTTAAAAAGCTTTTGCCAATACCTTTTTGTTCAGTGATTTGATTGCTTATTAAGCCTATTAACCTTTGCCCGTCCGGATTAATATGAAACTGCAAAGGTTCGGTAGTTAGCACATACTCAGCATCTAAGAATTGCCAAGGGAATCCGTCCCGCTTATCTATATCGTAGGTTGTGAAAATTTGCGAGCAGACTGAAAAATTTTGGTTTTCTTTTAGTTGACAGCTATTGGCAATTAGTTCGCCATTCAAATTTAACGAACTTGCTAAAATATAAATTTTGCCTTTTGGCAGGCTGTTAAGAAAGCTTAACAAACTGTTAATTTCCCTAAAATCATTTCTCGTAAGAGGTAGGTGTCTGGCGCCGGAAAAGAAAATTTTAACCGGCGCTATTAAGCGCTGCGTTTTATAAGAAAATGCCAAAATAAAATTAAATGCTAAAAATAGCAGACAGGCAAGTAAGAAACCTCTTTTTATAAATTGGCGTTTTATTAAGCTATGGCCATAGAAAATGAAACACGATAAATAAAAAATTATTGCCGGTAAGAATAAATAATGATGATGCCTGTCGAAAAACTGGACTCTGGCAAAAAGTCCGCAGGCAATAATAGTATGAAAAAAGAAGAACCAGCCCAGACGTTTGGCATTAGAATTTTTTATGGAAAAATAAAAACCCACTAGCACCAATGCAAGCACTACTATGCCGTAGTTAGAAGCTGCCTGCCAAAGGCTTTGTAAAAAAGGGCTGTTTAAACGGTATCCTGAGTATATGTCGTAGTAATTAGTTTGAATTAGCTGTAAAAAAATCGGTTTAGCAGTCAAAACAAAAATAAGCAGACTGCACAATCCGAGTATAAAAAGTTTGCCGAGATTTTTTATGAAAGTTTTTAAAATTATTTTTTCTTGAAAAAAAAGTTCAGAAATACCTAGGGCGGCAAAAAATCCAACAACCCAATAGCCGTACCAACGCCTTGTTAAAACCAGTAAAATTAACAGCAAAGCAATTCGGGCTAAATCAATGGGTGTTTGTTCAAGTAAATTTTTTTTGAAATATAAAAATAAAATTAAACCAATAATTAAAATACCTATGACATCGTAATAGCCGGTTAAAATAGGAATCCAAAAAGTCGGAGCAAGCAGCATTATGGCAGCAAAAACAACATAGAAATGCCAAGCAGAGGCATTTACTGCTTTTTTAACAGACAGGCAAAAAAGTGCGATAGCTGGCAAGGCAAATAAGTTTAAAATCCCCAAAATGTATACAAGTCTGCTTGTGCCGAATAATAAACCAAGAGGGGAAAGCAGTGACGGTGCTATGAAGGAATATTCAGTGTGACGGATGGAATGGATTAGGGTTCTTACCGCCAAAATCGGACTTTGTTTTAATAGCAGAGTAAATTCTACGAATCTTGAGTGATAAAAGTTCCAATCCCAAAAGTATATGTAATGTTCACGAGATAAAAATGCATAACAAAATAGATTTGCAAAAAAAATAAAAAAAATGACCCAAAAAATTTTTACAAGGGGGATAGGGGAAAAAGATTTTTTCATAAAACTATTATACTCTAAAAAAATTGTTTGCAAAAATTTTGAAAATATGCTATAATATAAATAAGCAAAAAAATAATTAGTTTCAAATTTTGAAATTAAGAAACAAAAATTAAATAAATGCCAAAATTAAAAACGCATGTTAAACGACATGCAAAGAGGATAGTTAAGGTTGGAAAAGCAGTTCATAAAAAAATGAATCAGCCAATGCATCCTTATATTAGTTGGTGGGCAGTTAGTATTTCCGCACTGTCCGCGTTTTTAATAATAAATGGCAGTGCTGCCGGGCTTGTTTATGGTGATGAAGGAAGAAATTTTCCGCCTATGTTTATGCAGCAGCAAATGCTAAATTCCAGCGGTACGCCAAGAAATAGGGAGGCTTTTGAGGGGTCTTGCAAGGCTACAAGTTCGACTCCTTGCCAAATGCCGCCTAAGGCTTTTAAAGAATTTATGGTTGGCGGAGATGAAGGGTTTAAAAAATCTACCGGCACGCCGGCTATGGTCCAAAAACCCGAAATAATTTTAAAAGAATTAAATAAAGCAAGCGAACAAGTTAATAGATTGCAAAAAAGCGGAGCAGAAGTCCCAGTAGAAGTTTTAAGTGCTTTATCGAAACTAAAAAATTTAGTTGACACAGCCAAAGATTCAAAAAGTCAGGTGCCGGCCGATGAATTAAATAATTTAATTAGCATTTTACGAGATGGGTTAAATAATTTAAATCAGGCAGGGCAGTTGCCAAAGGTTTTTGCTGATGCAAACAATCAAATTAACAAAATAAAAAAAGCTCTGGAAATTGACAAGAAAAAAGCTCTAAACGCGAACCTTGATATTTCTAACGAACAGAATAAATTAGAGAACTCTATAAAAGAACTAGAAAAAGTTTTGCTCCAATTTAAGAGTAACGCACAGCAAAGTCCTCAAACAGCTTTTGAAAAGTTAAGGACGGATTTTTATAGCCGTTTGGATAATTTGTGGAGTATGGAAATGCAATTACAATTACTTTTAAATCCAAAAAGTTTCTCAAGCTTGGTTTCAAAAGATTTGAAACAAGCCTATAAAAAAGAAAGCGAATTAAAAAAGCAGAATGTGGATGTATCTGATTTGGAAAATTTGTTAAGTGAAGCTCAAAACAAACTCAATAATTTACGGGATTTGTTAAAGATCGATAATTTTGACAGGGAGGGTGTTACGAGTCTTGGAAAAGAATTGATAAGCATTAAGCAGAAAATTTTTGATCAATTAGAAAGCTTGGGTAAAAAATATAATTTTGAACCGCCTCAAATAAAAAATCAGCCCCAATTATTTCAGAGCAAGGATTTTAAGCCTGAAGAATAAGTAAATTAAAAAAACTTCCCCTAATTTTGGGAAGTTTTTTTAATTGAAATATTTTTTAAAGCTCTTTGTAGTAAAAGACAGGATCCAAAATTTAAAAGCAGTCTTGGTTAGCTCGAGCGGACTGTTTTTAGGCCTAATAATTAAATAAAAAATCATATGAAGAAAAAGTATATTATGTACGCAGTCTTGCCGGTTATGGCTTTTGCCGTAGTTGGCATTAGTACTGCCTCGGCTCATGGCATGTTCGGATTTGGTTTAAACAAGGCAACTCCCGAGCAAATTGCTCAAAGCCAAACAGATATGTTTACTCAGCAAGCAAATTTATTGGGCATTAACGTTGATGAAGTAAAAAGCGCCTGGGCTAGCGGTAAAAGCTTAAGTGATTTAGCCAAAGAAAAAGGTATTACTCAAGATCAGCTTAAGCAAAAAATGCAAGATTTAAGGCAACAGCAAATGAAAAGTTATTTACAAACGTTGGTAGACAAAGGCGTTATAACTCAAGCTCAAGCTGATTCGCGTTTAAGTTTTGCAAAAAATAACCAATCCGGAAAAATGGGCAAGGGTATGAAGCATGGTTTTGGAATGGGTATGGGTTTTTAAGAACAAAAGAATATTTGAATTTAAAAAATCGTCTTTATTTGGTATAAAGACGATTTTTTTATAAAGGTATGGTAATTAATGCGTTTAATTTTAATTATTTTAAAATTTTATTGGTACTGAATGTATGAAGGTGTTGGCGAAAGTTTTAAGAGTTGTTCCGGCAGTAACAGACTTTGGCCGTTTGCTGAATCATTTTTATAAAAAAGCTTAAATCCGGTAAACTGAATCGGCTCTTTGTATACATATTGCTTGTAGGTATTTAATTTGCTGCCTTGCGAGCCAAAGCCGTCCATATTTATTACAATTTGGACTTCAGGCAGAGGAATTATTTTTTTAGAGTTGGTCAGCATGGGTTTGGTAAACCTATGGATTATTAAAATTTTTGGCGGCAAATTGTTTTCCTTTACTATTTTTGCCAAAAACTCTGCTGCAAAATTTATATTTTCAGCATCTAAAGTGCCAATTTCAGTGCCTGGACGCGCATTGTTATGCATGGCAAATTCCGGATCTATGCCTAAATGCACATTCGGAAGTTTTAAATATTTTTCTAATAGCGGTATTTCATTTTCAACGCTGCTTAGTCCAATTTGAACGTCTAAAAAAACTATCCCGCCTGTCCCGCAGCTTTTTGTGATGGGTGTAGATGTCCCGGACTGAAAATTTCCGTCATTTTGATGGGTAGTTTTTTCGTCTTTGCAAAATGGCGCTGGGCGAATTTTGTCAGCCATAGCCAAAACTTTGTCAATTTCTTTGTCCGGCATGCGGGCTCTGTACTTATTATCTTTGCCTGGACTTGCCTGCGCAACCACTGCTATATAGTGAAGAGCCGGTATTACGGGAGTGCTTGGGTCTGCTTCTTGCCACTTTTTTACTTCCGTATTTAATTTGTCGAGCATTACATTTTCTTCATATTCGCCCAAAATTCCCATTCCTTTTGAATATAAATTCCCATAATAAGCAACTATGCGGTTAAAAGGCAAGATTGCTCCGTAATTTGGATATGCGGCTTTTACCGGCCACAAATTTTCTAAGCTAGATGTTGCGGTAGAAGACGTGGTTTGAATGTTGGCTATTTCTAAAATTTTTTTGTCGTATGCTGCAAAATCTAAACTAGGAGTTGGGACTTGGACTTTATTTTTAACTTCCGCTAATTTAACTTTAGAATTATTTTTAGGTAACTTAGGTTTATAAATATTTTTAAAATAAAAAGCCCCAGCAGCTAAAACCGCTAAGGCTAAAATGATTAATATAGCTTTATTTTTCAGCGGGTCTTTATTATTCTCAGAATTATTTTCCATAGCTTAAGTATAACAAATTTAATGTTTTTTTAAACTTTAATATATATAAAAAGTTAAAAACTATAGCGCATAGCTATAGTTTTTTTAGAAAATTAAAATCGCTGCAATACATAAATATTGTATTTATAAAAAAATATTAAAATTTAACCATACTGCTAACTGCCTGGCCAATATAGTATGGCCAAATTACCAAAGCCAATACGCCTTTCCAAAAGGAAAGGTGTAAAAAACCTATAGTAAAGAGCCAGCCTATGAACCAAATAGACCCGGCAAAAGTATGGTTTTCTATTTTAATTTTTTCCATAATATTATTATAACACGAAAAATCGGGAATAACTTTTATTTATTTTCGCAATAAGTTTATAAATACCTAACTTATGCACCTGTTATGAACTTTATTTTGTAATTTTGTGTTAATTAAACATTTAAATAACTCTTTAATTCTGCAAAGATTTTTTTCTTGTGGCTTAACTGGGCGATATTGTTTAAAATTCGGCTTTTACTGTATACAGACAAGATAATAGAGCATAGACTAATAGAGAGGGAGAATAAATAAAAAGGCTTGCTGAAATTAAATAATAAAATAAAGGAAAATTTATGGGAAAAAGATTTAAGAAATTAAAGAGCCTTTTTTAGGTATGGCAGATTCAAAGAATTTGCTTAGTTTGCAATACACTAGTTTAAAAATAGATTCTAATAAATAACAAATTAACATTATATTTTTATGAAAGGTTTTAACACAAACATTGAAAAAGAAACTTTAGTAAATAATAATTTCCGCAAAGTTTTATATACCGCTAAGCATTGCCAATTGGTAGTAATGTCTTTAGAGCCGGGGGAGGAAATTGGCTTGGAAGTCCATAAAGATAACGACCAGTTTTTTCGTTTTGAGCAAGGTCAAGGCAAATGCACTATAAATGAAAATGAATATGCTGTTGTTCAAGGCTCAGCTGTTATAATTCCGGCCGGAGCAAGGCATAACATTATTAACACTTCCAAAATCGAGCAGCTTAAAATGTATACGCTTTATTTACCGCCACATCACAAAGATGGTGTTATTAGAGCCACTAAACCGGAGGCTGAAGCAAAAGAAAATAAAGAAGAGTACGATGGTGTTACGACTGAATAAATAACAAAAAACTTATGTATAAAATGAATGATGAAGCTGTGAATGAATTGGTGAAAGCTTTAAATAATATAGTTAGAAACGCCAGGACGATAATTGAAAACCCACAAGACAACCACAACAGGCTTGAGGATATTATTAAAGTTGCCGTGCTCCAGTTAAAAAATTTAAAACTGGGAAAGTACAGAACAAAAGCCACCCAGCGTATGGCCAAACCTAAAGTAGCTAAGCCCAGAATGACAAAATAGATGTAGAATGTAAAAATTTATCCGGCTATTTATGCAAGAAAAAATGAAATGGGTAAAAAAACTAGAGCCATTTTTGACTATTGTAAAAATAGCCGCTTTTTGGGGTATTATAAATTTAGGCTATTATTTTATTTTGCCAAAATTCGGATTAAGCTTAAGTTATAATACTTCTCCGGTTTTTATTGCTGTTTACTATTCACTGGCGGCAATTTTTGGCGCTTGGTACTTTAGAGTAATACTAAATAAGTGGGTAACCGCAAGCTGGTGGATGCTTTTGTACTTTGTTTTAAGCCTGGCTTCAGCTGCTTTGTTATTTGGTTTATTATATTTGTTTTCACTCCTACCAAATTTAAAGGGGCCGAATTTGGCCCCTTATACGGACTTAGTTTTTGCGACGCCCTGGTATTTTTTACCAAAGGCTGTGGAAATTTTAGTCCAACAACTTTTAATTACTTTAGTAATTATTGAGCTGTTCTATAAATATAATTCTTTAAGAAAAGTTATAATTGGTTATATTATTTGCTTTGGTGGAGCTCATATAATATTGTTTTTAGTTAACGGAGCTCCGGCACCTTATGCGATTTTTATAACTGCTTCTGCTTTTTTAACTTCTTTTATTTTTCCATGGTTAACAATTCGAGTAAGATCTGGTTTTGTTTATGCTTATTCAATTCATTTTGCTTTTTATATTTTATTGGCTATGTTGCTCCACGCCTTTCCGCCACCCGGATATTTTGCCTAAATTTTCTATGCCTCTTCCAATGTCTTTATATCAATTTTCTTCATTTTGAGCATTGCTTGCATAGTGCGGCCGGATTTCTCGCTATCCGTGCTTGTTAACCATTTGTCCATATTTTTTGGCACAATTTGCCAGGAAAAACCAAACTTGTCTTTGGTCCAACCGCACTGTCCGCCGTTTATGTCAGCTGAAAGTTTTTCCCAAAAATAATCTATTTCTTTTTGGTCTTCGCAAGTTACAAGCAAAGATACGGCTTCGCTGAATTTATACATAGGTCCGCCATCAAGGCACATATATTGTTGTCCTTCTAAACTAAACACTCCGGTTAAGACTTTGCCGCCCATGTTAGGAACTGGACCTAATTGCATATCTTTAGGGTAGCGCTTAATAGTTATAATTTTTGACTCCGCGGTTTTGTAAGGCGCGTTGTTGAAAGTTTCTACATAGTAGTTCATGGCTTCCTCGGCCTGGCTGTCGAACCATAAAAATGGCGTAATTTTTTGCATATTTTTTTGTTAATTTATAAGAATAATAATTATAACAAAAAAGCATTAGCCGAGCTAATGCTTTTTTGTTGGTATTTTACTTACTGGCCTGAAGCTTCCAAACCAGAATTACCGGAATCGGTTGGTACCGAAGTTGCTTTGCAAGCTTTAACCGCGGTTCGGAAATTTGACCAAGCAGTGTTGCGGCTTGTTCGCCAAGCAGTTCGGGCGCTGGTCATAGAAGTGGTAAAAGCAGTCCAAGCTGCTTTTATGTCTGTTCTGAGTGTGCCGTTGCCCAGGTTTTTACCATAAGCTGTAGCTAATGCTGCCGCTCTTGTTGAGTAAGCAGAGCTTACGCTTTGGTTAAAGGCAGTAACAGCAGTGCCTATGGCAGCTTCTCTGGTGCTGACCGCAGTTCCAACGCAAGCGGTAGAGCCGTTAGCTGCCAAAGCAGGCAAGGCAAAGCTTAACATGCTTACTGCGAAGGAAATTGCTAAAACTTTTTTTATCATATATTTAATTTTTATTTTTTTTGAAAGCGACCTTTTATAATTTATATTATAGCAAGGTTTTTTTCACAAGCAAATTTAAAAGTTAGTAAACTTTTTTTCTTATTTTTTATAAAAGCATCTTGCCGCTACATTTTATAGTTTTTTTGTAGTGCTGTGTTATTCTTTTCTCTCCACAACTATTGTACACTTAGTAAGTAGCGCTGCCATGGCGCCAACCGCTGCCAGCATAGGTGCTAAGACGGCTCCGACAACGGCAAATGTTAACGGGATTTCGAGCAAAGTTTTGTCTTTGTCATTTTTTAAAATAATTCTGCGTACATTGCCGGCTTTTATTATTTGCTTAATTTTAGCCACTACTTCTTCGCCGGAAACTTTAAACTCTTCTTTTTTTGGTGCTTTTGGCATATATATTATTTACTTTAGGCCAAACCGCTCTGTGGCGATTTGTCTGTTAATTCCGTTTATCAAATTTGTAAAACCCATAGACTTTAAAATTTGTATGGCCAGTCCGCTACGGCTACCAGTTTTGCAGTAAACAATTATTGGCGCGTCTTTTGAAATGTTATTTAACTCCGGCGCCCCGTTCATTAAACTTTTCGAAGGCACATTTATGGCATTTGCAATATGCCCCATGCTAAATTCAAAAGGTTCGCGAACATCTAACACAACGTATTCTGCGCTATTCATAAAACTATTTTAATTCCACATACTTTTTAAAATTTTCCATTATAGCCTGCCAGCCGGCTTTTTGCATATCAAGAGAATTTTCGTTTTCCGGGTCAAAAGTTTCTACAACTTTGGTGCCGCCATCTATTTTTAAAAACTCTATTTTTACATGGCGTTTTTTTTCTTCGCTTGGCGCCTTGTCCATGTCGTATTCTATAATTTGGTATTCTTTTACTAAAGTATATACTCCGGTAAAATCAAATTTCGAGCTGCCATCTTTTGCCGCCATAACAGTTTTAAACTTACCGCCTTCTTTTAAGTCGTTCTCCGCGTGGGGCGCTTCCCAGGCTTCCGATGCAAAAGCCCAATTTACAATGTGTTCAGGCTTTGTCCAAAATTCCCAAACTTTTTCTATTGGCGCGTTAATAATTGTTTCTACAGTAATTGGTGTTTGAATCATAAAATTTATTTTTTAATTTTTCCCCATTGCCATTTTGGTTTTTCGCCGGTTTTGTAGCAAATTTTTATTAAAGCCGCGGTTAGTAACACTATTGGAAAAATAAATGTAAAGAATACTTCTCTTGTGGGCGAATTATTATTTAGGGTTAAAGTAAAGCCAAGCACTAAAATTAAATACACAAAAATAACCGCCCAGCCTTGCCATTTTACCGGCGTCCAGCCCCAGCCATAAAGCTTTCGTTTAAACCAGTAGCCTCGTGGGTTGTCTTTTAAGTAGTCAAAATATTCTTTAAACATATACCTTTAGTTTAGCAAAAAAGGCTTGTTTAGTTAAGTTTCCACTCAACTACATCACCCACTTTAGGAAATACTTTACTACAGCCATAAGAAGAACTTTTGCCGTTTAGGCTTAGTATCCAATTATTTTTGTAGCCGTTAATTTCGTAGACATACAAACTTCCCATACTTTCTAAATATGTGTCTTT
>CAYVNU010000018.1:0-23424 GCA_964453265.1 uncultured Candidatus Saccharibacteria bacterium | reverse complement strand
TTCATTCTTCATTCTTCATTCTTCATTCTTCATTCTTCATTCTTCATTCTTCATTTCCTCTAATTGACTCTCTCTCTCTGTTTTGTTAATGTTATCCGGAAAGGGAGGACAAATGTCTCTCAAAACGAATACCCGTTTTGTTGACAATGTCGCGCTTGTTGATTGTTCAGGAAGAATCACACTAGGTGAAGGAACAAGCACGCTACGCGACACAATCATAACACTGGTCAGCGGCGGCAACAAAGAAATACTGTTAAACCTCGCCGAAGTCAATTATGTAGACGCAAGTGGCATCGGCGAATTAGTCTCGGCATTCACAACGGTTACAAACCAAGGCGGTCATCTCAAACTGCTGTCACCAACCAAACGACTTGTAGACACGTTTCAAAGAACCAAATTGTACATGGTCTTCGACTCGTACGAAGACGAACCCGCGGCCATCCGCAGCTTCGAGTAACAGCACCCACCAACGCCATCGCCACGCCACCGATCAACCACAAAGCGGGCCGGAAGAACATTTCCCGGCTCGCTCTTTATTTTTTTGTCCTAAGACAATAAATATATTCGTGAATAATTAAAGTTGAAATAAAGATTGCTACTTACCATATTCAACAACTATCTTTTAAACAAGCAAGTGTAGCCATTTTATAAAATCATTTTGCACTTATTTTCCTAATCTTCTGCTTCTTATTTTTATATCCGCGGCCGCCTGCTGTGCCAACTCCCCGGTGAAATCTGGAAATTTAGTTTCAAGAAAAACATATTGAGAATTACCTGTTAGCCACATCATAACTCCTCCGGAATTATGCGGATCACCCTCGACTCCGGTTCGCACAATACCGTCCACCAGAGGAAGTTCGTGCGTCCATAAATTTTTATGAATATTTTCAAAATTTATTTTTTCTGACGATATTTTATTTAATTTTTTTATAGCATCTTCCATTTCAATAAAACCGTCATAGGCCAACAGCATAGTCAAATTATGTTTTGAATTTGCCGCGGTTTTATTTTCTAAATCTAAAATTAAATCAATTAATTTTGGACGGTTAACAAAATACTTTTTCCATAAACCAATTGCGCGAAAACGAATACCAAATTCTTCGTACTTTGAACTCTTAAGCTCAGCCAAAAGCTGCCTTTCTAAAATATCCAACAAAAACTCAATCTCCTCTTTTGGTCGTTTCTCTAAATTATCTTTAGACAAAACCCAAAAAGTTAAAAATTCAATTTTTTCTCTCTCAAAAAGTGCTTCGGTAATTTCATTAAACCTCTCTGCTCCATGCTTGTGGCCAATAAAGGCGGCTAAATTTTTTAATTTTGCCCAGCGCCTATTTCCATCCGGAATGATTAATATATGCATAATATTTATTATCTAATTTGTTCGACAAGGTTTGCTTTATTATCAACTTCAACAACATTAAACCTTACCCTGCCAATTACCAAGCCATTTTCAGTCAAAACATTTACCCGCCATTGTCCGGGTAAAACACTATATTTAACCGAATATGTTCGAAATCCCCCATCACGGCCGCCAACAACCTTTAAATTTATTGTGTCTTTGGTCACAAATTTTCCGCTCTTTTGGTCTTTATACTGCCACTCATGAACTACGTTTAAATTTAAACTAGGCGGAGAAAATATTGCACTATATACATATACCGGCTCACCAGGTGCTTTATGAAAGTCGGGATAGAAATTAAAACTATCTTTTATGCCATAACTTTCTTCTGTTACAACATATTGACCTTGGCTATTTCTTTTAAGACTGTGATAGACCCCGGAGTCTTTAAGCGACAACGGCAAAGGCGGAATTAGTTTTGTAAAATACAAAGTATTTACTAAAGCATATACTCCAATAATTAATGCATATAAGAGTTTTTTATTTTCATTTATTTTTCTACCCGAGGTACGCCATATTAGCAGTAAAAATAAAGCAATAAAAACTAACGAAGCAATACCTGACAATATAAATACTCCTGTGCCAATTTTATGTAGCAGAACTGGGATTAAATAAATAGTAAAAGAAAATACTGCTAAGTAGAACAAACTAATTTGAAAAAACAACCTAACAAAATGCCGCTTTAGGCTCTCGTTTGCCCAAAAAGACAAGGCTAAAATTAGCAAAAATGGCCAGCTAACAGTTAAGTCGCTGCTCCTAAAATAAAACACCAAAAACGTTGACCAAATCCCGCCGTAAAAAAACTGTTGTAAGTTAACTAGCCAAAAGTGGAGACGAGATGGATTTGCTGCCGCCTTCGCTAAAGCTTCGACGCCCGAGTCATCACCTTCAGCTTTCGCATCAATACCATTAATGAGTAATATACAAACCCCCACTATAATAATATGAGCTATAACCCAAATATTTTCCCAAAATAAATCCACCCGCTTCAAAGTAACCGCGTCAAAAACGAACCCTGCGATGAGTGATAGTGATGAGATGGGTCGTTCGTATTTACCGTACCAGTTACGAATTTTTACTAAAGGCATGCTACTTAATTAATTCCAAAACTATTTTCGTACAAATTTTTACTCATTCTCTTTATGCACGAATTCAAAATTCCCTTGCTCAGACCAGTATTGCAAAACATGCGGTGTAAATTCTTTCTCAAAAATCTGAGGTTCCGGATTTTCAGAAAATACCTCAATTACTACTTTCCCTTTCCATCCATCCGGTAACATTTCGGGAGTAACATCGAAACCAAACCATAGGTGGGATCCTATAGCTGGGTGCCTCAATTCAGTGATTAACTGAGGTAAAAACAATAGCTCCCCAGACATATGAAATGTGTTTGTAATAATGCAACTTTTATCATGGTTTTCGTCATCGGCTAGACTGAGCGTTCTTCCGTTATCAGGATTAATATATTCCCATGCTTTTGGTCTTAGATTAGCACTAATTGTAACTTTTACCGCCCACTCCTTTGAAATCACATTCCCGGTATTCTTGATTGTCAAAAATAACGCTGGCATAGCTTTTTCAGAAGGCCTTCTTTCCTCAAAATGACCAAAAATCTTAAAAAGAGGGTACCGGCTTTTAAACATTAATAATCTTACAACATAGTCTCTCAAGGGCTTATCCTCTTCACCCTCTCTTCCATAATACTTTTGGTCAAGCAAACATTGGTGTGCAGTATGCCCTTCAGGAATCGTAATAACAAAATATCCTTTGTTACCTGCTTTTAAACTGTGCACTAATTTTATATTCAGCTTCTCATTATGAAGAGAGACATTACCACTTATCAATCGACTTATTCTATCTTCATTAAATTCATTTAGATCCAGCCCTTCGTCTAGTAATCTACTACTATCATCAACACCCAAAATACACACTCCTCCTTGTGAATTTAAAAAGCTTGAAAACGTCGAATAAAACTTAATAGTATGCTTGAATCTTTCTTGGGAATCATCCTTACTAATACAGCTATTTACAAAGCCGGATGACTTGTATTCTATTCGGTCACCTTCGACATTCTCTCTAACAAATTTATCTAAATCTTGATAAGTTTCTATCATTTTATTAATTCCAAAAACTTTTTCTCATCCAGAATTTCAATACCTAATTTCTCAGCCTTATTTTTTTTACTCCCCGCGCTTTCGCCCACAACTACATAAGAGGTTGCTTTAGAAACGCTTTCCGATGTTTTGCCGCCAAGTTCTTTAATTTTTTTCTTTGCTTCGTCGCGCGACATTGTTTCTAAAGTTCCAGTAATAACAAAAGTTTTCCCAGATAATTTTTGGTTCTTGGATCTTGCTTCTTGGTTCTTAACCTGCATTCCATTTTTTTGAAGTTTCGTTATAAATTTTAAATTATCTTTCTGCCTAAAATAATCGTACACACTCTTGGCTACAACCGGGCCTATGTTCTCTATGTTATTAATTTCATCTAATGTGGCGGTCTGTAACTTATCGAGCGAGATGAAATTTGTTGCCAAATCTTCCGCAGTTTGTTCGCCAACATGTAAAATACCAAGTGAAAAAATAAATCTTGGCAATGAAACTTTTCTATGTTGGTCAATGGAAACAATAATATTTTCCGCGCTTTTATCTCCGAATCTTTCTAAACCATCTATATCGGTTTTTTTCAAGGCAAAAATATCCGCCGCGTCACTAATTAACCCCTCTTCCTGAAAACGGTCTAAAATTTTGGGGCCGATTTCGTAAATTTCTAAAACTTGTACAAAATGCTGCATAAAACGACGGTTCTTTGCTGGGCACTTTGGATTTACACAATAAAATGCTACCGATGCCGCAAAGATCACCTTTGCGCCGCGCAAAGGTGATCTTTGCTTAGCCCCCGTGGATCTTTGTTCTACGTCCCCACCACAAACTGGACATTTCTCCGGTACCTTAGCCTTTTTTTCTTTCCCAGTACGCATTTTAGTCAAAACTTCCACTACTTCCGGAATTACATCACCAGCTTTTTGAATAACTACAGTGTCGCCCACCCGAACATCCAATCTTTCTATTTGGTCTATATTATGTAAGGTAGCTTTACTAATAGTAGAACCAGCAACTAAAGTCGGTTTAAAAACAGCTAAAGGTGTTAGCACACCTGTTCTACCAACATTCCATTTTATTTCTAAAACTTCAGTCGTAGCTTTTTCTGCCGCATATTTATATGCAGCCATATACCTAGGTGCTTTGCCCACTACTCCTAATTTATTCTGAAGCGATAAATCATCTACCGATATAACTACGCCATCAGTACCAAACAAAAAATTCGGCCTGAGTTTTTCAATCTTGTTTACAAACTCTTCCACCTCTGCCAAATTTTTACAAATTTGTTCATGGCCATCTACCTTAAAACCTAAGTTGCGCAAAAGCTGGTGTTTATCGGAATGCCCGTGTAGGGAACGGTCTAGACCGTTCCCTACCTGAACGACATCATAAGCAAAAAAATCTAGCCGTCTCGCCGCTGCCAAAGCCGGATCTAACTGACGCAAACTGCCGGCTGCCGCATTTCTGGTATTGGCAAAAAGCGGTTTATTTTCTTTGGCCTGGATTTCATTAAGTTCTGCCCAAACTTTTTTACTCATAACTGCTTCACCTCTAACTTCTATATAGTTCGGATAAGGAGAATGTAAAACTAACGGGATAGACTGAATAGTTTTTAAATTTTGAGTAATATCTTCCCCTACAAAACCATCGCCGCGAGTAGCGCCCCTAACAAATTTTCCATTTTCGTAAATTAAAGACACAGCAAGACCATCTAATTTAAGTTCACAAAAATAATTAGATGATATTACATCAGGCATCAGTTTTTTAATTCTTTTCTCCCAAGCCTCAAGCTCCTCTGTGCTAAAAACATCGTTTAACGAAAGCATGCGAACAGCATGATTAACCTTAACAAAAGCATCAAGCGGCTTACCAGCCACGCGGTTAGTCGGCGAATGTTCGTCTTTAAATTCCGGGAATTCATTCTCCAGCTGTTTTAGCTCTTTTTCCAAAGAATCTTTAACCTCGTCCGTTACTGAAGGCTCGTTTAAAACATGATAGCGATAGCGCAAATCTTCAATTTGCTCTCTAAGTCTTTCTATTCGTTTTTTAGCCTGACTTTTTTCCATATTAAATATATTATAGCTTTTTTATAAAAATTCGCCTATATTTGAAGCTTATCCACAGCCATACTAAGCCTAATATATGCTAAAATTAAATTAGAATTGGTCAAAAAATATAAATTCAATCATGGGATATAAAAAT
This sequence comes from uncultured Candidatus Saccharibacteria bacterium, assembly GCA_964453265.1. GTDB lineage: Bacteria > Patescibacteriota > Doudnabacteria > UBA920 > UBA920 > CAYVNU01. The sequence goes on along the minus strand of CAYVNU010000018.1, from coordinate 17,724 downwards.
AAATTCGAACTTTCACCTCGTTTAAAACTCGGCGTTGGCAGAGGTTATTCCCAAAATCAAATTTTAAAAATTTCCAGCATTATATGTCTATTAATTGCTGTTGGTTTATCTATTAATGCTATAAGGCTTATTAGCCGTCAAAACAATCTCTCCAGTCCGAAACCTCAAGTATTAGGTGCAACAGATATTAAAGAACAGCCTGATACAATAGGCAATCAATTTACAGATTATAAAGTTACCAAAGGAGACACCTTGTTTAACATTAGTCAGAAATTCAATATTAGTTGGGCAACTATAGCCTCGCTTAACAATTTAAAAAGCCCTTTCTCAATTAAACCCGGACAAACTTTAAAGATTCCTAAACAACAATAAAAAAACCCTTTCGTTTGAAAGGGATTTTTTAATTTTAAAACTAGTGCATAAATTGGAGACTGTTAAATAAATTGGTTGGTGATAAAATACAAAGAGCCTGTTAATACAGGCTCTTTTGCTTGTTTTTCATTAACCAATTTCGTCTATGAAATCAACTTTACTTTCATGCTAATTGATTCACCTTCTAGTGGTATTAAACACGAGCGTTTATTGATAACTTCGACGTTTATTTATTAGCTTTACCAACAGTTTTACTTAACAATATCTTTATTTTAAATAAAAGATTACCTGAATATTCGACTACTGTTCTGCTCCCAAAGTATAAAAAGTAGAAGGGCTGGACTGATTATTATATTCGGTCTGAATCCAGCCGGCTGAATTTGCAACAGTTGAAAACCTTGCTTCGTCCAAATAAATTCTTGTTGCACTTGTCATTCCGGGAACCTGACCTAGAAAATCAACTGTCAAAGTTCTATTTACATCATAAGGCCCTAAAGTCGAACCAAACTTTATACCATCTATATAAGTATCTACATTGGTTATAGAAGTTCTAACTGTAGTTAAATAATGCCAGCTTCTGTATATAAGTGGGTTATTTGAATAACTTGCCGAGTTTAAATTCACTGAATACACTCCATCTGAACCGTTACTATTCCAAGCCCAGGACAAAGCCGCGGCTGAAGAATTTGAGGAACTAAAAGCATCAATTCTGGCCCATGCATCCGTAACATAAAACCAAAAAGATGTAGTAAAATTTGCGTTTCCATGAGCGTACGAACTTAAGTTTATGTAATCATAATCTGACCAAAAGCCCCGATTGGCAAATGATTGAGCAGCGCCGATTTTACCTGCAGACAATACATTTGGCTGATTGCTGGCAAGCTTGGTTCCATTCCATGAATTAGAAGTAGAATCTAAAACAGATACACCGCTACTTTCATCTAAATGCCAGACTCCTTTATAATTACTATTCCATACAGCGTTTTTATTGGAATGATCTGTATCTCCAGAATTCCCGTAAAAGATATAAAAAGATGTCGGACTTCCCTGAGTAAGACTTAATTTAACCCAATAAATTGCCTCGCCCGTAGCAGATACATACTTTTCTTTTTCAAATGGCAAGATATTTTGTCCTCCTGAATCCGAAGTAAAAATAATATCATTCCCCGCGCTACTGGTAACCACTCCGCCGTTTGCAATATTTTTTAACTCAGGCACGGACTGATTACACGGCGCCGAACCATTAAAACAAACTAAAACAGGAAAACCATTTTGGTTTGAGCCGATTACTTTGCTGCCATCAACATCAATTTTCCTGTAATGTTGATAACCACTGCTAACTGTTTTGTTATTATTAAAAGTACAAGTTACTGTTGCTCCGGAAGCAATTTGAATATTTGTAAGAGCTGGGTAATTATAAGCGGAAAAACCATCGGTACATGAGGCAGAAGTTAAATCCCAACCACCTGGAACTGTTTGTGATATTGAATATGTTCCCGCACTCACATCTGAAAAAGTCACATTACCGCTGCCACCAGAAGTAGTTACAGAAGTTGTGCCAGGCAAAGTCGGTCCACCGCTAGTTGTAAAATTAAAAGTCCCATCTCCGCCCGAAGTATTATTTTGCAATATCAAAGTTCCCGTAGTTGCACCACAGCTGGATGAAGCTCCGGGAACTGAATCAAAAAATATTCCACTTAAAACGGCATTGCAAAGAATTGTGTTAAAACGAAAAGTAACTTGTCCTGCTACGTTATAAGTATAATATTTTCCCCCTGTAAAATTGGTTATAGTCTGAGTATCTAAAACATTTCCGGTCGACTGGTCTATTAACTGTAAAGTTTGAGACCTAGGACCGCAACTGTCCCAATCTACCATATATAAAGAAACTTTGTGGGTCAATCCATCCGTAATGTTTAAATTCATATCCCAAGTTCCGTTATACCAATACGCGACAAACCGACTATTAGTTATTGCATCTTTATAGAGTGCTCTAACATCGCTGGTCGGATCCGTCGTCCATCTGTTATCAAACAAAGTATTTGTAGTCGATAAACTTGCGTAAGCGGGATAATTTTGAGTACCGCCTAATACATTATATCCCTCAGAACCATACACACCGTGCCAATTACCTTGTGAAGTTGTATCTATGCTCACAAATGAAGAGCTGTTTGATGATCCTGAACTTCCCAAACAGGAATTAGCAACTGAGTTTGGTATTACCACAGTAATTTTTCTGCTAATACCACCAAGTCCGCCAATAATTTTTACAGCAGTTTTACCTGAATATGGTATGCCTATACTAGTACCGTCAATAGCAAATGCCTGTATTGTAAAATTTACTTTTCCGCTGCTTGCAGGATTTGCAATAATTATTTGCTGCTGCATTGATGAATTTAAAAACCAACTATGAGACTTTTCAGTATCACTGATACTATAATTTCTAGCGTTTGTTAAATTCCAATAGCCAGTACTGTCTGAATCATAACTAGTGCAAGGTTCTCCTGGTGGATTATAAGTATCCGCATTGTCATGCGGGTCATATTGGCAAACATAAACCACTAACGGATTACTATTACCACTTGGTAATTTGGTAATTGTAATATAACTATAACCACTGCCCCCGGTTAAATCATTTGGATTAAACAATGGGTACCTATTAGGAGTATTTTGTGCCGTCATAAGTGGATCTACCTTGTCCTGAAAAATAGGCTCAGTTAACTGCGTTTCAACCGGAGCAGGACCACCTAAAGACACAGCTCCAAAATTACTAGTATAGCTTAAAGGAGCTTGCCTCTTCACCTTAAACAGTGCCTCTTCTGTAACACCTTGTCCACCATAATACGAAGCTTCAGTTCTGAGTAAATCTCCCGAAGTTCTGACTTCAATAAATAAAATAGTTGCCAAACTAAAACTTATGGCCAAAATAGCTGACAAAATTAAAATAGAAAGTAATAAAGTTACCCCTGACTGTCTGTTAATTTTTAATTTAGAGCTAAAAATCATAATTGTTAGTAGAAATACTAGTTTGGTAACTAATAGGCACCTGCTCGCCAGTTGGAAGCTTAACAACAAATTTAATTAAAAGTGTAACGAAAGGCTGTACTTTAGGATATGAATTAGAATAGGAAACGCAAGAAACCTGGGGTTCGCAAGTTGGTCTGATAAAAAAAGTTAATTTCTCAATTCTAAAATTTGGCGGATTTACCACTTGGGCAGACAAACCTTTTTTTTCAAGAACTAAAGTATAGGCATTGCTACCAGTAAATGTTGGTGCGGAAAATACACCTGCACCTACATAATTAGGCAGCGGGCTTGTACTATCACCAAAATATATGCACTCACTTTGACCATCAGGATTAATTAATTTTAATTTATTATCCTGCAAAGAATATGAGTCGTTAAAATTAATGCCGGTGGTTGTAGGCAAAGCACATGGTCCAATTGCTCCGGTTGCGGCATCTATACTGCCTGCAACAACACCATAATCTATTTTGCCATTTCGTATTTCTTTGGCAATAAATTCCACAAAACCCCTCATCCCTTGAGTAGCTTGCCTTAATGCTTCGCTGCGCCTGTTTATTTTAAGCGTGTAATTAAACAAAGAAAGTATGCCGGTCATAACAACAACAAAAATAGTCGTTGCAACAACTATTTCCATTAAAGTAAATCCGGCACCACTTTTAAATGATCCTCGGCGGGAAACAAACTTTTTTGGTTGTTTAAGAATATCTTTTATCATAACCAAATTATTAAAAAGAGGTGTGGGATAAATCCCTGAATTTTTCTAATTTTTTATTCATATTTCTTAGCAGCTAAATATCAATAATCCCGCCAATTAGTTAAATTGGTTTTTAATTCCAAAGAGCACTTGCCTAAACCGGGCCAATTTGCTGACCGAGGACATTTTTTATCAGTCCACCAAACCTGAACAGTAACCTTAAGCCTAGGACCCAAATCGGCTGAATGGTCAAAAGGTGCTGTATTATCTTTTTCAATACTTATTTTTCTATAATATTCAGAATTACCTGCTGTAGAGTTACTAGGGGAATAAAAACCCGAATTACCCACGGCAGAATTAAAATCTAAGCCGTAATTATCGGTATTCCTCTGCCTGACTAAATCCCAGACATCCTGAGTACTACCATCAATACCTAAATAATAATTTAAATTTCCCGCGCTGCCATTACAATTTCCATTATTATTAGTAGGATCTATACAAAACTTTTTATTAAGCCAATTTTTATAACACTTTCCATTATTCTGAGAAGTTACGTAGCTATAACAATTATTTGAAAGCGTATCGTTTAACCAATTAGTATCTCTCATGGTCTTAACCGCTTCGATACCCTCCCTTGCAAGACCGGTAGCAATAATTTGTTTTGTAATAGAAGTTGACGTTCCAAAAGCATACAAAGCCAAACCCACTGCGGCTGTCATGCCCATTACTAAAATAAAAATCGCCACCACAGTTTCAATTAAAGTTTGTCCTTTTTGTCTCTTTAACATAATTAAAAATCAATCCTACCAGTAGTAGCAAATATTTTTACTGTTTTTATTGAACCTTTATCATTTATTAAAGTTAAAGTCATGCTGCCGTCGGAGCTAACTGAATAGTTTGTGGTATTACTAACAAAATTAACCAATTTAATATAATCATCATTTGTAGGGAAAAAAGCGTCTTGAACACAACTATCGTTCATTAGTATTCTGCCAAAAGGTAATTTATAAGCAAGTAACGCGCAATCAGCGGTTACGGGCGTATTGCTATCCGGTCTATTAATAACGGGTTTGCCAGAAAAACTAATACCTGCAGGCAAACTAACTGTTTCAACATCGGCAACTTTAGGACTAACTGTTGAATTATATATTGCCTGAATTTTATATTGAGTCGGATATAGTGAATCTACCCTCAGAATATAAAAATCAGCGGCCTGTCCTGAAGATAAATTTCTGCCGGACAAAGTATAACTTTGAATTTTCCTTAAGTTAGAAACGAGTAAATTCTCCGCAATTGTTAAATTCCTAGCTGAACGCCCAGCATTTAAATTTAAAATCATTGCCGAAAGCATTAACATCATTATGGTTACCACAACCATTAATTCTATTACTGTAAATGCCTGTTGATTTTTAAAATAAAAAAAATAAGACTTTAAAAGAGCAAATTTTTTTTTAACTTCAAATAACATTTTGGTTTCTTTAGCAATAATTTTCCAAAATTCAGAGAATTTATACTACTATTATACCATTAATAGCCAATTAAAGCCAAGTATTTGCCCAATAAAGTTTGACCAAAAAATAATGCAATAAAACCGGCAAAACTTAAGAAAGTTCCAAAAGGTAAACGCGTTTTAAGTCCTTTATTACTTAAGGCCAAAATAAAAACCGAAAATACACCACCAATAATAAAAGCTAAAAATAAACTTAACAATGCGATTTTTAAACCAAGCACAAGTCCTAAAAATAAGCAAAATTTAACGTCCCCAAAACCCATCCACTCTCCTTTTGAGTATAACCAAATACCAAAAAAAGGCAGCGGAACCAATAATAAACCCAAAATATTTTCAAAAATTAATTTATTCCAAGAAAAACTACCAGGTACCAACACAATTAACGCAATTAAAAACAACAAAAACAAACTGCCACCAACCAGCAAGACTATATCTAGAATTAAAAAATGCTCTAAATCGATTACAAATATACAAATAAAAGTTGCGATTGCTGTAAAATACCCACCCAGTGTTAAAAACCCTACCAAATCTACTGGCTTTAACATTAGGTAAGCAAAAACAAACAGGGCTCCTGTAACGAGTTCAATAATAAAATATCTTTTTGAAATATTTTTTTTGCAATATCTACACTTTCCAAGCAATAGCGCGAAACTAAATATAGGCACTAAATCTTCCGGCTCTAAAACATGCTTGCAAAAAAAACAATAAGAACGGCCATTAAGGCTTAAATTTTTTGGCAAGCGCAAAATAACTACATTTAAAAAACTACCGACAATACAACCAAAATAAAATACCAAAAATAAAATAAAATAAAACATAAAAAATTAATTTATTCCAAGACTCCGGAAGCCACATTAATCCGAATAGGTAATCTGGCAATATTTGCTCCATGGCTTGCATAATACCATAAATATCTCAACTCCATTGAATCACTTTTTAAATTATATGCATTATGCAAAGACTCAATGGTTTTTGGAAAATTTTCTTGTAATTGATAAATTCTTGCCAACAAGACCCAAGCTGGTAAATATTTATCATTTAAACTTAGCGCATACCTGGTATATTTCAAAGAATTTGGCAAATCTCCAGCTTCAAAATAGTACAATCCAACCTGAGCATAACGCTCACTAAAATACGGATCAATCTTTAATGATTGTTTTAAATTTTCTATTGCTAATTCTAAAAATTTAACCTGTTTACTTTCCAAATATAAATTATGGTATAAATTAGCTGCAAAAACATAAGTTTTTGCTTGTTTGCTATGAATGCTTTTTAATTTTTCTATACTTCCAATAATCTCTGCTTGCGGTTTTTTTAGTTTTATTTCACTACCGATTTCATAAATTGTATACAATTGGCTACTAGGATTAATATAACCAGATATTTTGCTTAAGTTATAACTAGCTTGATAATTTTTGGAAAAATAATTTTGATATGCAAAATAAAATATTTGTTCAGAAACAAAAAGTTGCACCCCAATAACTGTAAAAAATAAAAGACAAAGTTTAAAAACAAATTTAATATTTTTACTAAAAATAATTGTTAAATTCTTTCGACTATTAAACAGCAAAAAACCAAGTAAAACTGCCAAAAGTAAAAAACACGCCACAGAAACCGGATTAAACAGCATGCTAAAAAGAAGTCCAAAAAGCCCGGAAATAGCCCCAATAGTAAAAACATCAGACTGCTCACGCAATACTTTAAAACCGGAAGCAAAAGCAAATACTATTAAAAATATAAAAGCCACTAAAAAAGGTACTCCTAAAGTTGACCCGATTTGCAAAAAAAGGTTATGAGCATCATCAAATAACCCGGACTGGCCTGACATATCAAAACTTCTACTTGATTCAAAAGCTAAGTGAAAAGTTGCGGGACCTACACCAAAAACCGGATGCCTAAACATTACACTAGCCGCTTTTGACCAAACCTGGAAACGAAGTTGAACATTTTCATCAGAAAAATTTAAACCGGTTTTTAAAGAATTTGGCCGGGCAATTTGCAGAAAAGCCAGAACCGAAATTAACAAAGCAAAAAATACAGTCACAAAATACTTTTTGCTTATTAAACTTTTATGTTGTAGTTTGGCAAATAGTATAAAAAAACTCAAAAATCCAATAAACAAACCAACTAAACTTCCTCTACTAGAAAGTGCCGAGCAAGAAAAAATAATAAAAAAAATAGTACTCCAATAATATATTTTTTTAGGTAAAGTTTTAGAAATAATTGCCGCCGAGATTCCAAGTGGCAATACTCCAATCATAAACATAGTTGAAAAATTTGGATTACCTAACAAAGATGGCGCTCTTAAAAATCCCGACTCTGTCGAAGCCTGGTAGTACCCAAGACCAAGACTTTGTAAAATCCCAACCAAAGCAATAATTAACGCATCAAAAATTAAAACTTTAAATAAAACTTCCGAACGTTCTTTGTTTAAAGACGAAGAAAGAATTAAAATTAACAAAAAGAAGACCAAATAAAAAATAAAACTACCGGTAAACCGATAGTAAGTACCAAAAAAACTATAGAGCCTGTCTAAAGAAAAAAGGCTTGAAAATAAAGCTAAAAAAACTAGTCCGCCTAAAATAATGAAAACTTTTTTATTAACCTTAAATTCATTTTGTTTTAAAAAAACAAAAAATAAACCCGAGCTTAAAACTAAATATAAAGTATATTTAACAGTTTCAAAATTTTCATATAAAAAAACAGAAAATAACAACGGGACAGCTAAACACAAAAGTGTTAAAAACCCCAAAAAATTATCCTGCTTTAACATTCTTCTAAACGCATGAAAATCTTCCATAAATATACTTATTTTTTAACTGAAAACTTATTCCACCCGGCATTAAAATTGCTCTGTGTTTTGGGTAAACAAAAACTTAACTCATAACTAGCTGTACTGGGACGTTTGTACGAATAAGTCTGGCTACAAGTTTCGGAAGTAATATCTGAAAGCGGAAATACAGACAAATACAAACCCATGCTATTTTTATCTATAAATTCTCCGGCACTTGGAAACCTTTCTTGATCATTGTAAAAATATTCCAATGCTTTTGTCAAAGCCTGCGCATTGCTGGCAACTGTTTCTGCCTGCGCAATTTTTTTACCCGAATTAATAGCGCTGGATATGGTCCAAAACAAAATAACAGCCGCTATTAGGACTGTTAATAAAGCTAAAATATTTTTATTTATATTTAAATATAACATTTTATAGTTTAGACCAATCCCCCCAAAAAATGGGGGGATTGGCTAAATTAAAGCAATTTGCTATTGAATACCGGCTGGAGTCAAAGTATGAGGACCAGCTACATAACCTCCGGTTTGGGCTCCCAAACAGAATGTTAAAGTATAAGTACTAGTTAAGTTAGTACCGGTATTTAACAACCAGTAGTAACCATTACCACCTTGACCATTTGAAGCACAACTACCATCAGCAGGACTCGGAGCAGTAGGAACTAGACCAATATAAGTTGGAACAATGTTCGGTGATCCTAGACCTGTTGTAGGAATTGGGTTTAAAGCAGCTGAAGTTGGGTAACTATTAACATCGTTGAAGTAAAGCTCCAAACCAGATGCTAATTGGCGTACATCAGCAAGTCTTTTAGCGTCCCTGGACTTGGCTCGAGCCGAGTTAAGGGCTAATAACACCACAGATGCCAAAAGACCAATAATAGCGATAACAACCAACAATTCAATTAAAGTAAATCCTTTTTCGTTTTTGTTTCTCAATGTTTTCACCCCCAATCGGGTTTATAAGAAAATTGAAAAGCTTAATAAATTTAAACTCTCAATTTAATTTTATATATTTAAGTATAACACGCTTTCCCCTAAAAATCAAGATAAGTTATACACACTAGCGAATTTGTACTTGCAACTTGTACAAACTACTATTTATCCAGCTGTGCTAGCCAAATTATAAATTGGCATTAAAATACCGGCAACCAAAAGTCCAACACCCAAACCTAAAATAATCATAATCATCGGTTCAAGTAAAGTTGTAAGCGTAGATATTTTAGTATCCACTTCCTTTTCATAAAAATTTGCCAACTTCATTAAAATATCGTCTAGTCTGGCAGTCTGCTCTCCGACTTTTACCATTTGAGTAACAATGTTTGGAAATTCTGCATGCCCTGACAGCCCGTCGCTTATGGTTCGGCCGGCGGAAATTTTATTTACTGTGTCTAATAGTATATCCCGGTAAATAACATTGTTAATAATTTCAGCAACTATTTGTATAGCCTTAATAATTGGAATTCCACCAACAACCAAAGTAGAAAGATTTCGAGCAAAACGGGCTAAATATATTTTTTTAAAAATATCACCTATAATAGGGAATCTAATTTTAAGCTGGTCAAGCTGATAGCGTCCTGTTTTGGTTGAAACATAATATTTTACGCTCAAAACCAAAATGCCAATACCCATAAGTACTATCCACCAAAATTTTTCAAAGAAATCAGTAAAAGCTATTAAAGCTACGGACACAGGCGGTAAATTTCCACCCTGTTCTTTAAGCACTGAAGTTAATTTTGGCAAAACAAACTTAAACATTAAAACCCCGACCACAGACAATGCCAGCAAAACAAAAATTGGGTAAGTCATGGCGCTTTTGACTTTTGCCAAAAGTTCGTAATCTTTTTCTAATTGATCAGCTAAATAGCCAAGCGACCTATCTAAGCTACCAGAAACTTCTCCGGACTTAACCAAGCTAACATAAACGTTTCCAAAAATTTTGGGATATTTAGCCAAGGCACTCGACAAACTCTCACCATTTTCAACCGAAGATATTAAACCGCCAAGTATGGCCAACAAATAGCTGTTGTCCACTTGCTCCTGCAAAATTCTTAAAGCCTGAAGTATAGGAACTTGAGCAGAAATCAAAGTTGCCAATTGTCTTGAAAAAAGTACCAAATCTTTATTACTAACTGACTTACCAAATGGATTTAGGTCATCCCAAAACTGACCACTTACTTTTTCCATACTAATAATAACCAAGCCATTTTCGGCCAATAAATGCTCCGCTCTTGATTGATCCGGCGCAACCACATCGCCAGATTGCACAAGTCCTTCTTTATTTCGTGCTTTATAGGAAAATTTCATAAGTAAGTAGTAAGTAGTAAGTAGTAAGTAGTAAGTAGTAAGTAGTCTGACTAAACGCTACTTACTACTTATAAATTAAGATACTAACGACAAAAAGTAATCGTTATCTAAAACATAATTTTGAGCAACCTCAAATTCTACCAATCCCTGTTTGACTAATAAAGCCAAAGTTTTATCTAAAGGTACCATACCCTCTTCCAAATTAGTATGTATTATATTTGGAATTTCGTAAATTTTATTATCACGAATTACGTTTCTAACGGCATGATTTGTAACTAAGACTTCATAAGCCGGTACTCTTCCTCCACCAACTTTTGGTAAAAGCCTAAGGGACACAACTCCAACTAACACATTTGCCAACTGACTGCGAATTTGCTGTTGCTGATATGCCGGAAAGACGTCTACTATACGATCTATGCTTTGAGCAGCATCGTTAGTATGGAGCGTTGCAAAAACCAAGTGCCCGGTTTCGGCAATAGTTAAAGTCGTGGAAATAGACTCCAAATCTCTCATTTCCCCCACTAAAACCACATTAATGTCTTCACGCAAAGCAGCTTTTAAAGCTCCGGCGAATGTTGCGGTGTCTGTATAAAGCTCTCTTTGAGTCACAATTGACTGCTTTGGGGTAAAAATAAATTCTATTGGATCTTCAATAGTTAATATATGTTCAGCTCTGGTGTTGTTTATTTCATCTATCATCGCGGCTAAAGCCGTAGATTTACCGTGGCCGGTAGGGCCCACCATAAGCACCAAACCCTGCTTGCGTTCAGTGAATTTTTTCAACATAGCTGGCAAATTCAGTTCAGCCAAAGTTTTAACATGGTTAGGAACTACGCGCAAGGCAATAGCCAAAACCCCTCTTTGTTTGTATACATTTATACGAAAACGGATTTGATCTTTAAAAGCGTAAGATAAATCCATGCTAAGTTGTTCTTCAAACATTTTTTTCTGCACCGGGGACATAAGCACATCCACCAAACCACTTACTACATCGTTGCTTAAAACTTCGTAGTTATCCAATCTCATTAGCTGAGTATCAACACGAATAATTGGTGGCTCGCCGACCACCAAATGTAAATCTGAAGCATCTCTTTCTAAGACTACAGATAAAAGCTTATTTAATTCTAGTTCGCTGGCTTTATACATAAAAATTTATTTATTTTTATTTTAATTATTTAATAGACCCTTAGCAATATGAATTATATCTATTGGGCGGCTGAATCGCCTGTCAATGTGACTTACAACTCCTGCGGACATCACAATTTTTAATTGCTCGTGGCTTAAAGCCGCACCGAATGAAATTATTTGAAAATTAGTATCTTCTGACTTCAGGTTGCCTATAATTTTGTGCAAATTTTTTTCTTTTTCAAAGAAAATTGAGTTTAAAATTAATAAATGGGGTTTAAATTTTTTTAATTTATACTCAATACCGTCTATACTCTGAGCGGGTTCTACAAAAAAATCATTCTCATGCAAATAATTATGATATAAGTTTAGTAAATATTGCTCAGGTTCAAGTAGAAAAACTCTCCATAAATTCTTTTGCAAATCTACCAACTGCTCTATATTAAATTTATTTTTAATTAAATACGCCATAGTTAGTTATGAGTGATCAGTGGGCAGTGATCAGTTATCAATTTCTGACAACTATCCACTGACAACTACTCACTATTCTGTTGTGACTCGAATAATTTCGTCCATTGTAGTTTCCCCCCTTAAAACTTTTACCACACCGTCTTGCTTCATAGTAATCATACCAAGTTTTGCCGCAATTTCATAAATTTTATTGCCCGAGGCTTTTGTGGTAACTAATTCCTGAATCTCGTTAGTAGAAGGTAATACCTCAAATATTCCAAATCTGCCCACATAGCCTGTATGCCCGCACTTTTCACAACCCTCGCCCTTAAACACCTTAATTTTTGTCGGGTCAAACCCAACAATATATTCAGGAGGTACGCCTACTAAACTTTTTTTCATTTCTTCTTCCAGGGTTTTTATAACAGGAACCTCTTTTTTACAATCCGGGCAAATTTTTCTAACCAAACGCTGCGCCATAACAATATTAACTGAAGCTGTAAGTAAAAAAGGTTCAATACCCATGTCTATCATACGTGGCATAGCGCCAATGGCATTGTTGGTGTGAAGCGTTGAAAACAGCAAGTGTCCTGTTAAAGCCGCATGCACGGCAATTTCGGCAGTTTCTTTGTCGCGAATTTCCCCAACCATTACAATATTAGGATCTTGGCGAAGAATACTGCGAAGACCAGCCGCAAAAGTTAGGCCAATTTCCGCATTAACCTGACTTTGGTTTACGCCTTCCATAAAGTATTCCACCGGATCTTCCAAAGTAATAATATTTACGCTTGGCGTATTTAATATAGACAAAATGGAATACAAAGTTGTAGATTTTCCACTTCCTGTTGGACCGGTAATTAAGAAAATTCCGTGAGTCTTCTTTAAGTTTTCAGTTATCCAAGTCAAGGCCCTTCCTCTTATACCCAATTGTTCCAAAGTCGGCACGCTCGAAGACTTGTCTAAAATACGCATAACAATTTTCTCGCCGTATATTAACGGCAAAATAGATACGCGCAAATCTACTGACTTTTTGCCCACATCCATATGAAATCTACCATCCTGTGGCAAACGCGACTCATCTATTTTTAAATTAGACAAGATTTTAATTCTAGTCGTAATGGCAGGATGAACATTTTTTGGCAACATTAAAGAAGTGTGTAAAATACCATCTATTCTATAGCGCACTCTTACGTCTTTGTCGGACGGTTCAATGTGAATGTCGGAAGCGTTAGCTTCAATTGCATTAGTTAAAATAACCTCCACAATTTTTATTATTGGAGCTTCTTCAATAACCTGAGGCTTAACTTCTTTAGCTGATTCTCTAGGCTTTAGGCTTTCTGTTTCTTCTTTTGTCTGAATGTCTTTTAAAGCTTCGCCAACAACTTTTTTTAAATTACGTTTTTTCCCAATTACAATCGAGACAGAAGTTTCCGAGGCTAAATACAATTGAACCTGTAAATTTTGTTTTTGACCCAAAAATTCTAAAGCTTCAAGCGCGGACAAATTAGTTGGATCAATAATTGCTACTTTTAACAGTCTATCGTCTAATTCAAACGGAACAAAATTATAAAAATTTACAGATTCTTGCGGGATTAAATTCAAGACCTCAGGCGGCACCTGAACTTGGCGTAAATCTATATAAGGAATATTAAAAAAAGCAGCCTTTGCTTTAGCCAATGTTTCTTCATCTAAAGCTTTCTGATTTAAAATAACTTGGCTGATATTTTGGCCGCTTTGTACAGAAATCTGCTTAAGATTTGCCAGAATGTCGCTTTTTATAAAACCATTAGCGACTAAAAACTGGTCAAAACCTTCAGCAGTGCTAGTTTTTACCGGTTGCTCCATAAATTGTTTTTAAAAACTTTATTTTTTCGCTGGTGCTGCTGATTTTTGATAATCAGAAACTGTGTTTTTTGGTGGCGCAATTAAATTATTTAAATCAACGCCGACTTCTGTTTGAGAATCAAGTTTTGGATAATCAACAATATCAAATTGTAGATTTTGTTTTTCTAAAACATTTTTAAAATCTAATTTATCTCCAAAAGGTAGAATTTTTTCGCTATTACTCTCAGCAATCGACTGATCGGACAAGCTTAAAGAAATATCTGAAGGCCCATTTTTAAACAAACCATTATATAAAACCATCCCACTGGCAACAAAAGCCCCGATAATTATAACGATTTGAATAATTGTTTTTTTATTCATAAAATTTATGGAACAAAATAATAACTATCTATAGAAACCCGAAGACCTAAAAGACCTTCCTGGGCAGGACCAATGTCTATGGTAGTAATATCTAAAATTCTACCGCTAGATTCTAGCTTTTTTAAAAAAGCTTCTAGTTGTTCAAAAGTGCCTGTTACATAAACACTGGCTTTCATTTTTTGCACTGTGCGTTTTTGCCCAAACGGCTGAGCTAAGAGTGTTTTATCTCCTCCTAAAATTGCATCGCCTTTAGCCGAAGCAGTCACATCTCCCACGGTTAAACCGGAAGTCCCTGCCATATATTCCAAAAGCATTTGTAGTCTTAACGACTTATTGTCTAAAGGCAGCGCCTGGTCTAATTTATCTACATATTCTTTGCTATTATCTAATTGGACTACTAATTCTTGCAAAGTTTTTAAGTCTTTTGCTGAGCTTGCTTGCTTTTCTTGTAACTTATTTTGCTCCTCTTTTGCAATCTCCAAACTCGCTAACTTAGGCGATAAAATAAACCAATAAAATAAGCCGATAACAACCAAAAGAATTCCCACTTCTACAAAAGAAGTTTGAACCGTTTTTGGGGCAGATGTAATTTCAACTTTAGAAATATTCAAAGCCATAATTATTTTGAATCCGGCTTATAAATTAGCAAACTTGGATTATAATTCATCCTTACATCAAATTTAACCGTGGTACCACTACTGTCAATATTTTTATGGAAACCACCTATTCTAACGTCACTAAAATTTTCATTAAATTTAGCTTGATCAAAAACCTGTAAATATTTATCTAAGTCATTTAATGAATTTACTGTAACACTTAAACTTAAACCACCTTGAATATCTGCTTTTAGAGTGCTATATGCCGCGGTTTTTAATGTAACTTTTGCCAATTCCGGCAAAAATTGTGACCAATAATAATGGCGAGATAAAATACCGTCTAATTCTTTTAACTGAGCTTGTCTAGCCAATACTTCATTGCGTTTACCCAAATTCATGGCTGTGTTAATATTTTGAGCATTTTGCTCACTTAAATTTTTTATTTCTTTATTAATTTTACCAATTCTAATCCAGGTCCAGCCATAATAGGCTAAAACACAAATGGCTATAGCAAAAAAAACTTTAACCAAAACCCTGGGCAAAGTTTCCCAGGCATTTTGACTAACTGACTTTTGTTTTAATAAATTAATTTGAGCCACTTTTGTGAATTTATTTTTTATTTCTACTTAGGGTTTAAAAACTTACCTGCAAAAATAATTATTTTTAACTTTCGGTTCTAAGCGCTAAGCCAATTGCTATTGGCAGACTTAAAGAGTATCTATTTAAAACACTCTGTAAATTTTGGCTAAAACCAACAACTTTTAAAGGATTACCAAGTTCCACTTTAAGTTTCAAATCTGAGAAAAATTCCACCAAGCCCGGCAAATTTGCGCCACCACCAACTAAAATAATTTTATCTAACTGAACATTTTGCGACTGATATATTGTCATTAACTGCTTGGCTTCATTTTTTATAATGCTCAGAACTGGCTTTATAGTATCGGGAATAAAAGTTGTATTACTAACGCCAAAATCTTTTTTAAACTGCTCGGCTCTCGGCATGCTTATGTTTAAAGATTGTGCAATTTTATTTGTTATTGTATCTCCGCCTATGTTTAAATTTCTACTTAAACGAAGTAAACCATTTTCAATAATATTAAGTCCGGTACTTTTTGCGCCTATGTCAATTATAACACAATTTGTAGACTCACTACCAATTAATGACCGTATTAATGCCAAAGCTTCAATTTCTCCGACCATTGTTTTCGGATCAAGACCCGCAAGCTCAAACACCCGCATATAATTTTTTGTAACTTGTTTTGGCACGGCCGTCAACAATACCTTAAGCGTACTAGCTTGAGCTGTTGGTTGTGAAATTACATTCCAATCTAAGTCTATTTCCGACAAAGCAAGGGGAACGTACTTTTTAGCTTCAAATTCCACTGCGGTACTGAGTTCTTTGTCGCTCATTTTTGGCAATTCAACCACAGAAGTAAATACCGAACTGTTGGGAAAACTAACTACTGAACGTTTATTTGTCGCACCGGATTTTTCAATAAGTACTTTTAAAATACCCGCCATTTTATTAATTGATTGCTCGTCATCTTTACCAGCCAAAACAAAGGGTGAATTTACAATTCCGTAAGTCTTTAAAATTGGCTGGGCGCCATGTAAAACTTCCGCTATTTTTATATTGGAAGTACCTATATCTATGCCTAATATTGAATTACCTTTTGAAAACAGGTTTGAAAAAAACATTTTTGTTTCGGTCTTGAATTTTCCTATCTTTTCATTTTTAAGCGTACTATATTTATGCCTGGTTGTCAAAATCTATAAGATTTGTTAAAATGTTCTAGTTACCAAAATTTTAGGGCGTGTAGCTTCCGCCTACGCTAAAGCTTCGGCGGACAAGCAGATAACTTAATTAGCTAATTTTAAAGTTCGGTTTAACCTACAACTCGTCCAACGAAATCCCGACTGGTCGGGACGAAGTTGGATGCTTAGCTAAATAGGGGCGTGTAGCTCAGATGGTTAGAGCGTTCACCCCGCACCTTCCCAAGTTTAGTAAAATAAAATTACAGTAC
Source organism: uncultured Candidatus Saccharibacteria bacterium (assembly GCA_964453265.1). Lineage (GTDB taxonomy): Bacteria > Patescibacteriota > Doudnabacteria > UBA920 > UBA920 > CAYVNU01. The sequence continues at coordinate 627 of CAYVNU010000018.1, read as the reverse complement.
TTATTTTGTTGTCTGGGCGTGTAGCTCAGATGGTTAGAGCGCGTCACTGATAATGACGAGGTCTCAGGTTCGATTCCTGACACGCCCACCACCGCCCAGACAATAGAACGAGTTAAACTTGTTTTAATTAGTTCTCCCAGAAGGTGCGGGGCGCGCTGATAATGACGAGGTCTCAGGCCTGCCCCGTAGCGAAGCCTTTAGGCTTCTGCTACTGGGGTTCGATTCCTGACACGCCCACCACTTCTTCGCCAAGGCTACGAAGTGCGAGCACGAATAGTAGACAACCTCTAAATATAGAGATGTCCGATAAACATACATCGCGAAGAAGTGTCCTTCGAAGCTCCCGCGGTAGTGGAGCGAAGTAGGACAATAAAAAAATATTTAAAACAAAAACCCATGCGCTTTATATTAGCTCCACTTGTCTTTGTTGCAGGCATACTTCTAATGAAGTATTCTGTAGAAGTTACCAATTTAACCGGTAAAATAGATTTAGCCGAAAAATATTTAGCCGCAGGTTTTGGTGCCGGTACTTATACCTGGTGGAAATTATTTGGATTAGGTATTTGTATACTTAGCTTTCTCTGGTTTTTTAACATGTTACCCAAAAGCGCATTTTAAAATTTATTT
>CAYVNU010000017.1:0-25527 GCA_964453265.1 uncultured Candidatus Saccharibacteria bacterium | reverse complement strand
AATTAAAAAACCCTCCTGCAGTTTAGGCAAGAGGGTTAGGAAGTAATGTTACTTAGCCTAAAACTCCACCTAAAGCAGGGGTAATAATAAGGCTAATTATAAGGCTGTTTTTGCGGAAATTCATAATGTGCGTATTTTATACCCGCCCAAAAAACTTGTCAAATTAAATATCCACAGACTTATTTTGTTTTTATTGAGAAATATAGTATTATAAGTAATAACCAATAATTAATAATTGTTAACTTATAACAGTTATTAGTTATAATTAATTGTTATTAGTTATACATAAACCATGATCCTTTCCGATATAGATATAGAAAAAGCAGTAAAAAAAGGTGAAATAATTTTAAAGCCTTTTGATGTAAAGCGGCTGCAGCCGGCCAGTTACGATATCCTTTTAGGCAATTTGTTTATTGTTAACGATGCTCACTCTTCCAGTTTTATTGACCCGGTTAAAAAAGTTTACCCGAAAACCCGCGAAATAAAATTAAAAGCTAACGAAGTTTTTGTTTTGCATCCGGGAGTTTCTATTTTAGGCTATTCTAAAGATTTTTTCGGTTCGGACCATTACTTAATTGAAGTAAACGGCAAAAGTTCTTTGGCTCGCATTGGCCTTTTAGTCCATAATTCCGCGGCTTTAATAAACCCCGGACACTTTTTAAATGTCGCCTTGGAACTTTGCAATTTAAATAACGTGCCAATTATTTTACACCCGAATATGCCTATTGCACAGCTGACATTTGCAAAACTTTCCAGTCCGCCCAAACAAAATTATAGACAAACCGGCCGTTATTCCAAAAACAATTTAAAAGGTTACGTACCTGAAAAATAAATTTTTTTTAAAAATCCAGGCAATTGCCTGGATTTTTTACTTTTCTAGCTCTAAAAATGTGTATTTTAAATCTTCGTGTTGGCCGTGTTTTTCAAAAATGACTTTTGTAAACTCGTCGTAGTTTGGAAAAAATACATCTCCGTCGAAATCTTTGTTGACCTTGGTAATGTAAAGTTTGTTTGCCAGAGGCAGAAACTGAGCGTAAATACTACCGCCACCAATTATAAAAATTTCTTCTTTTTCATATTCGCCGGCTTTTTTTATTGCCTCATCTAAACTGTTTACCACAATGCAGCCCATTGCTTTATAATTCGGGTCTTTGGCAATAACAATATTAGTGCGGTCAGGCAGGGGACGGCCGAGGCTTTCGTAAGTTTTGCTGCCCATAACCACAGCGTGGCCTTTTGTCAGAGCCTTAAAGCGCTTTAAATCTTCGGGTAAATGCCAGAGCAATTGGTTGTTTTTACCAATAGCTAAATTATTGGCCACTGCGGCAATTAAGCTTATTTTTGGCTGGTTCATATTATAAGTTAATCAGGAAATTTAGTTTTTTTAAACGTTTTGCTTGTTAAGTAAATCTATTATTTCTTGAATGTTGCTATATGTGCTAAAGGCAAAATTCTTATCGGTAATGCCTAAAATCATTCTGCTAATTTTAATGTCTGGCTTTGCAAAAGCAAAAACTTTTTTATTGTTGTTTAAAGCAGTAGCTATTTCAAAACCAACTCCTAAAGAAGCATGACTGATTTCCGCGACCAGCCAGTCGCATTTTTTTATGCAGCCGGTGTCGTATTCATAAACATCTTTAGCATTGCCGGCGTTTAAGCCTAAGAACTCTATAATCTCATATTGGGATTTTAGAATCCTTTTCAGTTTTTGCATGTCATTTTTAAACTCGTCTGATGCTTGGGTTAAAGAGTGAGCTAAATAAATTTTAATTTGAGACATGTAGATAGTTTTGAAGTTTATGTATTAAATCATTGGAATCTTGATATTCAATAAAATCTTTACTGATTATTTTTAAAGATTTTGAAAATTTTGAATTTTTTTTATAAATGCAAACTATTGGGATGTTTAGCAAATTAGCCCAGCCAAGTTCAATACCTTGGCCGGTACTAGGTAAGGAAATATCTGCCACTACAAGATTGCAAGATTTGGACATAAAAAGTTCTTTGGTGTTAAAAGGTTCGGCAGAATTTTCGTGAGGAAAAGTAAAGTCAACATGACTAAAAGCTTCTTTAAGAGGCTTATAAAGCTCGTTTTTGAAATCAAAATTTGTAGAGTGGCTAAGGTAAATTTTCATTAAGTTTTTTTATGACTTTTATTAAATCTTTCATGTTGTGAATAAGAAAATCGGGCTTGTGTTTTTTTAACCTTTTTTCTGTATTCCAGCCGCCGGTTAAAGCCACTGTGTAGTAGCCGAATTTTTTCCCGATTTCAATTTCTTCTTCAGTGTCGCCAATGGTTAAAACTTCTTTGGGTTTGAGTCTTTTTTGTTTAACGTAATCAAAGAGTTTTTGGTCTTTGCTTCTGTTGTAAGCTGTTGAATGGTCGCCAGCCGGGCGGGCTAAAATTTCGTCAAAATATTCGTGAATGTTTAGTCTAATTAACTGCTTGGTAATTTCCGGAGCAATATGGTTGCTATAAATCATTCTGGTAATGTGTTTTTTGCCTAAAAATTTCAAAACTTCTTTGCTGCCTGCTCTGGTTCTAGTTTTTAAAGCTGCTTTTTCGTAAATTTTATGATATTTTTTGCTTAATTCAATGAAATCAATTTCTTTTTTTGTCCAATGTTTGTAGTAATCGGTTATTGGAATAGCAAAAGTTTCCCGGAATGCTTTTAAAGAAATTGGTTTAATGCCGTAAAGCTTAAAAATTTTGTTACTGGAATTAAGTGTGGTTATGGTATCGGAAAGTAAAGTTCCGTTCCAATCAAATGCAACAAGTTTTATCATAAGCTATTTTGCTGTGTAAATTTTATACCGGCTTCGATGACGTTTTTCACGTTTACAATCAAATATTTATCAGGTAGTTCCTTTAAATTAACCCATTCCGGGGTTGTTTCTTTGCTCGGCGTTAATTTGCCGGAAAAGTTTTTACATAAAAATACCCTCCAGCCGTATTCTATTTCCCGCTCTTTTGGGTTTTTTCTGTTGGGTAATTTGGCAGTGTAATAATTATTGGGAAACTCAATTAAATTATTTTCTGAGGTTACAAGGCCGGTTTCTTCTTTAAGTTCTCTAGTTGCGGCGGTATTTTCTTTTTCATCCGGCTTTTTTAGCCTGCCGGAAGGCAAGCCGTAAACGTGGTCAGTATAGCCTGAACCTGACTCATGCCTGACAAGCAGCACCTGGTCTTTTTGCAAAATTAAAATTCCGACTGATGGAACTATCATATTAAGATTTTTTATCTATAAAACCGCCGGAAACGGAAAGCTCGGCCTTTAAGGCCGGATGCGGATCGTAACCGATTAATTCAACGTGCTCAGGTTTAAAATCATCTATATCTTTTACACTTTCACTGATTTTTATTTGTGGTAAAGGCTTTGGCTGGCGTTTTAACTGTTCTTTAACTTGCTCAATATGATTTTCGTAAATGTGAACATCACCAAAAGTGTGGACAAAATCTCCGACTTCGCGGTTTAATGCTTTGGCGATTATGTGGGTAAGCAGGGCATAGGAGGCAATGTTAAAAGGGACGCCCAAAAAGCTGTCCGCGCTTCTTTGGTAAAGCTGTAGACAAACTTTTTCTTTAATTATGTTAACTTGATACATATTGTGGCAAATTGGAAAACGGCAGGCGTCTTCGTAGGTTGCCATTTTGTACAAATATTCAGGATTCCAGGAATTAACAATAGCGTTATGCGCGTTAGGGTCTTCTGTAAGTTCGTTTATGACCCATCGTAACTGGTCAATAGTTCTGCCCGGGGTGCGGGTCGGCCACCGGCGCCAGAGTTCGCCGTATATTCTCGGCAGTTCGCCGTGCAATTTTGCGAATTCTTCATCAGCAGTTAATTTGGCTATAAATTCTTCTTTAGTTAATGCAGGAAGTTTACCTTCTTCAGATTTTTTTTTGTAAATTTTGTAAGGGTAATCGTCCCAAATGTGCACGCCTTTTTTTACAAGATAGGCGACATTACTTTGCCCGGACATAAACCAAAACAATTCTTCCACTACGCCTTTCCAGTAAACCTTTTTGGTGGTTAAAAGCGGGAAGCCTTGGTTTAAATCAAAGCGGATTTGTTTGCCAAACACGCTGTAAGAGGCATCGCCCGTGCCTTGGTCAACTTTTCTGTCGCCGGTATCTAATATTTCCTGCAGCAAATTTAAATATTGTTGTTCCGGGTGTTGCATAAATTTAGTGTTTTAATTTTTTTGATATTAAATAAGAGACTGGGCTTAAGCGGGTAAATCTAAAATTATTCTAGTTCAAATATTTTTTCTGTGCCGTAGTAATCGCGCCCTTTGGTAAGCTTAGAGCGCTCATTCTATAACAAAAATATTATCAGTTCCATAGTAGTCGCGCCAGTTTTTATTGTAGTAGTCAAACATTCGGGCCAGGCGGTCTTGCGAAAGTTCGCTAATGCCTAACGAAGTCATAGTTTCTCTTATAAAAGCTTTAACTTCATCGGCCTTGTTTTGGTCGCTCACAACCACTTCAAACTCCGACAAGTAGCCATAACCGGCGTTTTTGTCTAAGCTGACATTTACAGTCCTGTTGCCGGTATGGTAAACAAATTCTTGCCTTTCGCGTGACCACTTGGCTTGATATTCAAAACCCGCGGACAAAACCAGGTCGTCGAGCTGGGTAATTTCGTTTAATTTTTCAAACCTGGATTCAAATTCCAGGCGAGCCGTACCGTTTTGGCTGGTTGTGTCATCTACGCTGGCTTTGACTACTAAAATAATTTTACCGTCAGCATCGCGCGTGCGTACGGAAAAGTCTTTGGCTTTTTTGGCCAAATCGTCTAGTTTAACTTTGTCTTCTTCTTTTAAAAAACTTTTGACTTTATCAAATAGCGTTTGTAAATTGCCCTGGACTTCAGTGAAATAGTGGTTTAGTTGTTTATGGCTGCCTAGTTCAACTAAATTGGCATCAGCGGCTTTCATTTTGCTTATAAGCAAATCAGCCTGTTCTTTTGAACCCAGTAAAGATTTAATTTCTATTTCAAATTGGTGCATTTGATTTTTTATTATTTTTTACAATATACTTTTACATAATAACCCTAACAATAAAAGCAGTCAATTTAAGCAAATTTTGGCCTTTTTGAATGGTAAAATGCGTGGTATAATTAGTTTATTGATTTAGAAGAGCATGCATTTATATATGGAAAAAATAGTTTTAGGCATAATTGGGGAAAAATTCGCTGGCAAAGATGTCATGGCAAATTATTTGGTAGAAAAGCATAAGGCTACTCATATTCGGTTTAGCCATATATTCGACGAAATTTTAAATATTTTATGTCTGCCTATTTCCAGAGAAAATGAAATTAACCTGGGTAATGGCATACGTAGTAAGTTTGGCGAAGATGTTTTTGTGCCGGCTGTATTAAAAAGGGTAAAAGATTCCACAAGTCAAATTGTCGCGGTCAACGGCATTCGGTTAATAGAAGAATACGAGGCTTTAAAAAATTTAGGCGCGAAATTTATTTATGTTACCGCGCCTATGGATTTGCGCTTTCAGCGTTATTTACAAAGACGGGAGAAAGCCGATGATGCGAAATTAAATTTAGAAGATTTTAAACAGTTGGAAGAAACCCACACAGAACACAATATACCGGTTTTAGGCAATAAGGCGGATTTTAAAATAGAAAATACGGGAAGCATGCAAGAGTTAAATGAGAAAGTTACGGAAATATTAAATAAAATTAATTAAAATTAATTAAAATTTTATGCCAGGACAAGAAATAGCAAAGCCCGAAATTGAATCTTCAAAAGAAAAAATAGCTGCCAATGCAGCTGCGTTTATTCGTAGGTTTTATCAAGACCGCGACTTTGGAAATCAAATGTCAGGAACTGTTGATGTTAGTGCACCGAAGACAGAAGATATAACGCTCATAGAAGGAAGTTCGCCAATTACTATCAGTCGTCTAGAATTTAATTTAGAAAATAAATTTGTTAAATTTTATGTTGGTGGAACTGAATTTATGTTAACCGAAAAAGCAGCTGAATATGTTTTAAATAATGAACAATAATATGGCGTTGTTAAAGTTTGGAAAAAGTAAAAAAGAAGAACCGCAGCGAGGCAGGTTAATTGTTATAGACGGGATTGACGGCAGTGGAAAATCCACTCAGCTGGAGTTGCTTAATAATGAATTGAAATTAGCCGGCTACAAAACGGAAGTAATCCATTTCCCTCAGCACGGGCAGCCTAGCGCTTCTATGACAAATGAATATCTAAGCGGCAAGTATGGGCAGCTAAACCCGGAAGCGGCCTCGATTTTTTTTGCGGTAGACAGATTTTCGGCAAAAAACAAAATTGAAAATTGGCTTAGCGAAGGCAAGGTAGTTTTAACCGACCGCTATGTTACGGCCAATGCCGGGCACCAGGGCGGAAAGATTGACGGCGATTTTAAGAGGCTTAAATTTTTTAAATGGCTGAATAATTTAGAATATGTAATTTTTTCCTTGCCCAAGCCGGATTTAAATGTTATTTTAAGCATCCCTTATATGACAGCTTATAAGTTGCTTAAAGAGCGTGAAAATGCCGGGGGTTTGATTAATGATATGCATGAAAAAAATTTAACTCACTTGCGGCTTGCTGAGGAATCTTACCGGCAAATTGCAAAACTTTTCCCCAATACTAAATTAATTGACTGCGTTAGTGGGGAGGGCAAGCAACACAAGTTGTTAAGCCAGCAGGAAATTCACAATAAAGTTTGGGAAATGGTTAGGAGAATAGGATTAAAAGATTTTAAAATATAAAATATGACTAAAAAAATTATTAGATTTCCTAGTCAAGTAGAGGGAAGAGATGCTTCTAGTTTAGAATCAAATGAAGGAATAAAAGGTGGCTCTTTTGAGCGTTTAGATGGCCAATTAAATTCTGTTGAAAGTTCTGGTAGTGAATCACCTGCGCATATAGTAAATATAACCGAAAAAGTGAAAAATGATAAAAAAGTTACTGAAATGACTATAAGACCTGCAGAGTATTCTGAAAATCTTGCAGAAGAATCAAAAAGGCTTGTAGCTTTAGGCTTGTCAAATCGGTTAGAAGCAAGACGTTATTTTAAAGAAGCAACCGAAATAGACAAAACCAATGCGGAAGCGTTTTACCGTTTAGGTACGACATATGTTGAGTTAGATAATGCTTTAGCTGAAAAGTATTTTATACATGCTTTAAATTTAGATCCGTCGATGGTTAATATATACTACGCCTTAGGTAATATGTATGAATACACAGATGAGAGTAAAGCTTATTTTTATCTAAATTTATTTTTGCGAATGACACAAAAAATGGAATTAGATGAAGAGACGAAAAAAGACAGGATGGAAGCATTTGTTCGGGTTGGATTCATAACAGATATACATCCAGAATTTAAAAAATAAAACCCCTTAATAGGGGGTAAAAGGAAAAGTTGTGGCCGCGGGAGAGACTTGCATGGTCTGTCCTTTGGCCGGTTTGGGATTTACTGCAATGCTTTTTTTGTCAGCCTTGCAAGAATCCAAAAAGTTGGCGGCAGCGCTGCTACTATGTAAGCCCCAAAATGCGCCGCATTTTTATAGGTTTGGCTAAATACATTCGCGTCGTCTACGTGCCACAAGAATGGCACTAAGACAAAATAGTATAGCAAAAATGCTGCAATGCCGAGTACTTTTTTCATAACCCTCTTCTTAATTGTAATTTACCTACGAGAGTTCGTAGGCAGCAACGGGCTATTTAGGCAACAAAAAAACGGCCTATTGCCGCATACAAAAGCTTATAAAATATTTTTATTTTCATATATATTTTCTTAAACAAAGCTGTTTGTGTCAATGCTTTAAGTCTTGACAAAAGGCCTAAAATGTGCATATAAAAAGGCTGGTTTAGTAGAGTATTATTTAGCTATGAACGAACTAATAAAACGCTTAGAAAACCTGAAGGCTGAAATTGTAAATTTAAAAGTACATTTGAATTTGCCGCAAAAAGAGCAGCAGGTTTTAGAATTGGCCGATGAAATGCAGCGTTCGGATTTTTGGAATGACAACCAACGAGCGCAAAAAGTTTCGCAGGACTATAATCAGCTAAAAAGTTTTGTGGATTTTTGGGTGAAGTTAGAAAAGGATGTATCGGAGACGCTAGATTTGGTGAAAGCCGATGCAGGGAATGGTCTAGATCATTCCTTACAGGACGGAGAATATTTAAAGCAGCAGGTGGATCAAATGGAAGATGCTTATAGAAAAAATCGAATTGTAGCTTTGCTTTCTAAAAAATACGACGACCATAACGCCATATTTTCTATTCATAGCGGAGCAGGGGGCGTGGATGCGCAAGACTGGGCGGAAATGTTGCTTAGGATGTTTTTGCGCTACGCGGATAAAAAAGGTTTTAAAACCGAAGTTTTAGAATTAAGCAAAGGGGCTGAGGGCGGGGTTAAGTCTGCAGTCGTTAGTGTGCGCGGACCTTTTGCTTACGGGTATTTTAAAAGCGAGGCCGGAGTACATAGGTTGGTTAGACTTAGTCCTTTTAACCCGGCGCATACACGTGAGACATCTTTTGCTCTTTTAGAGTTGCTGCCGGAATTGGAAGAACAGGAAGAATTTAAAGTTGATCCGAAAGATTTAAAAATCGAGGCAAATACAGCAAGCGGACATGGAGGGCAAAGTGTTAATACTACGTATTCCGCCATTCGCATAACTCACATACCTACCGGACTTAAAGTTTCCATTCAAAACGAGCGCTCGCAACATCAAAATAGGGAACTGGCTATGAAAATTTTAATGGCTAAGTTAAAAGCGCTTGAAGAAGAAAATTTGCAAAAGCAAAAACAGGAAATACGTGGTGAGTTTAAATCCGCTGAATGGGGCAACCAAATCCGCTCTTACGTAATTCACCCATATAAACTAGTTAAAGACCATCGTACAGGCTTTGAAAGCACAAATCCCGATGACGTGCTGGAAGGGGAGTTAGATGAATTTGTAGAAAAGTATTTGGAAACTCAAGTAGGCGCATAAATAACAGAGTGGTTTTGCCAAAAACTATTTTGGATAGTTATTTCTATCTGCTATAATTAGCTTATCAGCTTACGCACTTATTAGTTTACAATGATAAAATTTCAGAACGTAACAAAACATTATACTACGCATAAAGCTTTAGATGACGTCAGTCTAGATATTCACCATGGAGAATTTATTTCTTTGGTGGGTCTTTCTGGTGCCGGAAAATCTACTTTACTTAAGCTGATTATAGGCGAAGAGGAAATAGATGGTGGCAAAATTTTTATTGATGATATAGATATTTCCCAAGTTAGAAAATCCGATATCCCTTATTTACGTAGGAAAATTGGCGTGGTTTTTCAGGATATGAAGCTTTTACCCAAACGTACGGCTTTTGAAAATATTGCTTTTGCTATGGAGGTTTGCGGGCATAGAATGGAAAAAATAGTGCAAGATGTGCCTAAAATTTTGGAATTAGTCGGACTTTTACATAAAAAAGATAGTTTTCCGCATGAAATGTCAGGCGGGGAAAAACAGCGCGTGGCAATTGCCAGAGCTTTGTCGCATCGCCCGGTTTTACTTTTGGCTGACGAACCCACGGGGAATTTAGACGAAGTAAATGCCAGCGAGGTTTTAGATTTATTATTAAAAATCAACCAACTTGGCACTACGGTAATTGTGGCCACTCACGCGGTAGACTTGGTCAATAAAATAAAAAAACGAGTAGTAACCATTGAAGGCGGTAAAATTACTTTGCAGCAAGAAAAAGGAAAATATAAGTTATAATTTTAAAAATAAAATTTTAGTAAAAATGTGTCAAAATTTTTACTTAATTTTACTTAATTTTGTTCAATTTTATTTATTTTCATGATGTTCGACTCCATTTCATTTTTTAGAATAATAAAAACCGGATTTCTAAATTTCTGGCGAAATTTGTGGTTGTCTACAGCCGCGACTATGGTTATGACTATAACCTTAGTTATTTTTTCCGTGTTATTTTTACTTTCAAATATTACCAATATTTCCTTAGACGCTGTTAAAAATACTGTAGATATAAGCGTCTATTTTAAAATTGGTTTGGCTGAGAAAAAGATTTTTGAAATTCGTGACCAATTGCAAGTAAATCCAAAAGTAAAGCAAGTAGTTTATGTTTCATCTAAACAGGCATTTGAAGACTTTAAATTAAAGCATCAGGCTGACCCGTTAATTACCGAATCCTTAAATGAACTAACTGAGAACCCTTTGCCCGCTACTTTAAATATAAAAACCTACGACTTAGAAGATTATCCTGAAATTTCTAAATCTCTTTCAAATGTAAATTTAAAAGATTTTATAGACAAGGTAAATTACGAAGACAATAGGCAAATTATAGAAAGGTTAAGTAGAATTTTGCGGTTTATTCAAACTTTTGGTTTAATTTTGGTTTTAATTTTCTGCCTAATTGCCATTTTAGTTATTTACAATACTATTACTCTAACCATTTATAATAGAAGGGAAGAGGTTGAAATTATGCGTTTGGTAGGCGCCACGAACTGGTATATTCGCGGGCCATTTATAGTTGAGTCTTTGCTTTACGGCATTGGTAGTACGGTTTTAACCGCGTTTTTGCTTTTGCCGGTTTTTTCAACTGCTATGCCTAAGGTTTTCGCGTACTTATATCCTGGTCTTTCCTACGGAAATTATTTTTCTTTAACCGCTTTAAGCTCAGGCCGTATACTGAATTACTGGTATTTAATTTTCTTGCTATTAGTTATTTCTTTGGTTTTAGCTATTGTTTCAACGCTTTTAGCTATACGCAAATATCTTAAAATTTAAGATATTTTTAAAGTTTGACAGTTTTTTATTTTTGGATATACTTAAAAAGAGCCCAAATTACCAATTATAGGTAAAGGGCTGGGACTCTCGCTAAATGCGGGATTTTTTATTTGTTTAACCGATTCGAGACTACGAATTATATCTGAATGCCTCGAATTTGGATCATTTAGATCGATATATGAAAGTAATTTTTATAAAAGATGCGCCCGGGCACGGTAAAAAGGGTGAGATAAAAGAAGTGGCAAGCGGTTTTGCCGAGAATTTTTTAATTGCCAAAGGTTTTGCGCAGGTTGCTACGCCGCAAATTATTGCCAAGGTTGAAAAAGAAAAAAAAGAAGCTGTAATGAAGCATCAAAAAGAGCAACAGGTGCTTTTAAGCATAAAAGCAGATTTGGAAAAACGGATTTTTACTCTCTTGGTAAAAGTTGGAGATAAAGGCCAGGTGTTTGGGGGAGTACATGAAAAAGATATTGTAGATGTGGTTAATGCCAAAATAGCCAAGCCGATTGATAGAAATCAGGTAGAAATTAATCAGTCAATTAAAACATTAGGCGAGCACGTGGTGAAGGTAAAGTTAGCACAAGGAATTATCGCAAGCGTAAAAATTAAGGTACAACCGATGTAGTAGAGCCTTCTCCCGGCGGGGAGAAGGTGCCCAAAGGGCGGATGAGGGTGTTATATGCGCAACATAAACAAAAACTTCGTTAATCTTTCTAGGAATTTAAGAAAAAACGAAACGCCTTGGGAAATAAAGTTATGGCAACGCTTAAGGGGAAGAAAATTTTTAGGATTTAAATTTAAAAAACAATTGGTTATAGGTAATTATATTTACGATTTTGGCTGCTTTGAAAAGAAACTGTTAATTGAACTAGATGGCGGACAGCATAGTGAAAAAGATATTAAAGATAAAGATCAAAATAAGGAAGTTTTTGCGAAAAACCAAGGCTACACAATTCTCAGGTTTTGGAATAATGAGCTAGATAATAATTTTGAAGGAGTTTTAGAAACAATTAGAAAAAACTTATTATAACCCTCATCCGGCCGTTGGCCACCTTCTCCCCTAAAGGGAGAAGGCAGAATAACACACGTTTTGCTAAATTATGCAATCTTTTCCTCCCTACAATCAAATAGATAATCCGGCGGCGTCAAAGTCTAAATTAAACAGCCTGTTAATTATTTTAATCATTACTTTTTTTGCCAGCGGTGCTGCTTTAATTATTTTAAAGCAAATAGACACCTATCATCGTAATCAGTTATACATAGCCGAACAAGCGGCTTTGCCTATACATAAAGAGGTCAAGGCGAGTAATTATTTAGAATCAGCTTGGGTGCTTGAGGGAAAAAATCTTAAGTTGCCCAATTTTAACAACCTTTCTTTAAATTTGCCGGACGGCTGGTACTTGGCACAGCCTGAAATTCAAAGTACACAACAGGGAAACGTGGTTTTTTCCGCTCTAGTGTGTAATTTTACAGACTGCGGAAATGTTGACAAAGACAAAACTCCGGCTGGATTTAGTTCTTTTAGAATTGTAGTTGCTCCGGAATACAGCGAATATAGAGATGAAGATATCGCCCAATACGCAGACTCAAAAACGAATTTTAAATTAAAAAACGGCTCTGCTGTTTTTTATGAAATAACCAAGCCTAAAAAAAATATTGAAGACTTAATTTTACCTGTTTTTTCGGCTTTGGCTATGTCTGAGGGAAAACAATTTGCAAAAAATTACGATGTAATTTTAACGCAAAGCACTCGTTCGGCCTTAGAAAATACCAATGCTCTTAAAGCAGCAATGCTCTATACTTTAAAGTCTGTTCAATTTGGCCAAGACACAAGTAAAAATGAAGCCTGGAAAACTTATAAGAACGAGGAGTATGGATTTAGTTTTGAGTATCCTGAAAGCTGGGGTGCTTTAAATAATGATGGTACAAATTATTTAAATTTTGGTTGCCCCCAAGTAGCTTACGGGGGTTCGGCCGGATGCCCTTTATTTTTTATATCTTCACCCAAAGTAGATCAAAATGGAAAAGTTATTTCAAGCCAAGCAATTTTTGACATCTATAAAAACTCAGGCGCGGAAGATTTGAATTCTAAGGTTATTAATTATACATATAAGCAAGACAAAGAAGTGGAAAAAGCAAGTTTTGTAGTAAAATCAGACTATCCAGGAGATAAGGCGTTTGAAATTATCTGCAATAAATCCTATTGTACCGTTTTTGAAGACACAACAATGATGTATTGGGGAAAGCCTATTTGGAATCAAATAATTTCATCTGTAAAATTTACTAAATAATTTATTTCCAAAAAAAGATTCCGGATAAATTTAAACTATAAATTTTTTGCAATGGCAGCTAGGTCTTCTCAAATTTTGTCAATTTTATTTAATTTTAATTAATTTTGTTCAATTCCTTATGTCCTATCACATCAAAGCCCGCAAGGCAAAAAAACTCAATACCAAATTTATTTTTATTTCCGGGGGGGTTATATCCAGCGTCGGAAAAGGTGTAACCACAGCTTCATTAGCCGCGCTTTTGGAGTCCAGGGGCTTTAGGGTAGCTCCGGTTAAAATGGATGCCTATTTGAATGTAGACGCGGGAACCATACGTCCGCAGGAACACGGAGAGGTTTTTGTGACAGATGACGGCATGGAAACTGACCAGGACGTCGGAAATTACGAACGCTTTTTAAATACTAATTTGTCTTCTTCTAACTATGTTACTAACGGGCAAATTTATCAAAAAATAATTCAAAAGGAAAGAAATTTTGAGTATGACGGCGAAGATGTTGAAGTTGCTATGCACGTGCCGGAAGAAATTATTTCCCGTCTTGAACGCGCGGCCAGAGAACGCAAGGCTGATTTTGTAATTGCGGAAATTGGTGGCACAGTAGGGGAGTATCAAAATATTTTATTTGTTGAGGCAAATAGAATTATGAAATACAGAGATGGCCGTGATGCAATACATATTCATGTCGCGTATTTGCCGACTCCTCCAAGCGTAGGGGAGATGAAATCTAAACCTGCCCAGACTTCGGTCAAACTGTTAATTGGCAGTGGTATTCAACCCGACTTTTTAATAGCCCGCGCCGAACTTCCTGTTGACGACAGGCGAAAAGAAACTCTAGCTTGGACTTGCAATATTCCGGCTGCCAATATTATTGCCGCGCCGAATGCGGATACTATATACCGAGTGCCCATAAGTTTTGACAATCAAAAGTTAACCGATAAAATTTTAGAAAAGTTTAAAATGAAAGCCAAAAAGAACGATTTTTCTAAATGGAAAAATCTTCTTTCTAAAATTACCCGTATAAATTCCACAAAAAAAGAAGTTAATATTGCTGTTGTTGGAAAATATTACGAAACAGGAGCTTATAAATTAGCAGACGTCTATATTTCGGTTGTGGAAGCTATTAAGCATTCATCCTGGCAAAACGGAGTTAAGGCAAATTTGCACTGGGTTTCCAGTTTAGATGTTGAAAAAAACGGAGCAAAAAAAGTTTTAAGTACTTTTGACGGAATAGTTGTTCCCGGTGGATTTGGGTCTAGGGGAACAGAGGGTATGATTGAAACTATTAAATACGCCAGAGAAAATAAAGTGCCTTACTTAGGTCTTTGTTATGGTATGCAAATGGCAACAATTGAATTTGCAAGAAATGTTGCTGGGCTTAAAGGGGCGAACACTACTGAAGTCGATGATGACGGGCCTCATCCGGTTATTCACATTATGCCTGACCAGGAGAAAAAGCTGCTTAATCGAGAATATGGCGCTACAATGCGGCTTGGAGCATGGGATTGCGTAGTGCAGCGCGGAACGCATACTGAAGAAGACTATGTTGAAGCTGGTTGGATTAAGGCTTCCGCCAAAAGCCCTAAAGGGCATTTAGGCGGATCCGCCACAATGTCCCGCTCAGGCGGGACTTTGGGCGGAAAGATTTCTGAACGCCACAGGCATCGCTATGAATTTAACAACGCCTATCGGGAGCAATTAGTAAATGCGGGTTTAACGATTGCCGGGACTTCTCCGGACGGAAAACTAGTTGAAATAATTGAACTTAAAGATCATCCTTACTTTGTAGCCAGTCAGTTTCATCCAGAATTCCTTTCGCGCCCGCTTTCTCCGCATCCATTATTTAGTGGATTCTTAAAAGCAGTTGTAAAATTAAAAGCAAAATAATATGGAAACAAAATCAAACATTCTGCCATCAGCAATTTTTGGTCTATGTTTTATTTTAGGTTTGGCAATTTTTGGAAATTATTTTTACAAGTCAAAGTCGGCAGATGACAGCATAGCCGTAACAGGTTCGGCAAAAAAGCAAATTACATCCGATGTCGCCAAATGGTCGGCCAACTTTAGCCGCAGCAGCGGGCTGGAAGGTTTAAAGTCAGCAAATAATTTATTAGCCAAAGATACGGAAAATTTTAAAAAGTTTTTATTAAACAATGATATAAGTTTAGATAAAGTAAAATTTTATCCGGTTAATATTGTACAGACTTATAACTACGTAGACAATCAAAGCATTTTTAGCGGTTATAGTTTAACTGAAAGTTTCGAAATTAGTTTGTCTGATGTTGATAAAATAACTAAGCTTTCAGAAAAAGCTAGTGAATTAATTAATTAGGATGTGGCCTTGAACAACTCATCGGTCAGTTACTATTACAGCAAATTGGCAGATTTGCGAGTAGAAATGCTGGGTCAGGCAACTAAAGATGCTCAAATTCGGGCACAAAAGATAGCAGAAAACACAGGAATGAAAATAGGTAATTTAAAATCAGCTAGTATGGGGGTTATGCAAATTACCGCTCCAAATTCCACAGATTTATCAGCGGAAGGTTATTATGACGTCAGCTCGGTTGAAAAAGAAATTACCGCGATTGTGAGAGCAGACTTTTCTTTAAGGTAAAAAACTTATTTTATAGTAAGTCTATATTTCAAAAAAATACAGAACTCCTTTAAAGGAGTTCTGTATTTTTAATCTGTAAACTAGTTTATTTTGTAGGAACTACATTTACTATTCTTGTTGAGCGAAGGTTGCCGTGGAATTTTCTTACTTGTTTTCTTTGAAAAGAAACTTTACCGTCAGACAAAGAGTAGAGTGTTGAATCTCCGCCCATTTTGACATTTTTTCCCGGGTGAAATTTTGTGCCGTGTTGACGAACAATAACCTGGCCTTTTTTGATTGCTTGATTACCAAAAATTTTTACGCCTAATCTTTTTGATACTGAATCACGGCCTAAACTGGTACTGCCGCCTGCTTTTTTATGTGCCATAAATGGAAATTAATGTAATTAATTTTTAAATAACAATTTCCAAATAACAATATCCAAAAGTGGTTCTTGTTATTTGGTTCTTTATATTTTATTTTTAAGAAATTACAATTTCTCAAAAATAACTATTTCTCTTGCAACAATTTGGTCTTTGCGATCGTAAATAGCAGTTTTCCTGTTAGTTAAGCGTAAAAACCTTAAATGTTTACAAAACTTTTCTGAAACTAAATCGATCTTAGTATAGCCCAATTCAGTAATAAAGTCAATATTTGGAAACATTTCATAAGTTATTTGGTTCTTTCTGTAGGCCGGAATACACAAAATAACGCGGCCTTTTTTTGGCAAAAATTTGCTAAATTCGGTAAAACTTTTTTGGTAGAGTTTAAACAAATTTTTAAAATTGGTTTCAATTTCTTCTTGACTTGGATATTTGGAATAAATCGGGCCTAAAGTGCATTCTGTTACAACTGCTTCAACAGTGTGGCCAGATTTTTGAATCAAACCAGAAACTTCAGTAGCATCGCAAACCTCAACGCCGAATTTGCCCGGAGCGATTTTATAGCGATTTCTAAACCATTCTAAATTTTGTTCACTACCTTTTATTGCATTTTTGTTTATGTCTGAACCTATCATTCTAAAATTTAACAGCAGTCCTTCCTGGATGACTGTACCAATGCCGCAAAAGGGATCAAGTATTGTGTCGTTATTTTTACAGCCGCTTAAATTCAACATTATTTGCGCGACTTTTGGCGGCACCATGCCTTGTCTTTCGTCTCTTGCCGGTCTTTGGTAATCGCGGCGGCCATAATCTTCAAAGTCCTGGACAACTAATGTTTTAGCGGTATAAATAATGTTTTTTCCGGCTATAATACAAATCTCCGCGCCTTTTTGAAGTAAAAGATTTTTAGTAACAGAAACTGAAGCTAGAGATAGGGAATTAAATTCGGGTAAGACTAATCTTACGCTACTTCCGCCTTCTGTTAATGTGTTTTTTACCATCATGCCAATTCTTTTTGGTTCACCGAAAGCTGAGACTGTTCTTTGATTTTGAGATGAATTTCTGTTTGGGGGCAGGGGAGAGCCTTTAGCTAAAGTCATATCTAGCAAGTATAAGCTAATGCCAAATTGAATTTTTCCTTTGTAATCTTTTAGGAAATGTTTTTTTAAAATGCTCGGCTTAAAATAATGCTTTAGGGCAAAATTAATTGAGTCTTGCTCTCTTTTTTTTAAGCTGTCTATAATTTCTAAAATTTTTATTACTCCGCCGAGTTTTTTTTGCAGCTTTTCAGCTTGAATTTTTTGTGAAGTTTCTATAACAATAACTTCTTCCGAGGCGTCTATTATATTTATGCTTTCTCCGGAAATTCCTAAAGCCGGGTCAGGTTTTTCCATTACTGCAATTAATTCAGCAATAGAAAGCGTATAAACCCTGCCTAGCACAAATGCGTATTTCATTTGATTTTACGAACGCAAATATTTAATTATTTTAGATAGAATGTTATAATGTAACAAATGGCCTACCAAGAGTTAAAAGAATGGTGTAAGGAAAATAAAAACAAAATTGTAATTTTTGTCAGTTTTATCTTGGTTTTCTTTGTGGGCTTTGGAGTAGGGAGTTACGATAAAACCAGGCAAAGAAATTCGTCTGTTCAATCGAATTATAACACAAAACCGTTGCAAAAAGAAGAGGTAAGTCCTAAAGCGGTAAGTAAAGAACAGGGCGCTAGTGTTTCAACTACAACCGCCCTTTTAAAACCAACCGTTTTAGGTAATTCGACTAATTGTGTAGTTAAGGGTAATATTTCATCTACAGGCTCAAAAATTTACCACGTTTTAGGAGGTTCGTTTTATAAAACCGTAAAACCTGAACAGTGTTTTGCAACAGAGCAAGAAGCTGTTTCTGCCGGGTTTAGAAAATCAGCAAGATGATAATTATGAAGAATCCAAAAACTATTTATTTAGATAACGCTGCTTCAACGCAAATAGACACCTTGGTATTAAAAGCCATGGAGCCATATTTAAAAACATTTTATGGCAACCCTTCCGCGCTCTATGAGCAGGGGAGGCAGGCAAAAAAAGCAATAGAACAGGCGCGTTTAAAAATCGCCAAGCTGATTAATTCAAAGTCCTCGGAAATTATTTTTACAGCCGGCGGTACTGAAAGCAATAATTTGGCAATACTGGGTTTAGTCAGGCCTTTGCTAAAAGGGAATAATAATAGGCCGCATATTATTACTACTGCAATTGAACATCATGCCGTGCTAGAACCGTGTAGGGAATTAGAAAAACAAGGCGTAAGAGTTACTTATTTGCCGGTAGACAAAGAAGGTTTTATTAATTTAATAGATTTGAAACATGCAATCCGCCCGGAAACAGTTTTATTATCTGTTATGTATGCTAACAACGAAATTGGCAGTATTTTACCAATTTCAGAAATTGGTAAAATACTAAAAGCTGAAAATAACCAACGCAGACTAAAAAATTTACCGGAAATAATTTTTCATTCAGATGCTTGCCAGGCAGCAGGGTACTGTGATTTGAATGTTCAAGCTCTGGGACTCGACTTAATGACAATTAATGCGAGTAAGATACATGGGCCGAAACAGACTGGCTTTCTATTTGTTCGGAACGGTATTAATTTAAAGCCGATTATTTTTGGCGGGGGACAAGAAAATAAATTAAGAAGCGGCACTGAGAATGTTGGCAACATTGTAGGCATGCACAAAGCACTAGAAATCGCGGTTAGTAACAGGAAGAGTAATTTTAAAACCCAAGTCACACTAAGAGACTATTTTATAAAAAAAATAAATTATTTAATTCCAGATACGTTTTTAAATGGCCCAGAATTTGGAAGTGTAAACAGATTACCAAATAATGCGAATTTGGAATTTAATAACGTGGAAGGCGAGGCACTGCAAATTTATTTAGATGCCAAAGGTATAAGCGTAGGCACAGGTAGTGCCTGTGATTCAGATTCAGAAAAGCCTTCTCATGTTTTATTGGCAATTGG
This sequence comes from uncultured Candidatus Saccharibacteria bacterium, assembly GCA_964453265.1. GTDB lineage: Bacteria > Patescibacteriota > Doudnabacteria > UBA920 > UBA920 > CAYVNU01. Next base: position 6,474 of record CAYVNU010000017.1, on the reverse strand, counting down.
AAAAAATGCCAAGCAAGCAAAAAGTTCAGTCAGATTTACTTTAAGCAAATATACAAAGAAAAGTGAAATAGATAAAGTACTAAAAATTTTAGTTACTACAATTAAGTTGCTTAGGCAGCTAAAGGTTTAAAAGCATAAAACCGCTAGGGAGTAGCGGTTTTATCAAATATCTATAATGTCGCACAATGTATCTTATGCGACATTGTGTTTATTAATTGTGCTTCAATCAAAGTTTATATTTAATTTTATATTCTTAATAAATATTTTAATCTGCTTTTGCAATTATGTTATTGAGTTGGATTTATTTTAATTTGTTTTTATATATAATCCTAGTGATTATTGCCTAGTCTATTTTATATTAAAATTTTATTTACTTTTTAATATATACAATCACTAATATTAAAAAGTAAATTATCTAAATAATATTATATAAAATAATTTACACTCCCCTTTCTTAGTGGGTATCTGTGGGGGATAAAAAAACCGCCCATTTTCTGTTTTCCAGATTTGGGCGGTTTTCTATTACCATTCAACGTGAATATGATAACCGGGTTTACTCATACACATAGGGTCGCTGTCTTGGATTGCGGTGCCAAAGACTTTGTATATATGGCTGCCATTTATATCGCATTCAAGGGCTATGCTAGTGGCTTGGCTGGATTTTAGCGAGGAGACTAGTTTGGTTTGTTCTGCACTAGTTTTTGTGACAGGCGTTAAGTCCGCAGCGCGACCTTGATAATGAGTGTCGTTTACATTGCTGTGGTGTCCGCCGGTTAACGAATTTATTACAAAGTTAGAACCGTTGTTGGCTGCCAATAAAATTCCGTTTAACATACTTAAGCTAACTGTTGAAACTGTTCCGTTGTTACAGCTTTTATTTGGCGGTGTGGCATTTAGCGGGCCATCTTTTATCGGAGCCTCACCTTTAGAAATACTTTGCAAACTATTAATTGGGCAATTACCAGGACAATCGCAATCGGTTTTATTTATTACCAAACCTTTATTGTCTAAATTTAAGATTTTTTGAGCAGCTTCTTTTACTGTGCTTGATAGAGGTGTGACGTAGGGATTGCCGGAAGAAGACGCACCCGGAGGCCCGCTATAACACGCAAGCATCTCTGAAACAGCTGTTGGGCATGCCGTGCCTTCATTGCAATTACCCGTAGCATAACCAGTTAAAAGTTTTCCTACATCGCTACCGCAAGAAGAATTTAAATATTTTAAATATTCAGCAGCAAGACAAATACTGGGTCCGGGATTATTTTTAAACCAGTTTGCATCTATGGTGCCTGTAATTCCACATTTGTCTTTAAAAGTATTTGCAGTTGGTATTTTCATTTGCATTAAGCCGTAAGCATCAGCAGAAGAAACTAAATCCGTTTTGCATCTGGACTCGTGGTACATAACAGCTTTTAATAAAGAACTGCCATTTACAGTGCCGCTGATTCTTGAGCCATATTGGCTCAGGAACGAATCGTATTGCGAACATGTCTGCGCGGTTCCCGCCTCGTTGCAATTATAAGAATTGGCTGTTTGGCAAAAATTTGATTTGACGCCGCCGGTTGTGCCGGTAGGTTCTTTAAGTAGTAAAACGCTTTTTGGTTGGATGGGTTTAAATTGAATGAGCTCCGGGTTAATGGCTTTAAGTAAAATATATCCGGAAAATAAAATAACCATTGCCGCAATTGTGCTGGTTAGTATGCCTTTGGCTTTGGTAACAGATTCTTCATTGCCGCCCGCATCTATGTATATGTAACCTGCTATTACAATAAAAAATACCCCCAGGCTTGCGCCAATTGCTATGGCAAATTTATATAAGCGGTTAATGCAATTATATAAATCCCCGCTAGCCTGGTTGGAGGCCTTTTGAGGATCGGTTTGATATAAATCATTATAGCCGGGTTTTGTAGTGTCCGCCTCAGTCGGAGTGCATAAATATTTTTGTATACTGTCCTGGACTTTAAATTGCCTGTAATCTGCAGAATCTGCTCCGTCTGCTGCGCCGGTTTGCGCATAAGCAATATTTAACCAAGCAAAAGAAATTTGCACTAAGCAGAGTATTAAAAAATATTTTTTATTTTTGTTTGCCATAATTTTATTTTATTGATTATCTAAAAAATCCAGCGGATTATATGTATACCCATAAGGCACTTTATAATCGCCGTAAATATTTGAATATTTTCCTTCGCTAACACCAAAACCTTCGGCGTCATATATGCCGAAGTGTATGTGATATCCACGTTCAGGTCCGTAAAGTTTTCTGGTGGTGTTGCCGGTGTTGCCCTCATAGCCAATAATGTCTCCTTGAGAAACATTTTGACCTGCTTTAACTTTAAAGCTTCTCATATGACCATAAAGTGAAATTATCTGACTGGAGCCATTTTTTGTGCTTATATCGTGTTTAATGGCGACCCAATTGCCAAAGGATTGGTTACTCATATCTGTATTTATTACCTTACCGTCTGCTGCCGCATAAATAGGTTGACCAGCTGGAGCCGCGATATCTATGCCGTTATGAAAATTATAGCCTAAAGCCGTAAAACCGGTGTTGCCGTATTTTTGAGTTAAAATTCCATCCATTGGCCAAGCCAAAACTCCTTTTTTCGCGGCAATTGTTTTTTTGCCGAGTTTGATTCTTATTTGTTCATCTAAGTCTGAAATTTCTTTTTGCAAATCATCCTGTTCTTTTTTGCTGGCCGAAAGAAGTTTTTGGAAATTTTTTTCTATGCCGCGGGTTTGGGTTAATAGTTGCTGTTTTTGGTTTTTTTGCTGGGTTAAAGATTCTTTGGCAATTTGTAACTGATTTTGCAGTTCTTTAAGATTTTGCAACTGAATTTTTAAATCAAACTGTTGTTTTTCTAGTTTGCTTTTTAAGTCTTTAATTTTTTGAAGCAGTTGGTAAACTTTGCCCTGAAAGTTTTGGGTATACTGGATTTGGTCTAAAAAGTCCGACAAGCTTTCACTGCCAACTGTTGTTTTTAAGCCATAATTGGCATCAAATTCATTTAATTGTAATATTAATTGCGCAAGAATTTTTTTATTCTCTGCAATATCACTGGTTTTTTGCTCAATTAGCTTTTGGAGTTCGTCAATTTGGAGTTGAGTATCATCAATTTGGGTTTGTTTTCCCTCTATTTGCAGCTCTGCTGTGGCAATTTGACGGTCGTAAATAAAAAGTTCATTTTGCAGGCTGCTGGACTTTTTTTGAGTGTCTGTAATTTGTTTGGTAAAATTTTGAATTTGCCGGTTGATTTCTTCTAATTTTTTTTGGTTTGCAGATTTTTCAGAATTGAGTTTTTCTACATTTGGATCAGGTTTTTCTTCAGGTGGAGTTTCAATTTTCTTAACTTCCGAAGTTGTTTCGCTGGTTGTGCTTGCGGCATCCGGATTTTGTTCGGCAAAAACGCTTTGATAAGCGCAAAAACTAGTAAAAAGTATTAATCCAAAACAAGCAAAAACAAAACGGCTTTTTGACTTAAGCCAAAAAGCTTTTTTGTTGGTTTTTTTTGTTTCAAAATGAATACGCATTAGTAAAATTATACCATATTTTGCTAATACGGGCAAAAAAAGTGTTAAATCGACATCTCAAAATTATCTAAAGCTTTTAGATGCAGGTATCTATAGTTTATTTTCAGCAGTTTCTAAGCGGTTTAAAATTTCCTGTTTGCCGTGGCCAATAAACATAACGCTTAAAACCTCAAACGGACTAGGGCTTTTTTCCAGGCCGGTAAGCGCCAGTCTAAGCGGCCATAAAACCGAGCCATTGTCGTAAGCATTTTGTGCAATAAACTCTTTTATTTTACTTTCTAAATTTGCCTGCTCAAAATCCGCGGGTGAAAAATCATTTATTAATTTTTGCAGCTGTTTTAGAATGTGTTTAGTTTTTTCTTTGTCGGATTTTTTCCAAATTAGAAGTTCGGGTTTGTATTCCGGCAGGACAAAAAAGTAAACTGTTCTCTCCCCTATCTCAGAAAGTTTTTTTAAGCGTTCTTTCTCTAGGCCGGCAATTTTTTCAAAATATTCGCGAGGGAATTTGGTTTTATCAAAATCTATCTGGTTGTCAGCCCAGTACTTTTGCCAAAAAGGTAAAAGCTGGGTTGTCAGCTCGGAAATATCTAGTTGCCTAATGTATTGACTGTTTATCCAATCTAGTTTGACTAAATCGAAAACCGCGCCCGATTTATTAACTTTACTTAAGTCAAATTGTTTTATTAAATCATTAAAATCAAAAATTTCCTGTTCGGTTTTAGGGTTCCAGCCAAGCAGGGCGACAAAGTTTATGAGCGCTTTAGGCAAGTACCCTTTGTTTAAATAATCTTCAGTCGCCACGTCTCCTTGTCTTTTGGAAAGTTTGGTTTTATCCGGATTTAAAATTAAAGGCAAGTGGGCGAATTCCGTAGGTTTATAACCTAAGGCTTGGTAGATTAAAATATGCTTTGGGGTGGAAGGCAGCCATTCTTCGCCTCTTATGACGTGGGTAATTTTCATTTCCGTATCGTCTACTACTACGGCTAAATGATAGGTTGGAAAACCATCAGATTTTATAATAACTTGGTCGTCTAAAATTTTATGTTCGTATTTTACTTCGCCGTAAATTAAATCGTGTACTACAGTTTCGCCTTCTAAGGGAATGGCAAAACGAACAACCGGATTTTTTCCGGATGCTTTAAATTCTTCTAATTGTTTGTTTATTTCCTCATTGCTTAAATTCCGGCAGTGCCTGTCGTACATGGGCGGTTTTTTTAAAGCAGCCTGTTCTTTGCGCAAGTCATCAAGTCTTTGCTGGGAGCAAAAACAGTAGTAGGCTTTTTTTTCTAAAATTAATTTTTGCGCGGCTTGTTGATATTTTTCCAGGCGCTGAGATTGTAAGTACGGGCCGAACTCCCCTTTTTCTGAAACTTGACCGTCTTTGTCTAAGCAAAAACCTTCGTCAAATTCTATGCCCATTAACTTCATAACTTTTAAGAGATATTCTACCGAGCCTTCTACTTTTCTTTTTTGGTCAGTGTCTTCAATTCTTAAAATAGAAGTGCCATTGTTATGTTTTGCCCATAAATGCGAAAAAAGCGCGGTACGAAAATTACCAATGTGCACAAAACCAGTTGGAGATGGGGCAAAGCGGGTGCGAATCATAAAGATTGACAAGAATTATAAGATTTAAATGAATGACAAGAATTATTCCCAGGTCAAGGTTAGTATTAATCCAACAAAACCTAATAATAATCCTGCTACTGCGCCTTTGGTTGGGACTTGATTTGAAACAAAGTATGTCATTAATGGCTCGGCTACCAAAATAGATGTTACCGAAATGACTGTAACTATCCAAATATTTTTAAATGCCCTTAGGCCAAACATATAGCCACACAAAAGCATAAAGGTGCTAACTAGAGCAAATAGAGCCACTTTACCAATTACCGGCCAAAATGCTTTGTTTTCTGTATAAAACATTTTTGCAGAAAGCACTTCCGCGTAAATTATTAGAGCTTCGCCAGCAAACAAGACTAAGCTGGAAATGATTTTTTGATACATATTTCCTTTAAATTATACTCTTTTTTGCTGTTTTATTCAAACTTAAAAAAGGCTTAAATCTTCTAACACAATTTTTGTCAGGCCTGCTCTTTCTTCATGGATTGTATTTAGCAAAGCAGCTGGCGGTAGCCATTTAAAATTTATAAATTCTTTTTGATCAACCTTAACGTCTTCAGGGTTTCCAAAATATTTAAAATAGGCTACGTGCTGCAGTTGGCCGCGGTATAAAAGTTTTCGGCTTAAATTTATTTTTCTAATTGCGTTATTCCATTCGTACGAATGGAATTTTTTAGAAAGCCTAATGAACTTTAAATTTTTTAAACCGGTTTCTTCCAAAGCTTCTCTTTCTGCTGCTTTTACAATGTCTTCGTTGTTGTCTATCCCCCCTTGCGGGAATTGCCAGTAATTATCAAACCGGTTTTTTAAGGTATTTTTTTCAGAATAGAATTTGGAAATTACCGGCTGCCTTTGGCAAATTAAAATTTCATTAGTCAAATTTTTTATTACTATAGCTACATTCGGCCTTAGTGGGAATGTTTTAAAAAATTTATATTTTACTAAAAGCTTAATCAGTCCAAAGGTGGCATTGTAAATGCGCTTTATTCTATATGGTTGGGTTATAAGCCTAAATAGCCATTCTAGGCCTAGAGCGCGTACAAATTTGGGCGGGTTAAGTTTCTTGCCGGCTATGTAGTCAAACGTGCCGCCAAGACCAATAAAGAGTTTTACTGTTGGTAATTGGTTTTTATGTTTGTAAATCCACTCCTCTTGTTTAATTGGTCCGTATGCGACAAAAAGAATGTCCGCGCCTGATCTATTTATATCCTCGATGATTGTTTTGTCGGCGGGATTTTTGTTTGAATAACCGGCAATTTTTAGTTTATTAGCTGACTGGCTTTTTAGTTTATTAGCTGTCAGTTTTGCTGTGTCATCAAAACCTCCTAA
>CAYVNU010000016.1:3395-26482 GCA_964453265.1 uncultured Candidatus Saccharibacteria bacterium | reverse complement strand
ACTGAGGCGGTTGTTTTTCCATTGTCAAAAGAAATGCAAAAGCTGACTAAAGATATGATAGAAACAGTTAGGAACGCAGATGGTATTGGCCTTGCTGCTCCCCAAGTTGGCAAGTCTGTTAAATTAATTATTATAAATTTGGAAAAATCAGGCGTGCCGATTTTTGCGCTATATAATCCTAAAATTAAATCCAGGGGTTTTAAAAAAATTGAAATTGAAGAAGGGTGTTTATCGCTGCCTGGGATTTACGGCATGGTGAGGCGGCCAAAAAAAGTAGTCATAGAAGCACAAAATCATTTGGGAGAAACTGTAAAAATTTCCGATGATGGTTGGATATCTAGGGTTGCCCAGCATGAAATAGATCATACTAACGGTGTTTTAATTATAGATTTAATAAAGAAATACACTAAGGGAGAAGAATTGGTTAAAGCATTAAAGATATAATTTACGAAGTACGAATCTTTACGAACTTACGAACAAAAGTTCGGAGCGTAGAAACTTTAATTCGTACTTTCGTACTTTTTCGTATTTCGTAAAGTTATGAAATTTATTAAAGACTTGTTATTTTTTGAAGTTACAACCACTGGGTTTGATGTAGACAAAGATTCGGTTATACAACTCTCCGCTGTTTTGTTAGACAAAGACAACTTGCTCGAAAAAGGCAACTATAACGCTTACATTCGAGTAAGTTTTTTAGATGCCATAATCAATCAGCACGCTAAGTTGCTTGGTATAGATTACGACACATTGAAAAAAAGCCAAAAGATTTATGATGTTATAAAAAACTTCCATTCAAAATTTGGCAGTAATTTACTTTTGGCAACCCATAATGTCGCAAATATTTTATTTTTAAAAAACGCTTTTAAAAAAGTTGCTATTAATTATAATTACGACGCTCATGTGGTGGAGTTGTGGACGCTTGGTTATGTTTATACTTTAAATTACGGCTTGAAAAAAATGCCGACTTTAAATACATTTTTAGATCATTTTGGCCTAAAATTAAAAAAGCCTTTTGATGCTTTGGAAAAAGTTCGAATGGAAGCCGAAGTGTTTAGAAAAATAATTAAGGAAGTGTAAATTTACTAAATACGAATCCGTACTAATATACTAATGCTGAAATTTAAGATTAGTATATTAGTATTAATTAGTATTTAGTAAAGTTTATGAATTTTAACAAAGATTTACTTTTAATAGATTTAGAAACTACCGGTCTCGATGTCTCAAGACAAGAAATTATCCAGCTCTCGGCAGTTTTGCTAGACAAAAAAACTTTAAAAGAAAAAGCGTTTTTTAATGCGTATGCTAAACCGACAAAATGGTTAAACAGGGACTTGGAGTCCATGCGTATTAACGGTATTAAAAAAGAATGGCTTGATGCCGCGCCGCCATTAAATCAGGTTCTTAAGGAATTTAACGCAAAGTTTAATCCCAAGACTTTAGTTTTAAGCTATTACGGCGGCCTTTTAGATATGGATTTTTTGCGCGCAGCTTACAAAAAGCATAATGTTAAGTGGCAGTTTGATTACCACTATTTTAATTTATGGGCGTATTTTTATGGAGTTTTGGCTAAGAATAACGGTTTAAAAAATTCTAAAATGTTTACCGGTTTTTCTTTAGATGATTTAATGTCCGCCAGAGGCGGATCCGCCTTCGGGGGAAAAAAATTTAAAATAAAATCCTCCTCCCGGCATGATGGTTTGGAAGATTGTAGAATTGAAGCAGAGGTTTTAAGAAAAATAATTAAATGAAGCTAGTATTTTTTGGTACCTCAAATGTGGCTTTGCCAATTTTAGAAGCGCTGTCTAAACAGCACCAAATTTTGGCAGTGGTTACACAGCCAGATAGTAAAGTTGGTAGGAAGCAGGAAATACAGGAGTCCCCTGTTAGTGTTTTAGCTACGGAAATGAAGCTAAAAATATTAAAGCCCGAAAAGGTTAGGGGGAATCAGGAATTTTATCAGCAGCTTAAAAATTTAACATCACCCTCCCCTAACCCCTCCCCTTCCACCTTCGCTAAAGCTTCCAACTTCACTAAAGTTTCGTCGGACGAGTCGGCGGACAAGCAAGGGAGGGGAACAGAGCAAGGAGCAGATATTTTTGTGGTAGTTTCCTACGGCCAAATTATGCCACTGGAAGTTATAAATTTGCCCAAATACAAAACTATTAATGTGCATTTTTCAGTACTTCCAAAGTACCGCGGCGCTTCGCCTATTCAGTCAGCGCTTTTAAATGGCGAAGAATTCACAGGCACTTCTATATTTATACTCGATGAAAAAGTCGACCACGGATCGCTTTTAGCAACCGAGGTGGTAAAAATAGATGCGGACGACAATGCTTTAACACTTTCTCAAAAGTTGGCCTATAAATCAGCCGCATTAATAAACACTGTTATAGAAGACTATATAACTGGTAAAATTGCTCCCCTACCGCAAGACGAAAGCGCAGCCACGCATACAAAGCATATAGAAAAGGCAGACGGCAAAATAGACTGGAATAAATCTGCCCAGGAAATTTACAATCAATTCCGCGCATTTTATCCTTGGCCGGGCGTGTGGACAAAATGGAACGGAAAACTACTGAAAACTACGGATATACAGGTTAATACACTACAGATGCCTACAGAATTAGCAAAACCAGGGATTGTACTTGATGGTGGAGTTGTTGTTTGTGGGCAAGGAACATCTATAAAAATAAAATCCCTCCAAATGGAGGGGAAGAAGGAAATGGTGGTTAACGAGTTTATCAATGGTCAACGAAATTTTGTAGGAAGCACCTTGAATTAAGTTCAATAATTTCTAATTGACCTAATGCCTAATTTCTAAACAAATCCTAATGTTTAATTATAAAATTTTAGAATTTGATGTTACGCATTATTTAAACAACTAGAGCAATTAGGAATTAAAAATTTACAGATTATATTTTTGTAAAGCGCTTAACTCGCCTTCGAATTAATTACCTCAAATACTTCTGTTTATTGATAATATGCTCTTCAAAAGTTTTTGCATAAACCGGTTCGCCAGTTTTTTGATTATGCAAGTAGTATATGTAGTCGGTTTTTATTGGCTCAAGAATAGCTTTTATTGACGCTATAGAAGGGTTACAGATGGGTGCGGGTGGCAGACCTTTGTGTTTGTAAGTATTATAAGGCGAATTTATTTCTAAATCTTGGAGACTTGGACTAGCTTGACTTTTGCCTGTTGCGTAGTTAACTGTAGCGTCGCTTTGAAGCGCCATGCCAATTTTTAGCCTGTTTAAAAATATTCCCGTAATGGTCGCTTTCTCGCCTTCGAAGTTATTTGCTTCTTTTTCTAAAATTGAAGCTAAAATTATTACTTCGTATAAACTTAAGTTTTGTTTTTTAGCTAAGGCTTCGGCACCTATGGGAAACTTAATTTCAAAGTTAGTCAGCATTTTTTTGATTATGGTTTCACTAGCTTCCTTTGGCGTGGTTTTAGAACGGTCCGAAATTACTTTAAAGAAACGATAGGTATCGGGGTACAAAAAACCTTGCAGATTCCCTTTTGCCTGAGCGGGTAAAAATGCGTAATTAGAAATGTCAAAATCTCTAACTGATTTTAAAAATTCAGCAGAAGTTACTACACCTTGTTTTTCCAAATATTCCGCAATATTTTTGTTGTTCCAGCCTTCTAAAATGGTTAAATTAATTTCCTCAGGTTTGGTATTTTTGGAAATTTGTTCTTGTCTGGTTTGTTTTGGGTATTTAAATGCTTTATAGCTAAGCAGGGTAATAAAGCTTAAAACTAAAATTACGCACAAATAAAAAAGTTTTTTATACATATATTAAATAATAGCACAGTTTTAAAATAGAGATAAAAAATACTCAAACCTTTTGGTTTGAGTATTTTTTATTTTAGCAAGGCTGCTATTCGCCAATAAATTTTATATACACTTCTCTATTTCTGCCACCGTCTAGCTCTACAAAAAATATGCTCTGCTTTTGACCTAAAAACACATGGCCTTTTTCGAGAATTAAATTTTCCGAGCTTCCCAGTAAAAATGCTTTAACATGGGCGTGGCCGTTGCTACGTTCGTTTGCTGCGACATTTTGTCTGACTTCAAATAAATCATGACTATAACTGACGTCTATAGGTACAAGTTTGTATAATGCTTTCATAAAATCTTGCATTAGCAAGGGTTCGTTGTGGTTAAGCCTGATTCCAGCTGTGGTATGAGGGCAAAAAACCACTGCCATACCATTTAAAATGCCTGATTCTGTTGCAGCAATTTGAACATGAGAAGTTAAATCAATTAATTCAAATTGTTTATTGCTTTGTAGTTGAAGTTTTTTTAAAAAAGTTTTCATAAAGCCGCATATGCCAATATGTATATGACATTAAAAAATTTATTTTTGTTTCTGTTCGGCGTCAAATATTTTAAAGCGCTTATTGCTTGTCAGTAAACTTATTATACCACAAATTTAAAACCCCCGCTAAGAGCAGGGGTTTTAAATTTAGCGTGTGATCCGCGTTCCGCCAGTTGGCGGAAATCCGCGGATAATCAGTGATTACAGTATTGCGTCTTTAGCGGCTTTTAATACGCGGAATTTAATAACAGTTTTAGCAGGGATTTGGATGCTTGCGCCGGTGGCTGGGTTTCTGCCCATTCTAGCATCGCGGTGCTTTTTCAAAAGTTTGCCCAGGCCTGGGATTGTGAATTCGCCTTCTTTTTTTGTTACAGTGTAAGCCATTGCTACTAAGGCGTCCATGAATTCGCTAACTTCTTTTCGGCTTTTGCCCAATTTGTCGGCTAAGCCTTGGAGGATTTCTGACTTTGTCATTTGTTTGATTTCCTTTTGTCCCTTTTTTACTTAAGTAAAAAAAGAATAAATTAGTTTGTTTATTTATTACTGTATTAATTTTATCAAAAACCCCAATAAAATCAAGCTATTTTAATTAATTGTCAAGGGTTTAAATCGTTAATTAAGTTATTAATTAACTTTTATTGCTTATTTAAGCCTAAATTATTAACATGCCATCACCGAAAGAGAAAAATTTGAATCTTTTTTTAATGGCTAAATTGTAGGTGTTTAAGAGTTTTTCTCTGGAAATTAGCGCGCTGACCAGCATTAGAAGGCTTGATTTGGGCACGTGGAAGTTAGTGATCATTCCGTCAATAAGCTGGAATTTATAGCCTGGGGATATAAAAAGTTCAGTGCCACTTGATTTTTTTTTAGTTATTGCATAACTTTCCAAAGTCCTAACAACAGTGGTGCCGACTGCAAAAACCGGTCGGTTTTGTTTTTTTGCTTTTTGTATGAATTTTATTGTCGCTTTGTCTATAAAATAATTTTCACTGTGGAGTTTTTTATTTTTATACTGGTCTTCTTTCAGTGCTGCAAAAGTGCCCAAATTAACATCTAGGCGTACAAATTTTATGGCTACACCGCGTTTTTTTAGTTTAGCTAATAGCCTTTTGGTAAAATGCAGGCTGGCTGTTGGTGCGGCAACCGACTCCCCTGTTTTGGCGAATATGGTTTGATAAGCTTCGCGCCGTTGTTTTTCCGTTAAGGAAGAATGCTTCATATAAGGAGGTAATGGAGTAAGACCGAATTTAGAAATTATGGATTGAAAATCGGAAATTTTTTGACTGGGCTTTAAAAAATAAATACCCTGATGTTTTTTTACAACTTTACATAGTTCACGGCCGTGAACTATGTAAAGTTTGGTTTGCAAAGGCAGATGTTTATTGGCTAAAACTTTAAAGAGCTTGTTTTCTCGGCCAATGTATAGTACCTCCACCTTTCCCCCACTTTGTTTGTACAAGGGCAGTCTGGCAGGTATAACTTTAGTTTGATTAAATACTAACACTGCTCGTTTTGGTAAATAATTAGGCAGGTTTAAAAAGGTATCAAACTGGATTTGATTATTTTCCCTGTTATACACCAAAAGCCTCGCGCTGTCGCGCGGGCTGCTGGGTTTTTGAGCAATTAATTCAGAAGGTAGAGAATAGTCGTAGTCCTCTAAAATTTTTTCAAACTTTGTTATCATTTTTATCAAATCATTTCATTAGATAAAGATTTTTACTACTTCAATTAACCCCCAAATGCCCAGGCCGACAAAGGCTAGGGCGCCTAAAAATGACACCCACTCGTTGCGTACGACTTTAGTGGTTATGTTGGGCGAAATAAACAAAGCAATATTTAAAAGGGTGTGAGCGCCCAATACGCCAATACTAAAGCCTAGGACATTAACAATGCTAAACAGGGGCACATATCCAGCAAAATCATCTAAGCCCAATATAAAGGGAATAGTGAAAGAGAAAAAAAGTAAATTTTTCCAGCTCATTGTTTCGTTGCCGCGTAATTTTTCTCCTAAATCTGGCAAGACCTTAGAGGTAATGGGTTTGGTTATTTTGGTTATAGTAAATAAGATTTTATCTAAAAAAAGAAAGACTGTTTTTTTAAAAGTGTTTTGGCTTTGCCAGTTGGAAAAATGTTCCAAGCTGGAAAATGCAAGTTCAAAAAGTACTAAACTGGCTAAAAATACCATAATACCAAGTAGCCAAGCTACCTCTTTAAAAAAGGTCCATACCACTAAAATTAGAATTGTACCAAGTCCGTTGCCTAACGCTGTGCCAATTTCAATAGCTACTCTATTTTTCCAACCGGGGTTGGTGGTCATTAACCTGCCCATAAAAATGGCGAAATCCACTGCGGTTTTTAAATAAATAGTGCCGCCGATTAAAACATCGGATAGTCTTATTTTTAAAGCAACATCTTCTTTTAAAGGCAATAAATTTAAGCCGTGGACTATTAAAATCACCAGTGAGCTGAGAGCCGCTAGTACTACCAATGTTAAACCAAGGGGCAAGGCTTGGTTTTTAAAAGAATTAGAATCTTGGGTGTCCATTTATTAATTATATCAATGATATGCTTATAAATAAAGTTAAAATTTATTAATTTCATAACCTAAAATTCCCACCAAACGTTTAAAATCTGCAATTGGAATTACTAACGTGCCAGTGTTTATGTTGGGGTGTACGCAAATATCCTTGGCACTTAAAAAATCTGCATCTAAGTAAAAAGTAACTTTTTTGTCCTTGTCATTTATTAGCCCTAACGGTGAGACAGAGCCGGGGGTAAGTTTTAAGATGCTGAGTAAGTCGTCTGCCGAACCAAAGCTTAGCTTTTTCTCCCCTATTTTTTGGGCAAAACTTTTTAAGTCCGCTCGTTTGTTGTGCATAAGGCTGACTAAATAGTATTTGGTTTTGTTATGATTCCGCAAAAATAGGTTTTTTGCATTATTTTGGACCTCCGGAATATTTATTTTACCAGACTCCTCGTTGGTAAAAACCGCTTCGTGCTCAAAGAGTTTGTAAGCAATGTTGTTGCGGTTTAAAAATTCTAAGACCTGATTCATAAAATTGTTACCTTTTAGTAATTCTACCGTATAATATTATGTCTGTACAAGCAAAAATGAGTTATAATACTTGCAAGTAATTATTTAACAAAATATGCAAACAGCATTAGAATCTGCAATAAATGCCTGTCAAGAAGGCAATTTAGAACAATTTACAGTTTTATACGACGAATATGTAAAAAAAATTTACGATTTTCTTTACTATCGTACTTTAGACAAGCATTTAGCCGAAGACTTAACCAGTCAGACTTTTTTAAAAGCTTTGGAAAGAATAAAAAGTTACAAGCCCGGCTTAAGCGCGTTTAATACCTGGCTTTATACCATAGCCCGCAATACTTTAGTTGACTATTTTCGCGCTCAGAAGCCCGCGGAACCTTTAGACGATATTTTGGAAAAACCAAGCGCTAAAAATATGGTAAAAGAAATTGGCGCAAAAATGGATTTGGAAAAAGTCGAAAAACTTTTAGAAGAACTAGAGCCGGAGCAAAAAGAAATTATTTTGCTTAGGGTGTGGGACGGCTTAAGTTTTAAGGAAATTGCGGAAGTTTTAGGCAAGAGCGAAGCGGCCAGCAAAATGCAATTCGGCCGAAGTATAAAAATTTTGCAGGCAAAAATGCCTTTGGCAATTTTAATGTTAATTTTATTAAAACCTTCAGTTTAGTATTAAGTTTAAAAATATATGAATGAAAAAATAAGCCAAATATTACAAGAACTTTATAAATACGACGCGGAATTTATGAAGCACGAAAACCAATTAAAGCCAATTTTAGAACAGCTCTTAAAAAACAAGCCTGATACTAAATTTGACCCGACGTTTGCAGAAAGTTTAAGAAAAAAGCTTTTGCTTACAGCCCAAACAATGGGCAGTAAAACTCAAACAAGTTTTTGGCAAAACTTAACCAGCGTGAAATTTGCCTTGCCGGCTATGGCTGTGGTGGCAATAGTGGCATTGGTGGGTGTGAATTACTTTAAGCCAGGAATGAATTTGAATAACACAGCTTTAACTGGTAAAAAGTTGCAACCTTTAGCCTTTGGCTCTTTAAACGAAGCTTCTACAAGTACTTTAGGTAAAGGCGGCAGTGGTGGCGGAGGTGGCGGTTTAACCGCGGCTATGCCGCTTAGCCAAGATGCTTCTTCTGCAAATAGTAAAATGGCTGGTGGTGGAATGGGTGGTGGTGCAGGAATTATGCCGGTATTTGAAAACTATAAATTCATTTATAGCGGCGAAGCCCTTACGTTAAGCGATCAAAATGTGGAAGTGCTTAGAAGGCAAAAAGGTTTTGGTGGCAACACATCTATTACCAGCTTGTTAAAAAATTTATCACTCCCGAATTTTAATCTTAAAGCTTTGCAGTCTGGTTATGTGGAATCTGTTAATTTAACCGAAGACCGCGATTTCGGCTATATGGTAAATATAAATTTTCGCGACGGGAATATAAGCATGAACGAGAATTGGTTTAAATGGCAAACCCCGGAGCGTTTATGCCAAGACGAAGCTTGTGCTAATCAATACCGTTTAAAACTTTCCGACATGCCGTCTGATACTGAAGTTATAAATATTGCCAATAGTTTTTTAGACCAGTATAAAATTGGCAAAACAAACTACGGTGAGCCAGTTGTGCAAAAACAGTGGCTGAGAGATTATGAACTAGCCTCGGACAAAAGTATGGCCTGGTTGCCTGATGTTGTAAACGTCGTATATCCGTTAGAAGTAAATGGTCAAAAAGTTTACGACGAGTCGGGTAATTTAACCGGACTGAATGTGAGTGTTAATGTAAGAGTAAAAAAAGTTTCGGGGTTTTATGATTTAAGTAGCCAAGTTTACGACCGTTCTGACTACGCGGCAGAAACTTCCTGGGAGAGAATTGTAAAAATAGCGGAAGCCGGTGGTAATCAGATATTTTACCCTATGTACTCGGAACCAAATTTGGGCAGTGATGTTAAAACTGTAGAAGTTAAGTTAGGCGCTCCAACTAAAAGCTTGCTCCGTCAGTGGAAAAACGAGCCAGGCAAAGAAGGCTATGAAATTTTAGTGCCGGCTTTAGTCTTCCCTATTTTAGACGCCCCGGCGAATTTCCCTTCTTACAGAAGCGCGATTACTGTACCCTTGGTTAAGGAATTGCTTAAAGACCCGGGTTCTTTAGTCCCTCCACAAATTATGCCCCTTACTCAGCCTAAATAAAAGTTTCTAATTTTGTTAGTGTCCTAAAGCAAAAAATGTTTTAGGACACAGGCAGCCTTGGAAACAAGGTTAAATATAATAAACGCCCCTTATGTTCTAGAGCATATAACGGGCGTTTTAATTTTATATTCAAAAAATTTTTACTACTGGACAATTCGCGCGAATTGTCCAGTAGTAAAAATTATGAGAGGCTAAAGTTTTTAAGGCTTTAAATACTTTTTTTCTTTCAGTTTTTCTGGTAAATAATTATTATCGACAGGATATTTTTCATAACCTTTGCCGTAGTCTAAGTCTTTCATAAGCTTGGTCGGAGCATTGCGAATGTTTAAAGGGACTGGCAAATTGCCAAATTTTTTAACATCCTCTAGTGCCATAAAATATGCATCGTGAGAAGAGCGGTCCTTTTTGCATTGGGCTAAATAACTTACGCCGTGGGCTAAATTTATGGCACATTCCGGGTAACCAATTTTTTGGCAGGCTTCAAATACCGCATTGGCTACAACTAAAGCCGTGGGCTGAGCTAGACCAATGTCCTCACTGGCAAATACTACCATTCTGCGGGCTATAAATAATGGGTCTTCGCCGGCTTCGACCATACGTGCCAGATAGTACAAAGCCGCATCGGCTTGCGAAGCCCTCATGGACTTAATAAATGCCGAAATGGTATTGTAGTGCTCGTCCCCTGCTTTATCGTAACGTAGGAATTTGGATTGTAGTGTATTTTTTAAATTATCAAGATTTATTTCACCATACAGCTCCTGGCAATTTTCCAGCATGGAAAGCACTTGCCTGGCATCGCCGTTGGCCATAGATGCTAACCATTCTTTTGCATCGTCCGGTACTCTAATTTTTGTTTGATTAATGATATTTGAAATATCATTTGTGCTTAATTCATTTAATACAAACACGCGGCAGCGTGAAAGCAATGCTGGAATAACCTCGAAAGAAGGGTTTTCTGTAGTTGCACCAATTAAAGTTAACTGACCTTTTTCTACAAAGGGCAGCAAAAAGTCCTGCTGGGCTTTGTTAAACCTATGGATTTCGTCAAGGAATAAAATTTTTGGTTTTTCGTTCCCTCCCTCTCCCTTCTTGTCCGCCGAAGCTTCAGCGAAGGTGGGTGGGAGAGGGTTGGGATGAGGGTGTTTAAGGTTAAATGATTGTTGATCGTTTGAATAGGACGGATTGGACACATTAGACTTATCTTCCACAATCTGTCTTATATCATCTTTTCCTGCCGATACTGCTGATAGTTCGTGGTATTCTGCATTAACAGCCTTTGCGTAAATTCGTGCCAAGGTGGTCTTCCCTACCCCCGGCGGTCCCCACAAAATAAAACTAAAAATATGCTTGTTTGAAATCGCAAGCTTCAAGGGTTTGCCTTCCCCCACCAAATGTTCCTGCCCAATATAAGTTTCAAGCGAGTTAGGGCGAATTTTGTTTGCTAAAGGTTCCATGTTATTTTTTTAGATGATCCCAGTAATGATGATTTTTATAGAAAAATTTATTATTACCTAATAAATTATGCCACGTGGCTCTAATTTGAAGCCAAAAAATTTTTTTAGCGCCAGTATTTAAAAGCCTTCTGTCGGAAGTTATATAAAAATGATTAATATAAGTAAATTTATTTGCATTTACACGGCTAGCTAAAAACACATCTTCATAAAATTCTAATTTTTCGTCGAATCCGCCAAGTTGATCAAACGCTGTTTTTTTTATTAACATAAATCTGCCTGTGCAATAAGGTTTGGTAAATATAGAAAGCAAAAGTCTTAAATTACTAAACCAGTAGAAAAGTTTTCCAAAAAAATTTCCACTGCATCTAACTTTGGCAGTAACTAAGTCTAAATTTTTATTTTTTGCTGCTTTCAAAGTCGCGCTGATTATGGTTTTGTCTTGCAATTCAATATCACCATCTAAAAAAAGCATAAATTCAGCTTTGGTTAATTTAGCTGCTCGATTTCTACCAATGCTTGGTAAATCTCCCTCAATCAAAGTAATGTTTAAATGTTCTTTTGATTTTTGTATAACGTCTATTGTTCGGTCAGATGACTTTGCGTCTGCAATAATTATTTGTGTAGAGTGTAAATTTTTATAGTCTTGTTTTTTTAAAAAATATAAAGTTTTGGAAATGTAAAGTTCCTCGTTAAGAGTTGGAATTATTATCGCCAGTTCGGTATTGTAATAAGCTGTGTTATCCATATATCGTAGTATACGATTGTTTACCCTATTATATATAATATAACCTTATATTAAAAACAATACAAGTCGGATACTAATTAGATTATTTGCACATGTTTTTAGTTTAGAAGTTAAATGTCAACTTTTTTTTGGAAACGCTGCTTTAGTAAAATTAAAACAATCCAAATTACAACAATAGGGATAATATAAGCTAAATTGGTAACCAAGTTTAAAGCCTGTTTGCCTAAAGTTGCCACCAAAGCTCCCCAAAAAGTATCCCAAATTACCAATCCGATTAAAGATTCAAAAAGAAATTTGGGTAAGGGAATATTTAAAATTCCGGCAGCTGTTGCCGTGACTGAACCTAAATTTGGTTCCCAATAACTTAAAAAAATTGCGTTAAAACTTTGTTTAGATAGTTTTATTTTTGCTTTTTCTAGTTGGTCCTTCATACCAAATTTAATTAAGACTTTATACCAGCCATATTTTCCCATAGCATAGTCTAACGCATAGCCAATAAAAAAACCTACAACTACTACACTAACCGTAAGAATTATTTTAGGAATGTTGTGTCCAGCGGCAATGACTCCTAAAAATACCACCACTCCGCCGGGGAAATAGTTGCCAATAATTAAAGCACCTTCAATAATGCTGGATATTAAAACTACCCAAAGGCCGTAGCGGTTAAAAAATTCCGTGATGATTTTAATTAGTTCGTCTTCTTTGGGTAAATTAAACAAGCGCCAGATTAAGGAATAAAGTAGTGTCATAGAAAGCAGGCCAAGGGGTATGGCAAGGGCTGCTAAAATATTTTTGTATTTCATAGGTAAAGTATAGCAAATCCTCCTTCGCTAAGGCTATGGAGGATCTGCGAAAAAACTCGCTTTACCCCGCACCACTTTTAAACAGAGTTGTTTAACTATCAAAAATTTACCAAATGTAAAATTTGGAGGTAGTTGAAATTTGATGAAAAGTGGTGCGGGGTTTATAGCGAGCTTAGGTTTAAATTAGTATCTATTCTTATTTGGCTAACAAAGTCCGGTATATGGCTGACCATAACCATCGCGCCTTGATAGTCGCTTAAGGTTTTTGCGATAATGGGTAAATGACGAAAATTAATATGGTTAGTCGGCTCATCTAGTATTAAAAGCCCTGGTTTCATAAGCACTAACTGGCAAAAAGCAAGCAAGCCTTTTTGTCCTTCGGATAAAAATTTAATTTGCTGTTCAAGTAGCTTGCCATCTAGTAAAAAACCAGCGGCCACGGAGCGCAAAAGATGCTCATCTCTTTTTTGCATTACGTCGAGTAACGCGTCTATGGCTTTTTGTTCGTAATTTAGACCTGAAAAGTCTTGTCTATAATAACCCACTACGACATCTTTAGCTATTTTCGCGCCTTTAGCCTCCCCTGTTGCCAGCTTGTTTATAAATGTACTTTTTCCAATGCCGTTTGGTCCCGAAATTAAAAGGTGTTGATTTTTTCTTACCACCATTTCAATTTCTTTTTCTACCGGTTCGTGGTCTATAAAAGCGGTAACCGAGGAAAGCGACAAAATTTTGCCGTCAAAAAACTGGTCGTATTCTTGGCAAGGAATTTCAAATTCGCGAATGGTCTTGTCTTCTCTTCTTACCTCTACAATATTTTCTTCCGCGTCTTCGGCCGACTCTCTCATTCTTTTTGCTACAGCTCTAAGTTTTCCACCCTTATGAGCAAAAACTTCGGCTTGGGCGCGTTTTTCTTTTATTTGCGCCTGCATGCGGGCATTTTGCAAATTCTCTCTTTCAACTCTGGCTTTTATTTCTTCTACCACGTCGTAGTAGTTGCCTGTATATTGTTCAATTTTGTGTGTATGAACATCTAAGTATAAAACCCCGTCCGAAAAAGCATTTAAGAATTCGGCATCATGGGAAATTACCAATACTGTTTTTTCATACAACATTAAAAATCCGGTTAGATGTTCTATGCCAGCCCGGTCTAAATTATTTGTAGGTTCATCGAGTAATAAAATGTCCGGATTTTGGATAAGCGCATAAGCAAGTAACAGTCTGGCTTGCTGTCCGCCGGAAAAAGCCGAAACTCTTTTATCTAAAATTTTTTTTAGAGTTGAGTCCGCCGAAGCCTTGGCGGAGGCGGATTGAGTGTTTAAATTTACGACTTCCAGTACTTCGGCAATTAATTTGTCTAAGTTATATTTTTTTTCAGAAAATGCCGTTGCAAAATATTCACGTACCGTTAATTCTTTCATTTCTTCCGGCATAACCTGTTTTGCTATAGCAATGCTGGCATCTTTTGGCGTGAAAAAAACATCGCCTTCGGTAGGTTTTTTTTCTCCTGTTATAAGGCCAAATAAAGTGCTTTTGCCTGCACCGTTTTGTCCCATTAAAGTAATTTTGCTGCCAGTGCGCACGGAAAAACTAACGGCATCTAGCGTTTGTTTATGGACATCGTATTCAAAACTGACGTTAGCAAATCGTAAAATTACACTATCTTGGCTCATTGGGAAATTTATTTGAATTATATAACATAACTACAGCAGTGATTTTAGCTTATTTTAAGACTTTTATCAATAGCGTTAATAAGTAGAATAAACAAAAAATAACCGCAATAAATTATTGCGGTTATTTTAAATTTATTTATTGTACGCCGTTTGGCAAAGCAATTCTTGTGCCGGCTTGCCAGCTTGAAGTATTTTTTCCAAGACAGAATGTTAAAGTGTAAGTTAGTCCATCCATACTTGAATCATACCAGTAGTTATTATTACCCCTGCCTTGGTTGTTACCACAAGAACCATCAGGCGGTGCCGGAGACTCTGGCATTAAAGGTACATAGTTAGGAATAAATGGCTCTAAACTAGCGTCCATGCTTAGAGGGTCACTTAAAAGTCCGCCACTTGCGGAGGCTGATGCCGTGCCGGTTGGGTAAATACCATGTTGGATATAATACTGTTCCAGAGCGGTTATCATTTGTCTCATGTCCCCTGCTCTTTTTGCGTCCCGAGCTTTTATTCTGGCGCTATTTAGCGCAATGCCAATAACACTAACCAACGCGCCAATAATTGCTATGACCACCAGCAGTTCGATTAGCGTAAAACCAGTTTGATTTTCTGATTGTCGATATTGGAAATTTTTTTTATTTTCAAATTTAATAACAGCTTTTTGTTTATTGCTCATTTGAAAAACAAGTTTAAAATGATTAGTTGTATTTTTATTTTTTTTCAAAATGTAAAGTTTGTTGAATATATTATAACATAGTTTAAAGAAAAAAGTATCCTAAAAAATTTTAGAATACTTTTTTCTTTAAATTTATTTTTCGTCAATAAACCCGCCGGCTTGGATTTCCCAAAGTTTTTGGTACATCCCCTGCTTCATTTTTATTAATTCTTGGTGTTTGCCCTGTTCTATAATTTTTCCATTTTCAATTACAACAATCCTATCCATTTGCATAATTGTTGAAAGACGGTGGGCAATTACAATAACGGTTTTGCCTCTTCCACCGGAGGTGGATCCGCCTTTGGCGGACATTATACTTTTTAAGGCATCCTGAATATACATTTCGCTTTCGCTGTCTAAGCTCGAAGTGGCTTCGTCTAAAACTAAAATCGGTGAGTTTTTTAAAATTGCGCGCGCAATTGCCACTCTTTGTCTTTCTCCTCCGGACAGTTTAACTCCTCGTTCCCCGACTAAAGTATTGTATCGTTCCGGAAAAGACGAAATAAATTCATGAGCATGTGCTAGCTTGGAGGCCTGTATTACTTCGCTTTCTGAGGCATCTGGTTTGCCGTAACGAATGTTTTCCAGAAGGCTTCTGTGAAAAAGTATAGGTTCTTGTGGTACCAAAGAAAGATTTTGCCAAAGCGATTCTTGTGTAACTGCGGAAATATTTTGGCCATCAATTAAAATTTCCCCGGAGTCTATATTGTAAAATTTTAACAAAAGTTTTGTAATAGTAGATTTCCCTCCTCCTGACGGTCCTACGAAAGCAACACGTTCCCCCGCTTTTATATTTATATTGAAGTTGTTTAAAACTGAAAGTTTTTCGTGATAGCCAAATAGTACATTTTTAAATTCTATATTTCCTTTGTCTGCCTTTAAAGTTTTAGCGTTGGGCACGTCTGTAATTTCTAAGGGTGTTAAAAGAATTTCTGTCATTTCATTAGCATCCGCAATATGTTCGTAAACTCTGGTAGTCTGCCTGCCCAATTCCCATAGTCTTCTATAAATGACAAATAAGTAGGAGTTTATTAACACAAAACCACCCACGCTAAGCTGACCCTTCGACCAGAGCGTAATTGCGTAGTACATAACCACGAACTCTAAAATAATCATTAACGCCCCTTGTATTGCTTCTATATTTAATGCAAATTTCCAAACCTGCCACCTTAATTCATGTAGGTTCTTTTGGAGTTTTGAAAAATCTCCCACTTCCCTTGCGTGCCCGTTAAAAAGTTTTAAATTAATGTTGTTGGTGGTCGCGTCAGCTAAAAAACCGGTTTGTTTTGTGTCAGCTTCTGAACGTTTAATTCTTAACGGCAGAATTTTTTGGTTTAAAGCCAAGATTGTATAAACATAAACGGCGCACCAAATAAAAATCATAGCCCCGATTTTAGGATAAAAGAAAGAAGTTATTATGCTTAAAGCAAGAATGTTAAAAGCTGTATTTCCAATATTCCAAAAAAATGCATCGGCTAAATCTTCAAAGGCTCTGTCGTACTTGTTTACTTTTCTTACTAAACTTCCCACAAAATGATTATTAAAAAACGTAAATGAGTGTTTTTGTAAATAATCAAAACAAGTTATAGTTAATTGAGATTTTACTCTAGACTGCGAAAAAGCGCTCATGAATGTGGAAATACGCCAAAACACCCACTCTATCCAAGCGGCAATAAAAATATATATTATTAACTTAATTAATTCACTTTGAGAACCTTTGAGACTTAAAATATCAAAGAATTTTTTATAAAAAATTGGTTGAATTAAAGCCGCGGTATTGGCTAACATAATGCCAATACCGGTAAATATAAAAAGCCAGCGGTATTTAGCCGCATGCTTAATAAAAATTTTTAGGGTTTGTTTGGTTAATGTCTGCATAAACAAAAAATGCCAATTGTTTGGCTGTATATAATAGACGTAAAACTAGCCGATTTGTTTCAAATAAGCCTTTATTGGCTAAATTGCTGTATGTTTGCTGGTGTTATTTGTTGAATTTGATTAAGGCTTGCGCCGGAACCGGAAAAGAGCATTTTGGTAATGGCCCAAAAACTTAAGACTGAAAGTACGGTTAAAATTACGCAAATATTCCCCACGTTTTTA
Organism: uncultured Candidatus Saccharibacteria bacterium; assembly: GCA_964453265.1. GTDB lineage: Bacteria > Patescibacteriota > Doudnabacteria > UBA920 > UBA920 > CAYVNU01. Next base: position 9,435 of record CAYVNU010000016.1, on the reverse strand, counting down.
CCGTCTTCTTTATCACTTAAGTAAAAATTTAAAGCAAATAAAAATCCAAAAGGCGGGACACCAATTGAAATTAAATATGCCCAGCGCTTTTGTTTTTCCGAAACCAAATTTTTCTTTTGGTTTTGCAGAGCGTTAAGCATTAAGTCGGCAATGTCGACATTTTTATTTTCTTTATGAAGACTTAAATATTCGTCAAACTGCCTCTCTAATTTTTTTTCCGTGTCCATAAATTTACTAATTAATTTCTATTACAACCCCCTCTTGCTCGGGGCGTTTTTCCGCAGTTTCATAGATTGTCTTTTCGTCATCCTGGGAGATTAAAAAAGAAAAATGCTTAAAATCTGCTTTTATTGTTTTACTGACTAAGTTGCTATTTGCAATTAAGTTTTCCATTTCATTCCTGGAAATTTTCCCGTTTTCGTAAAGCTGAATTGCGAGAAGTATTTCCTCCCGGGTTTTTGGGTGTTGAATTACAGAATATAGTTTAAAATTTTCCGGAAAAAAATTTCCCAACTAATTGCAAGATTTGCTCGTAAATTTTTTTCCCTAGTAAGTCCGGGGCTGTTAATTTTGCGTAAGATATTTCAATTTCAGAATCTTCGGTATTTGACTCAAATTCAACAAAATTTTGTGGAATGTTATCGTCCGGGTTGTTAATGCTTTTTGGTTCAAAGCCGGAAAATTCAAGAATCCATTTTGCTTTATCAGAAGATGGTTTTTCTTTATTTTGTATAAGCAGTGAATGATTTTCTTGCCTAATTTTTAATTCAATTTTTTTACCTTCGCTGTTAGTTAAAACAACTCCTCTAAATTTTAAAAAGAAATCTTTTGCAAGATCTATTTGAGGTTTGTCTCTTGTTTCTGGCTGTGGTTTTTCCGGATGCATTTTTAGTCTTTTATTTTGCTTAAATACATTTCTTCAAAAAATTCCAATAGTTTTGCCAGTATGCTCGGGTCTTTTATGAAAAATTGTTCAAATGGGCCGCTCAGCTTACTAAAAGTTTCTTCGGCTGTATGCTGGCTTTTACTTCTATAATTTTTTGTTGATGTTTGTTTAATTCTTTTTAAAGCCCCTTGGCCGAAAGTTTCAGAAAACATATTTTTTATGCCTTGTCTGTTAAAATCCAGTCCTTCAAAATAACCTCTGACAATAGCTTCCCAAACAACTTTTTTTGTTTGGCCGTATTTATTGGCTAATTCTTGAATTATAAATTCCACTAGTTTTCTTTCGGGAAAATAGCCATGTCGATGTTCTTGAGCTTTAAGCCTTTCTATAATAGCGTCAGATTGTCCTTTTGGCATCATGCTACGGGCTAAGTATTCTTTAAGCACTTGGTCTTTTATTAGGTCTGTAACACCTTCGTTGAAGGCTTCAAAAAAGTTCTCGTAGACAAATCCTTCGATTGATTTTGTTTCGTTATACCCTGTTAGCGAGTTTTGCAATACAAATTCTCCAGGATTTGAAAGCAAAACCTTTCCTGTCGCATGAACCTCTTCATGTATTAAAAAGTTAAGTATTGCTATGTCTAATGAGCCGTAAAAATCAATAATTTTATTTTTAATTTTATTTAAACGAGATTTTTCAGAACCTTTTATGTCATTAGGAATTTTAAAATCCGACAATAAAATAATATTTTTTTCAAAATTATAAGCTCCTCTTGACTGTTCAAAAGATATGTTTCTGGTAAGTATGCGATCTGCATTTAAAAAGTTTAAAGTTTCTGGGTTAACCCCACATCTTTGGGCAATGTCATGAAATATGCTTTTAAGTAAAGGAAGATTAATTTTATCGAGCGCGGCTTTTAATTCCGGGGTTTGTGTTTCTCCTTCTTCCAAAGCTTTTTCTAAACTTAGCCTGTCATATTGTTCAACAACCTCAGGGTCCAGAGGTTTTGAGGGTTGTACAAAGATTTCACGGTTTGGTTTTAGGCGCATTTAAAGTTTAAATATATTTTTATCAAGTTCCGGATTTACAATTTGGGAAAGGTTTTTTAAATCTTCTTGATTGGTTAAAAATATGCCAATGTCCGGGTGAAGTGTGAAAATTGTAACGTGAGTTGGCTGATATTCTATTTTTAAACCATATTTTAAATTTATTAAGCCAAAAAATTCTTTTAAATTTACAACTTCACACATAATTACTAAAGATTTTTCCTCCAGCTCTTTTACAAATCTAAACTCATTAAGAAAATTTGCTAATTCTATTTTCTTTGTTTTGGTGTACTCAATAAAATCATCAATAATCAACTTTTCAAAATCCAGATTGGTAATTTTATGTTTTTCTATTATTTTTCCAATACAAACCAAACTTACGTGAAAAGAGCTTCTTTTTAATAAAATTTCGCCGTTGACATTAACTTTATCCGGTAAGCCATTTATGCTTATTTCTAAACCAATTGTGTGGTTTTTACAGCGGTATCCATTTAAGTCTTGTATTTCCATGTTTCAATTATATCAAATTTAATATTTCATTGAAACAATTAAACCCAAGGCTTTATGGCTTTGGGTTTAATATATTAGATATTTATTTTTTCTAAGGTTTCTTGTAATTCTTTTAATTTGCCGGAACCGGCATTTTTTAGTAAAGATTCGCACAAGAGTTCCGCTCGTTCTAAGGCTTCCTGCATTTTTCTTTTGCCGCCCGGAGCTAGTTTAACTAAGCTCTCGCGCGCGTCATAAGGGTTTGCTTCGCGCTTTATATAGCCTACTTTTTCCATAGGAGCTAGGAGTCTGGTAACGCCCGAGGCTGTAAGCCCTACTTTTTCGGCCAGGTCTACTCTGCGCATGCTCTCGCCTTTTTCCTCTACTAAGTGGTAAAGAATTATAAACTCGCTAAAGCCTAAACCCATTAAGGAGCCGTCAAATTTGCGGGTAAGTACGGCGGAAAGCTTAGCTAAAGCTACAAAGAAACTAAAGTTCTTAGATATTTTCATATACTTGATTATTAATTGACTACTCAAGTATATATGAACTAAAAATATTTGTCAACCCCGCCTTTCGCGAAAGGCGGGGTAAGCCCCTTAAACTAATGCTCTAGCAACCACTGCAATTAAAAATATACCCAGGGCGTTGCAGGCAATGGAAATAAGGCTAAAGGTAAGGCTACTTGTTTTAGCAGCGCCCATTAAGACTAGGCCAAGCTCGTCTGGAAGTGGCGAAGCTATAATTAGTCCGCCCACCATAGCCATAAAAATTTTAAAAATTTTGGACTTAAATATTTTTTTCCACCTGCCCTTGGGGCTTAGACTAAACATTTCTTCAAAGTCTTCTGTAATAGCACTTTCAAAAAATTTAAACATTACTAAGTCCCCTATTAAAGCGCCTAGGGCTCCAACAACTATTAACAGTGGCATATTTGTCACAAGCGCTAATTCTCCTAAGGCGATGGTGGCGGGAACAGTTGTAAAAACCGAAGTAAAAAGCATACCCGCAATAAACACACCCAAAAGTTCCAAATTCTGCGAATGCGAAAGCAGTTTTAAAACAATGCCGGTTTTAAGCAAAACTATACCAACTATAATGCTTAGTATAATAATTACTATATCCCGCTTAGCTTTTGTTCCTAGTTTCATTTATTTTTTAGAGTTAAAGTTTTGCGACGCCAAATTAGTAGTATTACAAAAAACCCATTAGTTAGAATCAAACATGCCGGGAAAAGCCAGGTTGCTAGTGAGAAAGATTGTAGGGCAAAAATTCCAATAATATATTTTATTGTACTTGCGGAGTAAAGGCCTAAAGATTCCTCAAATGGTTTTTCAAAGCCTTTTCGGTAGGTTGGCAAAAAGCCTATGGCGTCTATTACAGTTATAAGTATTACAGCTACGGTGGGGTTTTTAGTTAAGACCCACAAGACTGTAGAAATAAGCGCGGTTATTAAAGCCACCCAGTCAAAAGTTGTAAAATCTTTTAAGCCTTTAAAAATTGCTAATCCAAAAACTAAAAAACAGGCAATGGCTGTGGAAGCCGTGACCCAAGCGCCTGCCCCGGCGTGTTTATAAATTTGCGCAACAAAAGCTATGGTGGTTAAAAGCCCCCACACAAACCAAGAAAAGGCATGGGGCTTAACTTTGTTTTGCAAAATATTTTTTACGTAAGGCACATAGCTCACAAAAGAAATTATAGTAGCTAAGTAGCCTAAGAAAATTTTGTAGTCCATATTAATATTTATCTCCATCCGCCTAAAATCGCGCCGGCAGCGAGCAGGGTTATTAGCATGTTACCCGCGCCAATATAAAAGAGAATAAGTTTTCCGCCCCAAATTTGCTGGCCGTATTGAACCGGCACTACAAAGCCTAGCCAAACCCAAAAAGCAACTTGAATTCCATTTAAAGCCGTAACCGCGTTAAGAGCACCCATAAGCCAGCCTAGAACATAAAACATAACTATACTTGCGACAAATTGCCCAAAGTAAGCCAGTCCCATTTTCTTTTTTTCTTCTGCTTGCCTTTCCGCGCTCCAGGCGTTCATTCCCATAGCCTGTATAAATTTTTTGCCAAGCAATGGACCGTACCAAATGCTACCAATAATTATGCTAGAAAGCGCAGAAGCTAACACTGCCCAAAAATTTACACTGACATTAAAGTTCATATAACTATCCCTTTTCTTTTTAAATTTTAGTGCCTTAATTATAACAGATTAAATCAACCGGCATATTAATTTGCTTATACTATGAGGGGTTTTGCTGCTGATTATAGACTTTTTATAAGGTTTATGTTAAAATATTCAAAGTTGTCAGGTGCCTATTTTAAGGGTTTGCCGGACAAATTTAGTTACCCTTCTATAATTAGCCGGCTTAGCTCATCCGGTAGAGCAACGGTTTTGTAAACCGTAGGTGGTCGGTTCGAGTCCGACAGCCGGCTCCAGACTTCGTCCGCCCGAGGCGGACCACGTTTGGCTTCGCCACTATTACATTGTTAATGTGCGATGATGATGGAAAGATGCTTATCTGGATCGATAATGCGTCTATATAATTCCCTGACGCCCAGGGAATTAAATTCAATAATTCATAATTCATAAATTACTATGTCACAAGACCACTTGCTTAACATGGAATGCACGGTTTGCCATAATATTAATTATCAAACCAAGCGCAATAAAAAAAGTTTAGGCGCGCAGAACAAGAAACGCCTGGAAATTCAAAAATATTGCAAGCATTGCAAAAAGAAAACAATGCACAAAGAAACCAAGTAGTTTATATAATAACCGATAATTCATAACTTATAACTGATTACTTGTTATAAATTATAAGTTATCGGTTTATTACTTGGGGGCGTCGTATAATGGCTAGCCCCCCTCTCGCGAGAGGCGGGTTAATCGGATAAATATTTCTGGAATATTAAAAAGATTAGGTCTAAAATAAATTCGCCACCTCGTGATGGGGGCGTCGTATAATGGTAGTACTACGGTCTCCAAAACCGTATGCGTAGGTTCGATTCCTACCGCCCCTGCCATGAAGCGGTGAATTTATTTTAGGTCTCCACCCCGCCTCTCGCGAGATGCGGGGCTAACCCCGCCCTTCGAGAAGGGCGGGGTCCAAAACCGTATACGTAGGTTCGATTCCTACCGCCCCTGCCACGTAAAATTCGCAATTTATTCACTGCGTTCATAAATAGCTCATCACGTGGCAAGCCATCAAACGCTTGCTACAAAAATACGACTCGCGAATTTTACGTGAGTCGCGTGGCGAGTCGGCGAGCTTTACGCGACCACGATAAAGTTATCTGCTATGTACTACGTATATTTATTAGAAAGTCAGTTAGATAAATCCTGGTACATTGGTTTTACTGCTGACCTCCAAGCTCGAGTAGCCCGCCACAATAGTGGAACCGGGGCAAGAACCACTGCTCGCAAAACAAATTGGGAATTGATATATTACGAAGCTTACAAACTAAAAGCTGACGCAATTGGACGAGAAAAATTCCTAAAAAGCGGTTCCGGAATAACCTATATTAAGAAAAAACTTAAAAATTATTTTTTAAAATGAAAAACTCCTGTATTAACAGAAGTTTTTTTGTTATTATATACTTATGAAAAATATTTA
>CAYVNU010000016.1:0-3295 GCA_964453265.1 uncultured Candidatus Saccharibacteria bacterium | reverse complement strand
GTTGCTAGTAATCAGGATTCTTATTTAAACTTGTTTGATAAAATTTTTCTTTTAAAATCTACGCAAGAGACTTTGACAAAACGACTTATTCAAAGACAGTATGAGGATGGAAATAATTTTGGTAAAAGCGAAGAAGAGAGAGTTTACATTAATAATGTATTTAGTGATTTTGAAGAAGGGCTAGAAAGAAAAGGAGCTATTGTAATTGACTCTGATCAACCCATATCTTTGGTGTTAAATGACATATTAAGTAAAATATAAATGATATTCAGTTTTATCTAAACACCACTCCACATCAGCTGCAATAAAAAAGTTGGGTATGTTTTTTGACACATATGTGTTTATCTGCGACAATTAGGGTAGGATTATAAATCATTAAGAAATAAAAATATGTTTAATTGGGAAAAAAATAAACAAGGAATTGTGGGTGTAGTCATAATTGTGGTTTTAATAGTGGTCTCTTATTTTGTTTGGCAGAGCAGAGATAAAGAGTATGGCGAAGACTATACAAAAAATGGGAAAACTGATAACGCGGCATTAGAAGGAAAAACAAATGAAACACCGGCGCCCGCTACTACCACTCCCCCGGGAGTTCCTCCGGCAGGCGTAAAACTAACTTATGGTGATGCTTTAAAAAAATATCCAAATCGCATACAAATTAGTCAGTGCAGATTAAGCTCATATCTTTCCGCCACCGGAACAATGACAGTAACAAAAGGAACTAGCATAATGCTGGATAATAGGGATAATCAGGCAAGAACTATTAAAATATTCGGTTATTCATACAAATTAGGCGCTTACGGCTTTAGAATAGTTACTGCCAATTCCAAAGGCACCTACAACGTAACTTGCGATGGCAGTGGCTCGCTTACAGTTTCAGTACAATAAAAATTTTACAAAATCTCCCCTTGCTATCCGGCATGCGGGAGATTTTGTTTTTTTTGGGAAAAATGCTACTATTTTTATAGTAAAATATAACATATGCCAGAAAAAATATATGACTTTGGGGGCGAATCTGAAGAAGATGAGCCACAAAATAGACGTCCGAAAAAATCTGCCAATAAACCTTTTGGACCGGAAGTGGATGATGTAGTTGGGAGAATACCAGAGACATCCCCTATTGCCAAAATTAAGGACATGAAAGCAGCTTGGCCTTTTAAAGAGTTTTTATCAAAATACGGACAAGGGCTTAGTCCACAGCAAGTAGACAGAGTAAGATTGTGGGCGCATAAGTATGAAGAAGAGGCAAAAAAAGGTTTTGCAAAAGACAGGCAATCCAGGCGGGCTTTTATTGCAAGTTTGTTTGGGGCTGGCGTAGCCGGCGCTATTTACGCCTATATAAAAAGCAATTATGGAGAAAAAGACCAGGCGTATTTGGAAATTTTAAAATATCGAAAAGAATGGGAAGCTAAAGTAAAGCAAGAAACAGAACCCATTAATAAATATGCTAAGGGTTTAAAAATTTCCATACTTTTTACAACCGAGAAAAAAAGTATAACTCTTGACGATAGAGATTTTTGGGTAGAGGGCTCGGAGAATCCGGAAAGCAGTTTGGATAATTTAAAATTATTAAAGGAAGAATTAAAAAAATATCCGCCCGAATTTCTTGCAAAAAATTTAAAAAATACCAATTTTGTTTTAGGTGGGCAAATTTTTACTTCCAATTTAAGCAGTATCAATACTATTGAAAGTTTGCCTTATGTTGTTTATGCTCCGGATACTGAAGGTGAAAGAAGTAAGCACTCGGCGCAAATGTATATAGCAACACAAGCAATAAATCCTTATGAAGCTGCCAGCCGCATGCACATGGCAATGTTAGTTAAAGCAAAAATGGAAGATTATGCTTATAGTGGTTGGTCAAATATAGTACAGGCTTCGGAGGAAGATATGATGTGCATAAATTTAGGAGCAAGATTTTTAGCAAACCCGCAAGAAGTCAAAAATGAAATAGGCTGGAGTGAATATGGTAATAAAGCAATTGATTTTATAAATGAAGTTTCTCTGAAACATTTAAAGAAAGGAAATAAATAATTATATGCCATCTAAAGTAAAAGACCCTACTCTTGCTAAACAAGGTAAAATGAAAATCGCATTAGCTGAAAAGGAAATGCCGGTTTTGGAAATTATTAAGAAAGATTTCACCAAAGACCAGCCGTTTAAAGGTTTAACCATAGCAGCGTGTTTACACGTAACTAAAGAAACCGCAGTGCTTATGAAGGCCTTAAAAGCCGGCGGAGCCACTGTAGCTTTGTGCGGTAGTAATCCCCTTTCTACTCAGGACGATGTAGCCGCGGCACTTGCCGAAGAAGGCATAAACGTATTTGCCTGGCGCGGCATAACGGACGAAAAATATTACTGGTGCGTAAACAAGGTTTTAGATTTTCACCCGCAAATTATTGTGGACGACGGGGCAGATTTAATATCTGTCCTTCATAAAGAACGAAAGGGTCAGCTTAAAGAAATATTTTCGGGCCAGGAAGAAACTACTACCGGCGTAATACGCCTTAAGGCTATGGCCAAAGACGGAAAGTTAAAATTCCCGGTTGTGGCTATAAACGATACGCCAACTAAGCACATGTTCGACAACTACTACGGCACTGGCCAGTCTACTTTAGACAGCTTGTTTAGGGCGACTAATATTTTACTGGCAGGAAAAACTGTGGTTGTGGCTGGGTATGGCTATTGCGGTAAGGGTATTGCTTTACGCGCAAAAGGTATGGGCGCTAAAGTTATAATTACGGAAATTGATCCTCTCCCCGCTCTTCAGGCTGCTATGGACGGCTTTGAAGTTATGCCAATGCTGCGCGCCGCTAAACTTGGTGATGTATTTATAACTGTAACCGGCAACAAAGACGTTATTGTAAAAGAACACATGGAAGTTATGAAAGACGGGGCAATTTTGGGCAACAGCGGACATTTTAATGTGGAAATAAACGAACAGCAATTAAGCAAATTAGCAGTAATCAAAAAGCAAGTGCGCGATAATTTAATGGAATATGCGCTTAAGGATGGCCGGAAAATTTATTTAATCGGCGAAGGTCGTTTAATGAACCTAGCGGCTGCTGAAGGCCACCCTTCCGCGGTTATGGATTTAAGTTTTGCTGACCAAGCCTTAATGTGCGAATGGCTTTCTAAAAATTATGAGGGTTTAGAAAAAGGCAAAGTTTTAGATGTACCTAAAGAAGTAGATGAAAAAGTTTCAAAGCTAAAACTTCAAGCCATGAATGTTAAAATAGACGAACTAACTCCGGCGCAGAAAAAGTATTTGGCAAGCTGGCAGGAAGGAACGTAAATA
>CAYVNU010000015.1:0-27342 GCA_964453265.1 uncultured Candidatus Saccharibacteria bacterium | reverse complement strand
TAACATGAGTCCAAAAACTCCATTCAGATTCGCCAGCGGGCTAAGAAGAACCCCTTAACTCTAAATTTACCTATCCTTTAAGGGATACTTCGCTTAGGCTCAGTATGGGAATAGATTATTTTCAAGACTCCTGTAAAATAAATTTGACATAAATAATAAAAAATCGGTATACTGAGTTTATATAAAAAATTTACGTTGATTGTATTGTCATTGCGAGCCCGAGTGCAGCCGAGGGCGCGGCAATCCGGTATGAATATAGATTGCTAAGCCTGACTTGCAAAGACGAGCAGTTATAAAATTTTAGTCAAAAGAAACAAAAATCTAAACATGGAAAAAATTTCAATCCAAAGTAAAAGCTTTATTATTCTATTTTTCATTGCGCTGGTGGGAACTTTTTTAGCCACCAATTTTTACGTAGACTTTCAAAAAACCCAGACCAGCTCATTTTATCAGCACGCGGGCAATATTATTTCCTACTCCCCGCCGGCCAAACATCAAACCAATTCTAATTTAATAGAAACAGCTCAGGCAGAAGAACCAGTGCCTTTGGTAGACACTTCGACTTGGAAAACATATAGCAATTCCGAATTCAAACTACAATTTAAATATCCGGAAGACTGGCAAATTAAAAACGGCAAAGCGGTTACCGGCTTTAAAGTTATTGAAATCGACCCGGGCCCTAAATTCTTTAATATAAAAATTTACATAAGTCCAAAAAACTTTTACGGCATAGACGGATTACCTGCTTCCGTGGAAACCATAAACAATAACGCTTTTATAAATACGCGCGACTTGCTTTACGCGGTTAAAACCGACTCCTTTTCCTACACCTTTGATGTTGGTCAATCATTAAGCCTAAAACCGAAATTTAAAGCCTTGGTTCACACCGTACAATTCCTTCCTTAAATCCAGAGACTGTTAAATAAATTTGTTGATGTTAAAATACAAAAGCCTGTTAATACAGGCTTTTTTGTTTTTTTAATTAGCTACTCTTACGTGTGAAATCAGTTTATAAATAAGAATTAGCAAACATCCAGATCCGCCAGTTGTTGGATAATCGATTCCTTTAAGGGTAGCAGTTTTTAAGGCCTAAAATTACACGAGATTAACCACTCCGAATGAAGTGAGGAGTCCCTTTGATGTTACAGCATTAAGGGATCCCTCGCTTCGCTCGGGATGGTATAATATAACCATTGGTAATATATTCAATGCGGCCTGACTCTTCAGCCGATTAAAGTGGTTAAAAAGCCACAAAAAAACCCCGGACCAAAAAGTCCGGGGTTTTTAAATAGTTATTCTACAAAATCTTTGCGGGTTTTTTCCAGTTCCATAATAGCCGCGGCCTTGTCTTTAAATCCGTTTACTTCCACGTTTTTATTTTGCAAAACTTTATAAGTTTCAAAAAAATTCTGAATTTCTTTTAAAACATGCGAAGGCAAATCTTCCAGCGCTAGGACATCGTTAAATCTTGGGTCAGCTATTGGCACAGCAAAAATTTTATTGTCCTGGTCGCCACCATCTACCATTTCCATTAAGCCAATTGCTCTGGCTTCTACCACCACGCCGGGAAAAAGTGGGTTAGTGGAAATAAGCAAAACGTCGGCATGGTCGCCGTCCGCGGCTCTGGTTTTTGGTACAAAACCGTAATTAAACGGAAACCTCTGACTGCCGTACAAAACCCTGTCTAACTTAATTACATCTAGCTTTTCATCGTATTCATATTTATCTTGGCTGCCTTTAGGAATTTCTACCACCACATTAAATTTTTCAATTTCTCCAAACGGCAAATTGTGTATATTCATTGTATTTATCTTATTACTTTAATAGCAAAATTTTATCAAAAAAAAGGCCTTTTGTCTATAACTGATTATTTTTTAACTCTTCTAATCTAGCTTTTAGCATTAAAACTTTAAGCTTTAGTGTCTCGCTTGTTGGAAGCTGGCTCAATGATTCCTCAGCTTTTTTTAATTCCAAAGTAAGTTTAGTTATACCAGAAAGATCTACGGAATCCGTTGATGATTCCCGGTTTTGCTTTTCATGAAATGCCCCAGTTTTTCGCACCGAGGAAACAGGCTGGACAGAATCCGGCGAACCTATACCCATAAGTCTTTTTATATTGAACATATATTTTTAAAATATTTTATTATAAATAATCCTAATTTTGATTTTAAATTTTGCTCAATTCTGGTCAATCTTATTTATTCTTGCTCAATTATGCTACTACTCCTCCCCCGACACACTCCTTACCTTTATATAATACCAAACTTTGCCCGCTCGCAACAGCTTTTTGTGGGTTTTTAAAAACAACGTGATAATGGTTTTTATCTATAGCCGATATTGTAAGTGGAACCAATTCGCCTTGATGACGATAGCGGCCGACTAGTGGGTAGTGAGTAGTGGGTAGTGGGTAGCCAGCGGAGATCCAGTTTACAGAATGTAGTTGTAGCTCTTTGACAAACAAACGCTCATCTTCTGGATTATTTGTCACATACAAAGTATTGGTCTTTAAGTCCTTACTTACTACATAATAAGGCCCGCTACCGCCGACTTTAATGCCTTGGCGCTGACCAATAGTGTAGTTATGCAGACCTTCGTGCTTACCAATAATAACCTCCCCTAGCCCCTCCTTTGAAAGGAGGGGAATTTGCCTATTCTCCCCCTTTTCTAAGGGGGAGTTAGAGGGGGTTAAAACTATTTTGCCTTTTTTTGGTTTTAACTTCTGTTCTAAAAAATCTTTTAGCCTAATTTTCCCGACAAAACACAGGCCCATGCTTTCTTTACGCTCAGCATTCGGCAGACCAATTTTTCTAGCCATTTTTCTAACCTGGTCTTTTTTATAACCGCCAATTGGAAACATTACGTGCGGCAACTGCTCAGACTTTATGTTGTAAATAAAATAGGTCTGGTCTTTAAATTCATCAGCGCTTCGAACTAGCTGATAGTAGGTAGTGGGTAGTGGGTAGCCAAACTTCTGGCTACTTACTACTTTACTACCTACTACTTTTCCTATTCTGGCATAATGCCCTGTTGCCAAGTAATCAAAACCATTTTTCATTGCCCAGTTATAAAGCAGCTTAAATTTAATTTCTTTATTACACATTACATCCGGATTTGGCGTACGCCCAGCTTTATATTCATTAAAAAAATACTTCATAACAGTATTTTGATACTGTTTTTCAAAATCTAAAGTATGCAGCGGTATATTTAAAAACGCAGCTACTCTTAAAGCCTCTCTTCTGTCTTCCAGCCAAGGACATTCGTTCTTAAGTAGCCCTTCCTGGCTCGTCCAATTCTTCATAAAAGCAGCCTCTACCGTATAGCCCTGCTTAATAAGCAAATACGCCGAAACCGCGCTGTCTATACCACCGCTAAGAGCTATTAAAACTTTTTGCTTGTTTTGTATTGCATGAGCGTCCCGAGCTTGTGGTTTTACCCTGCTCACCACCTTAAGCGGCAGTCGTGAAGGCCGAGGGGCAGATAGCGCAACAGGCACTCTCTTATACCCTCTCCTTTCTTGTCCGCCAAAGCCTTGCCGTCCGTGGATGAGGAGAGGGCCAGGGAGAGGTTGTCTATTTTTTCTTATAAATTTCTTCATTACCCAAATTATAACCTAACTAACCTAGGCTAGGCAATTATAAAATCAGCTTAACATCAAATTGATAAGCTAAGATAACCATACAGAATCCGCCAGCTGGCGGTGAAGTATCCCTTAAATTCCAAGATAATCTATAAGTAAAGCCATTTCTCTCCGCCCACTCGCGGATCGGAATGGTTTATGATCACAAGAGCCTAATATTGACTAAACAATTTAGGTAAAGTATATTATGCCTTGAAAGGAGGGGCGCGTCATGACCAGATTTTTCGACGCCAGATCCGCAATGGCTCTGGTCGCCGGATCTCTTGTATTTATGGTTATTACAGCAATGCTGAGATAACCGCAAAGGGCGCGGACATCTGGAAGTCCGCGCCCGCCCGTTTTTTCCCGCCTGAGGCGGTTTTTTTTATTTGTCAGTTTAAATAATAGAGTCAAACATTTACACACCCTACAATAACGAAACGATAAAATTTAGCGCTTGACCTTACTTGTCCCGTAGTTGCCCAGCTTGTCGAGACATAATATTGATATTGAGAATTTAAAATTTTCGTTTAAAAGCGAAAAATTTTATTTATACAACTTTTCTACCTGTTTTTTTAAAGCATCCAAGCCGCCTAAAGTTAGTTTAACATTGTTAAAATACAAAGTCGGAGTCGCGTTAACATTTAAAGCCATGCCTTCGCGCAAATTTTCTTCCACTCTGGCTTTATACTTTTTAGCTGTTAAGTCCGATTTAAATTGTTCTAAATTAGAAACGCCGGCTTCCTTGGCAAGTAAAACTATTTGCTCTGTTGGATCTGCTTCTTCCGACCACTTTACCTGATTTTCATACATTAAAGTTGTAAACTCCCAAAACTTGCCTTGAGCATTGGCAGCTTCCGAAGCAAACGCGGCATAGGCTGCGTTTTTGTGAAGAGTTAGAAGCGGAAAATGCCTAAAAACAACTTTTGTATCCTTTAATTCCGTAGGCAAGCTGTGCAAAATAGGAGAAAAATTCGCGCAAGCCGGACACTGAATATCTTCATAGGCCACAATGGTATTCTTTGCGTCTTTGTTGCCTAAAATATGGTCGTTTTCCGCAAGCGGCAAAGGCTCAGTAATTGGCTTTAAACCATTTAAGTTAAAATCTTCGCTAACAACGGCTTTTTGCTCTTGATCTTTAGGAGAAATTTTAAACAAAAAATATCCAAAACCCAAAGTTAAAATTAAAATCACCGCTATTGTTATAACTTTTTTCATTGTAAAAAATTAATTATTTTTAAAATTTAATTAGTAATTGCGCCGGCCACAAAACCGCTGCCTAACAAAGCTAAATCTTTAGCTGCTTTTACCAGCAAAACCAACTGCTTTGTGTCACTAAAAGCCGAATACAAATGCTCCTCGCCCAAAATAACCACAACCAGTTCCTGTCCGCCCTCGGTTTTAATTATGCTGGCAAAATTATACAAAGATTCGTCTAAGTAACCGGTTTTAGCAGCTATAGCATTGGCTTCACTGTCGCCTAAAAGTTTGTTAGTATTTTTTAGAGTTTGATTGTATTTAGAATTATTGGCTGAATAAATTTTTACAGAAGTTTTTCCCGCAATCCCCCGCAAATAACTATTGGCAAATGCCGCGCGGAGTATTTTAGAATAATCCGACGCTGTAGTTTTATTTTCCGGACTCATACCGGTTGGTTCCACAAAATTGCTATTTACAGCACCTAAACTTTTTGCTTTTTCATTCATTTTTTTGGCAAATTTTTCAGGAGTTAAGCCTGTGCTTCTAGACAAAGCATTAGCCGCATTGTTAGCCGAAGGAAGAAGAGCTGCTTTAAACAGGCTGTCAACGCTAAATTTAACCCCGGGCTTTGCTTTTATGCAAGCCCCGCCAAAACTACACGCTCCTGTATTTTGATCTTCCTGAGTTATTGTAATTGCTTTGGTTAACTTAGGCTTAGTGTCTAAAACCACAAGCGCAGTTAAAAGTTTTGTTAAAGATGCCGGCACCCACTGCATGTCCTGATTTTTACCCATTACTACTTCGCCGGTTTTTGCGTCTAGAACTAAAAAAGCTTTTGCGGAAAGCTGAGCGTTTTCCGCAAGTTCATTAACATTTTTTGGCAATTCCAATGCAAAAATCTGACCGGGCAAGGCCAAGAAAAACGCAAACAATATGAAATTAATTAACTGTTTTTTCATAAAACCTGTACTTACGAAAAATCGTAAAAGATTTTCCATACTTCTTACTTCGTATTCCAAATTTCACAAGTCTACTGCATCATGCTACCGAATTTTTTTTGCAACATTTTTTTATGCTCTTTAAATAAATCTTCCAAAGCAGAACGAATATTTCTGGCAACTTCAGCCTTATCGCCTGCTACTTCCGGCGCGACTTCCACGCTTTTTACTTCCATATTTCCGTCAATGGTAATTTTAATTTTACCCCCGCTTGACTGACCACTTACAGTCTCTTGAGAAAGCAAGCTTTGCATTTGATTTGCCTGCTTGCGCATTTCATTTATATCCTTAAGCTTATCAAATATTCCCATAAAAATTTATTTTTTAATAATCTTTATCTTACTTGCCCCGTTACCTTAGCCGACATTTATGGCTCAGCAATTGGTACTAGGATAAATTTTTACGAACTTACGAACCATAATTTTGTACTCTCTAACAAATTATTCGTAAGTTCGTACTTGTTCGTACTTCGTAAATCCTGTATTAAAGTTAATTGTTAATTTTATTAACTAATTTTTTCTACTCTTGTTTAAAAGAATTTTTTGCAAACTTTACAATTTGCCCCAAACTCATAAGAAATACTACAAAAATAACTAGCCAACCTAAAATTGGAATTAATGACAAAATTGTATAAACTACAACACCTGCCAAAGCTAATTGCCAATCTGTAATATTTTCATGATTACTTAAATATTTTAAAATAGTTTTACCAACCAACAAAGTTCCTAAAACAGAGGCTATTAAAAGCATTAGCACATATAAAACCAACAAAACTATTGCTAAATAATACCCAATCAATGTAGCAAACAACAATATTGTAAGCACCGGTACCACAATTAACCCGACCAACCCCCAACCTAAAGAAGCAACCGGACTCGCGTGAATTTCCGCCAAAGCTTCTAAAGTCTTTTTTCTTCGCAAATAGAGCATTATCCAAGCTGCCAAAAATAAAGCGACTAATTTTATTGCAAAACCAGCAGTAACCAACCCTTTCATATTTCCTTTGTAATTCTTGTTTTCAATTTTTACAAACTCAACATGATTAACTTTTGCACCGTCTTTTATAACTGCGGTTACGGGCGACTTTAAAGTAATTTTCCCGCTTACTTGGGCTTTTGGTCCAAAGACTAACTGCTTAGACGCAATAACTTCTACGCTTCCCTCAACCAAACTATTTATAGTTACACTGCCTCCGGCAATTTTTACATTGCCTTTAATTGGCGCGTCTATATAAATATTTCCGCCGGCTAAAATTAAATCCCCGCCAACCAAAGATTTTTCAGTAAAATTAAATGTTCCTCCGGCACCAACTATATCGCCGCTTATTGGGGAAGAAATTATTACATTGCCACCTAAGAGCCTAATATCGCCGCCAATCTTACCGGCTAAATTTAAATTCCCGCCGGCAAATAAAACATCTTGTTCTACATCGCCCACTAAATTTATGACTCCACCGGCAGCGGTTAAATCTCCCTCCGTCATGCCATTTACCACCACGTTAGAACCTGCGGTATATAAGTTTTTTATTTTTTGAGCAGCTCCAACTACTACATTTGGGTCATTTTTTTCCGGCACCATAATATTGGCCGCAAAAACAGTTCCGAAAAGGCTCAAAAAGAGCCCGAAAACCACTATCAAAGATGTTATTTTTTTCATATATTTAAGTTTAATTTGCTTATATTATAACATTTTTTTAACAAAATATACAGCTAACTCGCAATACAAGTATTATAACTTCTAACTTGAGAGTTATAGCTGTTAGTTAAAAATTTCAGCATATCTAGCTTGTTGTTATAACTTTTAACTAAGTTATTAAAATCGGAGACTCGCTGATTATAGAATTCAATTTCATCTTTACTTTTTGGCTCGGTTTTCTCTAAATATTCTTTTAAAGCTGCTAAAGAAGGCTCCATTGAATCTGCCTCAGATTTTACAGAATCCATCTGATTTTTTAATGTTTCGTCTACAATCGGACAATCTGACTGAGGTTTACCGAATTCCTGAACAGCCAGCCAAACTTTATGGCCTTCATATTCTCCTTCTAAAACCGCAACACCAATTTCAGTATATTTTGAATTTAAAATATTGGCCCTATGCCCCGGGCTATTCATCCAGGCGCTTACTAAGTCTTCATCATTTTTAAAATTTCCTAAGGCCAAATTTTCGCCAATAGCAATATAAGCATATCCGGCGTGCTCCGCTAAACCAGCAGGACCTGTACCGGTAGGTGAAATATGTTCAAAATACTGTTTTGAAAACATGTCGTTAACTTTTGCTAAGGCGGCTTTATTTAGAAGCGTATTTTCTTTTAAAGAGACTAAATTATTTTTCTTCCTTTCAACGTTCGTAAAATTTATTGTTCCGCTTCGGGTTAAAAAAGCTTGTTTAAAATCAACTTTTGCTCTAAGCGCACCGGGAGTTGCGACAGTAATTTCTTTTTGCGCGGTTTTAGCAATTTCAGAAGCTTTGCTTAAGCTTTGCCCGGCGACTTTATACAAATCAGACTGATATTTTATAAAATATTTTATTCCAAGAAACAAAGCCGCAATTACCAAAATCCCAAAAATTACTTTTTTCGGTGTAAAAAAAGCTTTTCTTTTAAGACTGCCTTCTTGCGTATTTAACTCCATAAATTTTATTGCTATATTAACAATTTTAAAAGATGGCTAAATAAGCCACCCTTTAAATACTTATAAATCTAATTACCCCTATATTTTAAACTTGTGGCTGGTTTTTTTTAAAAAGTTTCGCAACACTCCAATCGCCCGCTCCCAAAAATGCTAAAGACAAGGAAGTTAAAAGCAGTAAAAGTTCCAATTCATATTTACCTTCCATTGGCAAAGTAAAGCCTTTTTGCATTTTTGCAGTAATAATTGCAACAAGCATTGTTATGGCCATTAAAACCCCAACATATTCAACTAAAATACCTAAAAGCATAAATATACCGCCTAAAAATTCAACAGTCGTGACAACATAAGCCATTAGCACAGGAAGTGGAATACCTAATTTACCAAAAAACATTCCAGTACCTTCAAGTCCTGTTAATTTACTATAACCATGAGCAATAAAAACTATTGCCAGCGCAAGCCTTAATATTAGCAAACCCAAATTCTTGTTCTTCATTTTTTATTCTTTAATTTTCTTAATAATATTATACCACATTTTATCGGTAATTCATTTGGCTTTCCACAAAAAATTGGCCGTTCGGCAAACTGCACTGTCTGGGAAAACTTTCCATAATTTTATAACCAGCCTGAGCACACTCTTCAAAAGTTTTTATATATAAATATTTGGGGTTATTCGGCTTCCAAAAATAACCCCATACCAAAAGCGCGATAATTACAAAAAGCAATATTGCGGAAAGTTTTACACCTTGATTCATAAAAATTTAAACACAATACGTGAGCTTAAAAACTCCTTATAAAATAATTTGCTTACTTAGTACTAGCTCTTTAAAATATTTATCTATTTCTCCTAAATTTTTAATGTCTTCCGCGGAAAACCATTTGTATTCAGTATGTTCTTCGTCTATTTTTGGACTTCCGTCTATAGTTCCGGTATAAGTAAGTCTTACCACATGCCTGTCTTCCCTTAATATGTCCTGTGCGGCTACTAACTTAACCGGAGCAGACAATACTAAACCCGTTTCTTCCATTACCTCTCTTTTTAAATTATCTAAAAGAGCTGACCCTGGGTCTATTCTTCCACCCGGAATTTCCCACTCAGCACCCACCTCCGGATATTTTTTTGGATTCCTGCGCACAAGCAAAAACTTCCCCTCACTATTCTTTAATAAAACCTTTACGCCGACTTGTAATAACATTTATTTATTCTGTATACTTAATCTTTTTTCTTTAATATCTTCAAAACCTCCGGGCCAATGTTCGTCAAAAAAACTTTTTGCGTTAAATAATCCGTCAAAATAAAATGGAGTATTATACATTAATACTTTCCTGGCTGCTTCATCATCACCAATTTCAATTTCATCTAATAATGCTTTAAACATTATCAAAGCTTTTGGCTCTTTTGCTATGGCTCTTGGATTTTTTGATAACGAATCATTTACCGAAAAATATTCTATTTTCCATGAAGGCGCGAAAATTTTTCCTACCAAATACTGTATACGCGCTAAATTTACCTGCGAACAAAATAAAGCAACTAAATCTGGATTTTGAGCGGCAATTATTGGTTTTGAAAAAGCCATATTGCCTCCGAGTTCTAAAGAAATATCTTCTAAAATTATTTTAGCTTCAGGCAATTTTTTAAAAATATACTGTTTTGCAACCTCAGCTTCGCTTGAATTAATTTGCTCGCCCGACTTATTCCATCGCCCACTAATAACAAAATATAAATCATCTTCAATTCTGCTTTTATAATATTCTACCGCGGCGTCTAGCCTTTTAGCAAACCATTCTGTTGGCTGGTTATTTTCCACCGTGGTAGTTGGAATAAAAATTACAATTTTCATTTCTTTAAATCTAAAAATGAATTTATATCATGTTTTTTTGCAAATTCTTTTGGCCAAGTCTTTATAAATTCTAAAAAAAACTTACGAGCTTTTGCATCCTGAATATTTTTCACTTTATTTTTTAATTCGACAACAAAACCCAAACTTTCTCTATCTACACTGTTTGCGTACTGTAAATAATGCGTAGCTTCCAAATAGTCAGCCAATTTTGCAACAATTGCTTCGTCGGATTTTGGCTGCATTGTTTCTAAAGCTAAACTTTTAAAGTGTGTTTCTCCGCTGCCGAACATTTTGCTCAAAAAATTCTGATTTTCTGCTTCAAAAGCTTTGGCTAAATTCTTCGCTTTAGGGTTAACCCTGGAGTATGGCAGGCATATATCGCCGCCAAAAAGCTCACCTAAATCATGCATTAAACATATCTCCAAAACCTTAAGCACGTTTAAATGCGCACCTGCTCTATTGGCCTCCAAAGCTAGTTGCCAACCAATAAAAGCGACTAAATAATGATGCTCCGCCAAATTACTTAAATTATCTTGCGCTATTCCGCGCAATGCATAGCCATATTGAGGCT
Organism: uncultured Candidatus Saccharibacteria bacterium; assembly: GCA_964453265.1. Lineage (GTDB taxonomy): Bacteria > Patescibacteriota > Doudnabacteria > UBA920 > UBA920 > CAYVNU01. The sequence continues at coordinate 16,489 of CAYVNU010000015.1, read as the reverse complement.
GGCTGCGGGTTAATTCAAGCAGTTTAAAAAGCTTAGTTAAATGCTTCATTTTAGATTTTTAAAAATTCAGCGATTTTTTCTCTTTCAACTTCAGTTTCAGATGAATCATTTAAATTTTTTACCTTAAACTTTCCATTTTTAACTTCCTCTTCCCCCACTACCAAAACATAAGGAATACTTTCTTTGTCTGCGGTTTTAACTTGCCCTGAAACTTTACGGTCAGTTAAGTCTACCGCAACATTTACGCCCTGCTCCCTAATGTAGCGTGCCAATTTATTGGCCTCCTCTGAGTAACCCTCAAGGTGGCAGATGTATAATTTAACAGATGCACTATACTCCGGTAGCAAATTGTGAGTTTCTAAAAAGTCGCGAATGGTTACGTCGCCCATGCCAAAACCCATACCCGGAACTTTTTCTACGCCAAAAATACCGACTAAGTCGTCATACCTGCCACCGCCAAACAACGCTCGATTGTTTTGTGGGCTTACGTCAAACACTTCAAATACCACGCCTGTGTAATAGTCAAAACCCCTAGCAATACTTAAATCAAATTCTGCGTTGCCTATGCCGGCTTTTTTTAAATTTTCTAATACGTCCCGAAGTTCAGTTTTTTCCGGACTTGCTTTGTCTTCCATTATTAAACCTAAATTTCCGGTTTCTAAAATTTGTAAGAAAATTTCCACAGACCTTTCGTCTGAAATTATTTCTTGAGCCTGAGTCTTTAATTCTTCTTTACTAATTTTTCTACTACGGTCTAAAAGCTTGGTGGCGAGGTGCTGTTTTTCTTCACTTAAACCAAACACTCCGCCAAGTAAATAATTTAAAAGTCTGCGAGAATTAATTTTAATTTTAAAATCCTCGTCCTTAGCTCCAAAACCTTTCATAATAGAATAAGCTAGCGAAATAACTTCTACGTCTGCCTCGCTGCCTTCTACGCCAAAAATATCTGCGTTTAACTGCCAGTGTTCGCGCAAGCGCCCACGCTGAGGCCGTTCATAACGGAAAAGGTTTGGAATACTAAACCAACGTAAAGGAAAAGTTAATTCTTTTCTTTTTTGCGCTACCATTCTGGCCACGGTTGGCGTCATTTCCGGACGAATAGTTACGTTTCTGCCACCGCGGTCGATGAAACTATAAGTTTGTTCGTTAACAATTTCTTCGCCGCTTTTAGATTTGTAAAGTTCGGTTTCTTCTAAAATGGAAGCATTGTATTCTAAATACCCATAACTTTGGCAAACTTTTCGCCAAACGGAAAAAATGTAGTTTTGAATAAAATTATCCCGTGGATAAAAATCCCGCGTGCCTTTATAAGGCTCTAAAGAAAGTTTGTTATTTTCCTGTGCCATTGGTTTGCTGTAAATTATTATATATCTCTTTTATTTGTTTTAATGCTCTATGTTTCCTGTTTTTAAATTCACCTTCACTCATATCAAGCTCCTCACAAATTTCTTGTTTTGTCTCACCTTCTAAATAAAACATTTTTAAAATTCGCCTATCTTTTTTCTCAGTCAAACTGTTAATTAATGTCTCTGCTATTTGCAACCTTTCCCTGCTTAATAATTCGGTCTCAGGGTCATTTGCATTTTCATTGCCAACATTTGCACTGCTATTTAAAAGCTTTTCTAAAAGATTATACCCTTCTAAAGTAGAGGCCGGTAAATTCCTGTTTTTTTCTGTTATTCTTCTAGCGATAAATTCCCTAGCGGTATTTTTAACAATACCCAACCAGTAAGATTTAAAGTCACCAATACTAATTAAACGATCGCTTTTTAACTTATTAATGATTTTTAAGAAACTCTCACTTATAATGTCCTCTAGCAAATCACAATTTTCTCTAAGTCTATTACTTAAAAAAGATTTTGATCTTACTTTTATAAATTCATACAAAGTTTTTTCTGCTTCGTTTGAACCTTCTTTTATTTGCAATGCTAAGTCAGCAAAATTAATTTCTTTTGATTTTTCAGTTAATTCAGGATCTACTACGACTTGTTCGCCCATATGTAAAAATTATATAGGTTAATACTAGCAAAATTTAACCACAAAGACAAAAAAACTACTTTAGTAAAAAGTCGTTTAAAACATTTATTAGGCTTTTTAAAAAAGGCTCTGCGTCTTTAAAATTCTGCAGTTCTTGGAGGCTAAACCACTTAATTTGCTCCGTATCTTCTAAAGCCTTGGCCTCGCCGGCCTGCCAATCGCATAAAAAACACAAACCCACCACATGCGCGCCGTCTACCCTTACAAATGCGTCACTACCAATATATACCGGTTTGTTTTTTATTTCTATCCCGACTTCCTCTAATATTTCTTTTTTTAAAGTTTCTTCCACAACACCTAAGCCAACACTACCCTCAACTTTTCCACCCGGAATAGACCACACACCCGGCGCCTGCAGTTCTTTAAAAGACCTTTGGGCCAATAAAAACTTCCCGTCTTTTCTAACCCATCCCTGCGCCTGAATAATATGAAATTGTGCGTTATCTTTAGTGTGCATTTAAAACTTACTCCTATGCTGTATTGCCTTGTCTATTATAGTTATATCTTTTACGGGAGTTGATAAAATTATATCTTTAAGCTTCTCAATTTCTTCAACTTTCTCTACTATAAAGTCGGCAAAGGTATGAATAAACGGATGCATCCAATCTTCCACAAAATATTTATTTTGAAACATTACATTAGCGCGGCGATGATGCGAATTTTTTGGCATTACTACAATAACGGGCTTTTTAAAATATTTGGCAATAACCATTTCCATGCTAGTCCCCGCTCCCAAACGTTCTTCCGCATTAACAATAACCAAGTCAGATTCTTTTATACTTTTACTGTCCTTACCGACAATCAACAAATAATCGCTTTCATCCATGTCACCGGAATTCGGAAAAATGAACTCAGCACTTTCTTCTTTTGAGACAGCGCTATTGGTGTTTATATTTTCCGTTGAAGAATAACTCTCGGACTTATGACGACTATGAAAGTGCTGGATAAATTCCGCGTCTAAAAACTTTTCTAAAACTTCTTTGTATATAAAACGCCAATTAACAAAAGTTTTTTCTTCTTCCCCGCCCTTAGGCACGCTACCGGCTAAATAAATTTTCATATTATTTAATTTTTTATTAAATGTCTTTTCATAAACACTCTTCCCGAACCTATCTTAAGATAATATTCAAATTCTTTAGCTAATCTTTCATCCGCAAAACCTATATAACAAAAAGGTCACTTTATTTTTTGGAGCGAGCGATGGGAATCGAACCCGTGTCTCAACCTTGCCCGCTAAAAGGCCTAAAGGCCATTTAAGCGGATCCGCCATAATGTCCCGCAAGCGGGACTTTAGGCGGAGGAAGGTCTTAATACTTCATTGGAGCGGGATACGGGAATCGGACCCGTGTCTAAACCTTGCCCGCTAAAAGGCCTAAAGGCCATTTAAGCGGATCCGCCATAATGTCCCGCAAGCGGGACTTTAGGCGGAGGAAGGTCTTAATACTTCATTGGAGCGGGATACGGGAATCGGACCCGTGTCTAAACCTTGGGAAGGTCTCATACTACCATTGTACTAATCCCGCAGATTAATTTCTTTAAAATAACTCTCTAATCTTCTTTTTAAATACCCTCTACCAAAACCTGTCTTGAGCTGTAATTCTCTTTTTCTTGAATCGGTTTTACTTAAACTTGCTTCATAATATACTAAAATAATTTTATTGAAAATTTTTGTGGTTTGAACTTCTCCAGACTCATGCTCTTTAACTCGATTTTTTAAGTCATTTGTTGACCCTATATAAAAAATCCGTTTCCCTGATTTCGTATCTATGCATAATAAAACATAAGTGTAAAACATAAAATTGTCTAAACCTTGCCCGCCTAAAGGCCACTTTCAGTGGCCATTGAGGCGGATACTACCATTGTCCGCCGAAAGCCTTCGGCATTCAGGCGGGCCAGCTTAAATACTTGCTTTTGCTGGTACTAATCCCGCAGATTAATTTCTTTTTTAAAGACTTTAAATTACTAAACCATTCTGAGCGGAGAGAAGAATCCCTTAAATACCTTAAATAATAGACTCCTCTCCGCCAACTGGAGGATCGAAGTGTTTAAGATCAACATTTTTTGAGTTTCGTAATTCAAGGTCAAAGAAAATTAAAATACATCATAAACCAAAAAAGCCCGGTAAAGCAGGCAAAACAAATAAATTACAGTTGCTTAATTCGGAAACAACAGTTTGTAAACGAATCCAAAAATTGGGTCAGCGTCTTTACCATAAACCATAATTCCGCCAAGCCCACCGGTTATGGTAATTAAAACTAAACCAGCTAATGCTAAAATTATCCCAAAAGGCGTTTCAACAAAAAAATGCGCAATGCCCGCAATCCATTCTAAAAAATTCTTAATTTTTTGGGAGGAAAACCAGGCAAAACAATTTTCGCGCTTTAACCACAAAATTATGTAGCTTACAGAAATTAAACTAAAAATAATTAAAGACAAATCTGCAAAAGTTTCATGCATACTGACAACTTCACGAAAGTTATCTACCAACGGCTGGAACTGTCCGCCATTACGAATCGCGTCTTTTGCCGCATCTCCGGTGAGTAAAGCCGCAAAAGCACCCAAAGTTCCCAAAACAACCAAAACTGCTTTAGTATAAAACCAGTAGGCTTTTTCGCTTATTTTTTTAAATCTGACTAGCTCTAAAACAGCATAAACTGTAAGAAGAGCTATGGGGAAATGTACGAAAATTGGATGTATGTTCATAGAACAATTGACTAAAATTAATTATAATTAAGACGAATAAAATTAATAATTAGATTTAGCGACCCGGCATTCTTGTCATTTTTATCATTGCTACTATTATATCAGACTTTGACAATCTATTAAATCTGGCGGATAATAATATAGATGAAAAAAATTACCAGAAAAATTCCGGCCACCATGGCCACCCAACACCCTGACCACGCTAAAAAACCCTTTTGGCATTCCCATAGCCTTATTTCCACAGTGGAAGAAGCCGGGGAATGCTTTTTAAGTTATAGCGACTTAAAAATAGACGAATACATGTGGGACTGGGAAGGCAAGTTAGTAGATGAAAGTATAATGGAAAGACTAATTGCTAAATATTTTAAATATTTTCAAAAAAACCAAATCGGCAAAGAAAAATTTTTAACTTTTCGCTTGCCTAACCCAAAAGTCCAGGAAGAATTTAGAGTCAGCCGCGCAATAATGGGTATACTTACAGCCGCCGGACTTGCCAGACAACTTTCACTTTACTCTCCCCCGCTGTTTGAAGTAATTTTACCAATGACTGAGTCGGCGGAAGAAATTTTTGCAATTCAGGAAGCGTTTGCAGAAATGGCCTGCTTAAAACATCCGCTCAACCGCCTTGAAAACAATTGCGACATGTTTTTAGAATTAATTCCGCTTTTTGAAACTGTTAAAACCATAATTAATTCAAGCGATATTTTAGAAAAATATTTAAGTCTCTACAAGCACGCTTTTAAAAAAACACCTTCATATTTAAGGCCGTTTATTGCCCGGAGCGACCCGGCTTTAAACTCAGGATTAGTGCCCACGGTTTTAGCTGTAAAAATCGCGCTGTCTCGCTATCAAAAATTTGAAAAAAAACACAATATAAAACTTTTCCCTATAATTGGCGCGGGCAGCCTGCCCTTTAGAGGCGGCCTTTCTCCTGCTTTCATAGAAGATTTTACAAAAGAATACACCGGAATAAAAACCGCGACTCTTCAAAGTGCCTTTCGTTATGATTTTAAAAAAACACTGGTTAAAAAAGCTATAAATTATTTACATAAAAATTTACCTGTCAGCAAAGCAAAAATAATTGAAAAAAATGACGAACAGGAATTAATAAACACTCTGCATTATTTTGAAAAACCTTACCAAGAAAGCATAGAAGGTATTGCCCACTTAATAAACGAAATAAGCGCGCACATTCCAAAACGCCGCGAACGCGTGCAGCATATTGGCTTGTTTGGATATTCCCGGGGCGTTGGTAAAGTAAAACTTCCCAGAGCTATTTCTTTTACCGGTTCTTTATATTCTTTAGGTATTCCTCCGGAATTAATAGGTACCGGCCGCGGCCTTGCAGCTTTACGCAAAAACGGCAAAATAAAACTTTTGGAAAAACACTATATAAACTTTAAAAAAGATTTGCAAAAAGCCGGCGGCTTTTTATACAAACCAGGCCTAGAAGCTTTAGCCAAAAAACACATGACCTTTAAAAATATTTGGGACGATGTGCAAGAAATAGAAAAATATCTTATAGATGAACTAGGGCCAAAAACACCAGAAGAAAAAGCCCACTATAAACTTTGCGAAAAACTTCACAAGCAATTAAAGTCTAAAAAAAGCTTAGCTCATATAATTGAGCATCAAGCGATTTTAAGACATAGTATGGGGTAGTTGATTTCAGATTTAAGATGTAAGATTTAGGATTTACCAAAAAAAATCCGAGAGAGCCAAAGACGACTAGACTCTCTCGGGAATAACCATAGGTTGACGCTTTGTCACGGTCAGTGAGTCAGAATAAGACCCGCAGACCGAACATTCTATTTTTGTTACACCCTTACTTTGGCCGACAAAATAAAAATGTCCCGCCCCACATTCCGGACAGCGCCTCGGATCGCCATAGCCGTGCGGGTCACAACTTAGTGATTCGCACTGGTCCACATACTCAAGGCCTCTCTTTTTTTTAACCGGGCCTTTGCAATACAAACAATATTTCTCTGGCGATAACCTCAAATTACGATACTTCATTATTTTTCCTCCATAAAAAAACACCCTTTCTCATGAAAGGGGCTTTTTTGAATACAATCAAGTTATGTTCAAAGAGGCCACTTTCAGGAAGAAAGAGGCATCATCATTTTTCCAAAGCTGTAAAAGAATTTCTGCATATTTATTATATGGTATAAAAATATTATTTATTTGTCAACCGCAAGTAATTTATTTAGCTCTGCGCAACATTTGCGTATTTTACTTCAAAAGAACTGCTGAGAAACGTTTGTAAAAATCCCTTCTGCGGTAATGTATTAGAACCGTCCCCCACTGTCCATTTGTAAACCTCCGCCGCACTTTTACACTTAGCCAACCATTCGGACTTATTTACAAGCACATCAGGCTTACCTTTGGGCTTAATAGCTCTAAAATACATTGACATTGCGGTTCTGTAATTAGGATCAGAGCTATGAGCTTTAAAAGTACTTTCCAAAGCCTCCCATTTTTTATCTGTAATTTGTACACGGCGACTAATTTCAGCTAAATCCAAAAAAGCCGCTTCACTATAAAGTCTTGTAAATTTAGAAAAATTTAAATATTTAGAAGATTCATCTATATTTTTAGCTATCAAGTCCCATTCTTGCTCACTTACCACAAAATCCTGAGGGTCTTCTTTGGGTCTTAAAATCTCTAAAGCCCTTGCGTATTTAAAAAATTGGTTAAGATCCCAAGCATGCTCTAAACCATGCACATAGCTTATGACTTTTGGCCTAAGGTTAATATCGTCAGTGAATAATTCGTAATATAAGTTTGGGTCTAGACTTTTAACCTGAGCATTAACTAAACAATATTCTGCAGCTTGTTGTGGGTCTTTTGTATTTAATTCGCCTAAACGCTGAATCCAAGCTGCTTTAATTTTTTCTCCGTCAAAAGACTTCCAAAATTCAACAAACCCGGGCGTTTCTGGTAAATTACGCACTAACTCCTGGCGAGCTTTAATGTCTTCGCCCAATTTTTCCCAACTTTCTATTAAGCCAGCTTTTTCCTGTTGTTCAACACTGCGTACTTTTTCCTTAAATCTCTCACTCTCATCACCATCAAATAATTGACCTCTTCTTTGCATAACTAATTTGCTATAATTAGATATATGAAATTACTTAATATTGGCTCAGTGGCCTTTGATAGCATTATAACTCCTTTTGGAAAAATTAGTAAAACTTTAGGCGGTAGCGCTTCCTATTTTAGTTTAGCAGCCAGCTACTTTACCTCGCCTTCGGTTATTGGCGTTGTGGGCGAAGACTTTGGGGGTATGGAAATTCTAAAAAAAAGAAAAATAGATGTCTCGGGCATACAAAAACAAAAAGGCAAAACTTTTCACTGGGCAGGCAAATATCATTTTGATTTAAACACCCGCGATACTTTAAAAACCGAACTTGGAGTTTTTGCGGACTTTAAACCCCAGCTGAACGATACCCAACAATCAGCAGAATATATTTTTTTGGGAAACATACACCCAAGTTTGCAATTAGATGTATTAAAGCAGATAAAAAAACCAAAGCTGGTGGGACTAGACACTATGAACCTTTGGATAGAAACCGCGCTCAATGACTTAAAAAAAGTTATTGCTCAAGTAAATATATTTGTAATAAACGACAGCGAAGCAAGAGAACTTTCCAAAGAGCACAACATATACAAAGCCGCGAAAAAAATATTGGAAATGATGGGGGCAACCTCTCCCTTAATACCTCTCCTCAAAAGGAGAGGGAAAACGCTAATTATCAAGCGCGGCGAATACGGACTTTTAATGTTCAGCACCCCCTCCCCTTCTGAGGGGAGGACTGGCTTGCCCGCCGAAGCCTTGGCGAAGAAGGTGGAAAGGTTACAAATTTTCCACCTCCCCGGCCTGCCGCTAGAAGAAGTAAAAGACCCAACCGGAGCGGGCGACAGCTTTGCGGGCGGGATGTTTGGTTATTTGTGCAAAAATAGTTCTAAGCACACCCTTACCTTAGCTGACTATAAAAAAGCCTGTATTTACGGCTCAGCCATGGCCAGCTTTTGCATTGAAGATTTCGGCACCAAAAGACTCCATAATATTAAACAATCAGAAATAAACAACCGAGTAAAGCAATTCAAACAATTAAGCAGCCTATAAACTACTTACCGGACTTTGAATTACTAAACCATTCTGATCCGCCAGTTGGCGGAGAAGAATCCCTTAAATAAGAAGTTCTTCACTTTATTAGGACTGATTGATTTCAATAATTTTTGAGTTTCATAATACAAGGTTTCGGAACCCTACTTCCTACTTCCTACTTCCTACTTCCCAAATATCCACATCTTGCGTAAAATAACAAGCTTGTTACAATAAAATTATAAACACCTCAGTTTTAAAAGGAGATGCCTAAATTTAGGTGTTTTTATATTTTTTATCAACCTTTGCTGTTACTATTTCACTGGTGCGAACATAGCATCGTAAAATTTTAAAACTTCAAAGGGTTTAATTCAGCCCGAAAATAGGGCAAGAAAGGCAAAAATATGCCGCAAGTAAAAATCATGGCCGAATATATTTGGATGGATGGGCAAAAACCCACCCAAAAACTTCGGTCCAAAACTAAAGTTATTAACGGTCCGGTGCAAAAAGTAGATGATATTCCCATGTGGGGATTTGATGGTTCTTCCACCGAACAAGCCGAAGGCCATTTTAGCGATTGCGCTTTGAAACCGGTTTATTATATTAAAGATCCTATAAATAAAGGCGACAACATTTTAGTAATGTGCGAAGTTTTAAACGCCGACGGCACTCCGCATAAAACCAACACCCGCCACATTCTCGCCCAAGTCGCGGACAAATACAAAGAGCACGAACCTTTATTTGGCATTGAACAAGAGTATACTTTATACAGAAAAGAGTGGCCGCTAGGCTGGCCCAAAGACGGTTTTCCGCATCCGCAAGGACGTTACTACTGCGGCGTTGGCTACGACGAAGTTCATGGCCGGCCTTTAGTCGAAGAACATTTGCACGCCTGCTTAGATGCCGGCATTGCTATTTCCGGCATTAATGCCGAAGTTATGCCCGCGCAGTGGGAATTCCAAGTCGGCGCGTTGCCGCCTTTAGAAATTTCCGACCAACTTTGGCTTTCACGCTGGCTTTTGTACCGCTTAGGCGAAGAGCATGAAGTCTACGCCAAGCTAGACCCAAAACCAATGCCGGGAGACTGGAATGGCGCGGGCGGCCACACCAACTATTCCACTAAAGGAATGCGCAATGAAGGCGGAATTAAAGTTATTGAAGAAGCTTGTGAAAAATTAAGCAAACGTCACAAAGAACATATACGAGTTTATGGAGCCGACAACGACAAGCGCTTAACCGGCAAACACGAAACCTGCTCAATTAGTCAATTCCGTTACGGCGTTTCCGACAGAGGCGCCAGCATTAGAATTCCCATGGCCTCCGCCAACAACAAACGCGGCTATTTAGAAGACCGCCGTCCGGCAGCTAACTTAGACCCTTACCAAATTTGTACCGCTCTCATAGAAACCACCTGCGGCGAAGGCTTTGACCCTGACAAATATTCTTGGGAAAATTATAAAGCTTAAAATTAAATATTTGCTGCTAGACTTATGCCAAATTCCGCGGAAATAAATAATGGAAATTCAGAACTACATTTCGAAGTAACCCAAGAAGATGTGCTAAAGCACTATAACGAAATATTAATTTTCGTTAACAGAAGAATGACCGGAGTAAATTCTCATACAGATGCAAAAGATATAACTCAAGAAGTTTTTATAAAGGCTGTTAATTCTTTGCATACTTTAAGACGTGGTGAGGATTTAAAAAGCTGGTTGTATAGAATAGCGGATAACGAAATAAAAGAATTTTTTAGGGCACGAATAGCTAAAAAGCGTGGTGAGAATATAACAGAAAGTTTGGATAATTTAAGTGACCATAGCAAATCATTAGGCGCTAACCCGGAATCAGATTATATAGAAGGGTTAGATAATCGGAAATTTGTTCAAAACCTGTTAAAAAAATTAAGTCCCGAGCAAAGAGAATTACTGGTGTCAAAAGATCTAAATGACGCGAGCATTGAAGAACTAGCGGAAAAATCGGGGGAAAATAAAGATACAATCAAATCAAAATTACATAGAATTCGCGAAAATTTAAAAAAAAGATTTAGAAAAAAGTTCAATTAAAGTCATAATCTAATAAGTCTTACACTATTTGCCGGAAGTTTTAACAGGACCAAAATTCAAAAATAGGCAAGAGCTAGAAAAAGAATTACTGGAGTTTCAAAAACCTTTAAGAAAACATATTAAGTTTTTGTTATCCCGGTTTAAAAGCCCTAATTTAGAAACAGACGTAGATGAAATTTTACAAAACACGCTTATAAAAGCGTTTAGATTTCTAGACGACTATAAAGGAGAGTCAAAATAATACGGCTGGGTTTCTGCTATAGCTGAAAGTGCTGTGTTAGATTTTGAAAGAAAAATTCATTCTACAGATTTCCCGGACCGTAACCCTGACACCTCACAAGAATTAAGCCCGGAAATGCCGGATACAAAACCTCCTTTCGAAACCGCCATTCTAAACAAAGACTTAGTTGAAAAACTTCTTGCATTAGAACCCGACCGGAACGAAGAGAAATGATAGCCTTAAGGCATTTACATGACGCAACCGAAAAAGAAATAGCTAAAAAGTTTAACCTTAACTTAAATACAGTTAAAAGTAAAATAAATCGCGACTTAGCTATTATGAAAAACAATTACGAAGAAATGAAATAAAAAAACACCCTCTAAAAAATTTTAGAGGGTGTTTTTTTATTTTGCTATTCAATATCATTCAAGGTATTATTCCATGAATCGAGCAGTGGCACACAACCGGAAATTGTTAAGCTTGGAAAATTTTTAGAAATAAACATAGCTAATTCTAATTGATCCTTAGTTTTTTTGTTATTGTTTTCCCCTAATTCAACCCTGGCGTACAAAATGCTGCTAAAAACAGTTATTAATTTACTTACTGGGTCATTTTCACTAACAATTTCAGCTTGTAAAAGTTTGGCAATTTCCTGCTGAGTTCCAATTAACACTTCTGCTAAACCAGCTTTCATTTCCGGACTGACATATTTTTTATTCATATCCGGCGAAGGTTTATTGACCTCAAGCAAATATTTAAGCAAGTTTAAATACTCATCTCTTTCTGGATGTGCACTTTCAACAACTTCAGCTCCACCCACAGGGGGCATATTGCGTGACAACCCTCTTAAATGTTCAGATGTTGAGTCCATTGTATTTTATAATTTAAATGATATTTAGTAATACTCTTTTAAGTTTTCTTTCACTTTGAGTTAGGAAGTAAAAGTATTGTTCTACTTTACGTGCCCCGTAGTTGTCGACCCCCAGTACTAGAAGATAAAGCTTCAGTACGGGGTAAACTTGTGGAGACATACTACTGGGATAGAGAACAACATCAAGCTTTTAAGCAAAAAATTTACAAGCTAACTATTTAACTATAATATCATGAATATAAATTTCAAACTACTCTTTAAAGCTATTAAAAGTTTTTAGCTTTTTTAAAATTTCCGGATAAGTTTTAAATAAATTTACCACAGGCAGCATAAGCGGACTAGGTAAGTTGTCTATTGAATACCAACCAAGTTTTTCGCATTTATCCGGCTCGCCTATTTTAGCCTCGCCACTCACGCCTTTGGCTAGAAAATCTACATTTACATAATGTTTATTCTCCGAAAAAACATTATTTACCACACCCAGCATTTCCACCTCTTCTAAATTAAGCCCAACTTCTTCCAGAACTTCTTTTTTACAGCAGTCTAAAAAGCTTTCCCCCATTTCCAAATGCCCACCTTGCGGACACCAAGTACCAGCTTCATGAGGGCTTTTCCGAAAAAACATAAGCAAATTGCCTTTACCGTCTGTTATATAAACCCCGACTCCAACTTTTGGCCTTGTTATTTCCATACCTTACCGAATTATTATATGTTTAAAATACTTCTCTCTAAAATTTACCAATTCTTCAATTTCCGAATCTGAATATTCTGCACCCTCTTTCGCCAAAATAAGTTTATCGTCATCGTCTTCTAGTCTATGAATTATGGCTATGCAAACGCCTTCAGCTTTTTTAAGAGGCTCTTTGGAATCTAAAAAATAAGCGTCTAAACCCTCGCCATCCGGCGCAATTGTACCCGGTACATAACCATAATTTAAACTATAAATCGCACCTTCGTAAATAGTCCCAAAAGCCTGGTCAATTATTATTTCAACTTTCTTGCCCAAAAATTCTCTACACATTTTTAGGCTGGCAGACTCTTTGAGCTCCATAAAATGTAAAATTATTTTTTTATTATAGGATCAACAAACCACCACTTTTGCGTCCACCCCTTAGTTTTCCACCTTAATACAAAATGCGTAATTGTTCCAAAAACAACTAAAAATAAAACTAAGTATCCGCTAAACCGCGCACCTTTCCACAAATACAAACCTACCAGCAAAGGAATAATTATAGAATATTTAACTATCCTAAACTTCGCACTCTGCCCATTCACCACCACATATTTTTCCTTTTCGTAAGTTTCTTTAAAAGACATAAATTTATAATAACATAAAACTGCCACCAGGTCGGTATTTTGTTAGACCTATACGGATTAGAGCCAAGTTTGCTCAAAGTTTTTAACGCATTTATACATATTTTTTAGAAAATTTTGCGGATCTCGCTTGTTTCTAAAATGAAGCGTATTTATAGTTCATTGAGCGTTTATTGTAATTTGAATTTGCTTTTAAAAATATTTGAGTCCTGTTTGTTTAGATTTGATTTAATACGTTCATAAACTTTTCCAGCAGTTTCTGGAGACCAATAAATTTCAAGTTTTTCTTTTGCTCTTGTTATAGCTGTATAAAATATAGAGTGGGTAACCATATCTTGTACCTCATCCACAAAAACAAGCTTAACTGTTTTATATTCAAGGCCCTGTGCCTTATGAATAGATGTAGCGTACGACACTTGAAATGGGACTAGCCTGTCAGAATCATCTAAATCCTCGTCGACGTTTTCCAGTTTACTTACTGAAATCCTAATCTTTGATTTTCCTTCTGGGAGATTCTCTAATAAATCAATACCGCAACGGTGTGCGTCAAATGGGTTAGGCGAGTAGCCAATTATTATCTCAAACTGTATATCATTCCCATTTGGGGTAATTTTTGCTATACGGCCTTTTAGGTTGTTATATAAAACAGGTGCAAATTTAAATGATTCTGTAAAAATGATAGGATCTCCAACCTTATAACTATGAAAACCCCAGTCCATTGCTTTATTTGGGTTTTTTTCTTGTAAGAGCCTGTTTAGATTATTAATCCCATATAACCCATCGTAGTTCAAACATAAAACAATCTGATCTTCACTATCTTGGTAATTTTTTATGAACTGGTCCAATGGTTTTGTAAACTGACCCCTGGAAGCAATTTCACGTACGTTGTCATCCGAATTTCGAACAGATGACCAATATAACTTCAAATCTTCTCTCTTCGTTCGATGAGTATCATCTAATTCAAAAATACAATGTTTTGGTAGCAAATTCTTACAAAGATAAAACCAATTCCCAAAATCAATAGCTTCAATTTGATACACGTCTCCGACTAAGACTAGTTTCTTAAATTTTCGATATTCCAGAACTCGTAGAAGATCCGTATTGCCTACAGTACTACACTCGTCTATAAAAAGTATTTCTGATTCTCCATACTGATCAATGTTATTTAAGTATGATGCGACGGTTGAGAATATATGTTTGTCACTTTCTCCTATTCTATTCCTGAGATTGTTTACTGAAGCGTTTGTATTAGACAGAAATATTTTGTTCTCAGCTGAGAAAACATTATTGATATATTCAATCATTCTAGTTTTACCAGTACCTGCCGATCCATATATAAGAGCAACATAAGACGCACCAAATAGCTCTCTTAAAATTTTCCTCTTTTGGCCGGAATCGATAAAATCAAGATCCTGCTGATCAAGCCACAGATCAATAAGAGTTTGATAATCGTCAATTCCAGAGTTTGTAAAACTTAAAATTTTAGTAAATATACTGTGGCAATCTTTTTCTGCTCCATGATTGTATATATAGCTAGAATAGGTCATTATTTCACGATCCGGTTTATGACCTTTCCAAACCTTTGAGTTAAAGGTTTTAATTTCTTTATCGATATTGTAAATCGATTTTACTTCTTCAAGGGGGGTATATAAAATTTTTCTAGTTCTCGTATTTTGATTCAAATGTCTTGCCAAGAACTCGTGAATTCTACCTTCTGGAGAGATACAATCAATCAAAATGGCCTTGGTTGGGTTATGCATGATTAAAGAGGAGCAAAAAGGCATATGATCGAAAACACGACACCCACTCTTTAAATACATGCTTGAAAGAAAATCGCACGTTTCAGTACTTAATTGTTTTTTCAATACAACATTATTCAGATTAGTTAGAAGATATCTGATAATATTCGCACCATTAGAACCCTTAATAATTATTTGTCTGCACTTCTCAATAAGCTGTAGAATTTTTCCTGAACCTGTACCATCTGCCAAATATCTTTTAAACTTCTCGAACCTTGCTTCATTCAGAGTTATTATTTCAAGCAATGTTAATTGACTGCTCTTAAGAGCTGTCATTAGGTTTTGATATTCTTTGTTCCTGCTTTTAAATACAAAACCTCGATCAAAAATCATTCCTAAATGATGTATTTCACAGGGACGGATAGAAATCTCAAAATCCAATATAATAAAAATACGTGATTTAGTATCAAATACAGTTATTTGAGTTCTTACTAACGTTAATCTGAGAGCATAGTTTGTTGTAATCTTACATCTCGTGTACGCAACAGTTTTATTAAATTTTGAGAAATTATTTGTTGCGGGTCGGAAAGTTACTTCATAATAAAGTTCATCATCAATAATAATTGGCTTTACTCTATCAATGTAAAAATCGGCTTTGTCAATTCCATTCTCATAATCTGCATTATTTATTTTTTCGATTATAGCTTTATAATAAGCTGATAGACCAGGATCGAGATTTAATGGGTAATTTCGCAGATCTCTTAAAATGCGATGATTGTAATTTTCAAGGTAAAACTTCTTTATAAGAAATAGATTATGCATGTAACTAAGCATCAGCATTTCAGCATCACTTTCATTCGGTTCATAATGTGAAATGCCTAAATTTAGCCTACTGTGAAGTTTGTATAAGAAACTATACTTTGAGAACTGTTTTATATGTTCGAGGCTTTCTTGAATTAAATTGAAACCTATTTCTGAATTTTTCCCTGCATGAATTAAAACGCCAGTATGCTCTACCAAATCTCGCAGATCATCTAAAATAGCTTGAGATGCAAGACCTCTCTCACCTTTTGAAAGAATATTAATATTCTTATTTATTTTCTCATCAATCACATCAATTTTTTCTAAAAGTGTGGCCATGATCCATATATTAACAGAAATCCGCCTTTCGGCGGAATTCCAATGAATATTTTAATATCTCTTATTGGCTGGGGCGCCAGGGATCGAACCTGGGAATGCAGGCTTCAAAGGCCCGTGCCTTACCGCTTGGCTACGCCCCAATGTTTGGTAAAACTTCATATATTATATGATATTTATAAAAAAAAATCTAGCCTAACATTATTTAGGCTAGATTTACATTAAATTTTTAAAAACTCCCATTCGGGAGTTTTTTAGTTACGTATTGGGGTGCGGAGGCCAGTTTTTTCTTCTAGGCGT
>CAYVNU010000014.1:0-29092 GCA_964453265.1 uncultured Candidatus Saccharibacteria bacterium | reverse complement strand
AGGAGGAGAGACTACAACTGCGCAGATTCCACTTCTCACCATATATTCTGTATGATCGTCTTTCTCCCATAAGAGTACAATGGTCATCTTTGCGCAGCGCAAAGATGACCATTGTAAAATGTAATAACAAAAAACTCACGCTAACTATTTAGTTAGCGTGAGTTTAAAAAATATATTTTTACAAAACCTGTTTTAAATACCCCATACCACTTTTTGTTAACATTCCATAGCTGGTGAATTATGTATACGTATGAATTACTTTATTCATCAGATAAAAATCTAAAAAGTGGTACGGGGCGAGTTGCCCTATAGTATTTTTTTTAAATACTGCCCGGTAAAACTACCTTTTACTTTTGCCACGTCTTCCGGCGTTCCTATAGCAACAATTTGGCCGCCCTTATCCCCGCCTTCCGGACCTAAATCTATTAACCAGTCCGCGGTTTTAATCATATCTAAGTTATGTTCAATAACTACTACGCTGTTGCCTTTATCTACCAATTTATTTAAAACATCTACCAAGCGCTTTACATCCGCAAAGTGAAGGCCGGTAGTAGGCTCATCTAATAAATATAAAGTCTTACCAGTAGATGAACGGGAAAGTTCTGTGGCAAGTTTAATGCGCTGAGCTTCTCCGCCGGACAAAGTCGTGGCATTTTGCCCAAGGCGCATATAGCCCAAACCTACCTGGGAAAGAGTTTCTAGTTTTCTATGCAGCATAGGCAAATTGGCAAAAAAGATTTTTGCTTCATCTACCGTCATTTCCAAAACATCGGAAATGGTTTTATTTTTATAATGAATTTCCAAAGCCTCACGGTTGTAGCGCTTGCCATTGCATTCTTCGCAGGTAATATAAACATCGGGCAAAAAATTCATTTCCACTTTTATAACTCCGTCGCCCGCGCATTTTTCGCAACGACCGCCCTTAACGTTAAAACTAAAGCGGCCGGCCTGATAACCGCGCATTTTAGCTTCTTTAGTCTCCGCGTAAAGTTCGCGGATAGGTGTAAACAAACCCGTGTAAGTAGCCGGGTTAGACCTCGGCGTTCTGCCAATCGGACTTTGATCAATGTTTATAACTTTGTCTAAATGGTCAATGCCTAAAAGCTTTTTGTGCTTACCCGGCTCGTCTTTGCTATTGTAAAAATATTTATACAAAGCGCGCGCTAAAATATCATTAAACAAAGTTGATTTGCCACTGCCGGAAACGCCGGTTACGCAAACAAATTTACCCAGTGGAATATCTACATTAAGATTTTTTAAATTAAATTCTTCCGCGCCAAAAATTTGGATTTTTTTACCGTTGCCGCTTCTGCGCCTTTTGGGCACGGCAATAAATTCCTTACCCGATAAATACTGGCCGGTCAAACTTTTTGCGACTTTTTCAATGTCTTTCGGTTTACCTTCAGCTACCAATTCCCCGCCGTGTTTGCCCGCGCCCGGCCCTATGTCTACTACCCAGTCCGCTTCCCTTATAGTTTCCTCGTCGTGTTCTACTACAATTACGGTATTACCCAAGTCACGCAAATCTTTTAAAGTTTGCAGTAGCTTACCGTTATCGCGCTGATGAAGTCCAATGCTCGGCTCGTCTAATATATATAAAACACCGGTTAAGCCACTGCCAATTTGCGTGGCAAGGCGGATGCGCTGTGCTTCTCCGCCGCTTAACGTATCGGCGGTACGGTCGAGCGATAAATATGAAAGTCCAACATTTAACAAAAACGACAAACGAGCATTTATTTCTTTTAAAACCTGATTGGCAATGCTTAGATCTTTTTGAGAAAGTTTTTTGGAAAGCTGCTTGAAAAATTCACTGGTCAATTCGATGCTTTGCGCGGAAATTTCCACAATACCTTTTTCGCCCACAGTTACAGCCAAAACTTCTGGCTTTAATCTTTTGCCGTGACAAGTCGGACACTGCCTAACACGCATATAATTTTCTATTTCGCTGCGCATATAATCGGAATCCGTTTCCCTGTAGCGGCGTTCTAAATTTGGAATTACCCCTTCAAACACAGTATTCATTTCAAATTCGCCGTCACCGGAACGGAATTCGCCTGACACGCGGATTTTTTTCTCCCCCGTGCCGTTTAAAATAATGTCTATATATTTTTTGGGCAAATCTTTTACCGGCACATTCACAGAAAAACCGTATTCCTTAGCCACAGCTTCCAAAATGCGCGCGTACCAAGACAAGCGAGAAGTTGTTTTGCTCCATGGGCGAATGGCGCCTTCGGCCAAGGTTAATTTTTGGTTCGGCATGACTAAGTCCGGCTCAACCGTAAGTTTATTACCCAAGCCTTTACAATCTAAACATGCCCCATGTGGACTATTGAATGAAAAATCTCTTGGGTCAAGCTCAGACAATTGTATATGTCCGTCCGGACAGGCAAATTTTTGTGAAAGCACAATCTCTTGAGAACTTATATTTTTTCCCTCAGCCTCTTTAGAGTGAGGACCACTAACTTTCCCTTCAGATTTTAATTCATCAACCCTAACTGCTAAAGCAATCCCATCACCCAGGTCTAAAGCTTTTTCTAAACTTTCGCTTAATCTACCTTTGTCTTCCCGGCTTACAGACAACCTGTCTACCACAACATCTATAGTGTGTTTTTTTTGCTTATCTAAAGTAATGTTTTGCGCTTCGTTTAAATCCATAACCGTACCGTCAAGCCTGACGCGCGCAAAACCCGCTTTTTTTATTTGTTCAAAAATATGACGGTGTTCACCTTTTTGATCTTTAATAAAAGGGGCAAGTAAAATTAATTTAGTACCATCCGGTAAATTTAAAAGCTGATCAACCATTGTCTGTATGGTTTGACCTTGAATTTTCTTTCCGCATACCGGACAATGTGGCACGCCAATGCGCGCCCACAATAAGCGCATATAGTCGTAAATTTCTGTAACCGTACCGACTGTTGAGCGCGGGTTATGTGATGCGGATTTTTGATCTATAGAAATAGCGGGTGACAAACCTTCAATTTTATCTACATCGGGCTTGTCCATAAGACCAATAAATTGTCGCGCATAAGCAGACAAACTTTCCACGTAACGCCTTTGACCTTCGGCGTAAATTGTATCGAACGCTAAAGAAGACTTACCTGAGCCGGACAAGCCGGTTAAAACTACCAGCTTATTGCGAGGCAAATCTACATCTATATTTTTTAAATTGTGCATCCGCGCGCCGCGAATGGAAATATTATTGTGCATAGGGAATAGCGTTAAGCGTTTAGCGTGTAGTTTTTAGATTCTTAAGCATTACAAAAAGTATTTTTTGCACCTCTGTCAAGATTGAAAAAGTAAATTCGTAGTTATATTTAATATTTGTATATTGTTTTTGACAAATCAATAATTGTGTTTCAAGCTCAGCCGCAGAAGCAAAAGCGATAGATAAAAATTGTATAAATTCCGGTTTATGGTTGCGCCTATGTCCTTCTGCGATATTAGATGGAATACTAATAGCGGCACGAAGCATCTGAGAAATTAAAATATATTGTTCTCGTGCAGGCAATAAATTAGAAAGTTGGTAAATTAAATTCACCAGTTCCATTGCTTTCTGCCAAACTATTAAGTCTTTAAATGAATTAGTTTTCATTATCTTTACGCTAAACGCTACCCACTAAGCGCTAACACAGAAGCAATTCTATCATAAAAGTCAAGATTGCTCAACTAGCTTAGCTAATCGCGCTGCAAATCAAAAAATATGCTTTTTTAAAAGCTTTTACAGTCATAGACACCCGGCTAAACAGCCGATATAATTTATATATGTCTGAACTTACAACTTACAACTTACAACTTAAAAACAAGCTCCCCGCTCTTCCCACCTCCCCCGGCGTCTATATATATAAAGACAAAGAGGACAAGATTATTTACATTGGTAAGGCTAAAAACTTAAGGGCGAGGGTTAAACAATATTTTTCAGGTCACGACGAACGGCCGCAAATTCCTTACCTAATGAAGGAAGCGGCAGATTTAGATTACACAGTGGTAGAAAACGAGCTGGAAAGTTTGTATTTGGAACGCACTTTAATTCAAAAACACATACCCAAATACAACATTCTGCTCCGCGATGACAAAAGCTATACGTTCATTGCCTTTGATTACTCTACCCAAATCCCCCAAATTCTTTTAACTCGTCGCATTGCCGACAACAAATTTGAAAGAAGACATTTTCGTGATGAAGGCAAAACTGTACCCACTACTCACTACCCACTACTCACCCCAGTAGCAGAGCCGATAAATCGGCACGCTACGGGGCAGGCTACCAACTATTTTGGCCCCTATACCGCCGCCTACAAAGTACGCGAGGTTTTAAAAACTATTCGCTACATATTCCCCTACTGCACCAATAGCAAAGTTTCAAACAAACCCTGCTTTTACTACCATTTGCACCGCTGTCCGGGTGTTTGCATTGGGGCCATGCCGTTAGATGAATATAAACTGCATTTAGAAAAAATAAAACTTTTTTTAAAAGGCGATTTTAAAACTGTTAAAAGAGACATAGAAAAAGAAATGAAAGCCGCAGCTAACAAAAAGCTCTTTGAAAAAGCCGCGCGTCTAAGAAACCAACTTAAGGGCCTGGAAATGGTAGAACAAAAACAAAGCGTAATAATTCCCAAAAAAGTTAACTGGGACGTAGTTGGAATTTTTAGTTCCGATGAAAATACCTGCGTAAATTTGTTTAAAGTCCGGGGCGGCAAACTTATGGACAAGGAAAACTTTATATATTCCGATCCGGGCATACGGTTGGAATCCGGATCTACGGATAACTACAGAAACGAAGTTTTACAGAAATTTTTGGAAGACTATTATATAGAAGCTTCAGATAGGCCAGAGCGCATATATTTAGAAAATAATCCAGAAAATAAAACTCTAGTAGAGAAATTACTACGACAGCGCTTTAATAAAAAAACTTCTGTTATACGCGCCACGCAAAAAGAACCGCTGCATTTACTAAATATGGCTAACCATAATGCGCAAGAATATTTAAAGCAACACCTGTCTCAAAAAGCCGGTGAAATAGACAAAATTAATTTAGCGCTCAACCAATTAAAAGACGTATTAAAGTTGACCGCAATTCCAAAAAGAATTGAATGCTACGACATAAGTAATACTCAAGGTACCAATGCCGTAGGCAGCATGGTAGTTTTTGTAGATGGTAAACCGCTAAAAAGCCAATACCGAAAATTTAAAATTCGCGGCAAAGACACGCCGGATGACTTTGCTATGATGAAGGAAATGTTAGAAAGAAGAATGCAAAGAATTATGAATTATGAAGCAGGAATTATGGTAAAAGATACATGGGATAAACCGGATTTGATTGTTATTGATGGCGGAAAAGGACAGTTAGGCGTTGCCGCCTCCATAATTCATAATTCAAAATTCTTAATTCCAATAATCGGTCTTGCCAAACGTATTGAAGAAATCTTCCTGCCAAATTCACCGGAACCGATTATACTCGAGCACGATCAACCCGCCCTACAGCTTCTTCAAAGACTGCGTGACGAAGCGCATAGGTTTGGCATAACTTTCCACAGGCAACTTAGGAGCAAGCAAGCAGTAAAATCCGCACTCGACGAAATTCCCGGTATTGGCCCCAAAACTAAAAAACTTTTAAAAGAAAAATTTGGCACAGTCGCGGACGTCAGGCAAGCATCGTTTGATGAATTAAAAACTGTAGTAGGAGAAAAGATAGCGGCAAAAATAAAACAAAAATTGTAAATTATTCTAATTGACCTAATTGTTCTAATTATTTTAATTAAATCCTAAAAGCCTAATGTCAAAAATCGAGTTATCCCTAGTTTGGAATTTAGTCATTATGCATTAGTCATTATTTAGGGCACTTACCTGCCCGCCGCATTTTGAACTCTTTTCTTAATTTATTGATAGTTATTAGCAGGTGATATTAATACTATTTGCTTTGGCAGGCGGAGGTTAATTAGAACAATTAGAATAATTCTATTTTATTACTTCTTGACTTACGGCACTGTTCTTTGTATAATATTGCAAGTTATATTTTATTGGCCTAAAAATTCAAAAACATGCGACAAATCATGCAATTTATTAACATATTGGTAATGGTTCTGTTAATTATTACCATTGCTTTGCAAAATAAGTCTTCAGGCTTGTCTAATGTTTTTGGCGGAGCCGGGAACATTGTTTCTACCCGCCGAGGCTTTGAAAAATGGCTATTTTACGCCACCATAATTTTAGGTATTTTATTCGTAGCAATTAACGTATCTTTCTTGTTTATAAAATAGGTCGTAGTTGGGCTAATGGACAAATTTTTGCCCGCTTAGCGTACAACCCGCGCATCTGTTATCCATGAACGGTATTTTACACAACTCAACAGCTTACGCCAGACAAATTCTAGCCGGCGCAAAAGAGCTCAAACACACAAACCTTTCCAAATTCCGGAAAGTTTTTTCATTAATGGGCAAAAATGAAAAAATTGTCTTAGCTGTGCTCGTTTTGCTTGCAACCTTAAGCTTATTCTGGTCTGTCAGAAATTTCTACATTAGCCACACTAAGCCCGCAGCCGGATTCGGCGGAAGCTTTAGCGAAGCCTTACTCGGACAGCCTACTTACATTAACCCGCTACTTGCGCATAACGAAGCTGACTTAAGTTTAAGTCGTTTAATTTTTTCATCTCTCTATAAATTTAACAACGATGGAAATTTAACACCGGACTTAGCCGATGGTATGCCACAAATTTCCGAAGATCAAAAACAATACACAATTTCTTTAAAAAGAAATGGCAAATGGCATAATGACAAACCCATTACAGCCGATGACGTTGTATATACTTTTCAAACTTTAAAAGACCCAAACTTTAAAAGCCCGTTTAGAAACATGTGGCAGTCTACTACAGTCGAAAAACTTTCTGATTTTAGTGTAAAATTTACCACCAAAGATATTTCCGGCCCTTTTATGTTTAACCTAACCCAGGGCATACTGCCAAAAAACGTTTGGGAAAAAACCGAAGCCCAAAACTTTCTGCTTTCCAAAACTAATCTTGAAGCTATAGGCAGCGGTCCTTATGCTATAAAAGAAATAAAAAAATTAACCAGCGGAAAAATTCAAAGCATAAGCTTAAAAGCTTTTTCATCCTATTTTGGCGGAAAACCTCATATTGAACAAATTGTTTTTAAATTTTATGACTCAGAAGAAGATATTCTAAACTCTCTCCACAGCCGAGAAATTTCCGCTTACGGCTTTTTACCTTTAGGCAGCAATTTATATTTAGATAAAGAGCAAAAAAATCTTAAAATCTACAATTTGCCCCTACCGCAATACCAAGTCGCCTTCTTTAACTTAACAAAAAAAGCACTCAGTGAAGAAGCTGTTAGAAAAGCATTAAACCTAAGCTCAAATAAACAACAAATAATTGACCAAGTCTTTAAAGGCGACGCACTGCTCCCCTCTTCTCCTCTATTAAATAACGAGCAAGTTAATTCTACGCCAAAAAACATTGGCTATAATTTAGACCAAGCCAAAGAACTTTTAGAAAAAGCAGGTTGGAAAATAGACAGCACAACCAATATTAGAACTAAAAAAAATCTACAGTTAGAAATTACTATTTCCACCAACGACTCTTCAGTCAATGCAAAAACCGCCGAACTTTTAGCTGAAAACTGGAAACAGCTTAATATTAAAGTAAGTTTAAACATACTGCCGACCAAACAACTAACTGACACAGTTATTAGGCCGAGAAATTTTGATGTTTTGGTTTTCCCACAAAAATTTGGCGCAGACCCAGACCCATTTATATTTTGGCACTCTAGTCAAATTAAAGACCCGGGTCTTAATTTAACCAATTTCAATTCACCTGACGCGGACAAATTAATTACCGCCGCTCGCTCTACAACTAATCCGGAAATTAGAGCACAAAAATATTTGGAATTAGATAAATTAATTTCAGGCACAACGCCGGTTATATATTTAAACCAAATGGTGTATTTATACGCCGCAGACAGTCAAATAAAAAACATCGGCCTTAAGCAACTATTTGAATCCAGCCAAAGATTTTTTGATATCGGCAACTGGTATATAAACACCGCGCGGATTTGGAAATAAAACATCTGTTCCTCATTCGTCCCGACCAGTCGGGACTTTGGAGGACAGGCAAAATTGACAAAATTTAAATAAATGACAAAATAAATTGAAGCCCAGGTGGCGAAACCCCATCGGGTGCACTCGGTACGCTAAGAGGCAGATTCGGATATTTACCCCGTACAAATGGAGCCGCGGTGGTGGAATTGGCATACACGTACGTTTCAGGTACGTATGAGCGAAAGCTCGTGAGGGTTCAAATCCCTCCCGCGGCACCACTTGTACAGGGTGCAGCACGTTTTCCACCTTCGTCCCGACCAGTCGGGACTTCGGCGGACAGGCAGGTACGTGTGGGAGAAATCCCGTGAGGGTTCAAGCCTGCCCCGTACCGGCCTGCCCGCACCGAATGGTGCCGGGGAGCCGATCCGCCAGCTGGCGGATCATAGCGACTGGTACCGGGGTCTCTCCCGTGGCACCAAAATTATCAATAAAAATATTTTAAATCAAAATGCTGAGGGAGTCGGAGACTCCCTCAGCGCAAACCTAAACACGGCTTGCCACAACAATTAGCAGGCACCGCCCCGGGTACTTGGCCTCGAGGTAACGTGGGAGGAATTCGACGCAAGTCATCGTGCTGTCTTCCGGAAGCGACGAACACTGAATCTGCTCAGCAAGCGTTTCTTTTTCGGCGGCGGTTATATCACCACGTTGCAAGATTTTTTCTATCTCACCCCGCGCTTCTTTCTTCGAAAATACCGGAAACGATCCAGCCCCCTCTTTCGAGAAAAACGCGTGGACGATGTCAGTAACCGTTCCAACCTCAAACGTCACCATAAAATCTCCTTAAGACTGTATTATCTGCCTGGTTTTCCCAGAAAGACTAAACAGTCTAACATGATGATGATGATGATGTCAAGAAATGGCTTAAATAAAAGTAAAACTTGCCTTTTTCTGGACAAAAAAACCGCCAAGTGCTATAATGCAATAAATTAGTTAGTTTACTTGAAATTCACCACATTAGAAATAACTGGTGAGATGAAATAAATTTCAATCAAAAAAGTTCGTCCCCGATATATTTTAAAATTAATATAAAAATTTCTAACGGGGTAAAAAGTAGTTATCAAACAATCTTTAGAATCCGTGATATCAGTAACATCTGTATATCAGTGAATTTATTTATTGTTTGCTAATTGCGAGCAAGTCTGATTTGGTCGACCGAACAGGTCACTAAATACAGATTCATTGGAAAAATTTTTCGATGATTTATTATTTAAGACCTGAGAGCGCAAACAGGTCTGAAAGTTTTTATTTGTTATATGATGATGAAAAAAAATATGCCGCGGCGCTTTGGACAACAAAGACAACACCCTGTCCAACAGCCGCAAAAACAGAGCAATGATTCTCGCTCTAAAACAGAATCAAGCCCGATGAGAGTTCGTCAAGAAAACGACAAACCGGATAGATTAGACATGCTTATTAATAAAGCAACAGGTTTAATTTCCGGAGTTGCCGGAAATTTTAGTGCAAACGATCAGCAAAACAAAGCGACCAGCCGCTACACCGCGTCCCGCCAAAATTTAAGGATTATTCCTATGGGAGGCGTTGAAGAAGTTGGTGAAAATATGACTGCCATTGAATATGGCGACGACATTATAGTTATAGACATGGGACTTGCTTTCCCCGACGACACCATGCCGGGGATAGACTATATTATTCCCGACACCAAATGGCTGGAAGAAAACAAGCGCCGCATACGCGGTGTGGTTATTACTCATGGCCACTTAGACCACATTGGTGCTATTCCTTATATTTTACCTAAACTTGGTGACCCACCAATTTACACCATGGCTTTAACCGCCGGCTTTATAAAAAAGCGCTTGGAAGAATTTGGACTATTAGGAAGAAGTAAAATAAATGTTCTTACTAAAGATGATGTTTTGCCTTTAGGTCATTTTAAAGTTCGTTTTTTCAGAACTAATCACAGCATTCCAGACGGCATGGGCTTGTGTATTACCACACCGGTTGGACAAATAATTTATGCCACTGACTGGAAATTTGACCATACCCCGGCCGACGGCAAACCCACTGAATTTGATAAAATTGCCAAGTTCGGTGCAGAAGGAGTTTTGCTTTTAATGTCCGACTCCACTAATGCTGTTAAACCTGGCTATTGTATTAGTGAGCGCGAAATCGGCTTAACCATAGACAGAACTTTTGGCGATATAAAAGGGCGAATTATTTTTGCCAACTTCTCTACCAACATTGCGCGTATTCAACAGGTATTTGATGCTGCGGCAAAATATAACCGTAAAGTCATTGTAACCGGCAGAAGTTTGGTGAATAATATTGAGATTGCTCTTTCTTTGGGCTACTTAAAAATCCAGCCAAAAATTATTGTAAAATCCGAACAAGCTAAAAAATTCCCGGACAATCAAATTGTTATTTTAACTACCGGCGCCCAGGGCGAAGAAGCTGCAGGACTTGCCAGAATAGCGCGCGGCGACCACAAGACTGTAAAAATAAAAAAGGGCGACACTACCATAGTTTCCGCCTCCCCTATTCCAGGTAACGAAAGAGCTATTTCAGCTATGCTTTCAAACCTTACTCGCTTAGGCAGTCATGTTATTTACAACAAAACTTTAGATATTCACACTTCCGGTCACGCGCACCAAGAAGAATTAAAGCTTATGATAGCTTTAACCAAACCTAAATATTTTATGCCTATTCATGGTGAGCACCACATGATAGTTGCCCACGCTGAATTAGCTAAAATTATGGGCATTCCTGAAAGTAATATTTTTACCCTTGATAACGGCCAAATTTTAGAAGTTGGCTCCGACCGAGTTGCCAAAGCCACAGTAGATGACAAAATAAATTCCGGTTATGTGTTCATAGACGGACTGGGCGTAGGCGATGTTGGCGAAGTAGTTATTCGCGATCGCCAAGTTATGGCACAAGACGGAATGTTTGTGGTAATTTTAACCTTAGACCGACGCACCGGCAAATTAATAAATCAACCGGATATTATTTCTCGTGGATTTATTTACATGAAGGGTAACGACGACCTTATTCGCGAAGTAAAACATGAAGTTAGAAAACTGACCGAAAGCAAAGGTAAAGAAAAATTAGAACCAAACTGGGCCTACTTAAGAAACATTATTCGCGACGAAATCGGCGAATACCTCTACCAAAAAACCGAAAGACGCCCAATGGTACTTCCGGTTATTATTGAGATTTAAGACGACTTGCCCTGTACCGGCGTGCCCCGCATCGAATGGTGATGGGGAGCCGATCCGCCAGCTAGCGGATCGTAGCAACTGATACCAGGGTCGATGGTACTACCAGTGATTATTGAAATATAAAAAATTGTAATTTTATAATATTTCCCTTTACTATAAAAACGCACGGCCGTGCGTTTTTATAGTTTAAATTTCTTTTTTAAATCTTCGTCTTTATCTATTGCATCTACCCGTAAAATTCTTATAAACTCATCAAGTCCGCTTTCTTTTAAGTACTCTATCGCCTGCTTATTTAAAGCATAAGGGCTAATAAACACACTACTCTGCAGTTTAATAAAATTATTTCTTTTTAAAAGCCGTCTGAGCTTGTCACGTTTATTGCGATGATCTTCGGGAATATCGAACATAAATAATCTCCACTTACCATCCCACTTATCTTGTGATATTAAAGCAGCTTTTGCAAATAAAACTTCCAATTGCCCTTTATTTGTTAGCTGTAAAAATTTCTGACCATTTTTTGAAAAAACTTTTATTGTTCCCTGTTTATCTAAATTTGATAACATAGAGGCATAGCCCTTATTGCTAAAACCTCTTTGCCTTTTTGTCCATTCATAAGGAGTTTCAAAAGGCAAAGGCAAAAGGTTGGATGCTTGTTCCAAAAAAAATAAAAAATTATTAACAAATGTGTTTTGCTTTTTTGGCATATTACCATAATAACGCACGGCCGTGCGTTTTGCAAGTATTTAGGTTCTTGCTATAATACTTTTATGCAAAAAGAAACTTACGTGGCTGGCTGCAGAGCCAGCGGCAAACTCCATATTGGCAATTATTTAGGTTTAGTTAAAGACCTGGTAGATACACAAGAAAAAGACTTACAGCGCTTTTATTTTATTGCCGATTTACACGCTCTTACTACCCCGTTTGAACCAAAGGAATTAACACAAAATACCTTAGATGTAGCTGCTAGCTACTTAGCCGCGGGCATAGACCCAAATAAAACCGTATTTTTTGCTCAAAACCAAGTTTTAGAACACACCTGGCTAGCTTGGATATTTAACTGCATCATTCCCCTCTCTGAATTAGAAAGAATGACCCAGTACAAAGACAAGTCCGCCCAGCATAAACAAAACATTAACGCCGGCCTCCTAACTTATCCCACTTTAATGGCAGCCGATATTTTACTTTACAAACCTACATCTATTCCCGTTGGTGAAGACCAAGTTCAGCACGTAGAATTAGCCAGAGTTGCGGCCAGAAAATTTAACAACAAGTTTGGCGAAACTTTCCCGGAACCTAAAACCTATTTAAGAGAGCCACTTAGAATAATGTCGCTTGCAGACCCTGCTAAAAAAATGAGCAAAACCGGCGACGAAGCTTTATTACTCGATGATTCGCCGGAAGAAATAACTCGCAAGCTAAAAAAAGCAGTAACCGGCTCTTCCCCGGACGGCAAAAACCCAGGTGCGGAAAATTTAATGTATTTACTAGAACATTTTAGTTCGCAAGATAAACTTAAATACTTTCAAGAAAAACAACAATTTGGTAATTTACAATATAGCGAATTAAAACAAAATTTGGCGGAAGACATTGCCGAATATTTTGCGGAGTTTAGAGAAAAGAAAGCTGAATTGTTGTCTAAACCAGATTACATAGCCCAAGTCTTAGGTGATGGCGCTCGCAGCGCCCGAGAAATCGCGTCTAAAACTCTGTTTGAAGTTAAACAAAAAATTGGTCTTTTATAAACACTTGCCCCCGCCTTTGCGGGGGTTTTTGTTTGGAAAATACTTTAAAAGGAGGGCTTGTTATGTCGCAATGTGCGACGTGGTTTTTGGAGATCCACTTTGCGAAAGCGGAGCAAGCCTCCAATTTTGCAAATAAGTGGAGTTCACTGGTGTGCTGGTCTGGCTTTAGAGTCTGCCGGCTCGAGCCAAGAAAGCACGCATGTGCTGTAATAGTAATGGTTTGGGGCGGGAAATTGAAAGAAGGTCTCTTGCCTTCAGAAGTAACGAGAGTTGTTGAACACACCATGATAGGTGAATTCAGCAACAATAAGTTTGAGTGGCCGGACTGGCCACGCCACCCACACCTACGCAGCACTACAATTTTTGAAAGGAGATCAGGCGTTGAACTCCAAAGAACCGGAACTTGAATTCATTTTTGAGTTCCCTAACCAGGAACTGGCGCAAGCAGCGCTAGGCCACTTCGCGTGGCTTCAGTTTGACGGACACAACGTGTCCGGCTGCGCTGAAAACGGCTCGAAAACCACAATTTCAGTGTGGTTTACACGCCAAGACCTTGCCGAAATAGAGCAGCTTCGGCAAGAAACCGGCGCCCTGCGCGCCACGCCCGCAGCGGCAAACCAACCAGAAACGGCGGTCACCTTACAAAGTAACCGCCGTTTTTACATTTAATAGACTAATTAAAGTGTTTTTATTTTATCTGAAAGTTCTTTGGTTTTTTCCTCTAAAAGTTTTTTATCCGTACTTTCAACATTTAAACGAATTAATGGTTCGGTGTTGGAACCGCGCAAATTAAAACGCCAAGCGCCAAAATTCACTGACAAACCATCTATATGTTCTACTTGCCCGTCTTTATAATTTTGTTCAAATTCTTCCAGTATTTTCTGAACGTTACTAACTTTAAAATTAATTTCTCCGGAAATAAAATATTTGGAAGTGTAAGGCAAATAAAGTTCGCTTAATTTTTTACCTGTCTGTGACATAATGCCCAGCATTATAAGCAGCGGGATTAAGCCGTTGTCCCGATAAAAATTTTCCCGAAAATAAAAATGCGAAGAATTTTCACCAGCAAACAAAGCGCCTTCCTCTTTCATTCTTTTGGCTATTACTGTCATACCCGGCTTGCAAACAATAATCTCTCCCCCGTTGCTTTTTACCGCTTGCGTGCTAGCCCAAATTATTCGCGGATCTATAATAACTTTTTGTCCGGATTTTTCTGCTTTTAGCAAATACTCAGCCAAAACCGCGGTAGTAAAACATCCCTCCATAAATTCTCCCCGTTCGTCCACAAAAAAACAGCGGTCGCCGTCCGCATCCCAGGCTACGCCCAAGTCCGCGCCGGAAGAAAGCACCAAATCGCACAATTCATGCCTGCGCTCCGGCAATAAAGGATTTGGATGGCCTTTTGGAAAACTGCCGTTAGGCTCCGAATTTAGCGGCACAATTTCCATAGGCAAATTAAACTTTTTAACCAGCTGTTCTAAAATTTTTGTCTGCAAACCAAAGTTGGCATCGGCCACTATTTTTAAAGGCTTAATGTCCAAAATGTTGGCAAAACCTGAAACGAATTGCAAAAAATCTTCAGTAATATTTTTTTCTTCCACGAGGCCGGCCTTAGTTTCCGGCCAAGAAACTTTGTCGCTACCCACAGCCAATTCGTAAATTTCTTTTAAACCACTGTCGCCGGCTATAGGTACGGCTCCTCGCGCGGAAATATTAAAGCCATTGTACTCTCGCGGATTATGCGAAGCGGAAATAGTTACTCCACCGTCAACATCCAAACTACCTACGGCGTAATAAAATAAGTCTGTGGAAACCATGCCAATATTAATTACATTGGTTCCGGTCTTAAGCAAAGCTTCTAAAAAAGCTTTCATTAAACTCTCCCCCGACTCTCTCACGTCCCGGCCTAAAACAAGGGTTAAATTATTTTTACCGGTTTTTTTTTGCAAATACAAAACCAAGCCCCGGGCTATTGCCCCGGCAACCTGCTCGTTCACTTGCTCAGGATACACCCCGCGAATGTCGTAAGCCTTAAAAATACTTTTATCTATTTCCATCATAGTTAATATTTATTTCTTCCCAGATTTTTTCTTTTCGTAAAAAAAATAAGCGCCATAAAATTCATTAACTTTTCCCGCATAAACTTTTTCGCCAATAGTAATTTTTACCTTATATTGACTATTGTTTATAGCCTCTGCCTGAATAGGATCTTCGCTTAAAGTTGCAACTATTTCCTGAGCAGTTTTATTCTTTGTATTCATTTTGGGTTCAACCTTTTTAAAAATTTCATGGATTTTCTCTAATTCTTCTAAAGACAGTGTACTGTAATTAGCCATATTAAATTCCCTTCTTTTTCCAGCTTCAATAGCAGACAATGCCTCTTTGTCTTTGCCAGAGAGTCTGCGACGTTCAGCATCTATGTTCGCCATAAATTCCCTAGCTTCTTTAATGCCATCATCGCCTTCTAGCCAAGGCGTGGTTTTTAAATGATCAGGTCTTATATTCTTCATATATAATATTTTAACACAAAAAACTTAGTATTCAAGCCTTAAATAAAAACCCCCGCAAAACAAAAATGCGGGTGGTTTTAGAAGGGCGGCCTAAGGTTAGGCTTTTTTAAAAATTAATAGGCAAAACTGCCTAAATAATTTCTTCAATCGGCCATCCAAAGGCCGCCCTCCTTACTGATTTAGCGAGCCGCCCGCTTAACGCGGGCGGCGGCGGTGATGGCGACGGTGCCCTGGAGCACCACCCATCCCCCGGCATCTCCACCGGGGGACAAGCCCCATCCCCCGGTGAAACTGCCACCGGGGGATGGAAAGTGAACCCATCCTTCGCTTATTCATACTATAAAACCTATTCCTATAGCTATAAAAAGTCAAATCACAAAACTTGGCTAAAACCCAAATTTCAACTACAATACTTTACGGTGGAAACACTACAAAAACCTACAAAACCTGTGGTTGCATTATTTGTAGATATTTGTAGTGAATTAATAATTAGTAGATTTGTAGATATATGAGTTTCAAAATCGGCATTGTCGGCCTGCCTAACGTCGGCAAATCAACTTTATTTAATGCAATAACTAAGTCCAAAGTAGAAGCTGCTAACTACCCTTTTGCAACCATAGACCCAAACGTGGGCGTGGTTGCCGTGCCTGACGAACGCCTAGCCAAACTTGCGGACTTAGAAAAAAGTGAAAAAGTTGTGCCGACTACCATAGAGTTTGTAGACATAGCCGGCTTAGTTAAAGGCGCCAGCACAGGTGAAGGTTTGGGCAACAAATTCCTAAGCCACATACGCGAAGTAGATGCCATAATGGAAGTGGTAAGATTTTTTGAAAACAAAGACATTATTCATGTAAACGGCAATGTAGACCCAAAACGCGACATGGAGACCATTGGCATAGAACTTCAGTTAGCAGATTTACAAAATGTTGAAAACAGACTTTCCACACTCACCCGCCAAGTAAAAAGTGGCGACCGCGACGCGATAATAAAAAAACAAGTCTTAGATAAATACAAAGCCGCTTTAGAAAAAGGTGAAATGGCAAACACAGTTGTTTTAAATGACGAAGAAAAAGAACACAGCCAAGACATTCAACTACTTACAACCAAACCAATAATGTTTGTGGCAAACAGCGAATACGATATGACCAATAGGACTTATAAGACTGATCCGTCCTATCAGTCCTATTTACCTAACGCGATTTTAATTGACGCGCAAATAGAAAGCGAGCTTGCGGAACTGACGGATAATGAACGAACAGAATATTTAAAAGAACTCGGCCTGCCCGAATCTGGTTTAGACAAAATTATCAAGCAAGCATACAAAACTTTAGGCCTAATAACTTTTATAACCGCCGGACCAAAAGAAAGTAAAGCATGGACAGCTGCGGCTGGTAGCAAAGCCCCGCAAGCAGCAGGAAAAATTCATTCCGATTTTGAACACGGCTTTATACGCGCGGAAGTTATACAATGGAACAAGCTTTTAGAGGCAGGCGGCTACGGCGCCGCACGCGGTAAGGGTTGGTTACGCACAGAAGGCAAAGAATATGTAGTACAAGATGGAGACGTGGTACACTTTCTATTCAACGTTTAGGGCTCCTACAAAAGATTAAAGATCACTAAATCAAAAGTATTAAAAAAGACCGTATTATAGCATATTTTAACACTTTTGTCAATATAGGTTATAAATCTCCATTGGTAGACAAAACCCATCATAATTGCTATAATTTACAAACAATTAATCATATTCTCCCCTGCGTAGACTTGGGAGATAGAAAGGAATCTTTCTATGCCACGATATGAGCTTATGTATCTGCTCGGCTCTCAAATAGCCGACACAGACATCCCAAGCGTAACAGCTTCGGTATTAAAGTTCGTAGAAGACTTTGGCGGCACTGATGTCGTCGAAGAACAGTTAGGCAAAAAGAAATTAGCATATCCAATTAAAAAAACTCGCAACGGACATTATGTTGTGACTACTTTTACAATGGATAGCCAAAAAATTAACCAGCTCGACGCCCGCATTAGAACGCAAGATCAAAGCATTATTCGCTACTTAATTGTGAATATTGACGAGCACTTGGCCAGAAAAGCAAAAGACGAAGCTTTAGCTGCTAAGAATCCAAGGCGCATACCGGTAGAAGAGCAAGAAGAAAAAGCTCCGGTAGTAGTAGAGAAAAAAGAAAAAGCTCCTAAAGCGGAAAAGAAAGAAAAGCCGGCTCCTAAATTAGAAGAATTAGACGAAAAAGCTTTAGATGAAAAAATCGAAGCTGCTTTGTCTGAAGACCTAACAAAGTAATTAAATAAAATTAAATAAGATTGACCATAATTGACCATAATTTAATGCATGTGCAAATAAATTCTGGTCAATCTTCCGCCAACCGGCGGATTAATTCTGGTCAATCTTGGACAATTACTCTATGGACTTAAACAAGGTCATGATAATAGGCCGCTTAACCCGCGACCCGGAATTAAGAGCCATTCCTTCCGGAGCAAACGTTTGCCAAATGGGAGTTGCCACCGGCTATGCTTACACCAATCCTCAAACCGGCCAAAAAGTCGAAAGCACGGAATTTCACAATGTTGTCTTATGGAGAAAACTTGGAGAAATTGCCGCTCAATACTTAAAAAAAGGCGCTCGAGTTTATATTGAAGGCAGACTACAAACCCGTTCTTGGGATGCTCAAGACGGACAAAAAAAATACCGAACCGAAATTGTCGCAGAAAATATGATAATGCTAGGCGGCAACCCAAATAGCCAAAGCACTCCAAGCGGCTATTCTAAACCCGCTGCCGCACAAAACTTTGCCCCAAAAACCAATAATACAGCCGCTTCATCTGCTGGCATGAATGAAATCCCTTCAGAAAATTTTGCCAAAGAAGAAGAGCTGCCAACTATTGTCCAAGGCGAGGATATTAACGTAGAAGACATACCTTTTTAAACAAATGCAAAATGAAGAATGATAAATGATGAATTACTTTGCACTCTCATTTTGCATTCTGAATTCTTAATTCTAAATTTACACTATGCGTCCAAATAATAATTACAATAATCGCAACAACCGCGATTCCCAACCTCAAGTCAAAAAACAGTGTTATTTTTGTTCTAACAAACTTACAACTGTTGACTATAAAGACAGTACCGTATTGCGTCGCTTTATGTCCCCTCATGCCAAAATCATGAACCATAAGCGCACCGGCACTTGCCCCAAGCACCAAAGAATGATTTCTTTGGCCTTAAAAAGAGCCAGACACATGGCACTTTTGCCTTTCGTCGCAGCATAAATTAAGGCCGAAAGGCAAAAGAAATTTCAAGATCCAAAATACAAGAACCAAACTTGATTCTTGGGATCTTGGTTCTTGATTCTTAAAAATTTTAACTAAAATTTTCATGGATTTAAACGACCTAAAAATTGGCACGATTATTTTATGGGAAAACCAGCCTGTACAAGTAATTTGGTCTAACCGCATGCGCACTGCGCAAAGAAAACCGGTTATGCAGACAAAAATGAAGAATGTAATTACCGGCAAAGTTTATGAATATTCATTCAAGTTTGGAGAAAGTATAGAAGAAGCCGACGTAGAAAGAGAGAAAGCTTCCTTCCTTTACTCAGACGACCAAGGCACTCACTTCATGAACCAAACCAGTTTTGAACAGGTAGACATAAACAAAGATGTTACCGAAGAACAGGAAAAGTTTTTAAAAGAAGGCATGGAAGTAAGTATATTAAAATTCAACGGTAATCCAGTTTCCATTGAACTGCCGATTAAAGTAGAACTTAAAGTAACAGAAGCCCCACCGGATACTAAAGGCAACAGCGGCGGCAATGTAACAAAGCCGGTAACCCTAGAAACCGGCCTCACAGTAGACGCTCCAATGTTTATAAAAGAAGGCGACGTGCTTAGAATAGACACTCGCAGCGGAGAATATGTAGAAAGAGCCACTCAATAAAAAAAATAGACTATAGACTGGTGCATAAATTGATTGGTCATAAAATACAAAGAGCCTGTTAATACAGGCTCTTTTGTTTATTTTTAATAAACTAGTCTTGAGCATAAAATCAATTTTTGAATTACGATAATTCTTATTTTAACCATTCAGATCCGCCAGCCTAGGCTGGCGGAAAGTGATCCCTGCCTTGCCGGCAGGCAGGCCTCCGCTCATTCGGCTCGCCTCGCTTCGCGGCGAAGCGGGTCGGGATGGCACAGCAGAATTATTGAAACTATTCTGCATGACCCATGATTATTAGTCCCAAATATTTCTGTATAAAAAAATCCTTCCCAATTTGGGAAGGATTTTTTTATACTTTTATCTTAACCTAGAATCATTGTAATCCATGACTGAGAGGACTGATTTTTGAAAGTCGTATAAATTTGCTGGTACGACGTTATTACCATCGCCACCGTTGTTTA
The DNA here is from genome assembly GCA_964453265.1 of uncultured Candidatus Saccharibacteria bacterium. GTDB lineage: Bacteria > Patescibacteriota > Doudnabacteria > UBA920 > UBA920 > CAYVNU01. Next base: position 9,142 of record CAYVNU010000014.1, on the reverse strand, counting down.
TAAATACGTCCCAGGAAGAAACCGGTATTAGACCGAGTTCATGAACAAAGTAAATAGTAGTACCGCTCTTTATCCAGCTACCCCAAGGATGAGCAGTAGCAGAAGAACTAATTATATAACCACTATTTACCAAACCAGAATCATAAACGCTGACAATGTTTGAGGTCTTGTAGCCGAGGGCTCTAAAAACAGTTAAATTTTTAAATATTGAACGGGTATTTTTATAAACAATATAAGTATAACCACCTTCTTTTATTAACTGGCCGTTAGCATAAGCATTAGCTCCGAGCACTCCCCCGCCACTAATTCCATTTACTGTAAAGTTGGCTGTAGTAGAACGCCCCGTAGTATCAGTTACTCTAACTACAAAACTAGAATAAGTAGAATTAACAGGTGTGCCATAAAGTTGACCCTGGGTATTTAAAAATATGCCGGAAGGCAATTGTCCACTTGTAACCTGGTACGTATAAGGCTGGCTACCGCCGTAAGCCTGTAACTGATAGCTGTAATATTGGCCGATAGTAAATTGCGGTAAAACAGTGGTGCCAAAATATAACGAGCTGCTACCTGGGTTATAGTAACCGTTAACAGTTACATAAACAGTAGCGCAAGAATACGGGTTATTCTGACAGACCATAACAGATCCACTACCTGAATTTAAGCCATAAATATTTAACGTGTTGCCGGAAATGCTGGAACTAAAAGCAGAAGTATTATTACCAGATGAAATATAATAATTGCCGTTGCCATACAAGCTAATATTTGAATTTTGTCCGGAAGTTAAAGTAACACTGCTTTGGCTTAAAGTTAAAGTACCGCCACCATAAACACTACCATTAACTGTAACGGTAAAGTTACCACAAGTGCTGCTGCTGCCGGATTGGCAAACTGTAATTGTGGCAGTGCCGTTGTTGTTGCCGGTAATTGATAAAGTGCTTCCCGAAATGCTGGCTGTGGCAATATAGGAACTGGTGTTAGCATAAATATAATAATTGCCAGAATATCCATAAGCAGTAGACAAATAAACCATACTGGTTTGGCCGCTGGAAATACTCAAACTGCTCGGATTAAAATATATAGAGCCGGAAGAATAACCGGATACAGTTACATAAACGCTGCCGCAGTTGTTGTTATTATACTGACAAACAGTTACGGTAGAAGAACCGCTGGCAATCGGAGACAAGTACAAACTACTGCCGGAAATACTGGACGAGACTACATTATTATTGGAATTAGAAGAAATATAATAAGATCCGTAAGTATTGTTACTGTAAATATTTATTGTACTGCTCTGGCCGGAAGTTAAAGTTATACTGCTTTGGGAAAAAGTAATATTGCCATAAGTACTGCCGCCGTAAACAGTTACGTAAATAGTGCCGCAGGCGCTGCTGTTGCCGCTACAAACAGTAACAGTTGAACTACCGGTATTTAAACCATAAAGAGTAATTTGTGAACCGGAAATGCTGGGGGTTACTACGGAAGAATTACTATTGGAAGAAACATATAAAGACCCGCCAAAATTGCTGGCTGTAACCGTAGAAGACTGGCCGGCTGACAAATTTATATTAGTTTGGCTTAAAATTAAGTTGCCGCCGCAATTGTAATAGCCGCAAGTACTGCCACTAACAGTCACATAAATGCTGGCGCACTGACCATACGAAGCACAAACACTAATAGTAGAAGAACCGCTGGTTAAAGCATATAAGTTAATTTGATTTCCGCTGATAGTCGGGGAAACCACGGCTGAATTACTATTTGTAGAAATATATAAGCTGCCGTAAGAATTATTGTAAGCGGTAACAGACTGGCTCTGACCTACGGTCAAACTGATGTTGTTTTGACTTAAAGATAAACCATAGGGAGAACCACAATTATAAGTACAACCGCCGACATAACCATTTGGATATGTTTGAACAGTGTTAGAAATAACCCCGTTTACAGACACATATTGTTCAACCGGATTGTTACTACCATCTGAACCCAAAGACTGGCTGGCGCTAAAATAGCCACTTCCATCAGTTTGTCCAAAATTAGTTATTGCAGTCCACAAAGTAGTGGTTTGTTTTCTGTAAAGCGTAATTTGAGAGTAAGGATTAGCATTGCTAACTGTAATCTTAACATTGCCATACCCCCCGTCATAATTAACCGTTAAAACCGGGTTATACGCTAAAGCACTGCCGGAAAAACCGGCAAAAGAAATGGCTAAAACTGCCATAAATATGAGCTTTTTTGCGATTTTCATATTTTTTCAATTTCTTTTGAAAACCAGTTAATTAAAGATTTTCAAAAAATTAATAATAAAATAAAAGTGGGCTTATTTAAGCCAAATAATATTTTTTATTAAAAATATTATTACTTATTTAGCATTATATTATTATTGATTTTTTGACTTTTGTCAATGTAAATATTTTTATTTTAAAAACTCTCTAGCCCCATAAACTGCCCGTATTCCGTCAGAAATTGCCCAGAATTCATCTGAACTTATAGCTAAACTAGCACCTCCTGCGGCAAAAAGCCCTTTTACTAAAGTAGCCTGGCTATTATTTACTACAATTCTACCCAAAAAATCTTTTCTGGCATTTTTTTCAAAATCTGTGTTAGCCATATTTTGCTCAGTGTTAAAACCTGAGGCTATAATAGCTGTTTTGCCATAATAAATTTTTCCGGATTTAACTTCAACGGAAAAACTTACCACATTCTTTTCTAAATTTATTACTTCGGTTTTTTCAAGCAAATCTATCTTTCCTTGTGTTATGAATGAGTTAAAATCTAAAAATATTTTTTCTATATTAAAAAAATTGCAATCAATTTTTGCTTTATGATTAAAAACTTCTTTGGCGATAACCAAAGTTTTTAAATTTTCCTGGACAGCCTGTGCAGAAGCTGCCATACCAGCCGGCCCTGCACCGATTATAATTAGGTCGTACATAATTAGCTAGTAGTTAAGTAGTGGGTAGTTGGTAGCCTGCCCCGTAACGCGATGATTTAGCGAATCTGTTACTGGGGAATTAATAGCCAAATACATTTGCATTATAACACCAAACAAAAACCTGGAGTACATCCAGGTTTTGACTACCGACTACTTGCTACCAACTACCTACTAATACATTTTTTCCATAATTCTCTGAGCCGCCACAATATAGGCGCCGTTGCGGAAAGTAGTGTTGTATTTATTTTTTTGCTCTAATACTCCGGCAAAAGCTTTAACCATTAAGTCTTTAAGCTTTTCTAAAACCTGGTCTTTGCTCCACGCTTCGTTATTCATGTTCTGATACCATTCAAAATAACTGGTAGCTACCCCACCGCTGTTAGCTAAAATGTCCGGAATAACGGTTACGCCATTTTTTTCAAAAATTTCATCTGCTTCCGGGGTTGTCGGCCCATTAGCCATTTCAATAATTAACTTTGCCTTAACTTTCCCTGCATTTTCAGTAGTTAAAACATTTTCCAAAGCTGCGGGAACTAGCACGTCTACATCTAATTCCAATAATTCGCCGTTAGTTATATTTTTTGCGCCTGCAAAATCTTTTAAAGCGCCGGTTTGCTTTTTATGTGCTGCCACAGCATCCAAATCCAATCCATCAACGTTATAAATACCGCCCTTTGAATCAGATAATGCAATAATATTAAAACCTAAATCTCTCGCGGCCTTGGCAAAAAAAGTCGCTACATTCCCATACCCTAAAATAGCCACTCTGTTTCCTTTGCTAATATCTAATATCTTTTTATCTAATATCTCGCTTAATACATACACCCCACCAAAACCGGTAGCCTCTTCCCTGCCTTCACTGCCGCCTTTGCCTAAAGGCTTACCCGTAAATACAGCCAAAGACTTAGGGTTGCCGGTAATTTTTTGGTACTCGTCTACCATCCAATTCATAATTTGGCCGTTGGTGTTTACGTCCGGCGCAGGCACATCCATTTCAGGGCCCAAAACCGGATACATTTTTTTCACCCACCCCCTTGAAAGTTGCTCTAATTCTTTTTCAGAAAGTTCTTTTGGGTTAACTATAATTCCGCCTTTGCCGCCGCCAAAGGGAACATTCACAACTGCGTTTTTAAACGACATCCAAAAACTTAAAGCCCTAACTTCGTCTAAGTTTACGTCCTGGTGGTACCTTATACCGCCCTTATATGCTCCGCGCGCATTGTTATGCTGACTTCTAAAACCTGTAAATATTTTTTGCTCGCCATTGTCCATAACCACAGGAATAGAAACTTCCACATAACGGTCAGGCGACATAAGTTGCTCAACTTTATTTTTGTCTAAATTAGCAATTTTTGCCGCCAGACTTAGTTGCTTGCGTGCGCTTTGGAAAGGATTAGTCATAAATAAATAATTTAATTATTTATTAAAGAGTCTTGTGTTTGATTGCCGTATAATGCCAAAATTGTTACCGAGACTAACAATAAAACAGCACCCAAAATTTGCCAGGTATTTAAAATAATGCCTAAAAATTTCCAATTAACCGCGGTTAAAGCCAATGGGTAACCTAATTCCATTAAAGTAGCCACCGAAGCTTTGGTGTTTTTTAAACCATAATAATAAATTAATAAAGCAAAAAAACCGGTTAGCATGGCAATAATAAATGTGTTTTTCCAATATAGCGCTGTCATTAAATTAAACTGCATTTTTTCAAATACCAAAACATAGACAACTAAAAAAACTAAGCCAAAAATAAAACGCATGGCAGTCACAAATTCAAAATCCAAGTCCTTTAAAAGCGACCTACCCATGACTGTTCCGCCTGCCCACAAAAAAGCGGCTAAAATTGCCAGTACCGGACCTTGCCAGGCAAAGCTACCGGCAGAAGTTAAAAGCAGAAACGGCGAAGTGGCGCCAAAAGAAACCAAATACGCGCCAATAAGCGCCGGCAAAGCCAGCAGCCAAAACTTGGCGCTAACTTTTTCTTTTAAAAAAATCGCGGCCAATAAAATGGCAAACAAAGGCTGAAATTTTTGTAGCAGCGCGGCTACAGTGAAATTGTAGTTCATTAACACCGCGCCTTTAACAAATAAAATTGCAGCCAAGGCAGAAGCCCCGGCTCCTATGTAGATTAAGCCTATCCAAATTTTTATAGTCAGTTTTGAAAATTCATTTCGGCGCTTTATTAAACCCGGCAAAGCCGCCAAGCTATTAAATAAATGTTCTAGCAGAGCTACAAAACCCGCGCCCAACCCGCCAACTAATAAAGGTTTTCTAAATGGCGCATCTGCCGCCCAAAACAGGGAAGCTAAAAATACCAGCAAAGGACTTTTTTTATTATTCATGAAATTACAACTTTTTTACTTTATTAATATCAATGCTAATTTGTTTTTTTAATTCTTCTTCGCTTTTAAATTTTTTAAATTCCCTGAGATATTTTTGTAAAACCAAAGTAATTTTTTTGCCGTACAAATTGCCTTTAAAATTTATAAAATGGGCTTCTATTTTAGGCAAACCGCTATTATCAACGGGTCCGATAACTATTGCAGCTTTATAACAACATAGATTTTTTGCCTGTTTATTCTGCATTCTGAATTTTTCATTCTGAATTTCTGCTTTGCCCGCCCAGATACCAAGCTTTACCTTTAACTTTTCTCTAACATATTGTCTGCGATCTAAGTTGGCGGTGGGAAAGCCAAGTTTTCTGCCATAACCCCGGCCTGAAATAACCTTGCCCGAAATTTCTATCATATTAATGATTCTCTCCCCTATACGGTATACCGAAAAAATTATCACCAATTAATTTTTCAATGGCTTTTCTTTGTGCATGTGTATCATAGCTAATAACTATTTCGCCTTTAGGAAAATAGTTTTTTCCGTCCAGCATATAGCATTTTATTTCATTAGCCGAAACATCAAAAGCACCAAGGGTTTTAATCTTGTCTACCACGTCAGCATGCTTAACCATTTCTTTTTTTACCTGAGGCAAAAAAGGCAAAATTTCACAAGGCATATAATGTTCCCGATTATCCAAAAACCAACTGGCCAGCCGAATTTTAACCGGCCTGAGGTTTAAAACAAAATAGGCCGATGCTAACAGACTAAAAATTAAAACAATAATACCAACAGTTTTTAAAATTCTTTTCCAAGAAAATTGAGTTTTAGTTAATTCAATTTTTTGCACTTGGTTCTCATTCATATATTTAAATATATGCTTATAAATTAATTGAGATTTAGTAACACTACTTTAGTTTTTCTTTAATTTTTGTCGTCATTGCGAGAAGTGCATCCGCCGAAGCAATCTATATATTTATAAGTTTGCCGCGCCCCTTAAGGTACTCTTTAGGTCTTGCAACGACAACCTACTCACTATGAGTTCATTACGATTTTTCTTCTGCCAAATATTTTTCAACGTCTAAAGCCGCCATACAGCCCATACCGGCAGCGGTTATAGCCTGCCTGTAGCGCGGGTCATTTACGTCCCCAGCCACGAACACGCCCTCGATATTAGTGTGAGTATTATGATTAACATTTATATAACCTTTTTGGTCTACAGTCACTCCGGCATCTGCAAAAATTTTGCCGTTAGGCGTATGGCCAATGGCCACAAAAAACCCACCGGCGGAAATTACTTCTTCCTGTCCGCTTTGATTATGTTTAATTTTTACACCTTCCACTTTTTCCTCGCCTAAGACATCTAAAATAGTAGCATCCGCGATAATTTTAATTTTCGGATTTTCTTTGGCTCTAGCAAGCATTATTTTTGAAGCCTTAAATTCCGGCCGTCTGTGAATTATAGTTACCGAACTTGCAAACCTGGTTAAAAAATTTGCCTCTTCCATGGCGCTGTCTCCGCCGCCAGCTACAACAATTTCTTTGCCTTTAAAAAAGAAGCCGTCGCAAGTGGCGCATGCCGAAACCCCTTTGCCTCTTAAGCGCTGTTCATTCGGCAAACCAAGCCAATTAGCTTCGGCACCCGTGGCAATAATTATGCTTTTTGCTAAGTATTCATTTTTTTCCGTCTTAACCATGAGTAACTTTTTTCCGCCCAAAGTCCCGCCTGAGCGGGACATAGTGGCGGATCCGCCTAAATGTCCTGTCTCGGCAGGGCTTTTGGCGGAAAAATCCACCCCAGTAACATTTTCCTGTTTTATAACCGCTCCAAACCTCTCTACTTGTTTCATCATATTATCCATTAATTCCGGACCCTGAATGCCGTTAACAAATCCCGGAAAATTTTCCACTTCCGTAGTTTGCATAAGTTGTCCGCCCGGATTAAGGCCGGCTATTACTAAAGGTTTTAACTCCGCGCGCGCCGCATATAAAGCCGCGGTTAAACCGGCCGGGCCACTGCCTATAATAATAGTATTGTAAATATTAGATTTATTTTCCATATTGATATGCAAATTTTAAGAAATAAAAAGTCTGTGTGTCAAACCAAGACGAATCTATAAACTTCGCAGTTCATGCTTCGTATTTCATTTTATCACTCAAGGCCGCTATTGACAACACCCTAAAATACTATTATACTTCCGGGTCCTCCCGCGGGGCGGGAGAACAAAATTAAGGAGGGAGAAAGGGAAACCTATGGAATTCTCTTTGTTCCTAATGTTAGCTGCTTTGAGCTTGGGACTCTTAGGCGCCATAAAAAGCGCCAACAGTTTGCGAAACAAACTTTCGCAAAAAGTTCCGGTTAAGCAGCTGCATACGACTGTAACTGTGCTCATTGTCACGGCTCAAATTTCCGAGCTGGTCAAAATGATAGAGCATATTTCTATAGTCAATATTTCCGCCGCGCTATTTTTACTGGTAATAGTGCTGGCCGCGAAATCGGGAACAGAAGGAGAATTGCATTAATCGCCAAGGTTTAAAACCTTGCCGCAGACTAATGCTCGCCCTTATTAGGTTCCCAAAACAAAAGGCCGCGTTTTGAGTTTTTACTCCGCGGCCTTTTTTTAAAATTTGATTTTTGTTGCTATTTAAATTCGCCCAAAATAATCGGCAAAACCATTTCCTGACCATTCCTTAAAACTGTAAAAAATAATTGGTCGCCGGCTTTATATTTTAAAATCACCGCATCAAACTCATTCTTTTCCGTCAATTTTTCACTGTTAACTTTTAACACTACATCGCCTTTTATAAGTCCGGCGAACGCTGCCGGGGAATTTTGAGTTACAAAATTTACATAAGCTCCCTGGTCAACAGGCAATTTTTTACCGGCTTGCACAGCTTTGCTGACAGTAATAAATTCCAAGCCCACAAAAGGACGACTAACTTTGTTACCGGCTTTAAGCTGCTCAACTGAATTTTTTACTGTATTAATAGCTACCGCAAACCCTACGCCTCTGGCGCCTGTATCTATTAAAGTGTTTATACCCACAACTTCGCCAGCCATGTTAACCAAAGGTCCACCGCTGTTACCCGGATTAATTGCCGCGTCGGTTTGAATTAAATTTTGCAGTCTCGGCTGCAAACTGTCGCTGTCGCCTATGCCAACTGCTCTGGAAAGTCCAGAAACCACTCCGCGAGTAACTGTGTTTTGATACTTACCCAAAGAATTACCAATTGCAAAAACCGTTTGCCCGGTTTCTAAAGCAGCTGAATCCCCTAAATTCGCCACAGACAAATTTTTCGCATTTATTTTTAAAAGCGCAATGTCATTGTAAGGGTCTTGTCCTAAAACTGTTGCTTCGTATTGTGAACCGTCTAACAATTCTACAAAATATTTAATATCTTTTTCATCCACCACATGGCTATTGGTTAAAATCATACCATCAGCGGAAATTATAAAACCCGTACCGCTAATGGTACTAACCGCGGACGCATCGGAAGTTAAAGAATTTACTGTTCGGTTGCCAAAAATATTTACCACGCTGGGCTTAACGCTTCTAACTGCCAATATGCCCTGTTGCTCATCGGTTAGAGCAACTTTTTGCTTTAGCGCGGGCTTAATAGGATTAAGCTTAACATTCTGCCCAATGGCAAAACTAGAAACCGCTAACAAACCTACAAAAATTACTGCTGATGAAGCTTTTAACAAATTTTTCTTATGCATAAATTATTTTTTGATTATTTAAGTTAGTTGGCTGTTATTTACAAATCTATTTCTAACAAAAGCCCAAAAGTCTTTTAATAAATTTCTTTTTGTTGTAATTCTTCAAATACGCTTTTTGTTGCTAAGAGCCAATTTTTATTGCAAGGCTGGACATATACCCC
>CAYVNU010000013.1:0-30577 GCA_964453265.1 uncultured Candidatus Saccharibacteria bacterium | reverse complement strand
CTCCTTCTCCTTAGCCTGCTAAGGGGTTTTGGGATTGGTAAGTAGTTTATTTTCAGTAATTAATACTTACCATACAAAAAGCCCCGAAAAACCCGGGGCTTTTTTGTTTTTCGTGTTTTGATGTTTGCTTTTTTATAAAAAGTTTTCATTAAAACATGAAAAAGCCGCCTATGAGGATGGGCGGCCAGGGAGGATACATGAAAAAGGTTTTTTTACTCCGTGTTGCCTTTCGGCAAGACGGAGAGTTAGTGGAAATGTTTTTTCCGCCAAACGAATGGCGGGAAAAACTAAAAGAAATCCGTCCGGCCTTACCAGGGCCGGATGGATTTCCTTACTCAGATGTGCCCTACAGGGCACACGAGAGTAAATAACCCAAAACCGGCGAAGCTACCAACTTCGCCGGTTTTTACTTTAGTAAATACCTAAACCTTTTAAATACTAATTCGAACTAAAATAACTCCCGATTTAGGGAGTTATTTTTTTACTAACTTATTTACTTACCAGCTTATCAGCTTACATGCTTACCAGCTGATTAGCTTACCAGCTTACATACTAAATTACATTTTCACTCTAATTCCCGGGCCCATAGTGGAATTTATGTAAACAGAAGCCACGAGTTGACCTTTTACGGTTGCCGGCCTTGCTTGAGTAATGGCCTTAAACAAAACCTGTAAATTTTCCAAAAGTGCTTTAGTATCAAAATTGCTTTTGCCAATTATTTGGTGGATATTGCCGCTATCATCATTCTTAAAGTTAACCTTACCGCCCGCAATTTCCTTAACCATTTGCGCAATATTAGGCCCTACCGTGCCGGTTTTTGGATTCGGCATAAGTCCCCTAGTACCTAAAATCTTTGCAATTTGAGCCAATTTAGGCATTAAGGCAGGTTCTGCAATTGCTACATCGAAGTCGGTTTTTTCAGTTTCTTTAATCTTTTTAATTAACTCTTCACCACCAACCAATACTGCACCTGCGTCTTTAGCTTCTTGCTCTTTAGTTTCGGACACAAAAGCAGCAACACGCTTACTTTTACCGGTACCATTGGGCAAACTAACTGTTCCGCGAATAGCCTGATCGGTTTTCTTTGCGTCAATTAAAGTTTTTACATGTACTTCAATACTGCCGACAAACTTGGTATTAGCAGTTTTTTTAGCAAGTAGAATGGCTTCCTCTGGGCTATAAACTTTATTTGCATCTACTAAATTATTGTTGGCTTTTACTCGTTTGGCAATTTTTGCCATAAATAGATTCCTTCCTGCCCGCCATAGCTTTAGCGACGGCGGGTCGTGGTCATGGTGAGCAACTATATCAAAGCATAGTCCACTCTCCCACAATTAAAAATTTAAATGATTAGCTATTTTTGAGAAGATTTTTTAATCTCGTAGATTAATCTATAACTTCCACACCCATAGAACGGGCAGTTCCGCGAATAATTTTTTCCGCTGCTTCCATGCTGTGGCAATTTAAGTCCGGCATCTTTTTTTCCGCAATTTCTTTAATCTGTTTTGCGGTAATTTTTCCAACTTTATTTAAAAGCGGGTTCGCGCTGCCTTTGCTTAAATTAATAGCCTTCATAATTAAGTTAGAGGCGGGCGGGGTTTTTAAAATAAAGGTAAAACTGCGGTCTTCAAAAACCGTCATTAACACCGGAATAACTAAGTCACCCATTTCGCGGGTACGGTCGTTAAATTCCTTTACAAAACTGGCAATATTAATGCCGTGGGGTCCAAGTGCAGTACCAACCGGAGGCGCAGGCGTTGCTTTGCCGGCCGGAAGTTGCAACTTAATTTCAACTTTTACTTTTTTGGCCATAAATTTTTGGTAGACCACTGTGTCTTACCATGCCGAGTGCATCCGAGGCATCCCTTTTTACTTAAGAGATTTTTCACTTGCATTCGAAATGGTAAAAAACTTTTTAATGTGATCGAGATCTCGCCGTGGCGAAAACAACCATTCCTTTTAGATTTAATTTAAGATGTAGGATTTTACCCAACATTCATAATTCGAGAAGCACGAGTTATGAATTAGGAGTAAAAGCTATTTTTTTCTGTAGATGATTCTATAAACTAAATAAACAATTGGGCAACCAATTAACCAAATTATTCCAAAAAGTATTAATCGAGGGTCAAAAAATTGCACACTCCATGCTCCAGATGTGTCATTTGCGGCAACCCTAATTAAATAGGTCACCCCGAGCCAAACTAATAAAAATATCAAAAATTCCAGATATTTATTTTTCATACGAACAAGGTTAATTCTCTGGGTTCAGACATCCTAAGGTGGATTCGAATTCCTGGACGGACACTGGCCAATGAGTCGGAACACTCTACGAGCGGCTAAAGCTCGCCCCTACATCCGCGTCTTTCCGCGTTAATATCTGCAGCCATCCGTAAATCCGGATTAAATCCGCAGATCAGGATCGTGTCATTTCCGTGTCTCTTACATTTTCTTAACCTGCAAAAAGTCTAATTCAACTGGGGTTTCGCGGCCGAAAATGGTTACCATAACTTTAACTTTGCCGTGCTGCTCGTCTATGGCGCCAACTTTGCCTTCGTAATCTTTAAACGGACCGTCGTTAATTTTAACTAAGTCGCCAATTAAAAACTCAACTTTAAACTTTGGTTCATCGGCACCCATGCGCTTTTGCAAATAACTCCACTCTTCCGGATCAATAGGAGTTGGTATAGTTCCGCTGCCTACGAAACCGGTTACGTTAGGGGTATTTCTCACAACATACCAGGAGTCGTCGGTTACTATCATATCTACCAAAACATAACCTGGAAAGATTTTTTCTTCCACTGTTGTGCGCTTGCCGTCTTTAATTTTAATTTTCTTTTCTTTAGGCACAATAGCGCCAAAAATTTTGTCTTGCATATCCATAGACTCAATACGCTGCTTTAGGTTAAAAGCAACGCTGTCTTCATAACCGCTATAAGTGTGCAAAACATACCAATGACGTTCTCCGGTAACTTGTTGTCGTGACATAACTTTTTCTAATTATTGCTGAATACTAATACTAGTATTCCTAATAAAATTATTAAAATTTCAAAATAAAAAGTCCAAAACTTGCTGTATGCCTGTAAAAACTTAAAAGAGTGCTTAAAAAAATTCCGCTCCTGTATTACAAACTTAACTTCCCTGTTTCTTAACGCGTAAACTTTATTGCTAAAAGGCCAAAGCCACATAATCCCGTAATCTATAGAGTCCAGTAAAAAGTGACTCCAACTCCCAAGCCATATTAGCAACCCAACCATTTTTATATAGACGGAGCCGGCTAAAAAATATACCAACAGCCCTGCAATTAGCCATAAAATCGGAGCGTGAGAATAATATTTTCTATGACTGCCTTTTAAAGCTTCCTGGCCGGAGACCAAAAAATTCTTATTCTTTATGAAGTAATAAAATACATCTAAATCCGGAGCAAAACCCCAAAACATTCCCCATATATACAACTGATTAATTTCCGAATGGGTTAACTGTGGGTGGATAATTTTAACTAACCCATAAGCAGTTAAATAACCAGCCGCAATGTGTCCTGTAGGAAGCATTATTTTGTAAGTAAAGCTTCAAAAAGTTTAAGCAGACCGTAATCCGCGGCGCCTAAAATAAAAGCCACAGCTAATGAAAATAGTATAACGGTAATGGTATATTTTACGGTTTCGCTTTTGGTAGGCCAAATAACTTTGGTAAGTTCGGTTTTCACCTGGCCTAAAAACTCAAATGGATTCATATACTTTTACAAATTCTAATTTATGATTCGTTTATAAATTTGTCTTTTTTAAAAGGCCTTGGCAGGCCTTTTTTATTACTTAGATTATATAGAGTTTATTGAATAAAGTCAACAAAATGTAAACAATAATATACTTGACAAAAATACCTCAATATTGTTTAATTAAGACTTTATTTTAATCGCTCTCAAACAAGCCATCACGTCTTCTATTTTGGTATTGGCTTTTACAAAATAATCATCAATTTTCAAAGCCTTGGCCTGTAAAATATCCTTATCGCTCCAAAGATTACTTAAAACCACAACGTGAGTTTGGGCAATCTGAGCATCGGGGTACTTACGAATGCGTTCTAAAACCTTAAAGCCATCTAATTTAGGCAAAAGCAAATCGAGTAATATAACCTCAGGCCTATGATCCAAGACTTTGGCTATTGCCTCTTCTCCATCGGTTGCTAAAATTATATCAAACTCAGATTGTAATTTTGCCGATAAAGTATTGAGCCAATCTTGATCATCTTCAACAATTAAAACTTTTTTTATATTTGTCATAGAATATCTGTATTATAGCACAACTTAACAAGTAACTAAATAATTATATACCCCGTGAACACCTATCCTGATTTTTTTTGTTTTAAGCAACTTCATTTGACCGAACTGATCAATTTTTTTGATTTTCAAGACATAATTTCCTGGTTCGGCGTATAAAAAAAATTTACCATCCGCCATAGTATGAGCTCTTGAAACCACAATATCATCAGCTTTTAAATAGCTTAATTCCAAAAGTGCCAGACTTATTGGACTATTATCGTCTGAACATTTTAACTTTCCCCAAAGAGTAATTTGCGGTAAAAATAAAGCGACCAAAAAAAATAAAATATAAAGTATTAAAAATATGCCGGCAACTGTCCATCTGGAATAATAAAAACTAAATAGGCTCAGCAAAAATAAAAACCAAAAAACTACTCTAACCAAAGAGGTTACTAAAAAATCTAAGAACGGAGAAACTTTATTTAAATTCTGTTTCGCCTGTTGGTTCCAATCAAAAGCGGCCGGGTCCATTGGAATATTAAAAGGCAAAACTTCTGATTCGCCTTCTAAAGTAAATAATTCGCCGTGGTATATATTGGAAAAATTTTGATCTTTATCGCCCGAAACAATTTTAGATGGAAAGGTATAATTGGTTTTTTTTACCAAAATTTTATATTTGCCCGGGAGTGTCAAAAATCCATAACGGCCTTTTAAATTTGTTATACAAGTTGAAACAACTTTTCCAGTTTTAGCATCTATTAACTTCACAACCGCCGGATCTAGCGGCTGCTTACTTACGCTATCGTATACAATTCCCCAATAATTTTGCATTTGCCGCAAGCCAAAAAACAAAAGCAGTCTGTTAAGCCAATTATTAATCCAAATTAAAATATTAGTCATTTTTATTTTTATTCAAAGCGGCAATTAAAACATTTTTTAAAAGCATGGCAACAGTAACCGGCCCGACTCCTCCGGGCACAGGTGTTATTTTACCCTCAATATTTTTAACAGATAAAAAATCAACATCGCCGGTAATACTTCCATTTTGTTCTGAGGAACCTGCGTCAATAATTATCGTACCTGATTTAATTAAATTACCTTTCAATAAATTTGCTTGACCGGTTGCAGATATGACCACATCGGCAAATTGTAACAATTCACTTAGATTTTGAGTGCTTTTATTAGCAATTTTAACTTTATACCCGCGCTGACTTAATAAATGCGCAACAGGTTTTCCTACCAGCTCCCCTTGTCCAATAACCAAATAATTTAATTTTTCCAAATCTATTTTTAAATTTTCTAAAATGTGCAGTACTGCAGCAGCCGTAGGCAGAATAAATTTCGGATTATTTTGGTAAAAAAGCAAGTTATTTTGGCTACCGACCGCGTCAACGTCTAAATTTGCATCAATTACATTTAAAACACGTTCCCTATTTAAAGAATCAGGCAAGGGCAATTGTATAATCAAGCCACAAATATTTGGAAGCTGATTTATTTTTTTCAACTCAGAAATTAAATCATTCTCTAAAATTGTTTCAGAAAATTTAACAACTTTGAAATCCATGCCAATTGACTCAGCTGCCCTGCCTTTAATTCTTACATAACTTTCCGAAACCGCATCACCTCCTACTAAGACATCACAAAAAAGAGGTCGAAAAGGCAGTTGCAAAATTTCGGCTTTTAATTGAGTTAAAAATTCGTTAGCAATTTTTTTTCCGTCAATAATTTGCATGCTCTATTTAAACTTAAAACCTACACTTCCTACATTATACACTATATTCTTACAGCTATTTTTTATATCTGTTTCTTGCCCACCAGTCCAAAACATTTTTAGCTACAGGCACAGCAGCAGCGTGACCCTCCCCGCCGGCTTCAGCTAAAACCGTGATAACAATTTCAGGATTTTCAAATGGGGCATAAGCCGTAAACCATGCGTGCGTACGGCTCGGATCAGAGCCATCGAACTGTGAAGTTCCGGTTTTACCCGCACTACTAATTGGTAAACCGGCAAGTTGCCTACCTGAACCCTCTAAAATTGTTTGCCTCATGCCCTCTTGAACAATTTTTAAATATTCAGGATTAATAAAGTTTTTTACTAAAACTTCAGGATTATTTTGGTACAGTTCTTTGCCAAATTCGTCTTTGACTTCTGCTAAAATTTTTGGTTTCATACCAACCCCATCGTTTGCAATTATAGAGGTCCACTCCGCAACTTGTAAAGGAGTTGTGAGCATATCTCCCTGCCCAATACCAATATGATAAGTATCACCTAAATACCATTTACTTAATACCGGGTCACTTTTAAAATATTTACTCTTCCATTCAGGATCTGCCACAACACCAGGCTTTTCACCCGGCAAATCTATGCCTGTAATTTGTCCTAAATTGAATTTTTTATAATATTCAGCCAGCTTTACCGGGCCTAGAGGTTTAATTGGCGATTTTGGATGCCCACCAGCAACTGTATAAAAATATATATCGCTGCTATTAGCAATAGCACTTTTAATATCCATGGCACCTAGGCCCTCCCTTTTCCAACCGTAAAAATTATAACTTATTTCCGGATTATACTGATTTGGTATAACCAAGACACCTCTATCGTAAATTATTGTTGATTCGGTTACTACCCCCTCTGAAAGAGCAGCAGCTGCCACCATTGGTTTTACGGTTGAACCGGGCGGATAAACTCCAGATATAACTCGATTAAAAAGCGGAAGATTTTTATCAGAGAGGAGGACTTTATATTCTTCATTTTTTATACCGTGAGCAAACTGATTATTGTCATAACCGGGCAAAGAAACCAAAGCCAAAATTTTACCAGTTTTTGGCTCCATGGCAACCGCCGCTGCCCGAACATTACCCAATCTACCTCTTAACTCAGAATATAATTTTTGTTGTAATTCTAAATCTATGTTTAGAACCAAAGTATTACCTGGCTTGGGACTATTGCTACCCAAAACACTTTGTACCTTTCCACTCGCGTCTACCTCTATTAAATTTTGACCGTTTTGTCCTCGTAAATAATCTTCATACTCTGCCTCAATGCCGCTTCTACCAATAAAGTCCTGCGCATCATACTTACTTTTTAAATTATTTTTTAAATCATTTTGATTTGCCGGACCAGTATAACCTACCACATGAGAAAAAGCTTCCGGTTGCAAATATTTTCTGATTGGAATTTTCTGAACAGAAAAACCAACAAACTCTGAACTCCTTGTTTCAAATAAAATACTTTGCTCTAGGCTTAAATCCTGTTTTATAACCAATGGCTGAATTGAATTTTTTGGGGAAGATAAAATTTTGTTTTTAACTTCATCAAAAGATATGCCAAAAACAGCCTGCAATTTATTTAAAACATCGTCCAAACTATTCCTCTGCAAATCCAAAGGTACAGCAACTAAATTAAATCCCGCAATATTTTCCACAATATCTTTTCCAAAACTATCTACAATTAAACCCCTAGGAGCTAAAATTATTTGCTTGCGAATCCTATTACTCTCAGCAATTTGCCTATAAAAGTCCCCTTTAACAATCTGTAAAAAAAATAGTCTTGAAAAAATAATAAAAAATATAAAAGCAACTAAAGGCCATAACCAAAGCAAAAATTGAGTGAAACGCTCAGACTCAAAAATTTCCGCCTCAGAATTTTGAGCATCTAAAGCGGACTCTTCCCAATCCAGGGTCTTATTTTTTGTTTTAGGTGATGAATTTGTATAAATTCTAAAAGGATCTTTCATAAAAAACTTTTATATGCTACGCCTGCGAGAAAATAAACTTTTTAAAAAATATTTGATAGCGTCTAGTAACTTATAAATAGGTAAAAGCAAAAGTAAATTGTATATTAGTTCAGATATAATCTGAGTCTTATCTAATAAATATGGGGTCTGTCCCATGCCAATGCCTAAGCTTATTACAATCAAATTAAAAGTATAGATAAATAAATGAACAGCCACAGTTGAAACTACCAAGGCAGCGATTCCTAATTTCCAATCAATGTCAAAAACTAAAAAATTATTTACCAAAATCTGCAAAAAACCCGCCACTGCCAAAAATGCAAAACTAAAGCTACCAAAATAACTTGTGGAATAAAAATCTAAAAATATACCACCTACTACCGCAATAAAAAAACACTCTAAGCTTTCTCTATCTAAAGCGGACACAACCAACAAAACTAAAATTAAATTTGGCACCACCCCGAAGAATTTCAGGTGTGAAAAAAACCCAATATCGACGGACAATAATAAAATAATAGCTATAAAATAAAAAAAATACTTCATGCCTTTTATTGTTTTACAACAAATACAAAAGTTAGATTGTTAAAATCAACAGGTGAAACTAATGTACTTTTTTTAAATAACTCGCTGCCTGAAGACAATGCCTCCCCCACTTCCCCAACTAAAATATTTTTTGGAATTTTGTCATTAATACCCGCTGTAACTACCAACCAACCTTTCTCTAAGGGGTCATTTTGAGCGAGTTTGTCTAAAATTATTCCTGAACCAAACGAACCCTCAACTTGAACCGGCGCTCCGGTTTTACTAATTTTTGCATCCGCAACAAAATTTGAACTGGTTATAAGTCGCGCGGTACTGGAATTTTTATAAGTATAAATTATTTTTGCCGCCAAATAACCCTGCGATATAACCGCCTGTCCTTCTGAAACACCTTCTTCAGAACCACAATTTAAAGTTACCAAATCTGAAAACCCAAACGCTGTACTAGAAACCACTGAACAAGAAACTAAACTTTGTTTTGTATTTTTTAATATGCCAAGTTCTTTTCTCAAAACTAAATTTTCATTAGCTATCTGATCTGCGCCAACCAATTGTTGCTTTAAAATAATAACCTGACTTTTTAAATTTGAATTTTCATTTGCAATATCACGTAAATGATAAAGCGCATAAAAAAAACCAGTAATCGGCTTAGTTGTACCATTAACCACATAAATTAAAGGTTTGGGAATTTGTAAAATTATACTGCGTATTGTCCCAAAAAAACCTTTTGTCTGCAAAAACATTAAAAAGACTACAATTGCCAAAGCAATAGCAAAAACAGCAAAACCTTTTGTATAAATAAACCTCATAAAATTTAGTGTTTAGCCAATTACCTGGGTATTTTTCCTAAGTCAGCTGGCACTAAAACATCTTTTAAATTTTCCAAATCTTCCACCAAAACACCGGCACCCCTAACAACGCAAGTTAATGGGTCTTCGGCTATCGAAATAGGCATTTGAGTAGTTTCATGCACTAATTTGTCTAATCCTCTAAGCAGCGCACCTCCTCCGGCCAAAACTATTCCGCGGTCTAAAATATCTGAAATTAATTCCGGAGGAATTTCTTCAATTACAGCTTTTATATTATTTACAATAATTCTAAGGCTGTGCATTAAAGCTTCCCGAACTTGTGTGTCGCTAATTATAACTTCCTTCGGCAAACCAGTAACTAAGTCCCGGCCGCGCATTTTAGCGGTCATCGGTTCTGGTAATGGATACGCGGATCCGATTTTAATTTTAACTTCTTCGGCAGTTCTTTCGCCTAACAGCAAATTAAAATTTTCACGGGCATATTGAATAATGTTCTCATTCATTTCATCCCCTGCTATACGAATGCTTTTAGAAACCACAATGCCACCTAAAGATATAACTGCAATTTCGGCCGTGCCGCCACCAATGTCCACTATCATACAACCAGTTGCATCCTGTACTGGCAAACGGCTACCGATTGCCGCGGCCATAGGTTCTTCCACCAAATATGCTTTGCTGGCGCCGGCATTAATAGCCGCATCTTGCACAGCCCTTCTTTCTACTTCGGTAACCCCGGAAGGTATGCCAATGACTACTCGCGGTCTTCTTAAAAACGCGTAAGTTTGAGAATGTACTTTGTCTATAAAATACCTAAGCATTGCTTCTGTAACTTCAAAATCAGAAATCACACCGTCCACGAGCGGACGAGTTGCAACAATATGCGGGGGTGTTCTGCCAACCATTTTTCTTGCTTCATTGCCAATAGCTAAAATTTGCTTAGTGCGCTGATTTAC
The DNA here is from genome assembly GCA_964453265.1 of uncultured Candidatus Saccharibacteria bacterium. Taxonomy (GTDB): domain Bacteria; phylum Patescibacteriota; class Doudnabacteria; order UBA920; family UBA920; genus CAYVNU01. The sequence continues at coordinate 20,286 of CAYVNU010000013.1, read as the reverse complement.
AGCCACTACACTCGGTTCATTTATTACAATACCCTTACCTTTTACATACACTAAAGTATTGGCAGTGCCTAAATCAATGCCTATATCCTTGCTAAAACGCTGATAGAATTTATCAAACATAATGTAATATAACCATAACGATAACAAATAACGATAACCTGCAAGCTGTTTTAGTTATCGTTATAGTTATAGTTTTGATTTTTGTATTTCTAAATTAAATTTTTTACAATTTCCGATATTTTAACTAACTCACTTTTGTCGCTGTTTCTTTTTTTTATTTCCACACACTCTTTTTCCACTGTTTTAGGCGAAACTATTACTCTATAAGGAATCCCTATTAGGTCACTATCCGCAAACTTTGCCCCAGCACTAATATCCCTGTCATCTAATAATACAGGAAGTCCGGCATTTAATAAAGTATTATATAAATTTTCCGCTTCTTTTTCCGCGCCTTTAAGCGACAAAATATGAACTTTAAATGGGGCCACGCTTTCCGGCCAAATTATGCCTTTTTCATCGTGGAATTTTTCTACAACTGCTGCCATGGTACGACCAATTCCAATACCATAACAACCCATATAAAAAGGCTTTTCAACGCCGTCTTCGTCCCTAAAATTCGCACCTTTCATTAATTTTGTATAATGATAGCCTAGTTGAAAAATGTTTCCAACTTCGATTCCCCGTCTTTCAATTAATTCAGACCCATTTAACGACTTATAACCGGCCTTAGCCATTGCAATGTCATAAAATTTTTCCGGTTCTTGTATGTCTCTACCAAAATTTATATTTATAGAATGATAGTTTGTCTTGTTAGCACCACATTCAAAATTTACTCTGCCTTTTAAAGAGTCATCCATTACAACTACCACATCTTTTGGTAAATTTAAAATGCCGGCATAACCAACTTCAGCACCGGTAACTCTTTTTACTGTTTCTGGACTGGCAAGTTTAAGTTCAGCGCATTTAACTACTTGTTTTAATTTACTTTCATTAACATCATAAATGCCGTTTACGGCCGCGGCAACAACTGCTCCGGTTTCAGTTTCAAATAAAATTGTTTTTGTAGTTTTTTCAACTGGTATATTTAAAAACTTGGCCAGTTCTTCTACACCAATAATTCCAACACCCTCTACATCCTCTCGCTCTTTAAACTCTTCTTGCCCGCTTTCTTTATACTTTATAAATTTAGCGACGTCTTCGTGAGCAGCATAAGTTCCTTCTTTTGTGGCAAAAAACTTAGTTTCCCCAATTTCGGATTCTACTACAAATTCGTGGCAGTACTCTCCCCCAATATATCCGTTATCTGATTCTACAATAATTGTCTCTAATCCAATTTCTTTAAAAATTGAGCTGTAAACTCGTTTCATTTCTTCATAATAAGCTTTAAAATCATTTTCATCTTTATGGAAAGAATACCCATCTTTCATAATAAATTCCCGTACACGCAAAAGTCCACCACGAGCTCTGAGCTCGTCACGAAATTTCGGAGAAAATTGGTAAAGCTGAAAAGGTAAATCTTTGTACGACAGTTGATACTTTCTAACTAAATCTACGAACATTTCTTCTGCTGTCCCTCCCAAAGCAAACTCCGACTCTCTCCTGTCTTTAACTTTCATTAGTTCAAAACCAGTGGTACTTGTTCTATTTGTTTCCTTCCATAATTCTAAAGGATGTAAAATTGGAGCTATCATTTCTTGAGCGCCCACCAAGTCCATTTCTTTTTTTACAATTGAAATAACTCTTTGCTGAACTCTCTGCCCAATCGGCAAAAAATAGTATCTGCCCGCAACAGATTCCTGAATGTAACCGGCTTGCTTTAAAAGCTTAGAAGAAATAATTTTTAAATCTTCCTCTGAAAAAGTCTTACTGGTTTTTAAAAAATATTTTGATTGCTTCATTTTAAACTCCTCTTACATCTTTAATTGTTACTAACACCATAACTAAAAGTAAAAATACAAAGCCGGCGGTGTTTACAAATTGTTCCAATTTTTGGTTATTCCTTTTACCTCGGATTTTTTCAATTATTAAAAATAAGACTCTGCCGCCGTCGAGCGCTGGGAAAGGCAAAATATTTAAGACTGCCAAGCTTAGAGACAGCATTGTAGTTAAATTCAGCAAATGAAAAAACCCTGATTGTCTGGCTTGCCCAACTAATTGTGCAATTTTTACAGGCCCGCCCACAGCAGAAAAACCTAATTTTCCTGTAAATAATTGAAAAATTCCAATAGTTACATTTTTTAGAGCAAGTACAGTAGTTTTTAATCCTTCCCACGGGGCTAAATACCAAGGGAAACTCATTTTCCCCAAACTTGCCAAAGCTATACCAGTTGGACCTTCTCCCGGCATCGGATTTTTTACTGAGCTAACTTCTATATTCAAATTTTCCTTTGCTCTATTAATATTAAATAAAATCTGGGATCCGGCGTTATTTTTAATATAATCCCTAACCTCTTGCATTGTTTGAATCGGCTGATTATTTAGCTTTAAAATAACATCTCCGGCTTTTAACCCAGCTCTATCTGCCGGTAAATCTTTTACAACCTCAATAATTGCTACTTGCGAGTCTCTAAACTTTGCACCACTTGGGATTTGATCGGCACTATCTATAGCCACGGGCAAACCAACCATAAAACCAATAGAAAATAAAAACCAAGCTAAAATAACGTTCATAATCACACCCGCCACTAAAGTAAAAAGTCTTGGCCAAAAAGGCTTATTAATAAAGCTTTTAGGATTATCTTCAAACTCATTATTTTCTCCCATTATTCTTACAAAACCGCCTAAAGGAATAGCATTTATAGAATAAAGCGTGTTTTCATCACCTTGATTTATTTCTGAGTCTGAAATACTTTTCTGATGTCCCCAGACCACTTTCCATTTATTATTTATTTTTTTAATTCCAACCAATCTGGGCGGAAACCCAAATCCAAACTCATGAACAACCATGCCGCTTTTTTTTGCAACATAAAAATGCCCAAACTCATGAACTAAAACAAGAATAGCTAAAATCCCTATAAAAATTAATATTGTCAAAATCATAAATTTTTTTCTATTGCAATTTCTGTTAGTTTTTCTTTAAATTCTTTAACGGCTTGCAAAACTTCCCCAAAAGTAGAGCTTTTTAAATTATTTAATAATTTTACCCAAAGTTCATTTACAACCTCAAATTGAGTTTTGTCTTTTGCTATATAATCTCTAATACAATCTGTAGTTTTAATAACAATATTAGCAAAATCTCTTTCGGAGTGGCCTATTATTTTTTCTGTAAAAACAAACACATTTTGTTTAAAATTTTTAGGCTCATGAGAAAATATTTCTTCCATCACTCTAATATTTTTATCAATGGAATCTATTAATGCAAAAAATTCATTTTCTCGGTCCTTTAATTCAAACCTTATTCTGCTGGAGAAAATTTCAGCCATAAAATTAAACTGTCATTATTTCTTTTTCTTTAACTTCCGCGTGCCTTTTAATTTCATCGTTGTATTTATCTATACTTTCTTGTAACTTTTTTTGGCCGTGAGTTAAGTCGTCTTTACTAATTTTTCCGTCAGTTTCTTCTTTTTTCATCGCCTTAATTATAGTCTCACGAACATTACGAATTCCAATTCTGGCCTTTTCTTCTGTCTGACCAACCAACTTAACCATTTCACGCCTACGCTCTTCATTTAATGAAGGCAAAATAATTCTTATAACATTACCATCACTAGAAGGATTAAAACCTAAATTTGCAATCTGAATCGCCTTTTCAATTGCTTGCATTTGACCTTTGTCCCAAGGACTTATGGCTAAGGTTTTTGCATCTTGTACAGTAACTGAGGCAACATGCTCAAGGGGCATTTTTGCCCCATAACTTTCTACCATAACCGTATTTAAAAGAGCCGGGTTAGCGCGTCCGGTACGAATTCCAGAAAGGTCGTGTAAATAGTGATCTATTACTTTTTCAAACTCTGCTTTATGGTTACTAATAATGCTATCTATCATATAATATGTTTTAATTATTGATTAACGTAAATTCCGGCGTAATTAATTTGCGGCAAAAATGGGTCTATTGCAATATAATTTATATATCCATTTGTGGCAATACTTTGAGTTTGCCAGGAACTTCCTGCATCAACCGACTTATATATAGTAGAGCCGACGGCTGTATATACAATATTACTGGAAGTTTTTGAAAGAACAATAGGTTTAGGATTGCCTTCCTCTGGTTTTTTTGGCAATTGCAAATATAACCAATTTTTACCTTCATCTATTGTTTTATAAACACCTTTTTCTGTTGTTAAATATATTAGAGAAGTGGTTAAATTATCTACGTAAACTTGATTATATACCGGATTGCCATTAAAGGGCAAAGCAATTCCCGCAATTGAAACACCCTTACCTAAATTACCGGTTAATTCCTGAAAATTATCTACAAAACCCGTGGCTTTAAAAAGCCCTTTGCTTTTTATTAACACATAAACATTATTACTTTGCCACAAAATTCTATTTACTCTTCCTTCAAAATCTTTTACTAATTGCCAGTTATTTCCGCCATCTAAACTCTTAATAATTGTTCCGAACTCCGTACCAGCGACAATCTGATTTTTTTGTACTGGGTTTATAGCAATGTTTCTAACCGGATTTTGATTAGTTGCCTCATTGTAAATTTCTTGCCATGAACTTCCACCGTCAGTAGTTTTTAAAATTTTACCATGATCGGCAAAAAATCCGGCCGCATAAATTATTTTGCTATCAGTCGGGTCAAAGGCAAAATCGTAAACTAAAATTTTTGACAATATTCTTGACCAACTCGCGCCTGAATCTTCCGACTTATAAAAACCGCCATTATATGCCGAGGCATAAATAATTTCATGATTTAGCGGATCAATATAAATTTTGGAAATATTTAATCCTGAAAGGCTACCGACTTGCGGACTTTTTAAATTGTTGGCAAACTGCCAATCCGCTCCACCGTTCACAGTTTTAACAATCCCTGAATATGTTGCTTTATTTAACAGATTACAAGAAGCGGAAAGAAAGCTAACAGATGCAATAATTAATAAGAACTTAACATATTTTAAAATCATAAATTTAAAAAAAGGTTTTGCAAAATTAACTTTTTATTTTTATTAGAATTTAAACTGCTGTATGCAATTAGTAAGCTTTTAGTATTTGTAAATTTATCAGGGGTTACTGACAAATTCTCTATGGAATAAAAAATCCAAGATAAAATTGAATCTTTCAGACTCTCTATATCTTCTTCGGAAAAATTTGAGATCATAGAAAGTTTTTCCGCATTATTTGCCTTAATCAAATTTTTAAACAATTTTAAATTATTTTGTGCTCTTACAAACAAACTTTTGTCTTCTAAAAACTGTTTAAGCCTACCAATACTACCAAAACTTAAAGCTAAGTATTCTGCTATAACTTCAAGATTTAAATCTTTACAATAATCCTGCAACTGTTTTACGGTAAATTTCTTAAAATGACTAATTTGACATCTTGACTGAATTGTTGGCAATAACTTAGCTGAAGAAATAATAAATATTGATGTGTTTGGTTTAGGCTCTTCAATAGATTTCAAAAGTCCGTTTAAGCTTTCTAAATTTAAGTTTTCCGCATTATCAATAATTGCAACTTTACTGTTTGCAATAAAAGGTTTTTGATTTAAAGATTCAATAAAATCCCTTACTTCATCAACCCCCACCACACCAGAATCCATATACAAAAAATCCGGGTGCCCTTTGAGTCTATTATTGTTTAAAAGCTTAGTGGCTAATTCCAATGCTAAAGTTTTTTTACCAATACCTGCGGGACCCATAAATAAAAAACTACCAAAAAGTAAATTAGAATTTAACTGGATTTCCAAAAGATGTTTATTTTTTTCGTGTCCAAAAGTTTGCCAATCCATATTTATTTAGAAACTTTAACAGTTACCACTAAGCCTTGGTTTATACTTTCTGCTATGCCATAAACCCCGGGTATCTTAAATTGAAATTTGTAACTCTTTTGGGGAACAATCGGGTTTTTTGAATCAAAGCCTGGGTATTTTGTAAAACTACTACCTTGCAAAGAAACTAGCAAGACATTTTTTTGTGAATTATTTCTAAAAAATATCCAATCATTTGCTTTAATATTTATTTCTTTGGGATCAAAACTTTTGCCGTCAAAATCTACTGCCAGCACGGTAACATCATTACCTTCAATTACTTCTTCTCCGGAAGAAAAAGTTTTTACCGGTTCTTTTAAACCGCCTGATTGATCTTTTTTTCCAGACTCACCTAACTCATTTACCGAAACTTTATTTTGAGTCTTTGACTCATTTAATAAAGCTGGTGTATTTGAATTTAAAGGAGATTTTACTTTACTTATATATATCCAATAAGCCAATCCGGACAGTACAATACAAACTAATAAAATTATTGAGGCTTTTTTCATATTTCCTTAAATATTATTAACTAATATGTTATTATTATACCATAATAATAACTGCTATGAAAAAAAAAATATTTGCCGAAATTCAAACCAAAGCAGACAGGCGTAAAATAAAAAACCGGCCTCGCATGCATATTCATGGACAAGCCTTAAAAAAACCGCCTCTTTACGCGGGCGCTAAAACTGCAAAAATATCACAAAGAGACTAAAAAAGCCCTTTTAAGGGCTTTTTTAGTCTAAACTTATTTCCTGATTGAGCACCCCATCTTTACCGACTTTTACATTTTGAGAAGTAATTAAAAGAGCAGAATCATTTATAATTTTTTTAATCTTTAATACATACTCTCCGGGCTTAGCTTTTATAAAGAATTTTCCTTCAGGCGAAGTTATGGTTTTAGCTAACACCACGCTCTGAATTTGAATTGGGCTTAATTCTAAATACAAGCCTCCCAAAGGGTGCTGCCTGCTAGAAACTCTACCCCATAAGTGCGCATGAGGAATAAACTTTCTTAAAATCGCTAAACCAAAATAAACCAGCGAAAAAACAATATTTAGCGGCGTAGTTTGAGTTAAAGTTGAAAAAATAACAGTTGCAAAACCCAACCAAAAGCTTATTTGTAAAAATCTTAAAATCGCTAATTCAATTTTAGGATGGATTTTTATAAGCCTAAGCTTATCTTGCTGATTCCAATCAAATTCCAGCGGGTCCATCGGAATATTCGGAGTAAGCAAACTCTGGCTTGGATTTAAGCTTAAAATTTCGCCGTGGTATAAATCTTGAAAAATTCCATCACCACTTCCGGAAATCTCTTTTGATGGGAAAGAATAATGAGTCTTTTTTGCTCTAATATAATATTTACCTGGCTTATCTAAAAAACCAAATCTGCCTAACAAATCTGTTATTGATTGCTGAATTACCATACCTGTATCCGGGTCAATTAATTCTACAATGGCCGGATCTAATGGTTGCTTGGTCATACTATCGTAGACTGTCCCCCAGTATCTTCTTCTTTTTCTTAAACCTAAAGAAGTTAAAATTCCCTGAATAAAACCAAGAAGTCCTAGCCAAGCATCGGCAAAACCGACCGCTGGAATAATTAAGCCATTGGTGGCAATAGAATACTGCAACGCCAAAGCAGTAGGCGCAAAAGCCATCGCGCTAAAATTAACTTTGGCCTGGCTTTTTTTAAATGTATTAATTCTGGCAGTTGTAAAATCTGAAGTCTTTTCCAAACTAATTTTTACCGAGCTTCTTCCAAAATCATAAATTTTTTCTGCTGTTTCTCCGCCGGTTTTAATAACTTTTTCCGCCACTCTTCCTGCTTGCTCTAAAATTTTAGCAACCGGTATTTCCGGCAAATGAAATTCCGGTAAAGAAACTAAAGGTGGTTTGGGCGTGGTGGTATTTTCCTGATTATTAGTAAAAGGCACGGGTTGTTGATTTTCTGCCGGTATAATACCCGAGCTTGAATTTTGTGAATTTGAATTTTGAGTACCTTCCCCGCCACTACCTGAAATAGATCCTGGAGTTGAACTTGTATTATTTCCTACGAACAATGATGTATAGTTTTGGCCTTGGCTCTGATTTGAGTTTTGTGGATTTGATGTATTAGTATTTTGTTGGTTAATAGGCGGGTTAGAATTCTGTGTGTTATTTTGGTTTGAACTATTCAAATTACTGCTAGGAACAGGACTGTAAACCACTCCACCTCCGGTGCTGCTCGACCCTCCGCCGCCGCCAGAAGACGACCCTCCAGACCCTCCGCCGCCGCTTCCGGAATCAGTTGAAGTTGTATATTGCGAAGATGTAATAAAATTCCCGGCAACATCATATACTTTTACTTCAAATGTGTAAGAAGTGTTAGGTGTAAGACCGCTGCTTGTCCAAGTCGTTAAAGAAGTCGGAGTGGAATTATTTACGCCAACATTATAAAAAATATATGGAGTAATTGATAGTCCTGAACCTGAGTCTGAAAATCCACTTACATTTACTATTATACTTGTGCTTGTAATAGTTCCAAAACTAACGCTACCTAAACTTGGAGGCGTAGTATCTATTTTAAAGGCAATCGCACCAGAATTTGCAGCAGCATAACTTGACGTTGCATTTGTACTGTCTATGTTTGAAACTCTCCAATAATAAGAACTACTGTCAGGCAAAGTTTGCCCACTTGATCCTGTTAAATAACTTCCACTGCCGACAGCTTGCCCAACAGTAAAAGCTCTGGCTCCTTGCGCTGCCAATTCAGAAACATAATCTACCGCTAAAGTTGAAAAATTAGAAGTTGTACTAATTTGGATTTCAAATTTTAACGTATCGCCGGCGTCGGAGTCCGACAAATAAAAACTAAAGGTGGGTTGATTTGTCGTTCTCCAAGAACCGTCTACTAAAGTTGGGGGGCCTAAGGAAGTTGGCGTATTTGGGGTAGCATTACAGCTTTGTGTTGCTTGAGCAACAGTGGAAGAATATGCTGACTCGGTTAAATTAACATTTCTAGATTTAACTCTAAAAGAATAACTGGTGCCACAAGCAAGTCCGCTAAAAACTGAAGTGGTTGCGGTTATCCACCCGGAATTTGTACTCGAAGTAATATTTTCCGCAAAATATTCTGTCCCAAATGGGTTACTATTTTCACCCCACGTAGCCGTTAGGGTACCACTGGCAGTTAAAGTAACTGTCGGTCCTGTGGGAACTGCCGATAAAGTATATATACTCGAAGTTGCTGAAGTCGCTTGATTAGAAGCCGCGTCTAAAGTTACAACTCTAAATGTATATTGCGTATTTGGAGTAAGGCTATTAAAAGTTATATTGTTTGAGCTGGTTAAACCGGAAAAAGTATTTGACGTTACATTATTAAAATTGTACGGACTAGCAGCAAGACCCGACAAAGCATCGGACGCGCTGGACACAACAACATTAGCAGTATTTGCCGTGACTGTGCCAAAACTTATTGTGCCTGCGGTTGGCACAACTGTATCTACTTTAAAAGCAATAGCTCCGGAATTTGCAGTAGTATAGCTTGATGTTGCGTTAGTATTATCTATAGCTGAAATGCGCCAATAGTAGCCGCTGCTATCTACCAAAGTTTGGCTCACGGAACCTGTTAAATAACTGCCGCTACCCGCCGCTTGTCCGACAGTAAATGAATACGAACCTTGTGCCCCTAGAGCGGAAAGATAATCTACCACGTAACTTGAAAAAGAAGACGAAGTGGAAATTTGTAATTCATATTTAATTGTGTCTGACAAATCTGGATCACTTATTGAAAAAGTTAAGCCCGGTTGGTTTACTTTTGTCCAAGAGCCAGTTGTATAAGTAGAAGGCCCTAAGGTGGACGGAACATTTGGTAAACGGTTTGTGTTTATTGTTCCAGCGCTGCCGGCTGTGCCTGCACCAGTTGCCGTACCTCCACTCACGCTTCTAGTGCCGCTGTGTGTATCGGAAGTATAATTTAAGGCTATTCTTCCACCGCCCCCACCACCTCCGTCAAAACATCCAACGCCGCCGTTAGCGGTTATACTGCCCGCTCCGGCTAACACACCGGTTGTTAAATTTATACTCCCGCCCGCGCCGCCGCCGGAATTATAACACTGCAGTCCAATTAATCCATTTGCGTTTAAAGTACCTGCGATTGTGGTTGTTCCTGTAACATTTAAAATAATTGCGCCGCCGCCCGGACCTCCGCTATTTGCACCGTACTCTGTGTCATCGCCTCCGCTACTGCCTAAATCAACCGGATTAGTTAAAGAGCCATAAGTAACTAAAGAGCCGGAAGAGGTTCCTCCACTTCCACCCGCGCCGCCGTAAGCACCACCGCCGGCTTTGGTAGAACTCGCGGCACCACCAGTGCCGCGCGTGTCAAAATAACCTTTACCACTTACGTCTATTGTGCCGGACGCGGTTACAGTTAAATCGCCACTAATTAACCAATTAAGTTTATACAAACTAGCTGTGCCGGTAGTCGCACTTGAGTTTGCGGCATGCGTTAAAGTACCCGCAACTGTAAGATTATTGTAAGTTCTGCTTGCGTTAACAGAATTAAATAAAAGCTTAGAGCCGTAAGGAATACTCAAATCTTGGTTTTGGTTAATTGCGGAAAAATTTCCGCCTGAATCATAAACTATACCCGCCCAGTTAAAAGTAGTATAAGCCAATGTGGTACCAGACCGAGCATCGTACAAACCATTATTGGATAATGTTAAAGTAGTTGTTGTTGCAGAAGAAGCATTTAAAAAAGCAGCGGCTGAATTTTTTATTGTAACCGTATCAAAATTTTGTCCGGAAGGAAATTCACTGTAGACAAAAGTTGTGTCGACAGTTGTACCTTGATTATTGTTGTCTATAGTTACATCTCCATAGGTTTGAGCGGCAGACTTTTTATACAAAGTACCCGACCCGCCATAAAGCGAACCAAAAGACCCTGCTCCTCCGTAAGTGCTATAAGTTAAGCTTGAAGAATCGGAAGTATATCTAACAGCAATTCTTCCGCCTCCGCCACCCCCGGCAAAAGAACATCCGGTTCCTCCAACAACTGAAACACTACCACTACCCACTAATCCAACAGTAGTAATATTTATACTTCCCCCTGAACCCGCGCCTGAGTTAAAACATTGTTGACCAGTTGTTCCCTTTGCGCTAATAGTGCCGGATATTGTAGTCGTACCTGTTACATTTAAAATAATTGCCCCGCCCCCAAGCCCACCACTGTTTGCGCCGTAGTCACTGTCATTGCCTCCACCGCTACCTAAATCGGTTGGATTTGCTGCAGACCCATACGTAGTAGTAGCACCCAAACCCGTACCCGCAGTAGCTCCATTTCCACCATAACCCGCATACGAACCACCTCCCGCGTTAGCAGCGCTGGGAGCAGAACCAAGTCCAGTAGCTGAAGTATAACCTTTGCCGTCTACATTTATACTCCCGCTACCACCGACAGTTAAATTACCGTTTATAGTATAATTTATTTTTATTAAACTCGCGGTTCCCGATGTTGCGGAATTATTATAATTATGAGTCAAAGTGCCGTTAACCGTAACATCATTATAAGTTCTTGTAGAGCTCGCGGAATTAAAAATTAATTTTCCGCCCGAAGGTACGGTTAAATTTTGATTTTCCGCAAAAGCCGCAAAAGTTCCGCCGCTATCCATAAGGTTTGCAGACCAAGTTAAACTTCCATAACTTAAAGTAGTCCCCGAGCGCGCATCGTATAAACCGTTATTAGAAATAGTCAAAAGGGTTGTTGAGGCTGTAGATGCGGTTAAGTATGTACTCGCAGAATTTTTTATTAAAATTGAGTCGAAAGTTCCGCTGGCTATTGGTGTTAAAACAAAAGTGCTTTCCGTACTACCGCCTTGATTATTATTATCAACTGTTAAGCTGCCGTAAGTTTGAGAACCTGATTTAATTAAGACTGTACCGGCACCTCCAAAAGAAGACCCCCCGCTTCCGGTGCCGCCAAAGGTTGTAATAGTAGCCGCACTTGTGCTGGAAGTATAATTAATAGCAATTCTTCCACCGCCTCCACCACCACCATAGAAACATCCGTTACCTCCATTTGCCGTAATTGAACCGTTACCAGCCAAAACTCCGGTTGTAATATTAATACTGCCGCCTGCACCGCCACCGGACTCATAGCATTGTTGACCGTTGCCGCCGTTAGCCACTATAGTCCCGCTAACGGTTGTAGTGCCGGTTACATTTAAAATAATAGCTCCACCTCCAAGCCCACCGCTGTTTGCGCCGGCTGAAACATCGTTACCACCTCCACTTCCTAAATCTGTTGGGTTAGTTATTGATCCATAGCTAGAAGTCGCGCCTAAGCCTATTTGTCCTGCATTACCGCCGTTACCGCCATGACTTCCGCCTCCGGCATAAATCGCAGTTGGCCCTGCGCCCGCACCTTCACCTCCGCGGTAACCTTTAAAACTCGCCGTTATACTTCCGGTAACTGTCGCGCTGCCACCAATTACCATTTTTATTTTTCCGCCAACAACTGCTCCGGCCGTAGCAACGCTATGAGTTAGACTGGCTGCAGAATAAACAATTAAGTCATTGGTTAATGTCATAGGCCCACTGCTTGCCGCGTCGTAGTTAAAATTTAAAACCGCGGCAATAGTTCCCCCACTATTCCCTAAAGTTAAAGATTTTATAGTTGTTGAGGCATTTACGTTTACAGTAGTTGCGCTATTTATGACTACGTCGTCTGTACTTGTAGGCGCAGTTCCACTCGACCAGTTTGCGCCGGTTTCCCAAACCGAAGTTCCGGCTCCACCTGTCCAGGAAATTGCGGCGTTGTATGCGTCCGCTTGCGCGTCTCCAAAATTAAAAATTAAATGGTGATGTCCGGTATTTAAATCTAAATGCGTAACTCTAGCTATGCCCTCACAGCTCCAATTCGGATAAAAAATTACGTCACCCGACAAAATTTGCGGAGTTACAGAAACTCCGTCGCAAGTTAAACTTTCAAATTGCATATCATCCACTGTTGCCTGATCAGCCGGAGTTATAGTTAAATCTGCTGTACCAACGGTGGTAAAATCTACGTCCCAATTCTGCCCCGTTACCGGATGCGAATGGACATTTAAAACCGTAATTTCTACGCTCGGGTCAACCACTACCGGATAGCTGGCAGTTTTTAGCCAGTCTGCGTCTGCAAAAACAGTTAAAATAGATTTACTCATTTCCATACTTACAGCATCACTAGTTTTACCTGTACTGTCCGTCATTATCGGAGCGCTTAAAGTATAAAGCAAATACAACGGATCATTCTTATGGCCGATTTTATACAAAAAAATTCTGGAAGGAGATACCTGCACTACATCATACTCATTTAAATTTAAAGAATATTTAAACTGGCTTGGCGCGCTTAAATCTTTCAGAATAATAGATTCCTTCATGCCGGTTTTACTAATTTCATACTCAACATCCGTTGAGTTATAAGCGCCTTTATAACGTATAACATCTCCTTGCCTCTCAGCTGTTGTAGAAGCAAGAGCTCCGAGTAAAAGCATTTTTAACTTTGGACTATTTTTTTTGCCATTTAAATTTATACTAATAGGGTTTTCTAAATCGCCCGGCATGCTAACGTTTAAATTTTCATTGTAAACATCGGTATGTAAAAAGTTTTCAGGATTAATTAAACGCGCTTTTGCTTCCAAATTCAATTCCTCATTACTTGGTTCTGGATTCGGCAAATAGTATAAAGCCTCTAACCAAATAGAGTCCAAATAAATTTTTTCTGAATCTTGCAGTTCTCCAAAATAAATTAACCTAATCTTGCTGGAATTTAAATCCGGAAAATAGCCTTCGGGAATTTCCAAATTATAAAAACCCGAATTGTTAAAATTTGAAAATTCATTTAACAAATTTATTTTACCTAATTCTCGCCAATCGGAATTTTTTGTTTGTATTTGAAATTGCAAATAGCCGGGATTTAAAACTTTTCCGCTTAAAGAAACTTTTAGTGTATAAGCTCTTAAAAATTTTGCCTCGGGGGTTGTTGATGCGGCTTCAGCAGTTTGAAAATCAGAGAAATCTAAATTACTGGACCGTGGTAAAACCTCCTCTTTCTTTGGACCTAAATTTGTTTCCACCGATTCGTTGTTTTCAATTTCCGCTTTCGTTTCAAAATTTTCTAGATCAGAAACTTTACTAGTGGTTGCCTCAGAATTTTTTTGTTCTGGGATTAAAATTTGATCATCTATTGACGTTGCTTGTAAGTCAGTTTTTTCTATGTCTAAAGCAAAAGCCGACATTGTAGATGTGGAAGTTGTTGCCACAAAAGATTCTGAGCTTGATATTTTATTTTCTTCTTCAGGCAAAAAATCTTTATTACTCGCAGAATCAGAGCCATTTAGATGATTTTGGTTTTCTGATTCTATAACCTGATCGGTTTTAGAAAGTATTGCGGAATTCTTAAAATTAAAATCACCTACAACCGAATTAAAATTTAAATCTGGTGTAAATGCCAAGTCAGGATTTTGCCAATCTGAATTTAAGCTAACATCTTTTGGTTTGGTTAAGCTATAAGCTTTCGGAAAATAGCCTACATTTTTTTTAATATAATTTTCGCCCAAATCTAATTCACTAGCTTTAACCCACAACGGCAGTGTGGCTTGATAAAATAAACAAAAAATTAAAACACCCGCTCTGATTTTAATTAAATTCAGGCGGATTTTTCTTACTGAAAAAATAAGTTTTAATTGATTGATTTTTATTGTATTTCCCTCTTAACTTATATATAAATTATAACAAAAAATTAACAAACTTTCTTTAAAATTCTTAACAAAAAAATATATTTTTAATATTTGCTTCATTTAAAATTTAAACCTATAATTAATGAAACAAACAGTTTTATTTCACAAATTAAACTACTTTTTATTTGTACTTAACATAAGATTTAATGAGTAAAATCCTTAATAAAAATTTGATAATTGCTTTAGTAGGCCAAACTGCCAGTGGAAAATCTGAACTAGCTATTAAGCTTGCAAAAAAATACAATGGTGAAATAGTTTGTGTTGACAGTAGACAAATTTATAAAGGCCTAGATTTAGGTACCGGTAAAGTAGAAGGTAAATGGCAAAAACAAAAACAAGGCAGCAAACTGTCCACAGTTTTTATATATAAAAACATACCCCACCATTGCATAGACTATATAAATCCGAGCCGCCAATATTCTGCCGCTTTGTATAAACGTGATGCACAAAAAGCTATTGCTAATGTTTTAAAAAGAGGCAAGCTCCCTATTCTTTGTGGCGGCACCGCGCATTGGGTGGACGCTGTTGTTTACAATCAAGACTTACCCAACGTAAAACCAAATAAAAAACTTCGCGCGGCTTTAGAAAAAAAGTCGGCCGATGTGCTTTTTGAAAAGTTGATGAAGCTAGATCCCGCTAGAGCTAGCACAATCGATCGTTTAAATAAAAGAAGATTAATCCGCGCCTTGGAAATAATTGCCGCCACCGGCAAACCTGTGCCGTCTTTACGATCGTTAGCAACTCAATATAGTTCGAGCTTGTCGAGAACAAGCAAAGCAATAGTCTTCTCCACAAGGTCGAAGTCTATTGCCCAACCTTACAACTCTCTATGGCTCGGAATTAAAACCGACCAAAAATCCCTCTACAAAAAAATTGAAAAACGTCTAGAGCAAAGACTGAAAGATGGAATGGTAACAGAAGTAAAAAAACTTCATCAGTCGCACGCGCCTGCTTCCCCTCCTCCCCTGCTTGCCCGCCGAAGCCTTGGCGAAGGAGGAGCGAGAGGAGGATTGAGGAGAGATCGAAACTACGGGTTATCCTGGAAACGTCTTGAGTCCTTCGGTCTCGAATACCGTTTTGTTTCTATGTATCTACAAAAAAAACTTACGTACGAAGAAATGTTCACAAAGCTTCTCTACGCCATAAAACACTACAGCAAACGACAAGCTACTTGGTGGAAAAGAAATAAAGAAATAAAATGGATAAAAAATGAAAAACAGGCTTATGGCCTTTTGTCATCCCGGAAATTTTTCAAGTTATAAAAATTATCCGGGATCCAGCCAAGGCATAATTATCGTCCCGAGAGACATCTAAAAACAACCCGCGATGGATATGATAATTTAAACCATTACAAATAATTATTTTAAAATCATCAAGGGATTCCTCGCTCCGCTCGGAATGGCAACATTTTTATCCTACACACCTATTGACTCTCTCTCTCTGTTTTGGCACAATGCCTCCGAAAGGAGGTAAGCGATGCCAAACAATCTGGTTATCGCAAACCGAGATGAAATAATGGAAAGGTTTTTCGGTATCCCAGACGGTACCGAAAACCTCGGCGGCTCCTCGCCGACATCTTCCATACAACCTCAGAAAAAAAATATCTGTCCAGTACCGGGGTGCGGATACCATCTCAACAGAGATGGCAGCTGCACAGGCTGCGAAATGGACAGGTTGTAACCCCGCCGCCCCTGGACTCTACATCCATGGGGCGGCACAATCTTTTTTTAAGCCTCTGCTCTACATATCAAGCTTTATTAAAACGCCGCCGGGAATCGGCGGCGTTTCTATTTTTATCGTTCGACCTTGTGGAGAACAATAAAAATAACTGCTCCATAAAGTCGAAGAATATTTTTATTGACTCAATTTCTTTTTTAGAATATCGTTTATTACTCCCGGGTTTCCCTTGCCTTTTAGTTCCTTCATTGTCTGTCCTACCAAAAACCCAAAACTTTTTTGCATTCCGGCCTGGTAGTCGGTTACGGCTTTTTGATTATTTGCGATTACACGATCGATTGCTTCTGATATTGCGCCTTCATCCGAAGTCTGCTCAAGCCCCATATCAGCAACAATATTATCCGGTTCACCGCCTTTTTCAAACATTACTTTAAATACTTGCTTGGCCGCTGTGCTGGAAATTTTTCCATTTTGAATTAAAGTTAACATTTCCGCAAAATTTTCGGCGTTGACTTTACTATCAAGCGGGTTCATTAACTTACTATTTAGCATTGCAGAAAATTCTCCCAAAACCCAGTTGGCAGCAACTTTAATTAATTTTTTAATAGCGCTGCCATCCTGAGCGAGTGCAGCCGAGTCGAAGGATCCCTTTTCAGCGATCTGCCAGGCTTCAATTTCACTTACAACATCTTCAAAATAACTAGCCAGCTCTTTCCAATTAATTAAATTTTCTACATCGGCTGTTGGTAAATTAAATTCCTCGATGAATCTAAGGCGCTTCTGCGCGGGCAATTCCGGCATTCTGTTGCGTAAATCTTCCAAATATTCTTTTGTAAACTGTAGCACCGGCAAGTCCGGGTCTGGAAAATAGCGGTAGTCGTTCGCCTCTTCTTTACTTCTTTGTTCAACCGTACAATTATTTTTTTCATCCCAGCCCATAGTTACCTGTTTTGGAATTCCGCCTTCTTTTAATATTTCTGTCTGGCGCGAAATTTCATAGTCTATAGCTTGTTGGGCAAACTTTATACTGTTAATATTTTTTACTTCTACTTTATATTTTGGCAAAGTTGTTTCGCCGGGTTTGCGCACAGAAATATTTGGCTCAACACGCATTGTGCCTTTTTCCATGTCGCACGAAGACGCGCCGAGATATCTTACGATATTGCGTAATTCAGTTAAAAACGCTTTAGCATCCTCTCCACTTTCTAGTTCAGGCTCAGTAACAATTTCAAGTAGCGGCGCGCCAGCTCGGTTATAATCTACTAAAGAATATAGCAAGCCTTCTGGGTGCATATTTTTACCCGCATCTTCTTCTAAATGCGCGCGTGTTATACCAAAACGCTTTACCTCTGTCATCGCGAGTGCATCCGAAGCGATCTTTCTCTTGGTTAAGATTGCTTCGTCGGCCGCACTCCTCGCAATGACAGGTACTGTAACATCTAGATACCCATCTCTACTAATTGGCTTGTCATACTGAGAAATCTGGTAACCTTTAGGAAGGTCAGGGTAAAAATAGTGTTTACGGTCAAACTTACTCCATTCATCTATAGTGCAGTTAAGTGCAAGCCCCACCATAGCCGCAAGGCGTATAGCTTCTTTGTTGGCCACAGGCAAAGTCCCGGGCTGGCCGGTATTAACTTCGTCTATGTCCATATTCGGCTGCTTTTGGTCAGGATTGTTAGCCGCACGTCCAAACATTTTGGACTTAGTCGCAAGTTGAATATGGATCTCAAATCCAATTACGGGTTGGTATTCAGTTGAAGATGAAAATGATTTCATTTAGAAAATAAATTAATCAGAAATAAAATAATATGCCCATAAAACCATCCAACAAATTCTAATACAAATTCTAAACTATAATAAATTATACCTATAAAAATAAAAGAAAAAGGTAATAAAATATAATCCCAATTATCTTTCAAAAAATTAACAATCCGTTTGGGCATAAAAACAAATCATTTTTAAATAGTTTAAGGCGTCATCCTGAAGTCCCGAGGCTTTGCGAGGGACGAAGGATCTCTGTCTTACCACATGAAATCAAAACAATTCCGACAAATCCCTCCACCCCGGATTCACGCTATTAATTAAATCAATCTTTTTTTGCCTTGTCCAGCCTTTTATTCTTTTTTCTTCTGCAATAGCCTCAAGTGCGGTGGCAAATTCTTTATAATAAACTAGCTTGCTTACATTATACTTTTCTGTAAACCCTTTAACAATTTTATTCTTGTGTTCATAATTGCGGCGAATAATATTATTCGTAACGCCAGTATATAAAACCGTGTGAATTTTGTTAGTCATTATGTAAACGTAAAAGGTTTTCATAAAAATACACGGATCCTTCGGATGCACTCAGGATGACGGCACTAGGATAACTAGCTTACTACATGCTACATACTACCTGCTACTGATTTGGATGTTTTTTATGCCACTCTGTTGCCTGCTGGTACGCGTAACCTATATTAAATACTGTTTGCTCTCCCCACTGCGAGCCAATAATTTGTAAACCAACTGGTAAACCGTCCATTGAAGGAGTTTCTCCATCGCTTGGACGGGCAAAACCACACGGGACAGAAAGAGCAGGCAAACCTGCTAAATTACAGTTAACCGAAAGTTTGTCCGCAATGTAGGCGTAAACTGGATCATTCTGCGCAATACCGGACTTAGGAGCAACACGAGGACAGGTCGGACTTAGCAAAACATCCACCTCTTTAAATATATTTTCAAAATCATTAATTATAAGTTTACGAATTTTTTGCGCGCGTTTGTAATACGCGTCATAGTAACCTGCAGATAAAACATAAGTGCCGGTTAAAATTCTACGCTTGGCTTCGTCCCCAAAACCTTCAGTACGGCTTTTTTGATAAACTTCTAATAAATTTTTTGCTTGTGATGATGAATGTCCAAAACGAATGCCATCGTACTTAGCTAAATTAGACGAAACTTCCGAGGGGCAAATTATTGCGTAAACCATTTGACCATAATGCGTGTTGGGCAAACTAACTTCCACAATTTCCGCGCCCAACTTTTCAATTTGCTTAATTGCTTCACGCACGCGATTTTCCACTTCCGCCTCAATACCTTCTAAAAAATATTCCTTGGGGATGCCAACCTTCACGCCTTTAAGATTTGTTGTCAAATTTTTACTGTAATTCGGAACTTCCACCGGACCGGTAGTTGCATCTAAAACATCCTGCCCAGCAATGTGCTCTGCAATATGAGCCACATCTTCAACACTTAAAGCCAAAAGTCCTTGTGTATCCATACTTGAAGCCATAGAAATAACGCCAAAACGCGAAACCCTGCCATAAGTTGGCTTGTAACCCGTAATACCGCAAAAAGATGCCGGACTTCTTATGCTTCCACCCGTGTCAGTACCTAAAGCAAAAGGTGAAAGACCCGCAGCCACGCTACTACCACCACCACTAGTAGAACCCCCTGGCATTCTGGTTTTATCCCATGGATTTTTTGTAAACCCATAAGCAGAACTTTCTCCACTACTGCCATGAGCAAACTGATCCTGGTTATTTTTACCCAACAGCACAGCCTTCTGCTCTTTTAATTTAACAATCACAGTAGAATCATAAGGCGGAATATAATTATCTAAAATTTTAGATGCCGCAGTCGTCCGAATGCCTTTGGTCAAAAACATATCTTTTGCAGCATAAGGTATACCACACAAAAAAGGATTCTGACCGGGGCTGTTTATAAAATCATCTGCTTCTTTGGCCTGCCTTAAAGCTTCCTCTTCTGTAATTGTAATAAAAGCGTTAAGATCTGACTTTTTTATACGCTCTAAAAAATATTTCGTCAGTTCAACCGACGAAACCATTTTGCTATCTAATAAGTCACGTAACTCTTTTAAAGATTTATATTCAAAACCCATAGTAAGTAGTAAGTAGTAAGTAGTAAGTAGTAAGTAGTAAGTAGTAAGTAGTA
>CAYVNU010000012.1:0-31403 GCA_964453265.1 uncultured Candidatus Saccharibacteria bacterium | reverse complement strand
TCTCCTACTCTCCTACTCTCCTACTCTCCTACTCTCCTACTCTCCTACTCTCCTACTCTCCTAACCCCCTACTTATCCCCACTTGACAGCATCCCCAGCCCCATAGTAAACTCCCAATAAGTTCAGGGAGGACTACAATGTTTTGGTGTCGCAAGACACCATTGATTGCGAGTTCTCGCTGACAAAAAGTCCGTAAGGAAAAACATGAAAAAGAACACCTTGTTCATTTTCGCGGCCCTCATGGCCGCCCCTGGCAACAACATCAACAAGATCGCCGCGACGAACGTGGCCACTGCTTCCATCGGCGCAAACCAAGCCGTGCACGACGAAAATTTCGACTAAGGTCGGAGGTTTAGGGGGCGACCGGCGCCCCCACGCAATCATATCTCCCCCCTCGGGAGCAGCTCAACTTTCGCCTCTTCGGAGGAACATGAAAAACGAGCTGCTCCCGTTTCGTTTTTATATACCAATTTTCGCCCCCCTTCATTCTTCATTCTCCCCACTCCTGCTATACTTACCCAGGAAGGAGGGAAATGACAAAGAAAATTTGGAAAGACCAGTCGTCACAACCAAAAGTCTCCTTTGTGGAGATACTGTTGTTTGTGGCGATAATACTAACGTTCGCCTGGAAAATTTTCCATGAAAAATAACCCCGGCAACCGCCCCACCGCCAGTGAAAACCGATCTCACATCCGTTTTCCAAAGGGGCTTTTTAATTTTCAAACCCACACCCCTCCCTACTACCCTACTACCCTACTACCCTACTACCCTACTACCCTACTACCCTACTTCCCTACCTACTACTTCCTACTTCCCTTGCCACTTACAACTTTTCCTCCTATACTTTAAGTAGGAGGAAGAATGCAATTCTTCTCTCCGAAAATTCGGTCCTGCCACCCCTGAGCCGGGCGCTCTCCTAGCGCCCGGCATTTTTTTTTGCTTTCCCCCTCTCCTCTTTAGGAGAGGGTTAGGGTGAGGTAACAGCCTTTGAATACAAAACAAACTTATATTTTTTATAATCTCTAAAATCTGTGTCATCCCGGGCTTAATGATAAAAAGTTTTTACCGGAATTGAGATTGAATTAAAACTGTTATTTAAATGACCTCCTCCCCGGGTTCCGATAACTCCACCCGGGGTTTCCAACACGGCGCCCGCGATGATTATCAATCGCTAAGAGCTTACCTGCTGGCGGGCGTAACTTGCTTTCCAAAACGGGGATGGTTTTGGAAAGAACAGAGCCGTTCATCCCCGGACGGCGGTGAAGATCTGTTTTAAGCTTATGGCTTCAATGCTGGCAGCCTGTCCGGGGTTTTCTGGCAGACTAACAACTAGACTTTTTAGACGGCCGTCTAAAAAGTCTAGTTGGGGGGGGGGGATGATTGGTTTTGAGAGGGGGTGGAGGGTTTGGGTTTGTTGTAAATTTTTTTAATATGATTTTTGTAAATTCCCTCTCCCATATGGCAGATGGGGTAAACCCCAGAAGCAGATGACCGTCATTCTCCTAAATCATGAATTACGAAACTATTCTAATCCGCCAGAGACTTGTCCGCCGAAGTCCCGACTGGTCGGGATGAAGGTGGAAGAATCCATTACATAAGGGACTCCTCTCTGCGTTCGGAGTGGTTAAACTCCCTTAATTAAGGGCGATAACCCCTTAAAATATTGACCCCGTTAGAAAAGCATTATTTTTCCTAAAATAACTAAATATATATAAACCCCTTTATTTATGAGAAAAATAGGTTAATATTTTTCTAAAGGGGTTGACAAAATGCCAAAAAAGGTGTATAATATAAGGCTGCTCAAAAGCAGCCGCCGTAATAAAACGGTAGCAAAGGAGGCAACATAGTGCGTTGCCCAAAAAATTGGGTACCTTGCCCGAATAGCAAGCAAGGTTGTGCAAGAAAGTCTCCTGATCAGTTACTTTGCACACCCACCGAGGACCCATGCGATCCGTTCTGCTTACAACACAGAACGGTTTTTTTATCCCACTTCCACAACCTCTTGCTCCATGCTCCATGCTCCATGCTACTTGCTACTCCTCTACTACTCTACTACCCTACTACCCTACTTCCCTACCTACTACTTCCCACCCCCCACCATCTCCACCACCACAATCTCATTCTGCGTACCCACTCGCTGCGGCGGACCCCACGTGCCGGCGCCGCTGGTGGTTATAACTTGCAAATGTTTGTAAGGCTTATGCCCATAGTCATAGCCTTTAAAAACTAATTTAGTTAAAAACCCAAGTGGCCAAACTTGCGCCTTGTGAGTATGGCCCGAGAGCATTAACGCCATGCCGCTACTTTCCGCAGCCTTCAGCCCCGAAGGCACGTGCTTAAGCAAAATACTTGGCTTAAAAGTATCGTAGGTTATTTCATTTAAAACTTTTTTTAAATTCCAGCCGCCAATGGTGGAATGATAGTCTACCCCCACAATTTGCAAACCCTCTATTTCCACAAACGCGTTGTTTAAAATTTTTACACCGGCTTGTTCTATGGCGCTTACGTACTGCCGGCTGTCCGCGTATTCTTCGTGATTGCCATTGCAAAAATATACGCCCAAAGGCGCCCGAATATCGGCCAGTGGCGCGGCTAGAGCTTTAAAATCAGCCGGCGGTCCGTCAAAAAAATCACCCGGAATAAATACCACGTCGGGTTTTTGAACATTAACCAAATTTACAATTTTTTGTACATATTCTAAGCGGTGGATGTTGCCCAAATGCGCGTCCGCGAACATTACGGCTTTTTTTCCGTGCCAAAATTCGGGCAAATTATTTATTTTAACCGAATATTTTTTTACAAACAAGCTCCGGCTGTTATTAAGCCCGTAAACGCTGACACCAAAAGCTATTAAATAAAAAATTTGGCCTAGCAACTTTGGGTTAATGGGCAAAGAAAAACCCAAAGCCAAAAATTCAACCAAAAAATACAAGAGCGATGCCCAAACCAAATAGTGCCCCGTACCCAGCCAAACACTGGTAACTAAATACAAGTCGCTGGTAAATTTAGTATTTTTCTGCAAAATAAAAAACCAGGCGCAAACAAAGCCGCCCCACAGGGCAAAGAAAAATGCCGCGCAAGCAGTAATTAAGTAAGGATTATGTATGCCAAAAGCGTTGATTATACCGAAAAAAATTATAGCATGCAGCAACAAAAGCATGCTCTGAAATATGGCAATAAATTTTATAAACCTAAATAATCTCATTTACTAAAATTAAAAACTCTAAAAAATATCGTTCGACTATATAGACTGTGAATTATAAAACTCAAAAATTGCTCAAATTTACCACTAAGGTCCGTCAGTTGGCGGAGAGGAATCTCTTATTTAAGGGATTCTTCGGATCATACGCAATAGTGGGTGAGCAAGGTGGTGAAGTATTCCCCTCCTCTCAAAGGAGGGGTGGCCGCGTTAGCGGACGGGGTGGTATTATCTAAGCATTTCTACCACCTCCCCCCGCTTCCACCTTCGCTCCCGACTTCGTCCCGACCAGTCGGGACTACGTCGGACGAATCGGCGGACACGTCGCGGGGTACTCCTCCTGTCCCAGGAGGAGAGACTACAACTGCGCAGATTCCACTTCTCACCATATATTCTGTATGACCCGATTCTTCCCCTTCTCCGCCTGAGGCGGACCTCGGGATCTGAATGGTTTCGTACTTTTATGGGTTGTTGGTTTATTTCTGTGTCGTCCCGGAATTCTGAATGCAAGTAAAGAATATCCGGGATCCAGTTTAAAAAATTAACTTTTAAATTTACAAACAATTCTAAATATATTTTTCTATGCGTCTGTCCGGTACAAACCAAATTAAAGAAACAAAAATAATTAAAACATCGGAAATTATCGGGCTTATAAAAGCAAGCGGGACAGCCGCGGCATAAGCTATAAGCGAAATAGTACCTTTCTTGCTTTTATTTAATTCAGCTATAAGCTCATGTCTATTTTTTGCGTGAGCCACCACAGTTCTAAATAAAATAGAATAAGCAATTGCGCACATTAGCAAAATAGCGGAATACAAAGCCGTAGGAATTTGCCCTCCATGGTTCTCCCCCAACCAACCGGTTGAAAAAGGAATTAAAGACAGCCAAAACAACAAATGCAAATTCGCCCACATCATACCCGCGCTTACGTGGTCCGTGGCTTTAAGTAAATGGTGGTGGTTATTCCAATACGTGCCCACCATTTGAAAACTAATTAAGTAAGCTATAAACAAAGGCACCAGTGGCAGAATATCTGCCCAGGAAGTGCCGTGCGGAACTTTTAACTCTAAAACTGTAATGGTAATAATAATTGCCATAACGCCGTCGGAAAAAGCTTCAAGCCGGCTAGTAGTAATATTGTTATGGTTAGAATCGTTGTCGTGTTCTTGGTGATTATGCAGCATAAATTATTGAAATAAAGAAAATTTGCCGGTAAATTCTTTTAAGGTTACAGCCTCGCCAAACAAACAAATACCCCAATACTCAAGTTCAGCTTCCGGAGTTTCCGCGGTTCTTTTTATTTGATCGGCCGATGTACCCACAGTCATAGTGCTAGTAAAATCGGTAAATAAAATATTTCTGGCCATTGCTTCGTTTCTAACTTTTCTGATTTGGTTTGAATTTTCCCCTTTTAAAATTATAAAAGGAAAGTGCGAAATGTTTGGGTGTATGTTGTTGTCTTTGTCTTTATACTCCAAAAAGCTCATTTCATGGCCTTTGCCAAAACCACCGGCCAGCCCTGCGGTCATATGACCTAAAGCATTCATTAGTTTGCCGGTTTCAATTTTTTTGTTTAAAACCGCGACAAATTTTTTAGTTGTTTCGTCTGGTAACATAATATTTATTATAGCAAATTATTTTATAAAAAGCGCTCAAAGCGAATGCTTTTGAGCGCTTGTAATGCTCAAACTATTTTACTTCCGCATTAACGCTAATTTTTAACGTAAAAAAGTCGTCTATAAAGGAGTCGGCTAATTTACTAGAACCATAGTTAACTCCCCACTTAGTTCGGTCTAATTTAGTTTCGCTTTCTAATTTTATAGAATTGCCCATAAGCGTAACTTTACCTGTAAAACTTACTGCCGCGGTTACACCTTTCATGTTAAGGGTACCGGAGAATTCATAATTTTGCACGCCCGCGACTTCGGAAATTAATTTGGCCTGGGTTATTTTTAGTTCCGCGGTCGGATACTTTTCTGCGTCAAAAAATTCTGAACTTTTTAAGTGCCCGGTCAAGCGGTCTTCCTCTGAACCCTTACCGCTTTTTATAACATTTATACTGCTCATATCTATTTTTGCAGTAGCGGAAACTACTTTACCGTCTTTTAGTTCCGCGCTGCCTTGTGCTAGGTCTATTTTGCCCGCGTCTTCATAGCCCACCACCAAAGTTTTTCTGCCTATCCAGGCCAGCTTAGTGTTTTGAGGAGTTAAAGCTACACTACCGGTAAAAGTAGCAGCGGTTGTAGATGTTGTCGTAGTTTGAGTATTGGTATCTTGCGTATTTAATGTGGGTTGTTGTTGCTGATTATTTACGTTTTGCTCTTTTAAACTGTCCGGCTGAGCCTCGTTTAAATAGCTATTAACTTCCTGCTCGGCTTTATTTTGGGACATTTTGGAATATACATACATGCCGCCAGCTACAATTAAAACTAGTGCTATTACTCCCCATGCAATTTTATTGTTCATTTTATACTTTCTTAATTATTTTTACTTAATTTACTACTTAAAAAGTTTTTTAATATTACATAATTTTATTAAAAATTAGGGTAAATGCCGTGCCTTGGTTTAAGCTGGAAGCTACGGCAATTTCCCCGTTCATTTTGTTAACTAATTTTTTTACTAAATACAGACCCAGGCCGGTGCCCGGAAGGTTTTTTACGTTTTCGTCTCTAAAGTAGGGGTTAAATAAATTTTTAAGGCCGGTTTGAGAAATGCCCAAGCCCGTATCTTTTATAGTTATTTTAGCTTCATTATTTTCTGCGGCCACAACTATTTCCACTAAGCCGTTTACGCGGTTATATTTAATTGCATTGTCCAGCAAATTAGAAATAACTTCTTTTAAAGCTTCTATGTCAGCTAAAATTTTAATGGGCGAAGCGGCTGCTTTAAAAATTAAACGAATGTTAGAGCCTTTGGCTGCGGGCATGAATTGCGCGGCTAATTTTTCTAAAAAGCTATTTAATTCCAAAGGCGCTTGGGCTAACTGTAAGTCTAGCTGTTCGCCTTTACCGGCTGCCAGCGCGTCCTTAATTAAGGTTAGCATTCGGCTGTGCAAGTCGCGAATGTTGCTAAGGTCCGCTTTTACTTCGGGATTTTTTTCTAAAAATTCCGGTCTGCCGAATTTGTCGGTTATCCAGCGAAGTGCCGTTAAAGGGGCGCGCAAGTCGTGAACTGTTCGAAAAAATAATTCGTCTTTCAATTTAGCTATTTCCATATCGCGCTCTTTTACTCGGGTAACAAAATACGACATTTGAAAGCTAACTATGGTGCCAATAATCGAAAAAGCCATGAGCCTAAAAAAATTATCTATACCAACATAAGGAGTAAATTTGCCGTAAGGACCAAACAACCCGGCGTATTCGGCATAGGAAATAACAAAGTAGCCCAGCCAGCCAAACAAAAAAATAAAAGCTATGGAACGGCGTTTTGAAAGTAAGCTAGCCGAAGCTAAAGGAGCTAAAAGCATAAACACCATTTCGCTGTGCGCTCCGCCGCTAAAATATATGCCGACTAAAATGGCAAACGAGTCGACTATTAATTGGTAAGGCAAGAAGTAATTTTTTCTTGGCCAGAACTTGCATAAAAGCCACCAGAGTCCGTTACTAACAGCCACAAAAGGCAGTAAGTAAAACAGAATTGGTTTTGGGTCGTACCTTAAAGCACCGGCATGCCAAAAAAAGAACAAACCAATAAACAAAATTACCGAAGCAAAAATGCGTGCCACTAAAAATAAGCGGTTAATAACATACTCTTCGGCAATTGCTATATTTTGATTTTTATTTTCCATACTATAAATTATAACACGCTAAGAAGCTTCTTAGCCAAATAAAATCCTACCAAGTGGTAGGATTTTAAACGAATTAATGAATATTAAAATTTTCCGCGGTTTATTTAAAGACCACCGGAATTTCATAAGACATATCATTCTCAGGAAGTCCGGAAGGGTTGTCTTTTTTTAAAACCAAAACACCTGCGCTCTGGCTTTCCTGGGCTGTAAAATTTAAAACAGCGGTAAAAGGCACAAAATTTTCCGTCATCCAATTAACCAGGGTTTTAGCCGGGCCTTGGGCAATTATTTCGCCCTTGGCATTTTTTAGCACCACGGGAAAACTAGCTTCAAAAAACCAAGTGCCGCGCGCTTGTCCGCTTATTGTTAGTGGGCTTTTTACAGCTTCATATGGCCGAGGCGACAAAACCTGCAACGCTTCGGGCTGCGCTATTAACCGGTTATTAAAATATTCTAAATACAAACTTTTGCCTACCGAAGGCTTGGTACTAAAATCTTCGCCGGATTTTCTGTCCGCGTAATTAACTGTTAAAATATTGTTTTTTATTTGATTATTTTGCGGCGCAATTCTGTCGCCTAACAAAATCGCGTTGCTCCCAACATAGCCTTCTTTATTTTTTATAGCTGCGGCAATATAATAAAAAATTCCGCTACCCCCGCTGTCTTGCGTTAACACAACCGCAACATCGTCCAAACCGTCTGAGTTTAAATCCCCTTGCGTGTTTGCCTCGAAAATTCTTGTGGTAACTTTAGCCGCATAACCTTCTTTTATTTGGCTTTCGGCTTTGCCATCTACCAAAGTAACATCTTTACCCTCTATATTATAGGTAATATTTTTATAATCCTGTGCTACTTTTAAAACCGGTTCCGGGGCAATAACTGGCAAGGTTTTTGTACAACCGGCTGCTAAAAAAGCTACCACTAAAAAAGTAAAAGTATATTTTTTCATAATGTTTTTAATTTACATATTAAAGCTCTCTTTAAGCCTACTCCCTATTGCCCGGAATGTACATAGCCGGACTATTTGCTATAATTCAAATATAATTTTACAAAACTTATGAATAATTTAAAAGATGGCAGTAAGTGTAAAATAATTGCCGGTACACACAAAGGTAAGTCCGGCACAGTTACAGACATAAAAACCAGCAAAACCGGCTTTGTAACCATAACCGTAGTCCAAGCAAACAAGGTCAGATTTAAAACCTTGGCAAAAAATGTTGTTGTGATTTAACCATTAAAAAATACCTCAAAATTTGAGGTATTTTTTAATGGCTCGGGAGCTGGGATTCGAACCCAGGACCCATCGGTTAACAGCCGATTGCTCTACCGCTGAGCTACTCCCGAACGATACGTGATGGTATCTTTTGGTAAAGTTTTTAAAAATTCCTTACCAAAACCGCTCTTCAATTTCTTTTCAGCTTTTCTCGCTTCGGCTAGAGATTGATAATCGGTTTCGATAAAAAATAATTTCCAAGGTCTAAAACCCTTTGTAGATTTGGTTTCGCCTTTGTTGTGTTCTGCTTCTCTTTGAAAAGGATCTTTAGAAAGACCAACATAAATTCTATTGGCAGTTTTGCTCCAAATTGCGTATGTGCTGTACATAGAATTGCCGGCCGATTGCTCCCTGCCTGCCGGCAGGCAGGTACCGCTGAGCTACTCCCGAACATATTTTTGATGATTAAATCATCTTTGATATTTTAACAGTAAGCCCATTTTTTATCAAGCCTATAAAAACAGGAAACAAAGGTGATCTTTGTGCCGCACAAAGATCACCTTTGTTAGCCTTTACTCGCCATTTTCCCTTGTTGTATAATTAGCCCATGAACACGCGGGATTATAAACTATTTCGTGCGGGTAACTGCTACCATATATATAATAGAGGCGATAATAAGGAAGAAATATTCAAAGAACCTCAGGACTACGAAAATTTTCTCAAACGTTTAAAGCTTGCGGCAGGAATTCCCATACAGACTACATTAAGAATAAAGCCTTGCCCAAAGGACAGTTTTTATATACTTTCTTATTGCCTTATGCCCAACCACTATCATATTCTTGTAAAACAAAATTCAGAGGTGCCGATAGGCGATCTAATAAACAAAGTCGCAACCAGTTACGTAAAATATTTTAACGCCAAGTACCGGCGGGTCGGGAACCTATTCCAAGATATTTTTAAAGCAAAACATATAGATAGCGATAGTTATTTAACTTATGTTACAGCCTATATTCATAACAACCCGACAGACCCATTTAGGTATACATACTCCAGCTTACCCGACTATTTAGGCTTGCGTGCCGGAACTCTTTGCAATACAGAATTTATTCTGAATCTCTTTAAGAAAGATAGAGCCGCATATAAAAAATTTGTTGAGTGTTATACTTTTCAGGACTATACTAAAATAAAACACTTAGCTTTTGACGAAGAATAACCGCAAACCTGCCCATACAAAGACCACCTTCGTATTTAGTGTATAATTAATTAATAATAATTAGACTTTAGCTATGACAACCATAAACCCTTGGATAAATTTTAATGGTAATGCCGAAGAAGCTTTTAGTTTTTATAAGTCTGTTTTTGGTGGGGAGTTTACAAAGGTAATACGTTTTAAAGACATAGCTACCGCAGAATTTCCGGTAGACCAAAAAGAAGAAAATAAAATTATGTATATTGCTTTACCTATTGGACAAAGTAATATGCTTATAGGAAACGACGTGCCGGAAGTTATGGGTAAAGTAAACGAACGCGAAAATAGAAGTAAAATTTCCGTAGTTGCGGAAAGCAAAGAAGAGGCGGACAAATTATTTAACGGCCTTTCTGCCGGAGGAGAAGTAGAAGGGCCAATAGGCCAAGGCCCTTGGGGTTCGTACGCCGGTATGTTTAGAGACAAATACGGCATTGAATGGATAATTGAATTTAATTCCAAATAATTATTTTTAACCTACAAATTTATGAAAAAAGTCACTGCCTACTTCGCTAAAGCTTCGAAGGCCAAGTATGTAGACGGGTTTGTTATTTCTATTCCAAAAAAGAGCACAGCTAAATACAAAAAAATAGCGCAAGAGGCGCTTAAGGTATGGACAAAGTTTGGGGCGCTGGACTATAAAGAGTGTATTATAGAAGATACCGCGCCAAAGTTTGTAAATTTTACGTTTGCTAAAATGGCCAAAACAAAACCCAGCGAGACGGTTTGGTTTTCGTTCATTACTTTTAAATCTAAAAAACACCGCGACGAAGTAAACAAAAAAGTTATGGCGTTTTTTGAAAAAAAGTATGGAAACAATATGGATATGCCTTTTGACATGAAGCGTTTTGCGTACGCGGGTTTTAAGGTAGAAGTTGGAATGTAAAGAGTTTTAAGCCTGTTCTTCAAAACATCTGCCTTTTTATAAATTGTTTTTAACAAGCTCAACTGTGCTAAGTAAAAAACTTCATTTTTAAATGAAGTTTTTTACTTAATGGAGTAAGCGTAAAAAAAAGGCTATAATAAGTTAGCAATGCTACCAAAGGAAACAAAAACCATAAGCCTAGAAGAACTGGGGTACGGCCCGTTTTTTGAGCAAGCCCTAAAAAAACTTGGCTTAGAGAATTTTTTGCTTGCCCGGGTTATTGCCGAACACAAAGGAGCCTACAGGGTAAAAAGCCAAAACGGGGAATACTTGGCCAAAGTTACGGGCAAACAAATGTTTAACGCTTCCTCCCGGGA
Organism: uncultured Candidatus Saccharibacteria bacterium; assembly: GCA_964453265.1. Classification (GTDB taxonomy): domain Bacteria; phylum Patescibacteriota; class Doudnabacteria; order UBA920; family UBA920; genus CAYVNU01. The sequence continues at coordinate 20,716 of CAYVNU010000012.1, read as the reverse complement.
AGACTACCCTGCCGTGGGGGACTGGGTGGCTGTTAAGCCGCTAGACCAAGAACAAGCGGTAATTGGTTCGGTCTTGCCAAGAAAGACGGTTATAAAAAGAAAGGCCAGCGGTAACAACGAAGTCCAAATAATAGCCGCCAATGTTGACGTGGCTTTTGTTATTGAATCGGTTGACAGGGACTATAATTTAAACCGTTTTGAAAGGTATTTTTCTTTAGCCAGCGGCGGCATTAAATTTGTTTTAATATTAAACAAAATAGATTTAATTTCCCAAGAAGAGCTAAGTTTAAAATTGACTGAAATACAAACCAGGCTAAGCGGCAGCAAAGTTATACCTACCAGCAATCTTACCGGCAATGGTTTGGAAGAGTTAATAGAGTATTTGGAAAAAGGCAAAACCTACTGCTTTTTGGGTTCTTCGGGGGTTGGCAAATCTTCTTTAATAAACAAATTGCTCCATGAAAATATTGCAAAAACAGACAGCATTAGCCCCGACTCCGGCAGAGGCAAACACGTTACCACGAGCCGTGAAATGTATTTTTTAAAAAATGGCAGTATTGTTATAGACAACCCCGGTATGCGGGAGGTGGGTTTAACCGAAGCTGATGCTGGTGCAAATAACGCGTTTGACGAAATAACCGTCCTGGCAAAAAACTGCAAGTATACAGACTGCACGCACACCCATGAGCCAGGATGCGAAGTTTTGTTGGCCCTAAATTCCGGCCTGCTAGACAAAAGCAAATATTCCAACTACATAAAACTAAAAAAAGAAACCCAGCACTATAGCTTGACCCAATATGAAAAAAAGCAAAAGAGCCGCAAATTTGGAAAATTTATGAAGAAAGCTAAAGAAGAATTTAAAAAATACGGACATAAAGCAAATTATGGTTAAAGTAAATTTGTAAGCCCACAAACCTACCCTTTCAAAGATCACCTTCGTTATCTTAATTTGTTATACTTTAATATATGAAAATAACCAAAGAACACAACGAGCGGATGGCGAAAATGACTTTTGCTACGGTCTTTCCTTTGTATGTTATAAAGGTGGGGAAAAAAGGCCGGACCAAAGAGGAGCTGTATAAAGTTATAGAGTGGCTTACGGGTTTTAACAAAAAAAAGCTTGAGAAGCTTATAAAAGAAAAAGTAACCTTTGAAACTTTTTTTAAACAAGCCTACCTGAACCCCAAAGCCAAACTTATAACCGGAGTAATATGCGGCTATAGAATAGAAGAAATACAAAACCCATTAACCCGTAAAGTTAGGTATTTGGACAAACTGGTGGACGAACTAGCCAAGGGGAGGGAAATGGGAAAAATATTGCGGGGTTCTTAGCAATCTTCCTATTTTACTTTTTTTATTTTAATTTAAATGCAACCAGAATACTACAAAAATCTAGAAACGTACGAAGACTTGGACGCTCATAAGTCTGCGGTTTTAAATAATATAGACGCAAAAGATAAAAAAATTATAGAAAAAGCCATTAAACTGGTTGAAAAATATCACAATACTTCCAGAACTTTATACCCGGGCAATTACAATCGCCACCCGCTTAGAGTTGCAAGAATCTTGTTAGAAGAATTTGGTATAAAAAATACCAATGCTATTCTAATTGCCTTATGCCATGACTTGGGCGAATGGACAAATTATAATATTGAAGACTTAGAGAAAGAATTTAACGCTCAAGTAAAAAATGCTGTTACAATTCTTACCTGGAACAAAAACGATAGCTGGGATAACTTTTTTCAAAAAATTATTACTACTGACAATAAAAATATTATTAATGTAAAAATGGCCGATAAACTCGACAACAACCGAGCAGCGGCTTTCTCTAACAGCGCAGAAGAGAAACGAAAAGCCATAAATAAAACAGAACTCATATTAAAACCATTTATAGAAAAAGAATACCCTTTATATTGGAGTATTTTTGAAAAATCTTTACAACCACTTATTTAAGATTACGCTATAAACACTCCCCTATTTTAAAAACCACTTAGTATGCCGGGGGTTTTATGCAAAAATATACATACAAATACCCCAGTACAGTCCGAATACAAATCAGGACTGGGTGGGGTTTTATGTTATAATTGAACCATGATAATTTCTTCCGAAAATAGAGTTAGTTTAGACAAAATACAAAGCGCCATTAAAAACGGCGCACATTTTGCGAATATTATAGACATAGCCTTAGACCAGGAATATGTAGAAAAATATAGACACGATTGGTGCTGGCTAGACTATAAAGAAGTTCCGAGCGAAATAGGTTGGTATAAAATAAATCGTGAAAAAGCAATTTTAGAAAAAATTGCAGACGAAGAAGCTAAAAATTTGATTTGGCATGAAAGATTATTTGTATACGAAAGCGCAATAAAAGCCGTAAATGATAAAATTCCTCTTGCTTTATATATAGGTGACGAATACAACGACGCCAGACTTTCGGCACTGTATTTATGCGGGCCTGACTACAAGGCTTGGGTAGCTCTTAAATAAGAATTCCTATAACCATACTATGAATTCAAACGACAATTTTCCAACACTCGGACCAATTATTATTGGTACTTCAAATATACAAAAGGCCAAAAAATTCTACATTGCGGTTTTTGGTATTACAATTGAAAAGGAAGATGCTAACTATGTAAGCGCAAAAGGTGTAGATGGAACGCATATTGAACTAGAAGAAGACTCCGAAAATAGGTTTCCTAAATGGGCTGAACGGAATATTGGCACCTACAAGAATAGTGAATTCCAAGTCTCAGATATTAATTCTTTTTTACAGAAAGTTGTAGAAAATGGCGGCGCAATTGTTAGTAAACCGGTTCTAAGGCCGTGGGGCAATATGGTGGCAGAATTTTCCGACCCAGACGGTAATATTTTTTTAATTAGCCAAAGGTAGAAAAATAGAAAAGATACTACGAGGGAAATGTAAAAGTAACTAGCGCGCTTAGGCCTGCGCCGCCCGAAGAAGGAACAGATTCTGTAATAGTTACTTGCACTTCTGGGAATAAAAATCATCTTTTAAAGAAAAACCGGACTAGAAATTTCCTACTCCAAAAGTTGCGCCTGTTAAGGAAATATAGTTGCCAGTTACAAGGTCGTATTTTTGAGCAATAGCTGTAAAGCTTTCTCCTACGACAGCTGTGGTTTTGGAAAGAGTAGTTTTATGTGGGTAGCCAAAGAAAATGCGGTACCTTTTACGGTAGCACATTTTTGTTTTACTTTAATTGCCTGGCGTTATTTTAAACGAAAAAAGAATTTTTTGACTAGCAAAAAAACATTATTCCTTCTTTGTTTGTCTTTAAAAATATGAATTAGAGACGGGAGAATAGACAAAATTATAATGACAGCAATAATAGGCAGTAAGTAGTGGTCAATGTTAGGAATTGTTTTGCCTAAAAAATATCCCAGCAATGTCAGACCCATTGCCCACAACGATCCGCCCGTAATGTTGTAGATTAAAAACTTTCGGTAATTCATATGTCCGACGCCAGCTAAAATGGGAGCAAATGTTCTCACCACGGGAATAAAGCGAGCAATAATAATAGTTCTACCGCCGTGTGTGTTAAAAAAATCCACGGCTCTTTTAAGGTGGTTTTTATGGAAAAAAATTGAGTCTTCACGTTTGAAAATTTTAGGGCCTACTCGTCGACCAAATGCATAACCTACACTATCCCCCGTAACGGCCGCAATAAACAGGGTAGGAAGTAGCCAACGAATGTCCAAAAAATCTTTGGAGGCCAAAAAGCCGGCGGTAAATAAAAGGCTATCGCCGGGTAAAAAAAACCCAATGAGCAAACCGGATTCGGCAAAAACTATGGCAAATAACCCTAGGTACCCGGCAGCTTTAATGAGCGGGATTAGTTCAAACATAAAGATATGCTTATAATTATTTTTTAATATTTTTCCGATGCCAAAACTTTCTGATTTCTTCCGCCAAAATAATGGTACCGGCGACAGGAATAATAACAAGCCAATCTTTTATTTCCAGCGGAACGGTACGAAAGATTTTCTGCATGAACGGCGTATACAAGACAAACACATGCAAGAGCATAACAACCAGTGTAGTGTAAGTCATAGCCGTATTTTCAAAAGATTTACGGTTAAACAGCGAATTAATTTCAGATTTACAGTTCCAGGCATTAAACCACTGGAACATGGCTAAAGTGGTAAAAGACATGGCCAAAGCTTTGGCGTAATTCGACTCATAATTAAACATAAACACACCCACCGTACCGACTGACATAATTAGGGACATTGGTATTAATCGCTTTACCGTAGATAGGTCAATAATATATTTACTGACTTTCTTGTATTTGTTTTTTAGTAAGCCCGGCTCCTTAGGCTCATAGGCAAGAAAAATACCTAGTATTCCATCACCTACTAAATTTACCCATAAAATTTGTGCGGGAAGTAATGGCAATGGCATACCTGCCACTATGCCAATTATTAAAGATGAAGAGATAATCAAAATTTCACCTGCTGCGGTTGAAAATAAAAATAATAAAGCTTTTTGGATGGTGCGATAAATATTTCTACCTTCTTCTACAGCAGCGACAATGCTACCGAAGTTATCATCAAGCAGTATTAGGTCAGAAGCTTCTTTAGCCACCTCGGTGCCAATTTTTCCCATAGCCACTCCCAAATCTGCCGCTACCAAGGATGGGGCGTCGTTAACGCCGTCACCGGTCATAGCTACAATCATTCCCAGTTTTTTGTAGGCTCGAACAATTTTTAACTTATGTTCGGGGGTAACACGAACAAATACCGAAACACTTAAAAGTTGTTTGCTTAATTCTTCTTCGGTTAAATTATTAATTTCTTCTCCAGAAATAATACTATCTCCTTTTTGAAAAATTCCTGCCTGAAGAGCAATAGCCTCGGCAGTTAATTTGTGGTCTCCGGTAATCATTATCACTTTCATCCCGGCTTCTTTAACCGCCCGCATGGCAGGTTCAACTTCCAATCTTAGGGCATCTTGAATACCATAAAGACCCACAAACATTAGATTCTTTTTGTCTTGCCAATTATTATTTTCGTTATAGTTGTTAATTATTCCGGTTGCCACCACTCGAAGACCTTCTTTGGCTAATTTTTCTATAGCTGATTCAATATTTTTTTTGTAATTTTTATCCAGTTCCACTGTTCCGCTTTCAGTCCACACCGAAGAGCTCATGGCCAATATTTTTTCTGCTGCCCCCATAACCGTTAGCGTGGTTGACGATTCAATTTTATTTGCAACCGCGTGAAATTTTGTTTTGTACTCAAAAGGAAGTTCTAAAATTTTAGGATACTTTTTTTCCAACTCTTCCTTAACCTGCTGGGTCTTTTTGGCAAATACCAGCAAGGCGGCTTCCGTGGGGTCTCCCATCACTTTCCAGGTATTTTCACTTGTGTTCCAAGAAATTCGCGCACCTGAAGACAGTGCGGCGCACCTGCCCATAAGTCTTAGTCCTACATTTTTTTCAGGGTCTATTGCTTTATCGTCAAGTAAAATAGTCCCTTCAGGCTTGTAACCGGTGCCGTTAACTCTATAAAATTTGTCACCAAAATATGAATGAGTAACAATCATTTCATTTTTGGTAAGCGTACCCGTCTTATCTACTGCAATAATTTGAGTCTGTCCTAAAGCTTCCACCGCCTGAAGTCTTTTAACCAACACGTTACGCTTGCTCATATCCCAAACACCCTTGGCCAAAATTAAAGTCATAACAATTGGTAAGCCTTCCGGAATAACCGAAATGGCCAGTGACACCACTGTAACAAAAATACTTCGAAGGGGCATCTGTGCGGCAATTCCCAGAATAAAAAGAACAATGCTTATTATAAATACCACGAACAGAATTAATTTAGAAAGTCTTGCCACATCTTGCTTTAAAGGGATGTCGGTATCAATTTGGGAAATTTCCTTGGCAATTTTTCCTATCTCTGTATTAATTCCCGTTGCCACCACCACCATTTTGCCCGACCCGGAGGTTACATATGTTCCTTTAAAAACCATATTTTGTTGGTCAGCCACTGTTAAGCTCTGTTTGCTTAAAGTTTCAATGTTTTTATGAATCGGCGTTGATTCTCCGGTCAGACTGGCTTCATCAATTTGCAAGTTATTACTTTCAATGACTCTGCCGTCAGCCGAAACTTTTTCTCCCTCCTGTAAAATAATTATGTCACCGCATACAATGTCCTCACTCGACATTATGCGCTCAGACCCATCCCTAATAGCAACAGCGGATGTTCCGGCGTATTTTTTTAGTGCTTCCAGTGTCAATTGCGCGCGTCCTTCTTGCACTGTGCCTGTAACTGCGTTAAAAATTAGTACGAAAAAGACTACCATAGCATCTACAAAATCTCCCATTAGGAATACCAAGACCGCGGCGGCCATTAGAACATAAATAATAGGACTTTGGAATTGGCGCAAAAAAATTACAAACAGACTACTTTTCTTTCCTTCGGGCAGTTTGTTTAATCCGTAAATTTTTATTCTTTCCTGAGCTTCAATTTCAGAAAGACCGGAGTCTGTGGCATGCAAAGTTGTTAAGGTTTCCTTTACAGTTTGTGTGTGCCAATTGATTTTATTCATGAGTTTATTTTTTACAAATAAAAAAACCGAGCGTAAGCCGGTTTTAATTGATGTTGGTTCCTAGGATCAAAACGCTCCAATATGGAGACCTACCGTTTGCACCTCCCCAACATCCAAGGCGGTAAAAATATTGTATCATAAGAAACGCGGTTTGACAACATAACTAAAAAATTCTTTTTTAAAAAGTTGTAGAAAATGGCGGGGCAATTGTTAGTAAACCAGTTCTAAGGCCGTGGGGTGCTATGGGCGCAGAATTTTCTGACCCAGATGGTAATATTTTTTTAATTAGCCAAAGGTACAAAACTAGAAAAAATATTGCGAGGGTCTTAATTTACAAAGGTCACCTTTGTTTATAGCTGTTTCCTCGGTGTTAGTCAGCCAGCATAAATGGATACAGTTAATAGGTGGCATTTTTATTTTATATTTTGGCGTAAAGACTTTGTTTACTAAACCCGCAGACTTAACTAATTCCCAAATAGAAAAAACTAACTTAGTTAAATCTTTTACTTCCATTTTTTTACTAACCCTAACTAACCCAATGACTATTTTGTTGTTTGTCGGGCTGTTCGCAGGTATAGGGTAGCCAGTGGCAGCGTGCTTCAATCGAGCTTAACGGTATTATGAGTTTTTGTGGGTTCGGCATTGTGGTGGTTTTTGTTAACCACCGTAGTTAGTTTAGTAAGAAACAGGCTAAATTCTACCGCCCTAAGGTATGTAAATATGGGCGCCGGGGTTATAATTATTGCTTTTGGTATAAGAGCTTTAGTTAATTTATAAATGCTTTTATGTTAGAATATATAAAATTAAATTATTAATAATATAATATGGACTTAAACTATAAGGCTATTGTAGTAGCAGCAATTGCGCAGTTTATTTTTGGCGCAATTTGGTATATGCCAATTTTTGGCAAAATTTGGGGCAAAATTCACGGCTTTGACCAAGTGCCGCCGGAAAAGCAGAAAGAAATGATGGCGGGTATGTGGAAGTGGTTAGTAGTGCAGTTTATACTAACTTTAGTAACCACTGTAGTGTTTGCTATTTTAGTAACCAATGTCTTACCAAACTGGAACATATACAACTTAGCGTTCCACTATTGGTTAGGCTTTATGATGCCGACCCAAGCAGCAGCAGTTATATTTGGCGGAACCAAACCAGAATGGATATGGACAAAAATTGCCATCTCCATAGGCGCCAGCCTAGCCTGCGTAGAAATAATTGCTATTATTTTTAAGTGGATGATGTAAGAGAAAATAGAATAAAACCTACAAAGCCAGGACCCCTCAGTCCTGGCTTTAAAATTTTAGAAATACTTTACCAGCCCAGCATTTTTTTGTGTTGGTTTAAAAATGGCTAGGTTATGGTAAAATTCATTAAAGTATGAGTTAAATTTATAGTATGACATTTTTGGACAATGTTTGGCTTAATAAGCATCTAAAACAGATTAAACAAAAAGCTCGTTCTCGTTATACTCCTGAGCTCAATGTTGATTTGCCTATATCAAAGATATTTGACGGTTTGTCACGGAGTAATCTTTTTTACATTGAAATAAGAAAAAATTTAGGTAAAGTTGGTCGTGAGTTTAGAAGAATATCTTCTAAATATAGGAACAAAGAAATACAAAAGTTATATAACAAATATTCAAAAAATATTAATCTCCTTTTAAAACTTTTAGGTCATATCAAAACTTATGATACGGATCTAATACCATGGTCTAAAATTGCAGCGGTATCGGTTATAGCCAATGAGCTTGGATGGAGACTATCTCAAAAGTTGAGAGAAGAAAAAGAAAAACCTGAAAGTAAAAAACCTCTGGATCCTCAAAACACCAACGGTTATCCAAGAACTAACTCTGATAGGTTTGATACTGATATTCATTACTTATATGAGGCTAATAAGGCATTGAGACATTTTATAGAATTCTCTGTAAGCTCTGCGGCAAAACTTTCCAATTCACCTTTCTTGTTGTTAACTGGTTTAGCGGGTTCAGGAAAGACGCATCTTTTATGTGATGTAGTTAAACATCGCATATCACAAGATAGCTCAGCTTCAATATTAATTTTTGGGGAATTTTTTGATAACTCACGTGATTTTTGGAAAAATATTGCTAACCAAATTGGATTAGATGAAAAGTATCACAAACATAAGATTTTAAAAGCACTTGAGCTTAAAGGTAAAGCTAAAAAATCCAGATCTATACTAATAGTGGATGCCTTAAATGAATCCAAGCCTTTATTATATTGGAAAAAGAACCTGGTTAAACTTTTTAAAGACGTAAAGAAATATCCAAATATTGGTTTAGCAGTAAGTGTGAGAACGGGGTTTGAAGAGGAGGTTTTACCTAGTAATGCACAAAAGATTTTTATTAAGGAAGAACACAGAGGATTTCAATTTCGTGAATGGGAAGCAGTAACAAAGTTTTTCAAGGAATTTTCCTTGCCGTTACCAGAAATACCTTTACTTACTCCAGAATTTCAAATCCCTCTATTTCTACTTCTGTTTTGCAAAGCATTTCAGATAAAAAATGGAAAAGCTCCCGCAAAGCCTTTTAAAGGGCACGAGGGGGCAAATTATATTTTTGAAAAATATGTAGATAGCGTATCAAAAGATATTGAAGATAAATTTCGCATTGATCATGGTCCACATAAGAATATATGGGACACCATAATTGAACCTGTAGCGGAAGGCATGGTTAAAGATAGTACCGATAGGTTATCAGAGGACAAATTAGTTAAATTGATTAAAAAGGCACATCCAAAGATTAAAGTTACAAAATTGCTTACAGAAATTGAAAAGAACTTTTTGTTAGTAAAAGTGCCTAGCTATTTGCCACACACAAATCAGTACACAGGTTTTGACTACAGATTTCCATTTCAGAAATTTAGCGACCATTTGATTGGACGATATCTATTTAAACAATACGAGGCAGAGTTTGGTAAGCCTAATAAAAATATCGTAACAGCAAAAAAGTTTTTTTCTAAACGAAGAAAGTTAGGTAAATTTTTAGACCAAGGTTTGAACAGGGGTATTATTGAAGCCTTATATATTCAATGCCCTGAGCAGCTAAAAGGAATTGAATTCTTTGAGGTCGCTCCATATATTAGCGATTATTTGGCTATTGAGGCATTTACAGAGAGCTTGATATGGCGTAATCCCATTGCGTTTGCTTCTGACTTGAAAGTCGTATTAAATTTCATCAACAAAAAAGTTGCGATAAGAAACGACGGGCATAATAACTTAATTAATGCCTTCCTCTCCATAACATCTGTTCCTAATCACCCCTTTAATGCACTATTCCTGCACAAGCATCTCAATAATATAGATATGGCAAAGAGGGATTCCTGGTGGTCTACATTTTTGCATTATTACCATAACGAAAAAGGCTCAGTGGATAGGCTAATTGAATGGGGGTGGTCTGGAGAAAATAAGGATCATATTAGCGATGAATCTGTTCAACTTTGTGCGAGCACATTAGTTTGGTTTCTCACCACACCTAATAGATTTGTGAGGGATAAAGCCACAAAAGCTTTAGTAGAACTACTGACATCCAGGTCAGATATATTATTAATGCTTCTGAATCAATTTAGAAAAGTTAATGACCCTTACGTCTTAGAAAGATTATACGCTGTAGGTTATGGTTGCGTTCTTCGTAACACAGAGGACGACGATGGAATAAAAAAACTTGCTACGTGGTTTTATAACAACAATTTTAAAAATCAAATACCTCCATTAAATATTCTTACAAGAGATTATGCAAAAGGGGTAATTGAGGTCGCTATTGCTAAAAAGCTTGTTAAAATTGATCGTTCTAAAATTATACCTCCCTATGGAAGTAAATTCCCTACAAGTATTCCTTCTGAAAAAACTTTGAGGAAAAAATATTATCCTGAAGATTTTTTTTCTGACAAAACAAAGGATAGAGGCTTCTTAGATATTTGGTCTTCAGTAATGTATAGTTTTGGCACGCTTGGAGACTTTGGGAATTATGAAGTTAATTCTGCCTTAGGACATTGGTTTGCAAAAAAGTTAGGTGATAAAACTCCAAGTAAGAAAAAGCAATTGAAGACATTTAAGGAACAACTAAGTAAAGAACAAAGGAAGCTTTTTGAAAATTTACATTATTTTCCTAAGGTTGATTTTTCAAGTGTCTTTAAGAGTATAGATGTATCCGACAAGTCCAGTGAAGAGGAAATAAAAAAAGAACAACTGGAGCAAGAAAAATTAAGGGAAAAACAGACCAAAGAGTTTCTTTCTTCACTATCAAAAAAACTTAGACATTTTTATAAGAAAGAAATAGAGCCCTTTACCGATGAGTACTTAAGAGTAAATGATCCTCTTGATAATTTTGACACAAAACTCGCTCAACGATGGATATTTAATCGTGTCGTTAAATTAGGCTGGAACTCAAAACTGCATGGGAACTTTGATTCAATGGTAAATCAAGGTCGCATGGATCGTTCAAATCACAAGCCTGAAAGGATTGGTAAAAAGTATCAGTGGATAGCTTTTCATGAGTTTTTAGCTTTGGTTGCTGACAACTTTTGTTTTAAGCAAGAATCATGGTCTGACAAGCCCGCTGCATATGAAGGGGTGTGGCAAATTAGCGAAAGAGATATTGACCCATCGTGCACTCTAAAAGAATATCCAAACATAAAACCAGAGCATCTGCCGACTTTTAACAAATTTAAAGTTAAGTATGATGCTTGGGAAAACAGATCAAATAATCTAACTTGGTTAAAACAAACTAAGGGATTACCTAAACCAACTCAAGTCATTGAGATAATTGATGATAAGGGTGTTAGCTGGGTTATATTAGAAGGTTCAGAGGAATGGCAAAAAGCCACCCCTCCAGAACAGGAAAAATATGACTATCCCACAAGAACACTCTGGTATTTAATTAAAAGTTACCTAGTAAAAAGAAAAGATAAAAGGGTGATGTTTGAATGGGCTGCTAACCAGAATTTCATGGGTCGTTGGATGCCGGAGTCGCATTCTTTCTATAATATTTTCTTGGGAGAATACCCAGATTCTTTAGCATTTTTATATCAATATATTCCATACTATCATCATGATGGATGGACAACCTCTGGGCGTCAGCACCCAATACCTCATAAGGTATTAGTTACAGATGACGAATATTTAAGTAGTGGGTCTTCTCTTGATTGTTCTACAGATGAGGTAATTAATGTAAAGCTCCCAGCCAAGTGGATTGTTAATAAAATGAAGCTAAAACAGACTTATATTGATGGAAGATTTTTTGATAATAAAAATAAACTCGTTGCTTTTGACCCAAAGGTTTTTGATCTAAATATGCCAAGAGGCTTGATGTTTAGAAAAGACTATTTATTGAAGTTTTTAGAGGATAATAATCTTGATATTTTTTGGACGATACTGGGAGAAAAAAATATGATTGGAGGGGGTGAAATAGGTCAGCCTTTGGGGTGGATGGAAATTAATGGAGTATATAAATTTGATTCCAATAGTAACTTAATAGGGAAAATAAAAAGTCAATTTAGAAAACCGAAATAATAAAATAAGTGCTACTATCATAAATTATCTAAATATAATTTAAAACCATTATCTTCCCATATCTATTTACCCCCATCTCCTGTATAGTTAAATCATGAATACAAATACAACATCTGTGCCATGGCACAGAAAAATATCTTTAACTGCTGGGCTCTTATATATATTAACTTTTGTTTCTGTCCCGACTTTGGTTATATATGGCCCGGTAAAGAGCGCGGGGTATATTTTAGGGGGCGGACCGGACACTTCGGCCATAATTGGCGGCATTCTTGAGGTCATAGTAGGGCTTGCGGGCATTTCTACGGCTGTGGTGTTGTTTCCTATATTAAAAAAGCAAAACGAAAGCGCGGCTTTAGGGTTAGTTGCGGCCAGAGTTTTAGAGTCTGCCACTATTTTTGTGGGCGTGGCTTTTTTGTTAACTATAGTAACTTTGCGGCAAACGGGAGCGGGGGCGAATTTTGTTTCTGTAAGCCATACTTTGGCTATGCTTTACGACAGAATTTTTTTGTTAGGCCAAAGCTTTATGCCCGCGGTGTGCGATTTACTTTTAGGCTTTTTGCTTTACAAGTCGCGCTTAGTGCCAAGAGGCCTTTCTTTAATAGGCATAATTGGCGGACCCGTGCTCCTGTTAGGTTACTTAGCTGTAATGTTTGGCCTTATTGACCAACACGCTCCCCTAGCCGGCCTTTCCGCAATTTTTGTAGCAGTGTTTGAATTTTCTTTGGGAGTATGGTTAATTGTGAAAGGATTTAACGAAACCGCAGTTGCTGAACTTGAAAAAAATAAATAGCGACTGGTAACTAAATTGGTTGGTGATAAAATAAAAAGAGCCTGTTAATACAGGCTCTTTTGTTTGTTTTCATTAACCAATTTTGTGTATGAAATTAGTTTACCAGTAACCATCCAGACCCGTACTCGATGCGGGAGAAGGATTCCTTAAAAATACTCCAATTATTTTCCCAAGTTAGCTTACGCCGCTTTTTTCTCTCTTTTAGGCTCTGCCAGTTGAGGGTCTCTTTCCCCTATAAGAGTATTTAAAACAACATACATTTTACGTTTTTTTTCATTTAAATCTTCTATGTCATGTCTGTCTGAATAATAAATGTTAGCGGGCCTCGCTCCGTCGCGCAGAACTATAAGAGCTTCAAGATCAAGTCCGTTTAACGTTTCTATTCTTTCCGCAGCTAGTTTTTCTCCAACTATTTGTTCAGGTGTTTTTTTAACTACCGGTGGTTCTTTTACTTCTAGTGATGCTACTACTTCTTTTTGCAAATCAACTCTCGTCGATGATTTTTCCCTTAAATTAGGCTCTTTTAATTTAGGATCCATTTGTCCTATAAGACTATTTAAAACATCATACATGTCACTCATTTTTCCCCCCAATTTTTCTATGGCGTGTATATCTGAATAATAAACCCTAATGGGCCGCACTCCTTGGCGCAGAATTCTTAGAGCGTCTATATCAAGTTTTCTCAGCGTTTTTATTCTTTCCGCAGCTAGTTTTTCTGCTTCTATTTGTTCAGGTGTTTTTTTAACTACCGGTGGTTTTTCTGCTTCTGGTAATCCTACTACTTTTGCTTCTGATGTTTCTTCTGCTTCTGGTGATGCTACATGCATATATATTTTTATATAATTTTCTAACTATCTATACCTAATAGTAACACAATTAAAGCTTTATGTATTATTTAAGACAGAATTTACACATTATGAAAAAACCGGCAATTATGCCGGTTTTTTTGTTTGTTCGTATTGTTCAACTAAATCCCGCTGGTCTTGGTTGGCTTTACGGGCGACTTCTTCCATTAGCTTTTTTTGATCTTCCATAGAGGCATGATTAAAAAATGAAGAAAAATCTTTCTTCTTGGGTTGCGGGATAAAAAATTGTTTAAGCATTTTCATCATATAATATTTTCTCCAGTTCTTCTTTATTTCTTGAATTATGAAACTCAATATTGTTCGACTTTATGGAGAACAAAATTGAACGTCTAAGCAAAAATTTTAGAGCCTGCCCTGAACGAAGTGAAGGGTTCTCCACATTTATCCGCCTTTGGCGGAAGGTCGAACACTAAAATTTTGCCGTTTTATAATTCAAAGACAAAAAATTATTTAGCTCCCGCTGCTTTAAAGTAAGAGTCTAAAAAGAGTTTACAGTCTACATCGGCCTCGGTGGTGGCGCCTTGGCCGCAGCTGTCATGCGCAGGGTCAGGCCTGCCGCAAATCATACCATGACAATGGTAGTAGGCGCACTTGTCAGGTTTAGCTTGATGAACCGCTGTTGGGTATTTTTTACTTTTTTCCTGGTTTTCTTTATTTATTTGCGCAAGCCTGGCAGCAATTTTAGCATTAACATCGCTAAGTTCTTTTTCTAAAGCGGTTTTTTCCGCTTGTCTTTTTGCGAGCATGTTGTTATAAAATTCAAGAGAAGAATCTATTGTCACTTTACGTTCTGCTCTAAGCGCATTTAAAGTTCCTTCGAACTGGGTTTTAGTACTTTCGGGAGGAATGTAAGTATCTACATCTCTTAAAGCTTGCTGTAAAGGACCCATGCGCTTTTTAATATTGTCTATGCTAGTTTGCGCGATTTGAATTTCACCCGGAATGGCAGCAGCTCTATTGCGAAGTGTTAACAGTTCCGGGTCTGAGTTTTCGCTTATATGCTGGCAGCTTACTAAGTCTTCAGGAACATGGCCTTCCACTGCACCTTGGCTAAGAGTTTTGTCTGTAAATTGCTCTTTGCCTTTGGGCGGATGACAAGCTTTTTCTCTGGCATCTAAGGAAGTAAAAGCTGCTTTTAAAGCTACGCGCATTGTTTGCGTGTCACTTTCAAATTTAGAGCGCATACTTTCTATAGAAGCATCGTACGCGGTAAAGCAGGCTTTGGTGTCAGACTTTTCATAGGGCACATCGGCCTTAGGCGGGTTTTGTGCGCGGCATTGGTCTAAAGCGTCTTTGGCTTTTTTATAATTGTTATACGCGTCGTCGCGTTTTTTAAAATAAACTTGAAACTCTGCGTAAGGAGCATTGTCCGGCGGAGAAACTATGTCGTTAAAAGCCTTTACCGCAGCGTCGCGCGTACTTTGTAAGTCCGCGCACGGGTCTACTGGCTTTGCGTTTAAACACTGACTTAAGCGTTCATCTGCCTGCGCTTTTTCGTCCGCGTAAATTTGTACGCTGGCATTTACTCCGGAGTCGTATAAAGACTGCAGCTCTGTGCGGGTGGAGCTTATATCGTTACACGCAATTTTTTCTGCATCAAAATTTTGCAAGGTAAATATTACGCCTGCAACAATTGCTGCTAAGGCAACTCCAGAAGCAATTATAGTTTTTTTGTTCATATTTATATATTTAATATGAGATATTGTATCATTTAAACGGTAATTTTGTACAATTTATTTTAAAAATTTTCCAGTGGAATATTTTACCTTTTTAAGGTATGATTTCCTTATGAGAGAAAACCTACACAAACTTCCGGCAGATTTAAAAAAAGCGATTTTTGCTTCGCCTAAAGCGAAGGCAGTTTGGGAAGACATAACCCCCTTAGCTAAAAACGAATGGATATGCTGGGTAACTTCGGGCAAACTGGAAGAAACCAGAAACATACGCATACAAAAAGGCATTTCTAAAATGTCCAGCGGCATGCGCAGGCCGTGTTGCTGGATAGGCTGCATACACCGCCGTAAAGCCTTAAGTCCTTCGGTTAAATGGGCGCTTAGTAAACAAAAATAATAAACTTATGAAAAAGGATTCTTATAGCGGTCAAGGGTACTTTACAGAACAAACTGGTGATTTTTATGTGCCTGGTAGAAATGTGCAAGAAATAGTTGAAGCAAGTGAACGAGAAGAATTTGACCAATTATGCAAAGATTTAATGGAATGTATTAGAAAATTTTTTCCTAAATTATCCGCCTACTATCATTTACCAGATTTAGAACAAATAGAACTCAATTATTCTTATATTATCAACCTGGCTGGGGAGAATTACTCCAATCAAGCAATAGATATAAAAAGCAGAGAATTCTTGTCTGCCGCCGCAATACGCATTCTTGATAATTTCATTGACGAAGTATATTGGCCAAAAGTAGTACTGCTAATAGAAGACCCGCAAAGCAAAGAGCAAGTAACTGAAACGATGAGTAAATTTTTATCCCAAGCCGAAGAAATTATAAGAATTTACGACCCGCACATATCACCAGAAATAAAAGAGCTGCCAATGTTGGAATTAAAGCTTGCTTTAAATCCTGACCAACAAACCTTTGACAGGGAGATTTTAAATTATTTTAACCGTAAATCTTATAATATAGCTTACCTTCGACATTTGGTAACAAGCGAGCAAAGTCAAAGTGAAGAGTTGTGGACGGAGCGAGAAAGAAATAAAAATCAACTAATAGCAGCATGGGATATAAGTAGAGATTTAATGAGTGTAAATAGACAAAAATATGACTTTGGTGTTTTTAATCATATAGAAAACAACGGTCTTAATCCAAGTAGCTTACTTGAAATATTTAAAAATGTTTTAAAAAATAACGCGCCCTTAACTTACGGTTTTTTTGAAAATAACAATCTTGCTATAGACGATGAAGACTATCCCTGGTCTGAAATCAAAGAATTTATGAAACAAGATGGTCTGACAGAAATTGAAAAATTCTTTGTCAAAAATTGTCTTGAAGCAATAAAATATTTAAAATGCATTCCTTCATAAGCTAAAGCCAAACGGCGTCCCTGCTGCTGGGCCGGCTGCCCACATAGATAAAATAAATTTCACCAATAAAAAAGTATATACCTAGGTATATACTTTTTTATATTTAAAATAACTTATAAAAGAAAGAGCTTATGGAAGTTAGGGTTTTTATAAACCAATTGGGTTTGGGGGGTTCGGTATTATCAGCTTTATTTATAACAGGCTCCTGTCCGCCAACTGACGGAGAAGTTACAGCCACAACTTTTGGCTTTATGACAGTTTTTATTTTATTTACTTTTGGCTTGGGTAGTGGCAACACTTCGGGCGTGGTTGTGGGTTTAATAGCCTCTATTATAGTTGGAGTGGTAGTACTAATAGTAGAGGGTGTTGTTGTACTTGGGGTTGATGTAGAAGTAATAATTGGTAAATTAGCTAAAGTGGAAGTGCCCAGTACAGTACCGCCTATACTCCCTCCCCCGCTATTCCGACTACTTAAAACAGGTTTAGAAAAATTATTTAAAACACTCAGCCAACTTTTACCTGAAGCAGCAGTAACCGCATAACTTGTACTCCAAGTTTTGTTTGCGCTGTTTACAGATCCATCAGCATTTTGGTTTTTGGTTAAATAGTCCATACCCGAAAGACCGGAAGAATTTACAAGATTTTTAAAATGGCTTGGGTCACCTTCTTTTACCGCAGTTAACATAGTTACCACCCAGGAAGTGGAATCTGCATTACCCCAGCCGCCATCTTGGTTCTGGGTAGAGGCTAAATATCCAAAGGCCTTGCCTGTAGCTGTAGTATAGCCGGGAGTTTGAAAGTAAGGACCAATGGCCATAACTGCTGCGGCTGTTACATCCACACTGTCATTCCAAGAACCGTTAGGTTTTTGTTTAGAAATTATGTAAGCAATTTCTTTTTTAATAATTTCATCACTGCCGGTGTATCCGGCATGGGTGAGGGGGAAAATTGCAAATATGTCGTCAGTTTCTAAACTTGTGTCGCCAATTTGCGTGCCGTCAAAAGCATTTACTATTGGAGTTATGTAATCGGTTTGTGTTCCGGAGTAGGGGTTAATGCCCAAAGCCTGTAAAGCCATTGCATGACGTTCGTAGTCGGTTATGCTGGTGGGGCTATATTTAAAATTTTGTAAATAGGTTTTTAGTTTGGCTTTAGCGCTACCTGGGTCACTGGAAGAAAAAGCAATGGCAGTCCAGCCTGTAGTTAGGCTAGAATCAAAAGAGCCGTCCGGGTTTTGCGAAAGTGAAATAAAATTTAGAGCGTTTGGAATACTAAAACTAGCGGGCGTACCTAAACCCCCTCCTCCCCCACCACCCGAAGAAGACACAGGTTCTGTAATATTTATTTGCGTAGTTGGAAAATAAAAATCATCCTTTATACCAACTTCGTAAGCCCCAAGTGTATTTATAGAAAAATTCGCAATTCCATTTGAGTCAACTGTAGAAGTTGCAACTTCAGAAAAAGAAAAATCAGGTTGAAAATTTCCTACTCCCAAAGTAACACCAGTTAAAGGAATGTAGTTGCCAGTTGCAAGGTCGTATTGCTCTGCGCGTGCAGTAAAAGTTTCGCCAATCGCTACTGTGGTTTTAGAAAGAGTGGTTTTATGCGGAGAGCCAAAGAAAAAATAAATTGTATCGCCGTCTTTTACTGTTGCCTGGTCTATGCCCATTTGGGGAAAAGAATTATTTATTGCATAAGTCCAATTGTAGCAGTCGGGAGCTGTTGAATTTGCGGGTACGCTTACGCAATTAACTAAAAAAGAATTAAAACTGCTAAAGTAGGCGAGGTCGGTAATTTTAAAAGTAGAAGATGTTGTTTCTAAATTTTTTAAAATACCCAAAATACTTTTAGGAGAAATCTCTACTGTAGATGTGCTATTACTTGGCGTTACCAAAATATTTGGCGCAACGCTATTTGGTAAATCTACACTGCCGGAAAAGGCAGTAGTTGAATTATTGCGAATAATTACATTTACGCTTTCTGGTTTTGGAGTTATGGTAAATTCTTGACTAGGTATAAAATTATCGGCAATTACAGAAATAACTAGCGGATTAGTAGATGTCGCTATAATATCGGCAAACCCATTTGCACTAGTAATTAAGTCTGTGCCAACTATACTGGCTCCGGCAACCGGCTCAAATGCAAAACTATTTGGGTTAAAACCCAAAACTGTAACTGTGCTGGTCGCGTTAACTTTTGGCGATGTTGTGCTTAAAAAAACTTTTAAAGGTTGTCTGCCCAAAGCCCAAAGTATTTTATCATTCGGCTGTAATATGTAGCTATCCATACCAACAGCCGCAGGTTCGCCATTTAAAAACCACAGCCAAAAGTTGCTTGAGTCGCCGGAAATTCCGTTTATGGAATTTACTAAACCGCCAAAAGAAAGCCAGGTGACATCGGTTGTAAGTCCAGCAGCATCAAACGCGCAAAACCCGTTAACCGTAGAACTAGCGTTATTGGGCGTTGTGCATGCAGGGACTGTAAGGTTTTGATTGTAAATAGTTGAACCTGGACCTTCAACTTGAAAATTAATATTAACCGGAGCCGGGGCGTCGTCTGCTTTACTAAAAGTAGGTACTACCAATACTAGAAAGCTCGCTAATATTGGCAAGAATATTTTTGGTATTTTCATATTTTGTGACTCATTAATAAATAAACCGCCTTTCCCGGGCGGTTAAAAAAATACCAAAAAGGTATTTCCTGCTCGGGAAGTTTGGAACCCACTAAAAAATAATGGATTCCGATTAAATTTAATTGGTAATCTGACTCAAAACAGTGGTCAGTGATGAGTGGTCAGTTGTCAGAGTTTTCTGATAACTGCTCACTGATAACTATTCACTATTTTATTACAGTTGCGGCACAGCTCCGGAATCGAACCGGATTTCCCCAAATAAACTATTTAATTGTAAACGAATTATATACCTATTTAAAATTTCGTCAAATAGTGTACAATATTTCTACTATGAAAATTACAAAAGTCTATATAACCGGCGTTTCCGGCACCGGTAAAACCACAATTGCTAATTTACTTAGTCAAAAAGGTATAAAGGCCTACAGTCTGGACGAAGTTCCGGGACTTTGCCATTGGGTAAATAAAATTGACGGCAAAATTGTAAATTATGAAGCAAAATTAGACAGAGAATTTATTGAGTCCCACTCTTGGATTTGCAATATCGAAAAGCTAAAACAGCTAATAAACCAAAATGAATCTGTAGTTATTCTCGGCCTTGCCGATAACCAAGAAGAATTTTTAAGTTTTTTTGATAAAATAATTTTGCTTCAATGCAAGCCGGAGACTTTTTTAAACAGAATTAAAGAACGGGCAGATAATCCTTTTGGTCAAGATAAAAGTGCGCAGGAATATTTGCTTGACACCTATAAAGCATTTGAACAAAAAATTCTTGAAAATGGAGCTATTGCTGTAAATACAGAAGATCCTACCCAAATGGTTATTGAAAAAATTGTTAAACAAATTTCGTAAACTGTTATGAAGAAAATTATAATAATTTTATGCCTTTGTTTATTGGCAAGTTCTTGCGCTAATCAACATCAACAAGTTCAAAATACACAAGTGGTTTTACCAAACGTTGAAAAAGTAAACCAAATTCTTGAAAAAGCTAGCTCAACTGAGAAAATAGTTAAGCAAGTTGCAAAGACAGTTAAAACTCAATTTGAAAATGTTGCCCGTCCGGCGCCTAGTTTTTCATCATCCACCAATGAAACTTCGCACCGCAACATGGTGAACATGAAAATTATTACGCCGGAAGGGGAGAGTAATTTTACAGTGGAATTAAAAGACGGACAGAATGCTTGCGACAATTTGTACGAGGCAAAAGCCGAAGGCAAAATAAAATCACTAACCATTAAAGACACATATTTAGAAAGTATGGGAAGTTTGTATGTCTACGAAATTAACGGCT
>CAYVNU010000011.1:0-31835 GCA_964453265.1 uncultured Candidatus Saccharibacteria bacterium | reverse complement strand
GGGCGGCAGGCCGGATACACAAGAAAATTACAACACCGTAAGCTACCAAATAGACTCAGAAAATGGGTCTTCAAAACTAACCATTACCCAAGATAACTGTTTAACCGCCGAGTCCCAAGCACACAGTCAAAAAAATTGGACCATGGTTTTGGAAACCATAAAAAAATTGTTAGAAAGTTAAGGTAAAATTATAAAACCCCGTATCTGTACTCAGAGCGGGGTTTTATAAAAACTACACCGACTAAAAACCTAAATTTCTTATTATCTTTTTTGTTTCTAAAACATCTTTTAGCAATAAAGTTTCTATAATAACCGGCGAATTGCTTAATTTCAACAATTCAAAAAAATTTTTATAACTTTTTTCCAAACCTTTTATACCCGAATGCCAGGGCCCGCTAATATGAATATTTTTTACATATCTTAAGTTCCTGTTTAAGAACAACCATTGATCCTTTTTTAATTGCGGTTTTGGCTTAAAATTAAAACTTTTCATAATGTCCCATGCCAAAAACAGTTTCCTTGCCCTTAAATAACCTTGTAGAATCTTTTGGTAGCCAGTATTAAAATTATCAGTGTTTTCAACACAAATATAAAAGTTTTCTTTCTTTAAACTAGCCAAGTAAGCAAGACTATCTTTAAATAATCCTTGGTAATACTTTGGGTAAACTTGATCGTTGCTGATTACGCGATGATTGCTTAAATAACCTGGGGCCGCGCCCGGATGAAGAGTCAGACATCTTGCACCTAGTGCCAAGCCAAATTCAACGAGCCTTTTTAGCCTTTGTTTTTCAGCTCTTCTAATAATACTATCGGCTAAAATTAATGACTGCCCAATTTCAGCATGAATTTGCAAAATTATATTTTGTTCAATAGCAAAATTTTTTATTTCTTTAAGTAAAGTTGCGGGATAATTTTGAGGCAAAAATTGTGGTGAAGACAAGTGAATTTCCAAGGCATTAAAACCGTTATGTTTAGCTTCCGAAACCGCTGCTTGAATATTTTTTTGGTGCACCGCTCTCATTCCCAATAGAAAATTAGCCATAAATATTTTTAAATTTGCTGAATTAAGATTATAACCACCTCTTTACTTTAAATACTATCATAAAACTCAAGAGCAAACTACCTGTTTCAAAGCGTATACTCTATATTTTGCTTGCCCAAAAACCCTTGAAAAAATAAGCGGAATATGGTAAAATATCGGAAGTTGGATTGATTGTTAGTATTTTATAATTCTAAAATCTTCAATCAAAATCTTAAATTCCTATAAGGCGCTATCGTCTAATGTCACGCGGAGCGTGATCCGGCTCTGCCGGAGTTAGGACAAGTAGTTTATATGTATTATGTTTATATAGTAAAAAGTACTATTAAAAACTGGTATTATGTAGGCAGTACCGAGGATGTTTCAAAGAGATTAAAAGAGCATAATGCAGGCATAACAGCATCTACAAAACCTTATGCCCCCTTTGAGTTAGTTGTAAGTGAAGAATATAATAGCAAAACACAAGCTATAAAAAGAGAACTAAAAATTAAACGAAATCATGCCCTAAAGAAGTCGTTAATACCAGGGCTAAAATAAGAATGGCGCTATCGTCTAATGGTTAGGACAAGTGGTTTTCATCCACTAAATCGGGGTTCGATTCCCCGTAGCGCTACCAACAAAAAACTTTCACCCTAGTGGTGGAAGTTTTTTGTTTGGCTA
This sequence comes from uncultured Candidatus Saccharibacteria bacterium, assembly GCA_964453265.1. GTDB lineage: Bacteria > Patescibacteriota > Doudnabacteria > UBA920 > UBA920 > CAYVNU01. The sequence continues at coordinate 30,136 of CAYVNU010000011.1, read as the reverse complement.
GTGGTATGGGAGATAAGAAGCCAGAATTGGGTTCGACCGCGCCCCGTAGAACCCGAATGCATCTGAGGGTTTCTACTGGGGTTCCCCGCCCTGCCCCGCATACAAGTCGGCAAGTTGTGCGGGGTAGCGCTACCAAAGAATTTCAAAGCACCCAAAAGGGTGTTTTTGATTTGGTTTTATTGATGAAGGAATGGCTTTCCAAAATTTTAATGTAATTGTGGGTTTTTCAAATTAAGCTTATAATTCATATAGTTTTGAGTCTGGATAATAAGTTGATACTTCTAAAACGTATTCGATGAACAAAAAATTACTGCTACAAAAAATCAAAAAAGAATTTCCAAATCTAAAATGGAAAACTGCGAAACATAACGTGGAAGGTTGGGATCACTATGTGCTTATATTAGACAATAAGTATGTTTTTAGATTTCCCCGAAAACCAGTTTACCAAAAAAGGTTATACACTGAGGCCATGCTATTAAATTATTTAGCGGTTCGAGTTAACGTGCCAGTACCTAAATATGAATTTATTTCTAAAGACAAAACTTTTGCAGGCTATCCATTAATTCCTGGCATTCAAATTACCCCAGAGGTTTTTAAAACCATTTCACAATCTGCAAGACATAGAATTGCTAAACAATTAGCCCAATTCTTTTCTATATTACACAAAACTCCATTAAATATTGCAAAAAAATATGAAAAGGGAACAACCAATAACCGTAAGTTATATAAAGAACTAGTTAAAAATACTAATAAACATATTAAACCCAGATTGTCTAAAAATAATTACCAGTTAATTGAAAGTTTTTTAAAAGAATTTACAAAATACCAAAACCATCCCCATAAATGTTTAGTTCATGCCGACATACACCAAGATCATTTGCTGGTAAGTACCGATAAAAAGAGACTTTCTGGAATTATTGATTTTGCCGATAGAGCCATTGGAGACCCTGCCTTAGATTTTACTGAACTGTGGCTTTATGGCAGAAAATTTATAGAAAAAGTATATAAACACTATACAGGTCCTAAAGACAAAGATTTTTTACACAGAGCCATGCTATATTGCAAAAGAATACCATTGTGGGTAATGGCTTCGCCATTTTTAGGTATGAGGGGTAAATTTAAAACTGGTTACAAACTTTTTAAAAAAATATATTTAGAAAACCCATTTGCTTAATAAACAAAAGCATTACTAAAGCCAAAAAAGTTTTCCAATGAGATAAATTGGGAACTTTTTTGTTTTATTGAGACAGAAGAGAGTATAATTAGATTATTACTAAATAATAACTTAAGTCTATGAGCTGCATAATAATTCACGGCTCCCCGCGCGATGCTGAGCATTGGACTCCAGTTGGTGATAAAAAAAGATGGATGACATGGTTAAAGGCAGAACTTGAAAATAAAGGCATAGAACCCTTCACCCCATCTATGCCTATTCCCTGGCAGCCCCTATACAAAAATTGGAAAGCGGAATTTGAAAAGTTGCCTATAAACGAAGATACCATTTTAATTGGTCATAGCGCTGGCGGGGCATTTTTACCAAGATGGCTAGGAGAAAACCAACAAAAAGTTAAAAAGCTTATTCTTGTCGCACCAGGCAAGAACATAGGCACCTATCCAAATGCCGAACACAACAAAGAGCTGTACGACTTTGAAATTAATCCTAAAATAAAAAATCGAGTGGGTAAAATTATTATTTTTACTTCACCCGAAGAACCTCCTCACAGACAAAAAAATGTTACAATATATAAAGAACTACTGGATGCAAAAGTAATCTCCCTACCAGGTAAAGGACACTTTGTTTACGAAGACATGAGTACTAATGAATTTCCAGAACTGCTTGAAGAAATCATGACTGAATAAATCTCTTTTACCAAAGCCATAAAAATTTTCCAGTCGTAGAAAGTGGCACTATCAAAAAAACTTCACCTTTCATGGGTGAAGTTTTTTATTTAAAACAGGTTTACTTTTTCATACTCACCAATAACACCACTATAACTCCCAGCGCCAGCCAGCCTAAAGTATAAAGAAATAGTTTTACAGCTTCGCTTTTTTGGTTGTTTAAATACATAAGCAAGGGTTTGCCTAACACCAAACTACCGGTAACGCCGGCAGAAAGCACAAATACCATTAAGAAAATTATTGGCGCAAAAGGAACATCTATTTGGCCAAAAAGCTTGTCGCCTTTTAATACACTAGTTACCAGACCGACTATGTAAATAGTCGTGCCCAGGGCATTTAAAAAACTGCGGGTTATTAATTTATTCATAAAATAATATTAATTATACTAAAATCATAGCAGAAAACCTACACAAAAACCATTTATTAGTTCTCCCCCCTATTTTAGTTTAATAAGAATCTATAAAGTTTCAGTTAGATCATAAATATATTATAATTATAAAAAGGTTGATTATATTTAAAAATCAATTAATTAACTACATTTCTTATGGAAAGTGGAGCAGAACAAAGAATAGAACAACGAGAAGAAACAGAACGCCAGGAACGCGTATCTGGTTTTGTAAGAAAACTTTTGGAAACCGGCGTTGAAAAACTTGAAACTCCAACTACTTTAAAAGGCAGGGAATTTTACATTACATGCCGAACTATAGATAACACGGAACTGTCAAAAAACATTAACGATATGGGAAATGGTTTTACCACCGCTTATATTATAAATCTTTTTGAAAAAATACCTCCTCAAACAGGAAACTTAATACCTATTGGTTACAGAGACGTAAAAACCAAAGATTATTCTAGTTCAGAGATTAAAAAAATAAAAGCCTCAGGTAATTTTTCAGTTAAACAAAATTTCCGAGAAGGCTCAACAGATAATTTCGATTCAAATTTCAAACCAGCGCTGCAACTGGCCGACAGAATAAGAAGTTTAAATGGAATTGAAATTTTAGACTTAAGCGTACCAAACTCATCAAAAGATATTAAAAATATTATAGAATATCTTAAAAGCTATAATTTAGCAGAAAATACTTCCTGGAGAAAAATTGGCTTAGGAAAATTACTTATAGGTATTGAACTAGAGTTACTAAAACAAAAAAAGGCAGATGAATTAGACCTTCCCAGTCTTTCAGATGATGCCAGATACATTTTCGCCAAACTTTTAAAAGCAAATGGATTAAATGAGCGCAGTCAATTTATCACCCTTTCAAAAATTGAGCCTAAAACATATTACGATTTAGTAACACCTTTTATTACAAAATAATAAAACCCCCGGGTATACTGCCTAAGAGTTTTTATTTAACTTTTTCGGTTTTGATGTAAAAGCATTTCTAAGGCGTGGTCAATGGAACCGGCTTCGGTTATTTGGCCGGCGTTCACAAAGAATATATCATCTGCGTTTTCAATGGTATTTAAGCGGTGCGCAATTATTACTTTGGCCGTAGCACGAGGTAACTTTCGCAAAATATCTTCTAACAGCTGCTCTGTTACTGTATCAATATTGGCCGTTGCTTCATCTAAAATTAAAACCTCAGGATTTCTAAGCACTGCGCGCATAAACGCAATTAACTGTTTTTGACCCAAACTAACCGCGTCACCACTGGAACTCAGCTTAGTTTCAAGCCCTTGATCAAAGCGGGCTAAAATTGCCTGGAGGCCCAATTTCTTTATTTCCTCTTCTAATTGCTCGTTGCTAAATTTAACATAGGCCGCGTTACCGTACAAAATATTTTCCCTAACACTGCCAGTAAACAATATTGGCTCTTGTAAAATAAAACCAATTTTTTGCGCCCGTTCTTCTGAACTAAAACTTTTAAGATTTTTTCCGTTAAAATACACATTGCCAAAACTTGGGTCATAAAGCCTAGCCATAAGCGAAGCTGTGGTGGTCTTGCCTCCGCCGGTGGGACCGACTAAGGCATAAGTCTTGCCCGGCTCCAAGCGCAAATTAATTTTATGCAAAACTTCTTTGCCGCCCGGATATTTAAAACTCACATCTTTAAATTCCAAAATACTGTTGGTTTTTATTTCATCGGCATTGGCCAGAGTAGGCAGATCATTTTCCAATACCAAAATTTCGTGGACTCTGTCCCAACTAGCCAAAGCAGCTTGAAAGCTCGCCCATAAAGAAGCTAGTTGCCTTAATGGATTGTAAAAATTATTGGCGTATAAAATAAAGCTAATTAACAAGCCTAAAGTAAACTGGCCGGCCGAAATTAAAGAAATTCCAAAAGCCAAGACTATTAACTGGCCGGCATTGGAAGCAAGTCCGTAAATTGGAATAAAAGTATTGTTGGCCACGCCCGCGGAAATAGAAGCCGCGTAATTTTTTTCGTTAACTTCCATAAAACGCTGCTTAAAATAATCCCTGCGGTTAAATGCAATAATGACTTTAAAATTATTCAAACTTTCCTGAATTTCCGAACTCATGCCGCCCAAAGACTGCGAGCTGACTAAATTTTTCTTTTTAACCCATGGCGAAAGAATACGGGTAATAATTAAAAGCAAAAGCGCGGGGGCCAACGTCGCAACGCCCAAGCGCAAATTTAAACTCAATAAAAATACAGCCGCGCCTAGCATTAAAAAAATACTACCGACAAATTGAACCAAGCTTTGAGAAAAAAACTGATTAATTTTATCTGTGTCGTTGTTTATACGGGAAATTAAATCACCGGCCTGATTTTGGTTAAAAAAAGCAATCGGCAAAGCCTGTAATTTTCTAAAGACCTGATCTCGCAAACGATACAGCACCCGCTGCCCTACTCCACCCATTAGCCTGGTTTGCATATAGCTAGTTATAAGCCCAAACAAATATAAAGCCAGCATAATACCGGCAAAAAATAAAACGCCACGGTAATTGCCTTTTACTATATAGGTGTCTACGGCATGCGCCATTAGCCTAGGCGCGGTTAAACTTAAGGCCGAATTAATTATTACCGCTGCCAAAGCTGCGGCAATAATATTTTTCTCTTCAACAATTAATGGCCAAAGTTTTTTTGCCGCTTCCCAAGTAGAAGTTTTTTCCACCGCATCGGTTTTATTAAGATTATAATCCATAAATTTAATTTTTATTATTCAAGGCTACTAGTGCTCTGCTGAGAATTATAAATTTGTACGTATTCAGGTGAACTATGCATTAACTCTTCGTGGTTGCCAAAAGCCACAACTTCACCTTCCATTAAGACAATAATTTTGTCATAGCTTTCGACTGAAGCTATTTTTTGCGTAACCGAAACCAAAGTTAAATGCGGATAGTTTTTCTCCACATTGTCTAAAATTTTCTTTTCAGTCGCGGCATCTACTCTGGCGGTAAAATCATCGAGCAACAAAACTTTAGGGTTTATAGCAAGCGCGCGCGCCAACATAATCCTCTGCTTTTGCCCGCCCGAAAGGCTAGTTCCGCGTTCCGACACAACGGCATTTAAACCCTGCGGCATGGAAGCTATAAAATCTGAAAGTTCAGCGGTATTTATTGCCCTTTCTAAATTTGCTTCTGTAACTGCTGAATTAAACGCAATATTCTCTCTTAAAGTAATGTTAAAAATAATACTGTCCTGAAACACCAGTCCAACCTGTTTATGTAAATCTTCTTTTTTATATTCTTCTATGCCAAGTCCGTCGTATTCAACCTGTCCGGATGTCGGAGAAATCAAGCCAATTAATAAATTTAGCAGCTGGGTTTTACCTGCGGCCGTCGGGCCAATTATGGCGACCTTTTCACCCGGCTGAATATTTATGGAAATATTTTTCAAAACTTGTTTTTGGCCATAAGCCAGATTCACATTTTGCATACCAAGCCCGCCTTTTAAAGACTGAGTAATTTTACCGTCCGGCAAAGGCTGGTTTAAACTTAAGACAGCAAAAATTCTTTCGTAAGAAGCTTGTGCCTGCGCAATAAAATTGCTCATAATACCAATTAATATTATGGGAAAAATTAATATAACCAAATAGCTGTTAAAAGAAGCGAAATCGCCCAAACTCATTGAACGGTTAATAATAAAATGTCCGCCCAAAGTTAAAATTACCAAGGTTGCCAAATTGGCTGCAAAGGTAATAGTCGGTATCATAGCTGAAAACAACTTTAAAATTTTCAAACCCAAGTCGCGAGCTTTACCGTTGGCTTGTATAAATTTTTCATGCTCCAAATTTTGAGAATTTAAAACCCGAATTAAGCTGGCACCCAAAATGCTTTCATTTATAACTTTATTTAACCAGTCTATTACTTCCCGGGTTTTGACAAATATTGCACGGACTTTTTTCAAGATTAAATAAAACGTAAGTCCTATAATCGGCACAATAGTTAAAACCGCCAGGCCCAATTTCCAATTTATGGACAGCAGTAAAAAACTAGCGCCAATAATTAAAAACACGGAAGAAGCTATGTTAACCACCGCCTGGGCCACAAAATTCTTAATGGAATCTATATCTGTGGTTAAATTGGTTAAAAGTTTGCCGGGCGTTAATTTTTGAATTTCCTCAAAACTCCTAGTAGAAATTTTTTCCGACAAGTTTTCGCGCAAATCTCTCGCTACTTTTTCAGACGCAAAAGTCTGAACAATACTTTGCAAATACGTTAAGACAAAAATTAACCCCGCGGCAATAGCGAACTCCACCAAAATTCTATTTAACGAGGCTTTGGCTAAAAACCCATCTATCCCCCTAGACAAAAGCCTAGGCAACCAAAGTGTTAAAGCATTGCTAAACAAGGCAAGTAAGATTAAAGGCAAAATTAATTTTACATAAGGCTTTAACAAACCGAATAAATTTGCCTGTTTTAAATTTTTAGGTTCTTTAGTGTCCATGGTTATTTGGAAAAGTTGATCATTAATTCTTCTAAAACAGAGGTTAACTGTTTTTGCTTTTCTGATGATAGTTGGTTAAATGCCTTATTTAAAGCATCTGCCTTCTCATTATTCGGAACTTTATTTAGTAATTTAATACCGCTTTTTGTTATAAACAATTGTGTTTTCCGCCTATCTTGTAAATCAACCTGTCTTTTTAAATACCCGCCTTGCTCCAAAGCGTCTATAACCGGTATTAAAGACGGTGGCCTAACCTCAAGCTGCTTTGAAACATCTTTAAGAGTTTGTGAACCCGGCAACAATTTTGCCAAAACATAATACTGCAAATGGCTAATTTCTACCCCAGCGCGTCTAAAACGCCTCTCCATGTCTTTTTTAGCCAGTTTTATTAAAGAAAATAAAAGCTTCTTAATTGGACTAATTTCTAAGTTTTTCATATTAATTTAGTTAGTATACTAACTATAAGTTAACTAACTATTTTTGTCTAGGCTCAAAAAAACCGCCCTTTAATTTTAGGCGGCTTTTAATCTTTAATTTCTTTTTTATCTTGTTTTCTAAAATTAACATTGCTTCTAGTATCCCCTTTAACCTCAGTCTGACTATCAAGCTGGATTTTTATTTTTTCTTTTTCCTCTATACGATTTTCGCGTTTTTCTTTTATTTCCTCAGGGAGTTTGATTTTAAGTTTTTCCGCTTTAGCACTCTGACTTAAACTTTCCATGGTTTTTTTTAACTGATCTAAAGTCTTTTTATTACCACTGCGTTCATTTTTTTGTTTTTGAATTTTCAAATCTTCTAAAGCCTCTTCTACTTGCCGGGCAGCCTCGTTTTTCACAACCTCTTGTTGTTTACTTAAAAAATCCGAATCAATATTTGAATTATTTACAAAATTACTTACAGGCGTACTACTGGCGGTTAGTTTAGTTTGCTGTTTTGAAATATTTTTAGCTTTTAGCTTTTGCAGTTCCTTTATACGCTCCTCTGCGTGTTTAACTTTTACGCTAGTTTTAAGAGACTGCGTAGGAGCTAAATTTAGTTCTACTCTTTCTTTTAAAACTTTTACCGGGTAGAGTACGTCGCCCGGTGCAGTATAAGCAGAAGCAACTATCGTACCACTGACAAAAAAGAACAATACTCCAAAGCTAGTTACAAACCAAGCCGTCCGCATATGCCAAAAAGCATTTTTAATATTTAAAGGCTCTGTTAAATCCGGCTGGTTTAACTTGGAAAGTATAGACTGTTTAATTGCCTGCTTTTTGTGAATCGGCAAAACCGTGGCTTGTTTTAAAGCCTGAAGTTTTTGTATTTCATTTTTATAGCCTTCGGTGCCGAACATAATATTTAAATTAATGCTTTTAACTTTTTTAGTGCCCTATGCACAAGCAGCCTTACCGACAAATTATTTTTCTTTAAAATTTCAGCGGTTTCTTTTAATGTAAAATCTTGAACAAATCTTAATTCCAAAACTTCTTTGTATTGTTTGGGCAAGCTGTCTAATTTCTTTTTTAAATCTTGTAAGTCCGCGCTTAAATTTAAGTTTTTAGCAGGATCTTCCGGGCTTACCACATAAATATTTTCATCTAGTTCTAAGCTTTCCGGCCTACGGGCAGATTTTCTAAAAAAATCATACGCGCAATTAGCCGCAATTTTATAAAGCCACGCTGAAAAATTTGCCTGTTCTAAATTATAACCCCTAAGCCCCTGCCAAGCTTTTATAAATACTGTTTGTAGTATGTCTTCGGCATCTTGGGAATTTGCAACTTTCATTCGTATAAAGCGAAAAATTCGGTCTGCAAAATGGTCGTATAATTCAGAAAAAGCTTGTTTATTGCCAGTTTTAGCTAGTTTTACTAGTTCATCTATTAACATGCGTTTACACTTAATATAACGTAGTTAAAATCTAATTGTTTCTATTTATGTAGTATAGACTTGAGCCAATTAGCCGTAAAGTGTTACAATTACAAAATGAAATTTAAACTTTTAGGCAAAAATGCCGCACTTCCGCAGAAACCTTCTGCAAAGATTTTAGAAACTTTTAATAACACTAACCCGGATTCGTTATATTTAGTCCCTCTAGTCTGCCACGAATTCACTGCCATTTGTCCAGTAACCGGACAACCGGATTTTGCGAAATTTGAAATAGTTTACGCGCCTAAGATAAAAATGGTGGAAAGCAAATCTTTAAAGCTCTATTTATACTCTTTTCGCAATGAAGGTATTTTCCACGAAGATGTAACCAATCGAATTTTTAAAGACTTGTGGAAACTAATGGATCCAAAATTTATGCGCATAATTGGCGACTTTAGCGTTCGCGGCGGCATTGCCATAAAACCTTTAGTGCAAAAATTTAGTTCAAATATTGCCCCCAAAGAAAAAATATCTTTGCTGGAAATGCTAACAAGCTGGGATAATTCAAAAAATAAGCTATAAAATTATTTTTAAAGTGACAGTTAATAAATCAAGAAAAATTTTAGCAATAGAAACCTCTTGCGACGAGACTGCGGCAGCAGTTTTAGAAGTGGAAATTGCAAACCCCAGTACCAGAAACCTAAAGGTTTCGGTACGGGGCTCGAACTTGTCGGAAACACCCCCACAGATATTAAATAATAAAAATATCGCTTTTCCAAAAATTAAAGTTCATTCATCGGTCGTTCGGTCCCAAATAAAGCTTCACAGCAAAATGGGCGGCGTGGTTCCTGAAGCTGCGGCCCGGGCGCATTTAAAATACATTCGCCCAGTTATAGAAAAGGCTATTAAAGATTCCCGATTAACAATTAACGATCTAGATTATATCGCGGTTACCCAAGGGCCGGGCCTCTTACCTTCTTTATTAATAGGAGTTGAATTTGCTAAAGCACTGTCTTACGCAAGCAGCATTCCGCTTATTCCAATTAACCACATGGCGGGACACCTTTACTCGCCTTTTGCCCAGCTAAAAGCTATAAGCTATAAGCTAACAGCTAGCGTATTTCCAATGATTTCTCTAATAGTGTCCGGCGGCCATACAATGATTGTGTTAATGTCCGGCGTAGCCGGATCCGGCTCCGCCGGAAAAGACACGAAAAATTATCGAGTCCTCGGCCAAACTGTAGACGACGCAGCCGGCGAAGCTTTTGATAAAGTTGCAAAAATGTTAAAACTGCCCTATCCCGGCGGTCCGGAGGTTTCTAAACTTGCTACTGACGGCAATCCAAATGCGATTAATTTCCCCCGTCCGATGATGAACAATAAAGATTACAACTTTTCTTTTTCCGGCCTTAAAACATCGGTACTGTATTATTTGCGCGATAACCCCCTCACAGCCAAAAGCTATAAGCTAAAAGCTGATTTATGTGCTTCCTTCGAGCAAGCTTGCGTAGATGTTCTTGTAACTAAAACCATGCGCGCGGTAAAAGAATTTGGCGCAAAATCTGTCTCCCTTTCCGGCGGCGTCGCTGCAAATAAGCATTTAAGAGAAACTCTAGCCAATACACTAAAAACGCACGGCCGTGCGTTTTACGTTCCTGATTTTAAACTTTGCACCGACAACGCGGAAATGATAGGCCTAGCCGCAGCCTTTAAACTCCATAACGGCTTTAAACCCCTTAAATACAACAAAGTAGAAGCCGACCCAAACTTGAGCTTATAATTATCCACTGGACAGTTATAAAAAATTTGATATCATAAATTTATGATAAAAAGTCGCTTACAATTCTTAACTTGTTTCTCTTCCTCCTCTTGCTCTACTCGCTCCGCGAGACGGCTTTTGTAAATGTAAAATTTACAACCCGCCTCTCGCGAGAGGCGGGTTTTTTGTTATCTGGATATTTTATCTTTGTCATAAAAAAAGGAAAAAATTTCCAGGGCGCAAACCCATGGAGAAAGTGAAGGAGGAAATGACAGTCAGTCTTAGGGGGCTGATAAAAATCAGACCCTTTGAATATTTCGGTTTTAATAGCCTTGTTTATTTCTTCCCTTCCATGGGAAGACTAAATAAGGCTCGACAAGAAAACAAAAAATTTGACCAGGCGGTCAGAAAGCTGATCCCTTGCGGGAAAAAAGTGGCAGTTATCTGCCACGCCTGGTGGAAATTTTCGGAAACGAAAAAAGGCGCCCTACCTGCGCCTTACGTTTCCAAGCGCTCCTTCGGGAGCATCGCATTTAGCTTTAATGCGTCCTCTCCGCGAAAGACGCTAAAAAAGTATAAATGCAAACGCCTTAGGAAGGTGGCGCCCCAAGCACCGCCTTCCTCCAAACTTTTATATTTTTGCTTGAAACTTTATACCTAATACATTATACTACCATTAAGCCTATATTCTGGCCGTCACCAGAAATTCACCCTCACCCTAACCCTCTCCCAGAGGGAGAGGGAAAAGTGAAAGGCATCGGAAGAAAATCATTACTTGATGATAATTAGACCCGATCGTTCTCTGTGCGTTAGCAGAACAATTAAGTCCCGCAAAGCGGGATCCCGCTCCGCGGGATAAATTTGAGATGGTACCGCCCGCGAGGGTTCTCAAGCATCACTTTTTGTGATGTTTTTTATTTTAATAATCATATCATGATCACTCATCGCAAATTAATTATTTTTGTTTTTATTTATTCTCTCCTGGCTACTATATTTGGTTTTACACAAATCCTACATGGAAATTTTTCTGGTCCTTCAATTGCCTTTGTACCTTTGGGTATATTAGTTTGGGGAGATGCTTTAATTTTAGGTTTTTTTCTTAGTCTTTCTTGTCTTTTTCTTTGGCATTTAAATAATAAAGTCTGGACCGGATTATTTTTTTCTGGTTATGTTGGCGTAAGAGCTTTCATTGAACTTCTTTACTGGCTAAATTTGCAATTCACATCTGTCACCAGACCATGGGAACAGGCCTGGCTATCGCACTTACCGTTTAATATTCCTTTAATGGAGCTTTACGTCTGTGGCCAACTTTTTTACACAATAATTGTAACCATTAATATTTTAATTTTTATTAAATTCTTTAAACAATATTTAAATAACTAAAACTTTATGTCAGAACTATCCAAAGCCTACGACCACACTAAGGTCGAACAAAATATTTATAAAATGTGGGATGAGTCAGGATTTTTTAATCCGGATAATTTACCGGACGCGGAAAACCGCGAGCCTTTTACAATTTCCCTACCCCCTCCAAACGTTACCGGTACTCTTCACATGGGTCACGCTTTCGAGAACTCCATCCAGGACATTATAATAAGGTGGCAACGCATGAGGGGTAAAAAAACACTTTGGCTCCCCGGCACCGACCACGCTCCAATTGCCACAGAGTCTAAAGTGGCAAAATTAATTGAGAAAGAAGAAAACAAAAAAAAGCAAGATTTAGGAAGAGAAGAGTTTGTCAAAAGAGTAAAAGAATTCGCTCAAAACAGCCACGACACTATAGTCAACCAAATTCGTAGAATGGGCGCTTCGGTGGATTGGAGTAGAGAGGCTTATACATTTGACGAAACCCGCAACCTTGCCGTACGTACAGCCTTTAAACGTATGTTCGACGAAGGCTTAATTTATCGTGGTCATCGTGTGATTAATTGGGACGCTAAAGGCCAAACCGTTATTTCCGACGACGAGGTGGTCCACCAAGAACGTCAATCCAAACTGTATACTTTTAAATATAGCAAAGACTTTCCTATATCCATTTCCACGACTAGGCCGGAAACCAAGCTGGGTGATACTGCCGTTGCCGTACATCCTTTGGATGAAAGATACAAGCAATTTATTGGTAAAGAATACGATGCGGTTTTTGCGGGCGAAGCAATACATATTAAAATAATTACAGATGAAAGCGTGGAAAAAGATTTTGGTACGGGAGCTTTAGGTGTTACCCCAGCTCACAGCACAGCAGACTTTGAAATTGCCCAACGAAATAATCTGCCTTTAAAACAAGTAATTAACGAGTATGGAAAAATGACAGTGGGAATTGAAGGTGTGCTTGGTAAAAAAACCGAAGAAGCAAGAACAGCAGTTGTAAAATGGCTAAATGAATCAGGGTTATTGGAAAAAGAAGAAGATATAACACAAAATGTTTCTACAGCTGAGCGCACAGGAGCAGTCATCGAGCCTTTGCCTAAACTCCAATGGTTCATTAATGTCAATAAAGAATTTAAAATGCCTCATGAAGGAATTACAGGCATTAAGCCTGGCGATGTTGTCACCTTAAAAAAACTCATGCGGTTCGTAGTTGAAAGCGGGCAAATTAAAATAGAACCGGAACGTTTTGAAAAAATATATTTTCATTGGATAGATTCCCTGCGCGACTGGTGTATATCGAGGCAGCTCTGGTTTGGCCACCAAATTCCTGTTTGGTACAAAGGAGAAGAAACCTATTGCGACATAAATCCTCCTCAAGATACCGGGTGGCAACAAGACGCCGATACTTTAGACACCTGGTTTTCTTCCGGCCTATGGACATTTTCCACTTTAGGCTGGCCTAACGAGACTAAAGATTTAAAATCTTTCCACCCTACTTCAGTAATGATGCCGGGATATGAAATATTGTTCTTTTGGGTTGCGCGTATGATTTTAATGAGCACATACCTACTCGGACAAATTCCTTTTAGGCAAGTTGTCCTGCATGGCATGGTACGTGACAAACAAGGCAGAAAGTTCAGCAAGTCTTTAAATAATGGAGTAGATCCTTTGGATATGACCGAAAAATACGGGACCGATGCTTTACGCATGGCACTAGTATTTGGTGCAGCCCCAGGTAACGATGTTGCGTTTGATGAACAAAAAATAAAAGGAATGAAACATTTTGCTAACAAGCTTTGGAACATCGCCAGATTTGTGTTAACAAATCTGGAAGCATCAAGAACCAATCCGCCAGCTGGCGGACAAGAACCAACTGCCCAAACCGATGCAGATAAAGACATTTTACAAAAACTAGAGACTTTAATTAAAACATCAACAAACCATTTAGAAAACTTCCGTCTACACGAAGCCGCGCAGGAAATTTACCAATTTGTCTGGTATGAATTTGCCGATGTTTATATAGAGGCTTCAAAAAAACAACTGGCCGATGAAAAGATTAAAGAGTCTACTTACTACTTACTACTTACTACTCTTACTACTTCTCTAAAATTATTACATCCCTTTATGCCTTTTGTAACCGAACACATTTGGAGCCTGTTAAAGGAACGCGGATTGGTAAAAAGTCAAATACTGATGATAGAAAAATGGCCTAAATAAAATATAATTAAAAAAATCCGCGTTTGCGGATTTTTTTAATGTTTACAATCTTACTTGGGCTCAACATGAATTATTTGCGATTTTTCTGCATAATTACCAGCCGTATCATAAACCCTTAAGGTAACTTTTTGCTCTCCGGCTTCTAAAAATGGAACAAACAAATTATCGCCGATTGGCAGGAATAAATGGTTGCCTAAATCAACGTAATAATTTTTTTGCACACCGCTAGCCGAATCTTCGGCTTCAAAAGAAAACCTTACAACATCCCCTACTGTCACACGGTCCTCACTTAAATGTATTGCGCTTATTATTGGAGCTGAGGTATCGGTCTGAACACGATAGTGAACTATAGGCCCTCCGGAAACAAGACTCAAATGAAAATAGTAAATTCCATCGCCGGGTACAGGCAAAGAAATCTCTTGTCCTTTAATTGTTTTAGCGGATGAAGGAACTGTATCGGCCAAGCTGTCAAATGTGTAGGCATACACAGCATCAGGCTTACCTCGCCAAACAAAACGAGCCACAGAAGAACTATACCAACGGCTTTGATTTGGATGACTCGGAGAAAACACTATAAAAGAGTGTTTTGTACTACTACCATACTCATTTGGCAAAATTGAATTTTCAAAATTATCAACTTTATAGCTACCGGACTGAGACATACGCAAAACGTCGGTGCCAAGCCCGTCACTTGCCAAAACTTTTGTTTTTTCGCGCCCAAAAGTTAAATTAAAAGTTCCAATACGCTTTGGCTTAAAAAAAATCTTGGCAATTTCCAAACTACCTCTTTCACCGCCACTCTGAAAAATACCGCAAGAAAAATTAATTTTGCCATAAACCGTGTCAATTCTATTTTCTATAACATAAGCGCAAGCGGAATTGCCTGCAGTCACCTCTTTAACCTCAATAGAGTTTGGATCGAATAATAATTCAACAGATACTGCATTAATAGCTTCGTCACCGGTATCTGCCATAACAGAAAATTGCTGTTCAAAACCGACATCATAAATGCCAAACTCCGGTTGCAAACGCAGCGTAGAATTATAAAGTGGGTAGGCGATTTTTTTTAAGCGCAAATACCCAATATTTTCTATATGCAATGCCAACAATACCAAAGCAACTACCAAAATAAAAGCAGTGCCAAGAAACAAATAGTAAGTTGAGCCTCGCGTTTCTTTTCTTGATTTCCTATGATGCCTAAAAGCAATAAAAACAAAAAAGCATGCGGTTAAAAAAGCCAGTAAACTATTAGTAAAATGAGATACGTCTACTCTTGGTATAAAAATAAGCGCTCCACCCGGACTACTTTCTAGACCTGGAAAAATAAGGTTATCAATATAATAAAAAGAGCCATCATTAAAAGATACGGTCTTGCCAGAAACCCCATTGCGTAACCAATCTGACCCGGTATTAAAATAAGAATTAATAAGTTTCCTTATTTCAGAATTTGCAAAGCTATCCCCGTATACACCCCCCTGCTTATTATAAAAAACAACTTCAGCTCTCGAAGGCAAATATTTATTTTTAAATTTTACTGCGTAGGCATCATCAGCAAGATGATTAGCAAATAAGCTACCAATCATTTGACCTTTATGTAAAATAGGCCGGCCGGTGGAAATAATAATTTGGCGAGGGTCAAAACCGACAGGAGATTCAACACTTTGCACTGTTTTGCCCAAAGCCACTTTCCTGCCAACAGGGCTAGATAAAAAAACATTATCGCCTAATTTTTCGGGATTTTTTGTCCGGCCCAAAACCACCCCTTGTTCATTTGTTACTCCCATAAGCCCAATTGATCTAGAAGTTTTCTCGTTCTGCATAAGTAAAATAAGATTCTCAGAATCTCCGGACAGTACATATCTAATCAATTCTTTATTTTTAGCCACTTCGTTTCCCTGAACCGTTAAGAAATCCAGTTCGGCTTGCATACCTGACTTAAAAGCTAACGACGCTTTTGAAACGATATTGGCAAGATATAAAACCCCAACTAAATGAAAAATTGCAAACAAAATTAAGAAAAAGCCCGCGGTTTTATAAAAGGCACTTAAAAATGTCTTTCCGGTATAAGCCATTAAGGTTTTCTTTGACGAATATGGCCTCATATTTTTTCCTTTTCTAATTTGGCGTTTAAATATAAAAAGGGAGTGGCCAAAAAACCAACAAGAACTTTTACTAGCCACCCCGCCATAATAGCCGAAATTAACAACTGGCCGGGGGAGTCAAAAAACGCTATTGAGAAAAAAATCAAGCTATCAACCAACTGCCCTAAAATATTTGCGCCATTGCTGCGCAACCACAAAGATTTACCTTTAGCCAGAGCTTTTAACCATTCAAATATAAATATATTGATATTTTGAGCAACTATATAAGCCAAAATACTAGCAAAAAATATTCTAGGGGAAAACACATACAAAGTATAAATGGCATTATTTACGGATTCACTGGTCTTAATACCATTAAACTGCACTGTTAGTTGCGACATTAACAAAAAAAATACTGTAAAAATTAACCCGCAAACAATTGTCTTTTTAGCTGCTTTTCTACCATACCACTCGAGTAAAAAGTGAGTGGCCAAAAAAACACAGGCATAAAATACATTACCTGCGTTAGTTGCATACCCAAAAATTATTAATAGTTTTGCCCCAAAAACACCGACTAAAATAAGGTTAACAATAACAGAGCCAACTAACCACTCCGCGCCCTTTCTAGCCGCAAAAAAAATAAAACAAATATCAATTAATGCGGATACAAAAAACAATAACTCGTTTGACATGTTAAATTCCTTATTGTTTAGCCTTCTTTAAGTTTTTTAACTGCCCTATTTCTTTGTCAATTTTATTTTTTGCCGCAGAAATTCTTTTTCCCACTTCCCGGCTTTTTTCTTCCTGCTTTTCATAAATTTCCGCCGCGGTCTTTTTAGAAAATTTTTGTAATTCTGAATTTAAGTGTTCTTTTAAATCGTCCAAACTCTTGTCTATTTGCAGCTGAATTGCCGCCACCGGATCCTGATTTTGCTGCTCTTTTTTCCTACGACGTTCCCAGAAAATAAAGAATAAAATCAAAGTTAATGCATTAGTAGCTATCAACAAATAAATTAAAGGCTGAAAACGTTTTTCAAACAAACTCGTAACAGCGGTTTTCGTCGGTTTTAAACCGTTTACAATTACCTGAAGTTCAGCTGGCTGTAAATTCCCTGCCTTGTCCTTAGCAATTACCTTAAGCGTATGAGGACCGTCTGGTATATTTTCAAACTTGTAAGGCGAGGCGGCCTGCTCTTTTAACATCTTGCCGTCTAAATAAACATCATAACCCGCCAAACCTGAAAGTTCATCAGTTGTTTCAAAATTTAAAACCGGATTTGAACTGACATCACTTAAACTTGCTTCATTTAGAGTTAAATTAAAGCTTTTGGGCGGTACTGTATCAATTTGAATTTTATAATTAGTTAGCGGGCCAAATTGTCCGCTCTGAGATCTTGCTTTTATATGGAAAAAATAAATACCATCGCTAATGTTTAAATATAATTTTGCAGTTGTCTTTGTTGTATCTAAAATACTGTCGGGTTCGCCAGTTGCTAAATTATCAAGCATAAAACTAAAACCATAAGCGCCGTTTGGCCTATTCCAGCTTAAATCAATATTTTTATTGGCATACCACTCATCTTGTTTAGGATGACTAATAGAAACAACTTCAACTTGCCCGGACAAAGCAGTTGTGGGAGCTTGCGCGGAAATATTAAAGCTAGCAGAAGCACCACCACTTAAAGAATCCGTGCCCTGGCCATCATTAAGTAAAATTTGTCCAGATGAAAGATTTAAAGTACCAGTTCCCTGATTTTTTGCGCGAAATGTCATCACGCCAACCACTCCACCGCTTCCATTATAACCAGGACTCGGAACGCCACCTGAAAAAAAAGCCTCTCCCCCGCTTTTGCTTGGAGAACCCGGGGTCTGAAGAGTAAAAATTCCCCCTGCGGAAACTTTTACTAATTCAAGAGTGTCTTGAGAATAAGCTACTCGGACTTCGGCAGAATTGACAGCCTGATTCTGAGTATTAGTCTTCAGTGTAACCGTAAAAGTAGTTCCTACGCCAAAACTTCCGGAGCTAGGACTGAAATATAAAGTAGATGCAAAAACCAAGGCTGGCGCAAACCAACCAAACATAATAAAGACAAAAATTAACCCTATTTTTTTCATTCTTTTTGTTTCAAAAACTGTATTTTTCTATACCAATATAATACAATAAAACACAAAAATATCAAAATTATAGCTGTAAAAAGCTTCTTGCTTATATACCCAGGGTAGCTAACAAATTCCAAACGTACGTTACCAGCCAAATCCACAGCTTTAACAAAAACCCCATCGCCAAATATTGGCCTATTTATTTGGTAAGGACTCGAAGCTGGGCTAAATTTTCCAAAAAGCCAGTTTTTTACAGCATATTCCTTTATTCCAGAAGCTTTGTCAACTGCATAAAAACTAACAAATTTTTTTCCACCAAATAAACTACTGTCTTGCCCCAAAACAGGTTTAAAACTTTCCGGAGGGGTTTTGTCTATTTGAACTCTATAAACTCCCGCTTCCTGCCAAGCATTTTCTCCCATTTTTAAATTTAATTTAAAATAATAAATTCCATCAGGCAAATCTTTATACAAAACTTCTTTGGGAACTTCCATTTCAGTATTTTCTGGCAATATTTCAATATTTGAACTAAAGCTATAAGAATATTTACCGGGTGTTTGAATGTTAGGATTAATAATTACATTATTATTTTTATACCATACAATTTGGTCTGAGTGTGAAGGCGAAGAAATATTAATTAATTCAGCGGTTTTAGGCATTATATTAAAGCGGACCGGTGAAAACCTTAATCCATCTGGTGTCCCCTGTCCGTCATTTAATAAAATTTTTGAACTCTCAGAGACAGAAAATTCCGCCAAACCGGCCGCATGCGCTTTAAAAACCGAACGGAAAATCTGCACATGCTTACCATTAATTCCACCCGGCACACCTCCCACTAAAACAATCTTACCCGGTTCTTTTAAGTAGGGTTTTTCTACCCAAAGAGAAACTAAAGAATTACCTACGGAAACTTCGGCTAAATCCAAAGTTTTAATAGAAAAATTTATTATTAAATCAAGCGAGTTTGCCGGTTTATCTTCAGTGTCTAAAAACCAGTCTACGCTAAAAGTTTGCCCCACAAAAACTGTTTGCACACCAGCCTCCGCGTTCAATACCGAAGCTGTGGCATTATGAAAAAAAGCCAGCATGCAAAAAACTACGCCAATTATTTTTGTGAGTTTTATTATTTTTGTCATTTTAAAATTTTGCCTGCCCTCTATAGCTTTAAGCTGTGAAGGGTTATTTCTTTTATCCTGTCCAATTATATAAAAGTATAGAAAGGTCAATTAAATTTACCTTGCCATCGCCATTTATGTCCGCTTTTATATTAGCCGGATTAATTTTCTGCCAAAAATATAAAAGTATAGAAAGGTCAATTAAATTTACCTTGCCATCACCATTTATGTCGGAACTTGTTCTTTGATTTTTCTTTGCCTCAATACTTTGATTACTGACCTTAAAACCAACAGCTTGGCTAAATACACTAATCGACTCGCCCTTAACAGCTTTAGATCTGGTGCTATGATCGCCCAATTCCAAAAATGAAGTATCAAAAGCCTTAAACCAACCGCCATTCGGCGATGCGGTAACTTTTTCCACAAATTCTTGTTCGGAATTTACAAAAACGTTAACTTGGGCATTTGGCGCGCTAAACCCTAAAATATTTATTGTATCGCCTTTTTTTATCTGACTATGACTGACAGCAATTGTAGGAGCCAAAAAAATATTTCCAACCACATCTGTTACCTGAGAAGTTAATGAGTGAATGAAATTAACGGTAGTAGATTTTCTACCCGCCGTATCTTCCGCATAAACAGAAAAAGAGTAAACGCCGGTACCAAGCCCGCTAATTCTGACTTCAAAATTTGCCTGTGGGTCGGCAACTGTGGTTGCCGCAACTGCCCCGTCTTTTAAAACAGTAACATTGGCTCCTGGGTAGGCCAACCCTTTAATAATTATAGAAGCATCTCCTCCGCTCGGAGGCGGGTTATAACTTCCTCCTCCACCACCACCTCCTCCCCCGCCAGAATTTGAGGTTCCTACTGGAGTTGCAGAGGCTTCATTTGAAAATACTAAAAATGTTCCGCCTAAAGTTTTAGCTTTTATTTTAAAATAATAAACCGTGCCATTATTTAAACCCGTTTTTGTAAAGCTTGTTACATTGCCGACATTTTGAAAAGTATAAGATCCCGAAACAGTTCCAACCCCCAAGTCATAATCTGCCGCGGCTATCCCTAAATAATTTTGCGGAACAGTCCAACTTAAAGAAACCTGTCCATTACCGGCCGTGGCAGTTAAAGTATTAGGCAAAACTTTATAAAAATATTGGAAACCGCTCCATAACTGGAAACTTGTGGAAGTGGATTTCCTAATAGCTGTTTGAGCAAGCGATTGCCCAAGTCCAAAACTTGCTGAATTCGTGGATATAGATCCTTCGGTTATTACCGGATCGTGTACGACAAAACTTGTGGATGTTGAATTACCAGCCAAAACTACGCTTGACCAAAAAAAACAGATAACTAAAAAAATATATGCTAACAGTTTTTGTTTTTTTAAAAATATTTTCACCCTTTAAATATAACATAAATCCCGGTTTAGCTTAAGCTAAACCGGGATAAATATAACAATATTGCTTCTATTGTTGTCCTAAGATAATTAGAATATCCGCGGCAGTCTGCGCCTCACCTTCCGGCAAAACTGACACTTGCTGGCCGGAAAATGTTCCGGTCAACAAAGACTTTATGGCTGGTGAAATAGGCTTGCTTACAAAAACCTGACTTGTGCTATAATTTTTTGATGCATTTGCAAGCTTAACAACTGAAATACTCTTAACTCCAGCGAGTTTATTTTTTGCCAATGCCGCCAAACCGCCCTTACCGCTACCATTCCTTATCTCAACAGTTAAAAGCTCTTCTGTTTTAGTCGGCTGAGTACTAGCGCCCAAAACCTCACTCTGATTTTGCGATTGCTGCCCCACAGTATTAACAGGAGCCACTTCAACTATTTTATTCTGGCTGGGCCTAAACAAAACTGCTTTTTTGGCTTCCAAATAAATTAAAACTTTATCTCCAATTACCGCATTTTGAAAAAAGGGTTGGTCTTTTAATTTTTCTAAGTCAGTTACTGTCGCGATAGTAGGCTGTTCGTTATTTGGAAGAACTAATAATGAATTAATTTGAGAAATTAATTGTTTAGCATCTTCTGCAGTTTTTACTGCTTTACTTTGCTCAATTTTTGCCAAAGCCAAATTCTTCTTTTTTACTTCATTTTGCAATTTCACATTCCAAGCAAGCCCAGCAACTATTAACAATAGTAAAACCAAAAAGGCCGGATTAACTGATTTAAAGAAAGTAAAAACTTTCGTTTGCATACCGCTATTTGATTTTTCAGGAACATTAGCAGATAAATTAGCTAATTGTTCTTCTTGTTTCTTTCTTGTAGGCATAAATTTATTTTTATATACTTTTATAATACAATAAAAGTTGTATTTTTGCAAAATTTAGCGGATTGTTAAAAACTGCTTACTTACTTCTCCAAACACGTTATTGGAAATATTTTTAATTGTTGTCGTTAAATTTTTTACATTATCACCTCTGGTCATTATGCACAATAAATAAGGATGTTTCGGATAATATACAACACCACAATCATGTAATTGCTTTTGCTTATTGTCTAAATCCAGTTCCCCAAACTTATTAGCAACAATTATTTCTTTATTAACACCTCCTGCCAAACCTTCTTTAAAATCAGCCTGGGAAAGTATTTCTAAAGCTTTTTCTGAATATTGGCGGCTTAAATAAGAAGCATTAAATAAGACTCTAAAAAAACCCGCGTAATTCCTTACTGTTACTTGGGTATTGCCATTTAGAATTCCATCTAAATCTATGCCGAAATCTGAATATACCTTACCGAGCACTAAAGGGTCTATATTACCGATTAATAACCTAGCGGAAGCATTATCCGAATACACTATCATTCTGCGAATTAATTCAATTACCGCGTAACTTTTCCCGACTTCTAAAGTCTTAGACAGTTCCAAAGAGCTGCTTGTATTAATACCTACTTCATCTTGCCCGGCAACTAATTGCCTACTTAATATTTCTGGACTATTTTCTGCAATTTTAAAATATGCCATCATAACCGGCACTTTCATCAAACTAGCCGGAAAAAATTTCTCAGTTTCATTTATACCAAACCAAGGTCCGTTGTTTAAATCCCGAAAATATACCGACACAAAACTAGCTAATTTATTTTTTATATTTTTTTCTGCTTCATCATTTATAATATCTTTAAACGGCTTTAATTCAACAAAAGCATCAGAGGCAGCACTACACTCTAAAAGTGGATTGATAAAAGAATATTGGCCGTCTCTTATTTCTGAAAACTCTCGATTATGTTCACGATGTAAGTGTTTATCACCCGACGCAAAAATATACTTGCCAATAAATAAACCGATTAAAAAAACCACTACTAACACGCAAAAGTTTTGAAATTTCATTTAAGTTAAAATAAGATTTTTTTATTATAACAAAACCCAGCTAATTTATAAAATTAGCTGGGCAATTTTGCATTTTACTGGCTTAACTCCGAACTAATTGGCGGTGTTTCTAAGGGCAAGACAGCCTCTGTATTTTGCTGAGTTTCCACAGGCACCGGAATAGAATCAGGTTTTTTAGGTTCTTCTTTTTGCGTTGGCGCTGACGAAGTTGCCTCAAGGTCGCTTTCAGGTTCTGAAATTGTAGACTTTAAATCACTGGGGCCAGGAGAAAATTCAGGTTTAGAGACTGCATCTTGCAAAGATTCAATTTTAGGCGCCGATATTTCAGGCACAGGCGTTACAAAAGACTCTTTTGAAGTAAAAGTTTTGGCACCATTAACCGCCAACGCTATCCAGCTAAAATTAATTCCGAATGGAGCAGGCTTATTTAACATAATAGTAAAGCCTTTTTCACTCTTGTTAATTATGACAAAACGAATATCAGAATCAAAAATTTGCTGAGCAATTTCCACATTATTCATTTCACTATTCGGCGTTGAGGTATTTATACTAATACTGGTGTTAACTATTGGTTGATCCAAATATTCTCTCTCAAATTCTATATCCACCATATTTTGTCCGGTTTTAATTTCCGCAAAACCAGCGGTGTCGGAAGTAAAATATGGCCTCCCAAAATATAACACATCGCCCATTAATCCAAGCAAA
Organism: uncultured Candidatus Saccharibacteria bacterium; assembly: GCA_964453265.1. Taxonomy (GTDB): domain Bacteria; phylum Patescibacteriota; class Doudnabacteria; order UBA920; family UBA920; genus CAYVNU01. The sequence goes on along the minus strand of CAYVNU010000011.1, from coordinate 6,868 downwards.
CCATCTTCCTGTCCTATATAATCTACCACCAAACCATCGTGCAAAATTGTTTGACCCAAGACTTCCAAGCCGCCACTGACCAGCAAACTGCCATCCTCATTAACAGTTAATACATCTAAGAGAGGGTTCGGCTGAATATCTAAGTTATTCAAAGTCTCTTTAACATCATCCAAATCATCTTGCATTTTTGAAATATTGGCGCCTAAAACATTGCCGGCAAATTGAGCATTACCTTCTGCATCAACATTTAAAACTAAATTTGAAAATTCTGTACCGGTAGCTTTGGCGAAAATATTAAGCTCAGAATTTTCAGACAAATTTAAATTTATATCGCTACCTTGATTAGAATTTATTTCCGAAACAAATAAACTTTCAATTGTGCCACTAGCTGCGTTTAAGCTTTGAGTAGAAATTGAATTTACAGTTAAAGCATTGGCTTTTATCAAGTCAACAATAATTTGAGGGCTAATAATTTCTGAAATTGCGTTAATTCGTTGAGCAAGCACCTCTGTAAGCGGACTATTTTCAGAATTTTGGTTATTTCTCAGCTCGCTTAAATAACTTAATATCTGCGCTTGTCTCAGTTCACTACCCGGAGGATTTATAGTTACCGGCAAATTACTTAGATCTAATTCTTCTAAAGTTGAAGTTGCGGAATCTTCGACAGTTGTGTCTTTTAAAGAAATAAGCTTATTTTTATAATAATCAAACATCGAAGCTTCAACCGGAGCACCTAAATAATTAGTTAAGTTTACGAAAACCATGACTGTTCCGCATTTAGTTCTGGGTAGCATGCCTAAACCTACAGAGGGACAGCTGGTTATTTTGTCTGGTGTTAAATCTTCCATAACCTGACCTAAAACTCTACCGGCCTGTGTTGCTTTCATAGCATATCCAGGAATAGAGGCGGAGGTTAAATAATCTCCGGCCTTAATGCTACCATTTTCCGTACTGACTTTTACTGGCACACGTCCAACCAAGGCAATTGGATAAGAATTTTCAGTATATGCGCCGGCCACAAACCCAGGATTTGTAGAAACCACGCCAATTAATTGCTGCTGATACTGCCCCTTTGAACGCAGCACTCCCTGAGAATTAGACACGTCGTTTATAACCACTTCGCCTGGCTGTAAAGAATCTATAGACGTATAACGTTCTGCCAAGTCAGCGCCACCACTAAAGAACCCGCCTTGTGTAGACGAATAAACACTACCACTTTCGGTTACCCTAAAGACATTACTACCTCCCGACTGAAGAGTTATTAAATCACTATCTTCACCAATGCTAAAACTATAAACTTGGGGGGTTAAGATATTACTGTATGGGAATAAGTTATTCCCGGTACTATTATATACATCTTGGGAAATACCGCTATAACCTGGGAAGTCGCGGCTAAAATTCATTTGCACCTGAACCCAGGCATCCCCTACCGAAGCGCCTATATTACCACCCGATTGTGGAATATCTTTATAACTAGCGGCTTGCAAGGCTGCTTGGCTTGAAGCTGTACGTACCTCAAAACTTAAATAATTATCTGCTGAACGCTTCCACTGCATAGTTGAATTTGGCGTCAGATTAGGCACATTTAACATTTCGCTTCGATACTGACCTTCCGCATACCACCCTGCGTCATACATATTTACATTAGTGCTCGGAACTAGACCACCATTAATAATAACAATCTTGCCGTCTGGCCTAAAGAACATAATACTACCACGACCCACAGTTTTTACCATAGTAGGACCAGCGCCCAATGCCACACCAACTTGAGTGGCGGCTGCAACAGCTGGACTACCACCCCAAGGAGCATAAATAGCAGTAGTATTTAATTCATTACCCGCCGTAATTAAGAATGTTCCGTCTGCTCTTGGTATAACTCTACTACCCATACCAACCGTAGGACTCAAAGTCGGACCGGCACCAACAGCATTAGCCCATGGGTTAATAATACCCGTAGCACCCGAAAGAGCACCTGCGGTACCGCCAGCACCAGGAACAGTCACCCATATACCGTCTTGTCTTTGGAAGGCATAACCACCGCAACCAACCACAGCTCCCAATGCTGTAGCATTACTAAATATTTTAGTCTTAGAGTTATACATCATAGACCCGGTTGAACCAATTGTAGAAGAAGCAGCTCCAACCGAAGTACGATACGAACCAGCATTTGTACCCATTAACGGTACGGCAAAAAAACCGCAGTTTGCAGCCGTTGAAAGCAAAGGTCCAGTTATTACTCTATTTTTGATTGGATCGTAAATAGAAGACGAAGTAAGGCCACCACCGTGAACAATGGTGTAAGTTCCATCATCATTCAAAATCGGACTGGCACCCAATGCCGCATTTGCAGTTAAATTAGGCCCCGCGACAAAACGCTGACCCGAAGGAGCAAGCGGGTCATATATGTTAGTAATAGGACTTGAACTTGCAATTACTACCAAAAATTTACCGGACGGGAGTTTTAAGGCAAAAGCTCCGGGCCCTGGAGTCGCGCTTGGCACATTACCAACACCTGTTTGATTAGTAAACGTTGTGGAAACCGGATCATATAAAATGGCAGTACCCGGAGTCGTAGAGCCGGTTAAAATTAAAATTTGTTTATCCGGCCTAACAATTACTAAAGTGCCTTCACCCGTGCTGGTTGGCAAAGTCGGATGAGGACCAACTGCTCCAGTATAAAAACCCGTGGTACCAATTTGAGTTGTTTGAGCAATAACGCCCCAAGGCAATTGCAAACGGTCGGACAATGCCTGAGTACGCGTTAATATTGGAGAAGAAGAATCAAGTGGATTGGTAACTTGAGTATTAACAAAATCTATTGCAGTTTTTCTAACCATTGCTGAGTTATCTATTTTCATCTCATAAATAGTGGGACTAAAATAGTCATAGGACTGAATAGTGCTGCCATTGCCGGTAAAAGTTTTACGGTCATCATAAATATAGTTAGGCAACCTCCTGTAAAAATTTGCAGTAACTCTAACCCAGGTATTTTCGCTTGCACTGCGTATTAAATCTCCGCTTCTTTGTATATAAGTTGTTGTTGCGGTATCTAATCCTGCCTGAGTAGAAGAACTGGTAACAGTAAATATAATTCCGTCAAAAGCCCCATTTGTTGTTGTGTTAGTGTACTGGAAATTTCGTTCCGCACCAATTGACCAAGACAGCGTTGAATTAACATTTAAGTTTGTATTATTTATATCCTCTGTCACATAAGTTCCGCTCATTACAAGTCCGGTGTCTAAATTATTTGTATTGGTTGTAGCGGCGCCATTAATTATCTGCCAAGTTCCATTGGCTCTTAAAATAGAATGCGCCCCAGCTCTAACCGCATTTAAGGATGTACCTTGGTCTGTAAAACTGCCTGTTACCGGATCATAAATATTTGCGGTTGTAGAACCGCCACCTATTACTATAAATAGTTTTCTGTTTTGCATTGGTATAGCATGCGCTCCATCGCCCAGAGCTACAGTAGGACCATTACCTGCGCCGGTACTGCAAGCGCCGAAAGTTCCAGCAACCGGATCATACTCAACAGAAGCATTTTGCTTAGATAGAATTAAATACTTGCCGTTTGGTTTTCTCCATGCCACAGAACCGGTATTACCCGCGATTTCACAACCGCTAGGCAAAGAAGGTCCTGCGCTAAAGACACCAATATTTGCAGTACCAGAATTTGGATTATAAAGCAAGGTAGAACTAATTGAACTTCCAATAGTTGATGAGCCTACTATAAATAAAGTTAGACCATCTGGCCTTGGTAAAGCCAAAGTACCTTGCCCCCAAGCAATAGTTCCTGTAGTTCCAGGACCAGCTGCCCAAGTACCGGCTACCGGATCAAAAATAGTTGTTGTAGCAAGACCACCACAAGTCACCAAATATTTACCATCAGGACGCAAAGTAGCCACAGTACCCGAAGCTGCGCTGCCACAAAAGTTTGCGCCGGCATCGGCAGCATTAGCTACAAAACCCATTGGGTCAATAACGGTTCTTGTTGTACCGGCATTACCATGAATAAGCTGGAATTTACCATCTGCTCTAGGCAAGACCAAAGCGCCGGTACCCACTGCTGTACCTAAAGAAGTAGTTGCTACAAAAGTATTGTTAATTGAATCATAAATCGCAGTACCTGTACCACCGCCTAAAACTACATAATATTTACCATCCGGACGAAGGAAAGATTGTCCACCCTGACCAACCGCTGCATTTGTAGTTGTGCTATTTGTAACAGTTCCATTACCACTATTTGGCACGCTACCTGAAGACAACCCCAAGGCTCCATTAAGATTGTCCAAATTAACAATCGCCGAACTTGTTGCATTTGCCGTTCTGTTGAAATCTGTGTCCACTAAATTTGCTCCCGAAGTAGTTTTAACAATATCTATATCAGAAGTACTAATAGTTAAACTACCACTATTGCCGACCAAAAATCTGTCAGTTCCACCTTGCTGAAGACGGATTAAATTACCAGATCCTGTATCATTTACAAAAATCACATCATTGTTATTGGAGGTTTGTAGCCCGAGCAAAGCATTAATTGTAGTAGAACCAATACCAATATTGCCAGATGAAGTAATATTTACTAATACACTACCGGAAGAAGATGCTGCACTAAAAATATCTGTTGTCTGTCCAGCTGTAGATTGTATAACCAAATCAGCATTAGGTGTAGTGGTGCCAATTCCAATGTTACCGCTAGACATTACATGTAAATAAGAAGCGCCGCTTGATGAAGAAATATCAAACAATTGAATAGTTGGATTTGTTGTCGTTCCCTGAATAGCTAAAACTGCGGATGGGGTTGTAGTACCAATGCCCACCCTCTGATTTGCTGTAACTCTTAAGATACTTGCACCACTCGAAGAAGAAACATCAAATGGATCCAAAGCCATTGTTCCTTTTACACTAAAACTAACAACGGAACTTGTAGCATTAACACCCCCAACGCTTCCGTTATCTATAAATACTCCTATGCCGACAGTAGAACCAGATAGCCATCTTGTTAGATAATCTTGTGTTCCACCCGAAAGACTGGCAGACGGAGAAGCCCAACGCAAATTACCATTTGCATCGGTTATCAAAGCAAGTCCGGCAACCGGCGTTGATGTTGGCAAAGTTATTACATAGCTACCTGACAAAGTTGTCGTTGCAATTAATTTAATAGTTGATTGATTTGTAGTACTACCGGTATTAAAAATTAATCCAGCAGATTGGGCATTAAATTTAGAACCTAGTTGTATATCACCTGCCACCTGAAGTAATGAAGCGGGAGTAGCTGTTCCTATCCCAATATTACCGGCCTGAGTTACCCTAAAATATGACGTGCCAGAAGATGACGCGACATTAAATGAATCTACATTACCGGCATTACCCTGAACGTTAAATGTAATAGTGCTTGATGTGGCATTTACTCCGGCTACCGTGCCGTTGTCAAAAATTATACTGTTACCCAAAGTACCTGCGCCTGTCCATACTACAAGTTTTCCTATTTGCGCAGAGGTGGAAGTAGAAATACTTCCGCCGCCTCCACCTGTTGCATCGGTTCCACAATACAAACTTCCGTTTGAAGTTGCTTTGACATCACAATTAACTACTGACAAAGAAGAAAGTGTGGTTGAACCATTACTTGCTACTGTTAAATAAGAAGTACCAGTTGAGGAAGATACAGTGAGCAAAGGATGGCTTGGGTTGGTAGAAGTACCCTGTACAGCCAAAACCGCCAACGGAGTAGATGTGCCTATACCAACATTACCCGCTGCTGTTATTCTTAACTTTTCTGTCAAAGCTCCTGCATTGATTGTTTTAAACATTAAATCAGCAATTTCAGCACCGGCCGAATTACCCTGTGACACTGCTTGTATATTTGCGGCATAATAATTTGAAAAAGCTGTATTATCAAAACTTAAATTAATTGAAACACTAGACGAAGTACTGCCATAAAAATTTCTAGCATTTATTGCCCCAAAATCACTTGAAGGAAGCCCTCCTTGTGCAGTTATTGCTTCTGAAGTCAGCGAAGAACTTAAATACATACTTACAGCATTAACATAGCCGTATTGCGAAACGCTAAAATTACTCGTGCTTGCATTTTGAAAATCTATAAAATTACTAAACAGATTGCTGGCTGGAGCATTTATGCCAAAAAAAGTACCGCCGGAACTAGAAAAAGCACTTAAAGGATCATTTCCTAACAAAAATACTGGCGATGTTACAGGTCTTGTACTAGAAGCGTTGTCCGCAATATGGAAAGTCGAAAGTGGGGTGGATGTGCCTATACCGACATTTCCATTTGCAAGCACAGTAAACAATTGTCGACCTGTGGAAGAAGCTACTGTAAATATTGGTGTAGAAGTATTTGCATTTTGGTTACTGCCTTGCACAGCTAACATGGCTATGGGAGTGGAGGAGTTAATTCCAATTCTGCCGTTGGATAAAACTTTCAATATACTTGTACCGCTAGATGAAGCGATGTTAAATATATCACTTGTACCTGCATTGCCTTGTAAATTAAAGGTCACGGTAGAAGAAGAAGCATTCACTCCTAAGACTGTACCGTTGTTAATTAGTTTTCCTGTGGTCAATGCAGTGGAACCAGACCAGATAGCATCAAAACCCACAGTGCCGCTGCCGGAAATACTGCCGCCACCGCAGGAAGTTACATACAATTGTCCGCTGGCCGTAGTACCAACACAACCTGCAGAAGCCAAGCTAGATAAGGTAGTTGAACCATTGGAAGCAACTGTTAAAAACGCCACGCCTGAAGAAGAAGCTATAGCAAAAGGACTATTGCCGGCAGTTGCTTGTACAAACAAAGTTGTTGGAGCAGAAGTAGTGTTTATACCAACGGCTATTGGATTGCCACCACCAATAA
>CAYVNU010000010.1:9331-33622 GCA_964453265.1 uncultured Candidatus Saccharibacteria bacterium | reverse complement strand
TAGCATTTAGCTGTTAGGCTACTTACTACTTACTACTTACTACTTACTACTTACTCCCATGTTTGACATTATCTCTATAGGCGATGCGACAATAGACACTTTTTTATTTGTTCACGATATTGAAGTGCAGAATATCGAAGGCAAACAAAAGGCCCTTTTGAATTGGGGCGACAAATTGCCGGTTGATGAATTATATAAAACAGTTGCCGGGAATGCAGCCAATAACGCGGTTGGTAGTGCTAAATTAGGCTTAAGGACAGCGTATTATACAGTTTTAGCACACGACGTAGGGGGCAGGGAAATTATTCATAAAATGCAAAAAGAGGGAGTATCTACCCGCTACATCATCATCGATGAAAAACACAGCACAAACGCTTCTTTCGTGTTAAGTCATAAAGGTGAAAGGACTATTTTTGTTTACCACCAGCATCGAAAATATAAATTACCAAACTTTGTTCATTCAAATTGGGTATATTTAACTAGTATGGGTGAAGGTTTTGAAAGCATTTATAAAGATTTGGCAAAATATATAGATCGTTATGATGTAAAATTAGGCTTTAATCCCGGAACTTTTCAATTAAGAAAGGGTGCTAAGGCCAATAAATTAATGCTCGAGCGGACAGATGTGCTATCATTAAATGTAGAAGAAGCGCAAGGATGGGTGGGCGAATGTGAGCGAGATCCGGAAGAACTTTGCCGCAGGCTCTATAAATTAGGCCCTAAGGCTATTGCTTTAACTGACGGCCGGAGAGGCGCATATTCTTACAGTAACGAAGGATTTTATTATATATCAGAATATCCGGGGCCGCGTTTAGAAGCCACGGGGGCTGGTGATAGTTTTACCACCGCATATATTGCCGCGCTTTCTCACGGCCTTTCGCACCATGATGCGCTTATGTGGGGGCCTGTGAATGCCGGTAGTGTAGTTCAAAAGGTGGGACCGCAAGCAGGGCTTTTAACTCGGCATGAAATAGAATTGAAACTAAAAAAATTAAAAAGTTTTAAGCCAATAGCCATAACTAACGAAAAAATAAAAAAAGAAGTGGCGGCTATAGTGGCTAAGAAAAACGATTAATATATTTTATAATGTCAGATTTATATGGCAGCGATGTTAGAGATCCTAATTTTTTACTGCGTTTTTCCATAGTTGTTTTTATGGGAATTATGGCATTTGGCAGCGTGTTGTTTTGGAGAAGCTCTTTGTTGTTTGCGACAGAATACCAGGAAATTCCTGTTACCCACGAACAAATTAAAATTAAAAAACAAAATCAAAAAAAGCAAAAAACTTTACAAAATAAATTAATATTTAGCGATCCTAATGATACAAATTAACATCCCTGCCTTGCCGGCAGGCAGGCGAATGACCCGAGATCTTAGGGCATTTGTATCTTATTTAAAAAAATTTGTATTAGAATAAAATAAACTTATGAAAAAAATAAAATTAGGCATAAATGGTTTTGGGAGAATTGGCAGGCAAGCTTTTAAAATTGCCGTAGAAAATCCGGAAATTGAAGTTGTTGGAATTAACGACCTAACTTCCACGGAAGTTTTGGCGCATTTACTAAAATACGATAGCAATTATGGTCGTTTTCACCATGAAATTTCTTCAGATGAAAAAAATATAATTATTGACGGAAAAAAGTATCCGGTTTTTGCGGAAAAAGACCCTGCTCTTTTGCCTTGGGGCAAAGTAGGCGCAGAAGTCATTATTGAATCCACGGGTCGTTTTACCGACAGCGAAAAAGCTGGGGCTCACATAAAAGCCGGAGCAAAAAAAGTTATAATTTCGGCGCCGGCTAAAGACGAAGGTATTACCCCGACAATTGTTTTAGGAGTTAACCAAAATGAATATAAAGATCAGCCTATAATTAGTAACGCTTCGTGCACAACCAATTGCATAACGCCGGTTTTAGACGTTTTGCATAAAAAATTCGGCGTAGAAAAAGCATTTATGTCTACTATACATAGTTACACAGCAGAGCAAAATTTAGTAGACGGGCCGCCACCTGGGGGTAAAAGCGGCGATTTGCGCAGAGCTAGGGCTGCGGCTGTAAATATTATCCCAACTTCCACTGGCGCGGCAATTTCCGCCACTCAAGCCATACCCAGCTTAAAAGGCAAGTTTGACGGCATTTCATTCCGAGTTCCTACGCCGGTCGGCAGTCTTTCCGATTTTACTTTATTGCTCAAAACTAACACCACCAAAGAAGAAATTAACGCTGCCTTTATAGAGGCATCAAAACAAGCGCACTATAAAGGTATTTTAGAAGTTAGTAATGAGCCTTTAGTATTAGCAGATATAGTCGGCAATCCAGCATCATCGATAGTTGATCTTTCTCTTACTCAAGTTCTAGACGGCAATTTTGTAAAAGTAATTGCGTGGTATGACAATGAATTTGGTTATAGTAATAGGTTGGTTGAGGAAGTTATACTAGTAGGGAGATAATCCATATAACGTCTGATGAACACAAAGCTATAGAAAACTACAGAACCAAAATTACAGAGGGTAGATTTTTTGTACGGGGATTTGAGCTATAAAATAAATGGTATTTTAATTGAAGCATATAAAGAGCTTGGGCCTTATGCCAAAGAGAAACAATATAGCAATCTTTTGCAAAAAAAGTTTAATGAAAAAAGACTGAAATTTCAGAAGGAAGTAAGAATAGGAGATTCTGGAAATATTATTGATTTTATTATTGAGGGTATTGTTGTTTTAGAACTAAAAACTGTTCCTTTTTTAATTAAAGAACATTTCGATCAAATTAAAAGATATCTTCATATAACTAATCTTAAAGTGGGTATTTTGGTAAATTTTAGAGTTAATTATCTTTCACCTAAGAGAGTGCTCAATCAAAATAATTTTAAATAGTTTCTGTAGTTTTCTGTAGTGTATTAATAAAATTTTTGTAGTTTTATGGCCATTAAATATCTTAAATCATCAAATATAAAAAACAAAACCGTTCTTTTGCGGGTAGACGTTAACGTGCCTATTGAAAATGGCAAGGTTAGCGACAGTTTTAGAATTGAGCAGGTTGTGCCAACTATTAAGCATTTACTTAAAAACAAAAACAAAGTTATAGTTTGCGGGCATTTGGGTAGGCCAAAGGGTAAATGGAATGAAGAATTTAGTTTAAAGCCTGCGGCAAAATTTATGGCCGACTTGCTGGAGCTTAAGTTTATAGAAACAGACCACCGAGTTCCAGACTACAACATACCACACCTAATTTTTTATAGGGGTAAAATTACTGAAGATAAACACCAAAAACAAATAAAAAGTATTTCGGAAAAAGATGTGGTTTTTTTGGAAAATTTGCGGTTTTATGAAGGTGAGGAAAATAACAGCTCGGTCTTTGCAAAAAAACTTTCGTTTTTAGCAGATGCATATGTAAATGATGCTTTCGGTGTTGATCATCGCGCCGCTGCTTCCGTTGTTGGGGTTACCAAATATATAAATTCTTATGGTGGCTTTTTGCTAGAAAGGGAAATAAAGTCTTTAGATGGCCTTTTAAGGCATCCCAAAGCGCCGTTTGTGGTTATGACCGGCGGAATTAAGCTTTCAGAAAAAGTAGGCGCTTTGGAGAATTTAGGCAAAAAAGCCGACACGATTTTAGTCGCCGGCGGAGTTGCTAATTTAATTTTTAAAACCAAGGGTTATGAAATCGGTTTTTCTCGCGTGGAAGAAAGTATGGAAAAAACCGCCATGCAAATTGCCAAGAATTATAAAACTAAATTAATTTTACCGCTGGATGTTGTTGTGGCCGATAAAGATTTTAAAAATATTCGCTGCTGCTTGCCTTATGAAGTTAAAAAGCATGAACAAATTTTAGACTCCGGTCCTAAAACAATTTTTGAATTTGCTAAATACATAAAAGGTGCTAAAACTATAGTTTGGAGCGGGCCTTTAGGGCTTTTTGAGAAGAAACCTTTTCACCACGCGACTTTTGCTTTGGCCAGGTTAATAGGCGGCCGGGGTAAAGGTAGGGCGTTTGTGGTAGCCGGAGGCGGGGACACAGTAGAAGCCATAAGACAGGCACACCAGTTTGAACACATTGACCATGTTTCCACCGGCGGCGGAGCCATGCTGGATTATTTAGCCGGTCTAAAACTTCCTGGTATTGAGGCTTTGAAATAAAAAATATGGGATTGTCAAATTTACCTTATTTAAAATGGTTAATAATTTTTGTTTTTATACCCTCTTTGATTATGTGGGTATTTTATTGGAAGTTTTTAATTAAGTATAAAAAAACTATAATTTTTATAACCGTATTGGCGGTGAGTTGGGGGCTAGTATTTGATATAATTGGAAGTGTAAAGTGGGGGGTATGGTATTATACAAAAAATTTAGGAATTTATTTTTTAGGATTACCGTTAGAAGAATATTTGATTTTATTTTTTTTACCCCAACAAATAACAGCAGTACTTTTGTTAATTAGAAAGGGTATCCATAATGCTTAATTTTACATACTTAAAACTCAATTTAGTAACTTTTTTACCACCTATTGTTTGTGTGTTTTTTTATTTTTATAAAGATATTACAAAAAACTTTAAATTTATAGTTTTGTCTGCTTTTTTAGGCGCTGTATATTTTTTTATTGTTGATCCATTCGCTACTATTTGGGGGGCTTGGCAATTTAATTATGATAGAACAATTGGTATTAATTTTGGCCCTAGCGTAGTTGAGGAATTAATGTGGGCAATTTTAGTTTTTTTTGTTGTTGGAATTTTAGTTTCCGTTATGGGTTCGGCAGAAGAAAAAAACAAATCTTTTAAAAAGTTATTTAAAAAATAATGAATTATCTACTTTTTGTATTATTTTTACCTTTAAATTTTTTATTGTTATCTAAAACAATGCCCCATAAGAAGAAGTTTTTTTGGTATGAGTATGTGGGGTTATTTATTTTGCCTGTGTTTGTTGTCGCCGCATTGTCTTATGTTCATGGTAGAATTATTTGGACTCTTTTTTTTATTTGGTTAATTGCGGGTCCATTTTTTGAAGCATTGGTTGGATTTACACATTTATTTTTAACGGGGAAACATTTATGGGTTTACGAAAAGCTGCCTTTGTTTAGAAGAACAACGAGTTATTTAAGTGCTCCTTTTTGGGCTTTAGCTGGAACAGTATTTTATGCTGTTGAGAGATTTATTTCCCAAGTTTTAAAATAACTGACAGTGTGGTTAACAGGTTAATAAAGGCCTGTTTTTTTTATTTTTGTGATATAATTTAGGTATAAATCAAAGAATAAAATAATGAAATCCACACAAATAAGCAAGATTTTAGCTAGGGAAATATTAGATAGTAGGGGTAATCCGACTGTAGAAACTACAATTTGGGCTGGGGAAATTTGGGCAACAGCCAGCGTGCCGAGCGGAGCTTCAACCGGAATACACGAAGCTTTAGAGTTAAGAGATGGGGATAAAAAACGCTATGGGGGACTTGGTGTTTTAAACGCGTGTAAAAATGTAAATACAAAAATTGCCAAAGTGTTAAAAGGGTTTGATGTTACAAAGCAAAGGGAAATAGACGAGAAGATGATTGCTTTGGACAAAACAAAAAATAAATCGAAACTCGGGGCCAATGCAATTTTGTCGGTTTCTTTGGCCTCAGCCAGACTTGCCGCAAAAATAGAAGGCTTGGAATTGTACGAATATTTGGCTAAAGTTTATTACAGATTTGACAGTCAACCAGTGGGAGAGAAAATTAAATATAAAATACCAACACCACTTTTCAATGTTATAAATGGCGGGGCTCACGCGGATAGCGGTTTGGACATTCAGGAATTTTTTATAATTCCGCAAACAAAAAAATTCAGCGATCAATTAGAGGCCGGAGTTTTGGTTTATCATCAGCTTAAGAAAAATCTTATGGCTGAAGGTTACTCAACCGGCGTGGGTGATGAAGGTGGTTTTGCGCCAAAACTGCCATCGAACGAAGACGCTTTAAAATATTTGGCAGAAGCGGTAAAAAAATCGGGATTTGTTTTAGGGAAAGATTTTAATTTGGGCATGGATGCCGCATCTAGCGAATTTTATGATAAATCTAAAGCCACTTATGAGCTAAAAGCTTCTAAAACGAGTTTAAAGTCCGCCAGTATTTATCAGTTTTACAAGAAATGGGTAAATAAATACAGCATAGCTGTGATTGAAGACGGCTGCGCGGAAGATGATTTTTTAGGCTGGAAATTTTTAACGCAAAATTTAGGTCAAAACGTATTGTTAGTGGGAGACGATTTGTTTGTTACCAACAGCAAGCGAATACAAATGGGTATAAATCAAAAAATTGCCAACTCAGTACTAATTAAAGTCAATCAAATCGGCAGTTTGTCTGAAACTTTTGACGCAATTAAATTAGCGCAGCAAAATAATTATAAAGTTATTATTTCTCATAGAAGCGGGGAAACTCCTGACAGCTTTATTGCGGACTTAAGCGTAGCAGTTAAAGCAGATTATATAAAAGCCGGCGCGCCTTGCAGGGGAGAGAGACTTGCGAAGTATAATAGACTTTTGGAAATTGAAGAACAAATTTAGAAACAGTGGTCTTATACGTCTTATAGGAACATTAGTTCAAAAACAAAAATGGATCATAAAAAATATAAAAAGGTTGTTTTGGTTATTTTCGACGGTTTTGGCGTGGCCAGCAGCTCTTACGGCAATGCTATTGCTCAAGCAAAAACGCCTGCTTTAAATTTTGCAATTAGCAATTATCCGAGTTTAACCTTGCAGGCAAGTGGTCCGTTAGTTGGTTTGCCTTGGGGAGAAATGGGAAATAGCGAAGTCGGACATCTTAACATCGGCGCTGGTAGAATTGTCGGACAAGATTTGCCAAGAATAACCAGGAGTATTCAAACCGGAGAATTTTTTAAAAACCCGGCTTTTTTAAGCGCGATTGAACATTGTAAAAAAAATAATTCCGCTTTGCATTTAATCGGCCTCTTAAGTCCCGGAGGCGTGCATAGTTTAGACGAACATTTATACGCATTATTAGGTCTCGCTGAATCTAAAGGCCTTAAAAAAGTTTATATTCACATGTTTACCGACGGCCGCGATACTGATGAAAAAATTGCACTAGAAACATTAAAAAAAGCTAGGCATAAAATTGCCGAAATAGGTGTTGGAGAAATTGCAACTATTGCGGGACGTTTTTACGCCATGGACAGAGGCGGGCATTGGGATCAGACGCTCTTAACTTACCAGGCATTGGTAGAAGGTAAGGGTATAATGGCGAACTCTGCCGAGTCTTGCATAGAAAATAATTACAGCCAGCAAATTTATGATGAAATGATTAAGCCGTCGGTAATTGTAAATGAAATGCATGAACCTGTGGGGAAAATTTCAGATAATGACGCGGTTATTTATTTTAATTTTAGGCAGGACAGGGCTTTACAGTTGACTCAAAGTTTTGTGCAAATGAAAGATGTGCCTGAAAAATTTAGAGGCAGGCCTTTGCAGAATTTATTTTTTGTGACCATGACCGAATATGCCCAAGGTTTGCCGGCCCAGGTTGCTTACCCGCCTTTAGATTTAAAAAATAATTTAGGCGAAGTTTTATCTAACAGCAAATATACGCAATTTCATATTGCGGAGAGCGAAAAATACGCCCACGTTACTTCGTTTTTCAATTGCGGACGGACTGCGGAGTATCCGGGAGAGAAAAGAGAAATTATAACCAGCCCGGAAAATAGCCATAACTATGTTGACCATCCGGAAATGTCTTCGGAAAAATTAACCGATGTGTTAACCAAGCAGATTAGCAGTTCGGAGTTTAATTTTTTCGTTGCGAATTTTGCTAATACCGATATGGTTGGACACACCGGCAATTTAAAAGCCGCTATTTTGGCTGTTGAATCTCTAGATAATTGTTTTCAAAAAATAATGAATGCCTGCTTATTGTGCGATGCTGCGTTGTTTTTAACGGCCGACCATGGCAATGTTGAACAGATGATAAATTTAAAAACCGGGGATATAGACAAAGACCATACGACTAACCCGGTGCCATTTTTAATGGTTTTAAACGAATTTAAATTCCGTCAAAGCCGCGATTTAAGCTATGTAAATTTAGCTGGTTTGGTGCCTGAGGGTGTAATTTGCGATGTTGCGCCAACTGTATTAGACTTATTTGGCATAGAAAAGCCGGCAGAAATGACCGGCGTAAGTTTGCTTAAGTTTTTAAATGAAGAATAACTTAAGAAATAATAAACTAGGTAATATTAATTCAAATAATTTAACAACAATAAAAACAGATTAATGGCTGATAATTGGGTAATTAAACCAAAGGCATCGGAAAGTTTATTTCAAGAATTTTCCCAGTTA
Source organism: uncultured Candidatus Saccharibacteria bacterium (assembly GCA_964453265.1). Classification (GTDB taxonomy): domain Bacteria; phylum Patescibacteriota; class Doudnabacteria; order UBA920; family UBA920; genus CAYVNU01. Next base: position 25,315 of record CAYVNU010000010.1, on the reverse strand, counting down.
AATCCGACTTTGGTTCAACTTTTATATAACAGGGGGCTCACCGAAGAAAAGCAGGTGGGTATTTTTTTGCGTGCTGAATATTCAGAACTATTAAGTCCTTTTTTATTTAAGGATATGCAAAAGGCGGTTGATAGGCTTTTTTTAGCTATTGAGAATAAAGAAAAAATATTTATTTATGGCGATTATGACGCGGATGCGATAACCGCAAACGCTTTACTTAAGCAGGCTTTTAATTTTTTTGGAATTTCGGTTGAGAGTTATATCCCGGACAGGTTTTCGGAAGGTTACGGCGTAAATATGGAGGCCATGGCCTTAATAAAGTCTAAAGGCGCCAAAATAATTATTACGGTTGATTGTGGTACGAATTCTACTGAGGCTGCAAAATGGTGCGGGGAAAACGGTATAGATTTTATTATAACCGATCACCATGAAATTATTGGCGAATCTCCAAAAGCTTTTTGCTTGATTAATCCTAAAAACCCTGAAGACGCATATCCGGATAAAAATATTACAGGTGTGGGTGTTGCTTTTAAATTAGCCGCTGCTTTGCTTTCCGACAAGCGGGCGGAAAAATTTATTGAAAATTATAAGCCGGGGTTGGAAAAATGGCTGCTTGATTTGGTGGCAATTGGTACGGTAGCAGATTGTCATAGCTTAGTTGGTGAAAATAGAATTTTTGTAAAGTATGGACTAAGAGTTTTGCAAAAAACAAAATGGACGGGGCTTAGGGCGCTCATGTATTTGGCCGGACTTTTAAAGTCAGATACAGATTCTGTTAGTCTTGAGAGTGTAATGGAATTTAAAAATACTCCCGATACTTATGCTTTGGGTTTTGTAATTGCTCCGAGGATTAATGCTGCTGGCCGCTTAGAGCACGCTGATGTTGCTTTAAATTTACTTATGGAAAAAAACTTAGAAGAGGCCTTGCTAAAAGCCGATAGTTTGGAAAACGTAAATAAACGCAGGCAAGATTTAACGGCCAGAGTTTTAAGTGAAGCTAGGGCTCAGGCTGAAATTATAAGACATAGAAAGGTTTTGGTTTTAAGTGGTAGTGATTGGCCGAAAGGAGTCGTTGGTTTGGTCGCAGGAAGGTTAGCGGAAGAGTTTTATAGACCAACAATTGTACTTTCCAAGGAGACTGAAACGGCCACAGGTTCTGCGCGAACCGTGGGAGGTTTTAGTATAATTGAAGCTTTAAAACACGCTTCTTTACATATTGAACGTTTTGGCGGACATCAGCAAGCGGCCGGACTAACTATTTTAAATAGTAAGTTTGAAGTTTTTTATCAAAGTGTTTTGTTGTACGCTGAAGCAAATTTGGAATCAAATTCTAAAATTCTGGACCTTGATATGGAACTGCTTCCTGAGGATTTAAATTTACAAGTATATAATACCATTACAGTACTCCAGCCATTTGGTGTAGGGAATTTAAAACCTAAATTTTTTGTAAGAAATGCAGTATTGCAAAGTTTAAAATTAGTTGGCAATGAGGGTAAACACGCCCAGGCTGTATTTAGATTTGGTGAAAAATTAGTTAGCGCCATTGGTTTTAATATGGCTGGTCTTTTTCAAAATTTTTTAGTCAATGAAAAATTGGATATTGCCTGTGAACTTTTAGCCGACAGCTGGAATAACAACATAAAACTTAAATTAAGAATTTTGGATATTAAAAAAAGCGTTTAATAATTTTTTTAGAAAGGGGCTGTATGAAGTTAATAATTTTTACTGACGGAGGAGCAAGAGGGAATCCCGGGCCTGCTGGGATAGGGGCTGTTATTTACAATGAAAAAAAAGAAATTATTGCTGAATTAAAAGAGTATATAGGTGAGGCGACCAATAACACAGCTGAATATAAAGCTTTGATTATGGCCTTAATAAAAGCCGAAAGTTTAGGCGGTCGGGATTTGGAAGTTAATATGGATTCAGAATTGGTTGTTAAACAAATGCAAGGTCTATACAAAATAAAAGAGCCAAACTTGCAAGTTTTGGCTGCTACGGTAATAAAATTAAAAAATAATTTTAGAAGTGTTATATTTCGCCATGTTAGAAGAGAATTCAACAAACTTGCGGACAAGTTAGTTAACGAGGTAATAGATGGAGCTATTAGCGCAAAGTAAAATAACTTAAATTATTACCGTCTAGAACTAGTATATTTTTAAAGTCTGAATCAATTTCGAATTTTTTTATTGACTGGGAATTATACAAAATATATTCGTTTTGATTACCGCGGTCGTCCAGCTCTAGAGCGTTTATTTGCGTTCCTTTAAGAAAAAAAGCGTATCCTATTTTCTGGCTAATTCTTAGATTCCCAGCTCTAGCTGATGTTCTGGTAATGGTTTTGGATTGTTGTTTTATAAAATCGTAATAGTTAATTTCTCCATAGCTGGAATATATAATTGAAGGTAACGAATGGTAAAAATACCAGTCTGAAACCTTGTCTGAAATTTTTTCTAAACCGGAATTTATTTTAAATAGTCCTTCGTCTGCTAATATAAATATTTGTTTGTTTTCACTAATTAAAATTTGAGGTGAATTTAAAGTCGGTAGATTTTTTAGGAGAATTTGGGATTGCGGGCTATTTAATTCCTGAAAATTTAAATATAAATTTTCAGCTTCTGAAGTTAATGTATATATACCATCTGAGTAATTAAAAGCTTGTACGTTGTTTTTAACAACTGTTTTAGTTTTTGAGATTGTATCTGCTAAAAATAAAATATTATTTTCTAAACTTAAAACTTTCCCATTATTAAGTAAGATAGTTTGCGCATTACTAGCTAATACAGAGGTTATTTCTTGAATTTTTTCTTGCGAAAAGTTGGTAATGAAGATTTTATTTGGTGTTTGCTTTAAAGAGTCGTATGTAAATAGCAAAGCATCAGAGTATTCAGCATTGGGAATAATATTTAATTTTTGCTTGGTTATATTTTCCGGTAGTACAATTTTTTTTATATTTTTTTGATTGTAACCGGAACTTAAATATATATTTTTGTTATCATAAAAAATTATTTTATTTCCGTCGGAAATGTAATCGGTAACATTTTCAGCCAGGGTTTTTAGTTGTGAACTTGCTTTAAGTAAAAATATTTTTTCTACACCTGAGTTTATCCAAGTTACTTGATCGGATTGTATTGTAAGTTTTTTTTGCCAAGGTAAAAAACCGTCTTTGCTAACGCTAATTTGGTAGTCTTTCGGGAGTAAAAAACGAATGTTTTTAGAAGTTGTTTTAGCAGGCTTGTTGTCTAAGAGAATTTGTGATGAATCAGGTTCAATATTTACAGCTAACACGCCTGTATGAACGAACTTTTTTGTACTAAAATCAAATCTTAGCCCACGCACATAAATTACAATGAGTGGTGCAGAGATTATAAAAAATATAAACCCAATAAATATAAGTAAATATCTGGCTCTTTTAGTCATATTAGCTTAATTTTAGCCTAATTTTAGCTCTTCTACAACAGCCCTTTATTTGCTATAATAATTTATCTGTGAACCTTAACTCGTAAATCCTCTTTGTAATACACTAGATATTATTTAAATAACAGCTGATAAGTAACCAATCTACTTACTACTTACTACTTACTACTATGTTTGAAACTAAAATCGGAATAGATTTGGGAACAGCAAATACTTTGGTGTATGTGCCAAAAAAAGGCATCATAATTAACGAGCCAACAGTTGTGGCAATTTCCGTTATAGATAATAAGGTTTTAGCTGTGGGTCAGGAAGCTAAAGAAATGCTGGGTAGAACGCCGGAAACAATTGTAGCAAGCAGACCTATGAAAGACGGAGTTATTGCCGATTATAGAGTTACTGAAGCTATGCTTAGGTATTTTATTAACAAGGCTTTGGGTAACGTAAGATTTTTCAGACCTGAAGTTATGATTTCGGTACCGGGTGGCATTACATCAACTGAGCGCAGGGCTGTTATTGACGCTGCTCAAGCCGCAGGCGCTAAAGCCGCTTATGTAATAAAAGAGACAGTAGCCGCTGCTATTGGCGCAGGCATTCCTATTGCCTCTGCTTCGGGAAATTTAATAATAGATATTGGGGGTGGTACAACAGATGTTGCGGTGCTCTCTTTAGGCGGTATTGTGAATTCTACTTCTGTCCGCGTTGCAGGCAATAGGTTTGACCAAGCAATAATAGATTTCGTGCGCCGCAAACATAGTATTGCCATAGGCGATAGAACAGCGGAAGAAATTAAAATTAGCATTGGCAGTGCTTTGCCGGTTTTAGAAGAAGAACTTTTAGAAATTAAAGGCCGGGACATGGTTTCTGGCTTGCCAAAAACTGTAACTGTTTCAACAAACGAGGTAGTTCAGGCAATTTCCGAAGAATTAACTGAAGTGGTTAAAGCTGTAAAAACCGTTTTGCAAGATACTCCGCCGGAATTAGCTTCCGACATTATAGACAAAGGCATGGTTATGACCGGCGGTAGCGCAATGTTAAGAAATTTGGATCATTATATTTCTCAAAGCGTGGGAGTTCCGTGTTATTTAGCCGAAGATCCGCTTTTATGCGTGGCAAAAGGCACAGGAGTTGCTTTAGATAACTTGGAAAGTTATAAAAAGAGCATGTTAAGCAGTAGGTAAATATAAGTGTTATCCACAACTTTACTTGTTTTTTTGTTAAAAATATCGCATAATAGTAGTAAAGTAAAACATAAGAAACCAAAATAAAATGTTTAATCAAAATAACAATGGCTTTCAAAAGTCGCTGTATATTTTTTTAAGTTCGCTTTTAGGCATGCTTTTGTTTTTAATAATTCACAGGCTTGTTGTTTTTTGTTTATTAATTTTACAAAGTTCAGGTAATAAAGTTTTTACCCTTAATATGCCGTATTTAGAATTTTTAGCTTGGGATTATTTTAGTCTTTTGCTAACTCTATTAGCCGGAGCATGGTATGGGATTTGGGTTGGCTCTTATTGGTATGAAAAAGTTTATAACGAAGGTAGTCATTTAGGTTTAGTAGGACACATAACTGAGAATTACTGGCCTAAAACTACTTCTTATAAAGATATAAAATCTAAAATTTCCGAAGTTAAAAAAACTATTCATACCGAGCTTTGGCAACTGGAAGATTTAAATAAAACTTTAAATTCTGAACTTTCTTCCAGGAAAAAACCCCTTGCAAGAAAAAAAGTAATTAAAAGAAAAACGCTTAAAAAAACAGGCGCATGACTTTTTCAAAGTTTTTTTTAATTTTATTTTTGCAGGCAGCCGTATTTATTCTAATTAGACTGTTCTTTTTTAATGTAACCGGATTTGAAAATTGGCTGTATGGTTTTTTGTATTACGCATTTATTTTTATTTTAAGCATTGCTTTTGCCCGCAGACTTGGGGTTATAAATTATTTAGAAGCAATTTTTGTCTGTATTTTTTGGTTTTTTACCAACTTATTTTCAGACTTGCTGTTTACTTCCAACTTTTTAGGCACTTCCATGTTTTCTCAAAGACAATTGTGGCTGGGTTATTTTGTAATGCTTTTAGGAGTATTCTTTTTTCACAAAAAGCGCCATGTGCAGGTTAGAAAAGAACTCCATGCTAAGCACCATGGCCACGGACACCATTAACATGGACATTGTTATTCGACAGGCAGTTAAGAAAGATTATACTTCAATAAAAAAGTTAATTAAATCAGATCCGAAAAGATTAATGCAAAATCCTTTGCCGAAATTTTCGGATTTTTTTGTTGCTGAAAATTTAGGAGAAATAGTGGGTTGTTGCGCACTTGAAGTTTATTCTAAGCGCATTGCGGAAATAAGAAGTCTCGTGGTTAAAGAAGTATTTAGACGTAAGGGGACAGGTTCTAAGTTGGTTTTATCTTGTATAAAAAAAGCCAAAAAACAAAAAGTTTATGAGATTTTAACTATTACCGGCGCTTTAAAATTATTCGGCAAACACGGCTTTAAGCCTTTTAAGCAAGAAAAATTTGCTTTACTTAAAGTTTTGGACAAGTAAGTTTTGAGTTTTTTTAAATAAATTATTTAACCCCCTTTAAGTGGGTTTTTTTGTATATGGAAAAAGTATTTGAAATAATTTTATGAGTCGTGTATATTATAATTAATAGGGTAAACGATTGTATACCATAGAATTATAATCGATATTACTTTCTATAAAATCGGATTTTCGGTTATTAAATATTTATTATTAATAAGCAATTATGACAGCGGTTATTATTCATTTAGATATGAATAGCTATTTTGCTTCGGTGGAGCAGCAGGATAATCCGCAATATCGCGGCAAGGTTTTGGGCGTGTGCGAGCATTTGGGGGGAATTATTATTGCTGCTAGCATAGAGGCTAAGCGCTGGGGTATAAAAACCGGTACGCCGGTTTGGGAGGCAAAAAAGCTTTATCCGAAAATAATTCTCGTGCATACCCGCGCGGACGCTTATCGTGAATACCATAGACGCTTTTTATTAGTTTTACGGGAGTATAGTAATTTTGTAGAGCCGGCAAGCATAGACGAGGCGTATGCCGACATTAGTAAAATATGTAATGTCGAAGTTCCAAGAACCAAATTCCAAGAACCAAATAAATACTCAATACCTAATAACCAATATTTAAAGTTAAATCCATGGGAGGAAGCGGTTAGGGTGGCTATAGAAATAAAAAAACGAATGAAGACCGAGGTTGGGGACTATTTAACTTGCTCAATTGGCATTGCGGAAAATAAACTATTGGCAAAAATAGCGAGTGACTTAAAAAAGCCAGATGGAATAGTTGTGGTAGCAAATGAAGAATGTAAAATGCAGAATGAAGAATGTAGCTGCAGTGATTCATCATTTTGCATTCATCATTTTGCATTTTTAAGTTTATCTAAAAATGACTTATATACCCGTCTTAAACTCACCGACATCCCGGGCATAGCCAAACGCCAGGAGAAAAGGCTAAACGCGCTTGGTATAAAAACCCTAAAAGATTTAAGGGATTATCCTTTAAGTAAATTGGTATGCGCGTTTGGTATAAACGGTTATCATTTACACCATATGGGGCAATTAAGCGGCAGCTGGAAAGCTAAAGTTAGTTTTGATGAATCTATTAAATCAATCGGCCATATGTACACCCTACCTAAGGAATACCGAAAGCCAGAATTTTTTGAGCCGGTTTTGTACAAACTTTGTGAAATGGTGGGGGAGAGGCTGAGAAGAAAAAAGTTAATGGGGAATATTGTGGTGGCGTATGTGCGCGACGGTAATTATAATTCTTACGGACATTCTGTAAAGTTATCGAGTGATATTTTTGATGCCAGAGATTTATTTTGGGAAAGCAGACACATAATAAAGAATTATCCTGATATAAATAAAATCATCGCGGATTGTAAACTTATAGGCGTGACTATTGCCGGACTTAAGCCTTTTGTTTTACAGCAGTCGCTGTTTAAAAAGCAAACTGCCAAAGCTTCGCTTACCCGCGCGGTAGATGTTATAAATGCCAAATATGGTAAATTTACCCTCTCCTACGCACCGGTTTTAAAGGCCGGGAAAGTTTTTAGAGACAGTGTAGGGTTTGGGAGGGTGAAGGAAGTTTAGATGAGTTTGCTTGCCCGCCACAATACTAAGTTTTGGGCGGGGGAGAGTGAAAGAAGTCGAAAAAGACGCGGATTTTTGTATAAGGTCGGGGGAGGAGTTTTAAAAAATAATCTTGATTATTTTTTATATTTATAGTATATTATTAAATATTATTAAATATTATTAAACTATATATGCCATCTGTAACCACAATTATGCCTATTTCTTTACCAAAGGAAATGGCTCGGGAAATTAATAAAGCGGCTAAAAGAGAGAATATGACGCGTTCGGAGTACGTAAGAGGTGTATTGCGCCGGCAGATTGCTTTGAGTGGAATGAACTCATTTCGAGGGGAATTTTCAAAACGAGCAAAAAATGCCGGTATTAAGAGTTTGCAAGATGCTGTAAAAGTCGTAAGACAAGTAAGAAAATAAAAATATGTTGCGGGTGGTTTTTGACACAAATATTTTAATTTCCGCTTTTGCTACTCCCAAAGGTGTAGCGGGCAAGGTTTATGATGCCTGGGTGGAAGGAAAATGTATTTTGGTAACTTCGGAATATATTTTAAATGAATTTGCTAGGATTGCAAAAAATAAGCTGAAATTTCAAGAAAGAGAAATTTTGCCCGTAGTTAATTTTATTGCACAAGACGCTAACTTAGTCCATCCTCTGCCTTTTAGCAACACTAAAATTGAACCAAATGACTGGCCTATTTTAGGCACAGCCTTAGCCGGGCAGGCGGATTTTTTAATTACAGGGGATAAAAAGATTTTAGGCTTTAACGAGGTTTTAAAAAGCGAAATTATTACTCCGGCGAAGTTTTTGGAAAAGTTGTAATAAATATGGTATAATAAATTATCTTAATTTTAAAATCATCAACCTCTTCCTAACCTTTTCAAAGACTTTGAAAAGGGGTTATACGGAAAGAGTTAAGGAAATAAAAAATGCCAGACCAAAATGAATACAAAAAAATGCTTACGGATTTAATTCAAAAGCAAATGGTGGTCTTAGGTCCCAATATCGCACTCGATAAAGCTAGAAAAGTCCCGGGTGTTAAAGTAACTGACGACGGCACAGTGCTGGATATGGATGGCGATCCGGCTATGGTGCTTAAGGGTGTTGCCAACGAATACATGGCGCTGTCCGGACAAATTGCCCAAATGACCCTAAATAGCCTGCTTGAAAAATATCCGAGCATGAAGGGGTTATAAAAAAATCGAATCTCCGAATAATTTAAATTCGGTTTATTTTAGACTGATATTACTGGAATTCGGGTCGATAAAATAAAAATGATCATAAACATCCTATTAGTTATAGACTTTATAATGCTGGCCGTTGTGGTTAGTGGCTATATTTATTCGTCAATTAAAGAAAGAAGGCTGCTTAGCGACAAAGCCGGCAGGTCGCTGGAACTTCAGCAAAAAGTCTATCAAGCCCAGGTTTTAAAAGAAATTAGCGAGAGAATTGGTTATTCACTAGATACCAACAAAATAGTAGATATTATTACTAGTTCGCTCGGAAATTTGCTGGAATACGATACGGTTTCTTATATGGTTTTAGAGGAAAGCGGCCGAGTTGTTTTTAAATGCCACGTGGAGAATACGGTTAATCATGTTTTTTTAGACCAGGTTAAAGAAAAAATGATGCTTTCTTACGGAGCGATTTTGAACAAAACCGTAGAAGCAAAAAAATTAGATGAAAGCGTTACCGGCAATATTTTAGACGACAACTTAAAAGTTAAGGTGGAGTCTTTTTTTAATTTGCCGGTTGTTATTTCGGGTAAATTAGTCGGGCTAATTACTGTGGCATCTTCTGACAAAGGCAGGTACGGCGACGAACAGGCTTCTATTTTGTACGCCATTACTAACCAGGCAGCTACCGCGGTTTCCAAACTGCAGGCGATTTTAGCCAGTGAAAAAGGCAAGCTGTCCGCGGTTATTTATTCTTTGTCTGACGGTGTTATAACTGTGGGTCTCGAAGGGAATTTGCTGGTTTACAATCCGGCGGTTATAACAATTTTGGAAATGAATCCAAAAGTCTTTTTAGAAAAAAAATTAAGCATGTTCGATATTGTAGACAGTTTGGCCGGCAAAGTGGACATTCGCACAAAAATTGAACAGGCACTGGCGGAAGACAAGGCCGTGGTGGTGCCGGAAGTAATTTTAAAAAACAAAGCTTTGGAATTAACCGTAACTCCGGTTAAGAACGATAATGCAGAAAAAATTGGCGCGAGCGTGGTTTTCCACGATATAACCACTGAAAAATCTTTAGAAAAATTACGTCAGGAATTTACAGCCATGATGGTGCATGAACTTCGGGCGCCTTTAACGGCAGTGCGCTGGTCTTCGGAAAGCTTAATAAAAAATTTATCAGCCTCGCAGCCGGGTATGGACCAGGCTAAAATAAAAGACACTGTTGTTACTATTGAGACGGCATCTAACAATATGTTAGAATTAGTTAATGATTTGTTAGATGTGGCTAAAATTGAAGCCGGTAAATTTGAGCTTAATTTGCAGGAATATGATATAGTAGAAGTAGTAAAAGAGCAGGTAAAAGCCTTTACTCCGCAGGCCGGAGCCAAACATTTGGCCTTAGAAGTAACAGCGCCCGAAAAGTTTAAACTGAAGTTTGACCGTGTGAGAATTTCTCAGGTTTTGGGCAATTTAATTAGCAATGCGATTAAATATTCCGATGCCGGCCAGATTCAATTAAATGTAAGTTCAGACCCGGGCGGGCAGCAACTGGTTGTTTCGGTTAAAGATACGGGGATTGGCATTGCCCGAGAAGATTTGGGGGATTTGTTTAGCAAGTTTAAGCAGTTAAAAAGTTTTGATAAATCTAGAAAAGGCACAGGGCTGGGCTTGGTGGTTAGTAAAGGCATTATAGATTCTCACAACGGAAAAATTTGGGCTGAGTCGGCCGGTGAAAATTTAGGTAGTACTTTTTATTTTTCATTGCCATTAGGCGAAAAATTAATCACTAAATAATTAAGTAAATAATATGACAAAAATTTTACTGGCAGAGGACGACAAGTTGATTTCCAACTCCCTTTGCGACGCGCTTAAGCAGAACGGTTATGAGCCAACACCGGCTTACGACGGAGAAGAAGCCGTGGCTAAAGCCAAAGAAATTAAGCCGGATATAATGCTGTTAGATATAATGATGCCAAAACTAGACGGCATTTCCGTGTTGTGGGAAATAAAAGCTAATCCGGAAACCGCAAAAATTCCGGTAATTGTTTTAACCAACATTGGCGATGTAGAAACTATTTCTAAAATTGTTGAAGCTGGTGCTGTCGACTATTTGCTTAAATCTGACCAATCGGTAGACGACATTATTCAAAAAGTTAAAGACGTATTAGCCAGAAACGTCCGACTGGCGTAAATCAATCCGAATGATATTAGGGGCATTCGTATGCATTCGGGGATTAGGATTACAACTATGAAAATTATTTTACAAGACAACCGTCGTTTTGTTTTGCGTTTTGACAAAGGCGAAGAAATTTTTGCCGGGCTTAGTGATTTTGCTTTGAAAAATAACGTTAGCGCGGCAACATTTACGGGACTCGGCACCTGCAGCATGGTGGAAATTGGTTATTTTAACCCATTTTTAAAAGAGTATAGGAAAAAACCTTACAGGGAAAATTATGAAATAGTTTCTTTAACAGGAAACTTGGCTTTACTGGAAGACAAGCCGGCTATTCACGCGCACGGCAGTTTTAGCGCCACGGATTTTACTATGCTGGGAGGGCATGTTTTTAAAATAGAAACTTTAGCCACTTGTGAAATCCATTTAATTAAACTTGATGGAAAAATGGAGCGCAAAAACAATCCGGATTATAATTTAAATTTACTGGCTTAGCAGCTTAGTTTATAAAGTATGGATATTCCCAAAGAGTTGGAAAAGCAAAATCAACAAACACCATTTTCTCAGGTTCCCAAGCTTCACAAGCGCCACTTTAAGTCTTTTTGGCCAATAGTTATAATTGCTGTCCTTTCCGCGCTGGTCGGAGGCCTTTTAGTTTGGGCAGCCTTTAACCAAGGTCTTGAAGACGAAATAAATAGTTTAATCCCTGGGGCGAATTTTAAACATCACGCCCCCTCTCCTTTTAAGGAGATGTCGCAGACTTCCGAACTTAAAGACTGGCATACTTATACAAATAAGGAGTATGGTTTTGAGTTTAAATACCCGCAAGATTGGAATATTGCTCAGAATTTATTTTTACCATCATCAAAAATAGAACAATGCGTAAAAGAAAAGGCCAATAATACGGACTGTTTTTATTTTAAGACGCTTGGACTACTACCTGAAGAATTTAAGTATACTGGGGCTGGTTTTAGTACAGAGACTTCCATAAAAATATCGAATTTAAAAAAGGTTAATGTTTCAGGTAATGAATTTTATTTATTACAAAATAACTTTGAAGCAGTAGGGGATATTTATTATTTCATTAGGTACCAAGATAAGTTTTTAGGATTTGTATATTATCAATATTATGATAATAATTCGGAAAAAACCCAGCAAATAATTGATCAAATCCTTTCTACCTTTAAGTTTTTAAATTAACCAAATATTCTTCGAGCTTGTCGAGAAAATAATCTTAAGCAAACAATAGGTTCTCCATAAAGTCGAACACTATTGTTTGCAATAAAGCTTGCATCGTATATCTTAAATCTTATATCTCCCTATGGACGTTTTTGCCCACATGCTGTGGACTAATGTGGTCTACTATAAAAAGTATAGTCAGCAATTAAAACAGCGGCTCTGGGCCGTGTTTTTTGGCGTAGCGCCCGATTTAGTCGGTTTTACCCCGGCCTTTTTTTATATGTTATTTTCCGGCCATACTTTTGGCCCTAAAGCCTTTGATAGCAGTATTTGGGTCTTTAAATTCGCTTCCGAGGCTTATAACTATACCCACTCGTTGGTTGTATTTGGCATAGTTATGGTTATCGTTATGGTTGCCCGTAAGGGCAAGGTGTATTGGCCAATGTTTGGCTGGACTTTGCATATTTTAATAGACATCCCTTCTCACAAAGGCTTTTACGAAACACCTTTTTTATTTCCACTTTCAAAGTATAAGTTTGATCACGGTGTTTCTTGGGGACACCCGACCTATATGTTAATAAACTACAGCGCTTTAATTATTACTTACCTTTTAATTTATTTGGTGCTTAGAAAAAAGAAAAATAATTCAACAAATTTATAACTACTGTTAGCGCTGTTTTATTTCCCCTCCTTTTTAAGGAGGGGTAGGGGAGGTCATAGAAACTTATGCAAGTCAGAGGACCTAAGTCAGGCTTTAGGAGGACAATAAATTTTAGACGTAAGCTGAGAAAGGAAATGACCTCGGCAGAAAAACTTTTTTGGTCAAAAGTTGCAAACCGTCAATTTAAGAACTTAAAATTTAGAAAACAGCATGGTATTGGCCAGTATATTGTAGATTTTTATTGTCCTGAGCAAAAATTAATTATTGAAATAGACGGGGATTCGCATTTTAGTGAAATTGCTAAAAAAGAAGATGAAAAGCGAACGCAGTATTTAGAATCTTTTGGTTATAAAGTTATTAGATATAATAATTTAGAAGTGTTAAATAACATTAACGGAGTTTTTGAAGATTTATTGAGAAAATTAAATTTACTATGACCCCCACTAACTCCCCCTCAAGAGGGGGAGAACCCCAAAAAACATTCTACGTAATTGCTCACAATATTCGTTCACTTTTTAATGTCGGTTCTTTATTTCGTACGGCTGACGCTTTTTCTGTTAGTAAAATATTTTTAACCGGCTATACACCCACTCCTGCGGAATTTAAACATAAAGTTAAAATTTCTAAAACTGCTTTGGGAGCAGAAGAGACTGTGCCGTGGGAGCACAAAGCAACTCCGATTAGGTTAATAAAAGAATTGCGATTAAAACATCCCAAAATTCAAATTATTGCATTAGAAAATAATATAAAGTCCAAAACCGTGATGCTAAACAAATTCAAGCCTAAATTTCCTTTGGCTTTAATTTTAGGCGAAGAAGTAGGGGGTGTGGATAAGTCTTTGCTAAAACTTTGCGACAAAATTATAGAAATACCTATGCTCGGCCAAAAAGAAAGCCTGAATGTTTCCGTGGCTTTTGGCATAGCAGCTTATGCAATATCTACTGAGTAGAATAGGCTTTTAAAGTATTTTGGGCATTATCCCTTGACAACAAGGTAATTGTGGATTATAATAGGAATACCTAAGTAATTAAGCCAAATTCCTATGAAATACACAATCAAAGATTTTAATAAAGTTTTTAAGACTGACGAGGACTGTTTAGCCTATGTTTTTAAATATAGATTTGGAAAACCTGCTTGCCCGACCTGTAAAAATGTGTCGTGGTATAAGGTAACGGACAGGAAATGCTGGGCTTGCGGTAAATGCGGTTATCAGATACACCCCCTTGCAGGTACAATCTTTCATAAATCTGACACTTCTTTAAAGTCTTGGTTCTTTGCTATTTATAAGTTCGCTAACTCTAGGAATGGCGTGTCAGCTAAAGAACTTGAGCGTGATTTAGGCGTTACTTACAAGACAGCTTGGAGAATAGCTAAACAGATAAGAAAACTCTACGACACTAGCAATTTTAAGCTAAACGGAATAGTTGAGGTTGATGACAGCTATATGGAGAAAACTACAAGGCATATCTCTAAATCTGAAACTCCTAAGGCTTTGGCTATGGTTCAAAGAAAAGGTGCGGTTAAGGCTGTGGTTGTCCGTAAGGTAGGAATGGCTAATACTTTGCCTTTAATTGAAAACGAGGTAGAAAAGGGGAGTAGAGTAATGACTGACGCAGCCCCACTTTACAAAGATAATTTGCCTAATTATGACCACGAATCGGTTAATCATTCAATCGGACAGTATACAAGAGGTGCGGTTCATATAAATTCAGTAGAAAGCTTTTTTGCCCAAGTAAAGCGGTCTATTTCTGGGACTTATCATCAAGTGTCGGAGAAGTATCTCCAGTCTTACTTGGACGAGTTTGCTTGGCGTTTAACTCACTCTCGTTCTGGGGTTCCTCTGTTTGTTCAGATGTTAAGTCAGATTTGCCGACTGCCAGATGAAGGAGTTGAAAAAATTTAAGGTTATCTTTTTGGGGTTGTTGTGGCATTTGGGTATACGTTTATTACTGGGTAAATATTAGGTGTAGTACTTGTTGAATAAATATTAATTGGTGTAACGATTTTAGGTAAATTTATATTTGGAGGGGTAATTAATTTGACTTCCGTAATAGCGGGCTTTAAAACAAAACTTGTAAAAATCCAACCTATTGCGCCAATAATTAATGCAGTTGCTATTGGGTTATCAAAAAAAGTTTTATAAATAAATTTTGAAATATAATCATCTCCCAAATGTGACACTCTAATAGTAATTCCCGTAGGTATAGTATTTTGCTTATCTAATTGGATAATCAAACCCTCATGTATACAAGAATCTATAATTGATTTATATGTTTCAATTTTCCTATTTAATTTACCTTTAGAAAGCCTTTTGTTTTTTGGAAGATTACTTAAAGTATCCAAATAAGCACCCCTATCAACAGATAGGGACGCACCCATTTTAAGGGCTTCAGTGTCGTGGTTTTCAATATGTCCACCAATATCTGCATCCCTAAGATTTTTTAAAAGCCAATATTTTTGACATTCTCGTACCATACGATTAATTATACCCCTTATACCCTGCTTTTCAGTAGGGTTATTTTTATATTGTAAT
This sequence comes from uncultured Candidatus Saccharibacteria bacterium, assembly GCA_964453265.1. GTDB lineage: Bacteria > Patescibacteriota > Doudnabacteria > UBA920 > UBA920 > CAYVNU01. Next base: position 10,063 of record CAYVNU010000010.1, on the reverse strand, counting down.
GTATTTATCATAATCTATTCACTCCTTGTTGTAAAGGGATAGTTCCCCAGTATTTTACTTGTTGGTTGTGGACATCTTTAAATATTTTACTAAAACCCCTTTATTTATTGGGGTTTTATTTATTTTTTAGGGGTTTGATAAATGGGTTTTTGTGGTATATAATTGATTTAGATGTCAAAAAGTGGTAATGAGTGGGAGAAAGTGGGGGAAAAAGTGGAAAAGCTTTAGACAGCTTTATTTAGTTGTTTTGGCTTTTGCTACAGATTTTTTGAAAACTGGGGAAATATCTATCAAACTTTCCCTAATCCTATCCTGTTATCAGTTATCAATTATAGGTTATTAGTTATATTAAATGTTTATAGGTGAATATCAGGCGAATATAGATGAAAAAGGCAGAATATCAATTCCGGCTAAATTTAGGACAGAATTAAAAAAGAAAGTTGTGGTTACCAGAGGTTTAGACAGCTCACTGTTTTTATACACAGAGGGCGAGTGGAAAAAGCTTGCGGAAAAATTGGCTAGTCTCCCAATTTCTACTGCCAACACGCGTGCTTTTTCCCGGCTTATGTTGGCCGGTGCCATGGATTGCGAAATAGACAAGCAAGGCAGAATAATAATCCCCGGTTATTTAAAAGATTTTGCCAAAATTCAAAAGAAGTTGGTTTTTGCGGGTTTATACAACCGTTTAGAAATTTGGAGCGACGAGCTTTGGACCGCTTACAAGCAGCAAAC
>CAYVNU010000010.1:0-9231 GCA_964453265.1 uncultured Candidatus Saccharibacteria bacterium | reverse complement strand
ATTCCAGTATTGCTTAATGAGGTTATTTTTTACCTTCAGCCTAAGTCCGGTGAGAATTTTGTAGATGCAACGCTAGGAGGAGGGGGATACACTAAAGCGATTTTAGATAAAAATCAGCCTGGTGGGAAAGTTTTAGCCATAGACTTAGACAAAGATGCCTTACAGAATATTCAAGAATCAAGAATCAAGAATCAAAACTTGGTTTTGCATCACGGAAACTTTCAAAACATAAATAAAATTACACAGGAACACGAGTTTAAAGATATTTCGGGTATTGTGGCAGATTTAGGACTTTCGTCTTACGAGTTGGACGAGTCGGCCAGAGGCTTTAGTTTTAAAAAAAATGAGCTGCTCGACATGCGGTTTGATCAAAGCCAGCCCGAAGACGCGAAATATATTTTAAATAATTATGATGAACAGCGGCTTAGAAAAATATTTGAAGATTACGGTGAGGAAAAGTTTAGCAGGCAAATGGCAAGGAAAATTTTAGAATATAGAATGCAGAATGCAGAATTAAAGCATACGATTGATTTATATAAAATTATTCAAGACGCTCTTCCTAAGCCAGTTAAACATAAGGCCGACGACAGTGCCAGAAGAATATTCCAGGCTTTAAGAATTGCTGTAAACCACGAACTATCCAGCTTAGAAGAATTTTTGCCTAAAGCTTTTGATATTTTAAACCCTGGCGGCAGGCTGGTAATAGTAAGCTTTCATTCTTTAGAAGATAGGTTAGTAAAACAATATTTTAACAGTTTAACTAAAGGCTGCACTTGCCCAATAGATTTCCCTCAGTGCGTGTGTGGTAAGAGCCCTCAAGGCAAATTGCTGACTAAAAAAATTGTTACAGCCTCTGAACAAGAATTAGAAAAAAACTCCCGTTCTAAACCGGCAAAATTAAGAGCAATAGTTAAGTTGTAACTAAAAAACTTTTAATTAATAACTAATAACATCTATCTTTGCGGAAAAAACAAAAACAAAAATAAAAAATTATGATCAAAGCTCTAAGTTTCCCAACATTGTTTTATAAGTCTAAGCCCGAAGCTTCAATAGCAGCTTTAAAAATAGTAAAGAGTAAAACAAAAACAGAAAAAACTTTTCATCCCGCTGTGGTGTTTGTTCTTGTTGCGGTAAATTTAGTATTTGGAATGGCTTATGTCTTGGGAGTTAACAGTTATGCCGCCACAGGTTATGAAATAAAAAAATCTCAAAACCAGCTAGAGACGCTAGTAGAAGAAAATAGAAAACTTAGTTTACAGGTTTCCGAAAGTTCTTCCATAGTTTCAGCGCAGGCAAATTTGCCGCAAATGAATTTTGTAGCTGCCGGCACGCCTAAGTTTTTGGAAATTGTCCCGGTAATGACGGCAATGAAATAGTTTAAAGTTGTTTTATTAATTTTTAATTTTTCATGGTACAAAAAAAACACCAGAATGTTTTTGACAGTCGGAGCCGGGTTTTGACTGTTGTTTTTTTATTGTTTTTTGCCGCAATTATTGCCAGGTTGTATTATTTGCAAGTTGTAAAAGCCTCTAGTTATAAACAGCAGGCACAAAATCAGCATAGTATATACAGAAAACTTTTGCCTACTCGCGGAGAAATAAAAATTGCCGACCCAATTAGTGCGGAAAGTTTTCCTATTGCCGCGAACATTGAAAAGTTTTTGGTGTACGCGGTTCCGCATGAAATTGTAAATCCTAATTTAGTAGCCCAGAGTCTTTCTTCGGTTTTAGCTTTGTCTGCACCCGAGATTTTAACGAAAATTACCAACCTAGAAAAAAAGTACGTTCCGTTAAAGAAAGAATTAACTGAGAATGAGCAAAATGTAATAAAGCAGTTAAAGCTCCCGGGCATATATTTTGATACCGAGGAAAAAAGATATTATCCGGAAAAAAATTTATTAAGCCAAGTTTTGGGTTTTGTGGCGTATAAGGGCGACAGCCGCGAGGGCTTGTACGGTTTGGAAAAATATTTTAATTCTGAATTAGCCGGTAGCATAGGAGAGTTAAAGCAGGAGAAGGACGCCGGCGGAGCCTGGATATTCGGCTCTGACCGAGAATATACGCCTGCTGTAGACGGGATGAATATTATTTTAACCATAGATAAAAGTATTCAGTTTAAAGCCCAGGAAGTAATTAGACAAACTGTGGAAAAGCACGGAGCGGATTCAGCCAGTGTGGTAATAGTTAATCCAAAAACCGGAGCTGTACTTGCTATGGCGAATTATCCGGATTTTGATTTAAATGCTTTTAATAAAGTTGAAAACCCAAAAACTTTTTTAAACGAAACAGTCTGGGGCAGTTATGAACCGGGTAGTGTGTTTAAGCCTTTAACTATGGCCACTTCTATTAATGAAGGGAAAATAACACCTGATACGACATATAACGATACCGGCGTGGTGGAAATAGATGGTTATAAAATTAAAAATTCCGATGGCAAAGGCCATGGTATAAGAACCATGACCCAAGTATTAGAACAGTCTTTAAACACCGGTTCAATTTTTGCCAAAGAACAAGTGGGTAATGAAGTATTTTTAAGGTATTTAAAAAATTTCGGCTTTGGCCAAAAAACCGGCATAGAACTTCCCGAGGCCAAGGGCAATTTGGACAACTTAAAAGCTAATATTAAAGTGAATTTTGACACAGCCAGTTTTGGTCAGGGTATTTCGGTAACGCCGATTCAGTTAGTTAAAGCTTTTATGCCAATTGCCAATGGCGGCAAAATTATGCAGCCGTATATTGTGCAGGCAAAAATTCATTCAGACGGCAAAGTGGAAAACGCCGAACCAAAAGTTGTTAGCCAAATTATTTCCGATAAAACTTCTTACACAGTTTCCGCAATGATGGTAAATGTGGTAGAAAACGGACACGGCAAGAAAGCCGGAGTGCCCGGATATTATATTGCCGGCAAAACCGGCACCGCCCAGGTCGCGCGTAAAGACGGCAAACCGGGCTATGAAGAAAATAACAACATTGGTTCGTTTATAGGCTTTGGTCCGGTGGAGAATCCGCAATTTTTAATGTTAGTTCGGGTTAATCACCCAAGAGATGTAGATTTCGCTGAAAGTACGGCAGCGCCGGCATTTGGAGAATTAGCTCAGTTTATTTTAAACTACTATCATATACCGCCGACGAGAGAGATAAAAAAGTAATTGACCAAAATTAAGTAAAATTGACCAAGATTGACCAAAATTGAGACAAAAGTTGTCAAAATACGAAAAAATTGTTAGTATCAACAAAACATTATTAAAAATAATTGTGCCTCAGAAAATATTTAAACAACACGTTGAACTTCATTCTCACTTGGGTGCGGCTGTGCATCCGTCCATTCTTTGGGCTATTGCGCATCGGCAGGGCATAAAACTTCCGACTAAAAGTTATTGGGAGTTTGAAGTCATGATAACCATGACCGGAAATGAGAAAAATAAAAATCTTGACCAAATGGACAAGAATTTTTACCATTGGACTGAACTTATTCAGTCTTCGCCGGAAGCAATAGAAGAGTCGGTTAAGGGTACTATTGCCGGAGGTTTTCGCAAGAGCAATATAGTACTGCACGAACTTAGATTTAACCCTATGAAAAGAAATAGGGGCGGGGAGCGCGATTTAGATCATATTATTTACGCTGGGCTTTGGGGAATTGAACGCGCGGTTTTGGAATACCCTCAGGTTAAGGCCGGTATTATTTTAATGATGGATAGAAGCCTGACATTGGAACAAAACAGTATTATTATAGATAAGGCAATAAAGTATAAAAGTATGGGTGTAATTGGGGTGGATGTCGCCGGGCCGGAGAGAAAAACTTTTTCTATGAAAAAGCACGCAGGGTTGTTTGAGCGGGCGAGACAAGCGGGTCTTGGTATAACTATTCATACCGGGGAAGCGGGGAGTTCACAGGAATTAAAATTTGTAGTTAATGAAATAAAGCCTCAACGAATTGGCCATGGTATTTTGTGCGTAAAAGACAAAAAAATTATGGCAAGTATTGTTGACAATAATATTACTTTGGAAATTTGTCCCACTTCTAATTTGCGAAATAGCGTAGTTAAAAATACTGCCGAGCTTAAAAATATTATTCATGCTTTGTTAAAGCACAAAGTTAAATTTACTATAAACACCGACGGTCCGGAAATGTATAAAAGTAATATTGTACACGAAGAAGAATTTTTGTTAAAAAATGGTATTCTAACCCAAAATCAGCTTGATCAATGCACGAAGTGGGCGCTTGAAGCGAGTTTTATAAAATAGTGGGTAAGTAAATAAGTGGTCAGTGAGTAAGTAAATAAGTACATAAGTACAAACAAGGGGAATCCTTGCTTAGCACAATGGGCATCATTGTTTTACAATGATGCCCATTGTTTATTTAAAGTAAATTAAAGAGCGGCAACCGTGGGCGGTTGCCGCTCTTTTGTTGAGCCTTACTTCAGCGTCATCCCCGGATCTTTCCGGGGAGGTTTTTTTCGCGTTGTGGGCGGTTTAGTCTTCTTTTTTTCTAATTCATAAAGTCTCCAACTCTTTTCGTGAGCTGGGCTCACGAAAAGTTTTTCTGGCCAAACCGACAGTGACATAGGGGTCAGGCTCGGAGCCGGCTCGCAGTCCCACAGTGGACGCATCCACTGTGGGTTGGTGTCAATAAATCTTTTATAGGGACTGTTTCTGTCCCCAATTAAAAATCTATTAAGAGGAAAAGTATACCAGTCTCCAACAATCCACCCCTCATAGTTACACACCTTAAAAATCTGACATCTGGACCCTTGCGGGTCGACGCAGACTGTAAGATACAGATTGTTTTTGATAGTTTCAGCCCTGGTTACCAAACCGGGTGCTGTGGTTTGGGCGAACAGTCCGCCCAGAAAAAACAACAAAAAAAGCGACGCGATTAGTTTCATGCGTCCTCCTTCGCAAGGATTTTAGCAGGTCGGTGGATTTTATTCAATTAGCTATCCAGGATGTATTTTATTTTTTATATTCGCTTTTATATTTTCCCCAGCAAATATTTATTTCGGGTTTGTTTGGGGAATTTTTCAATTGCGTAGCGCAAGGCTGTGCGGGGCATGGTTTTGTAGACGGGTTTTAAAAAGCTGGTTAAATCCGGGAGGGAGATTTTGCCCATTTCCCGGAGCATCCAACCGGTTGCTTTGTGAATTAAGTCGTGCTTGTCGTTTAGCAGCATAAGCGCGATTTTTTTAGTGGGCTCAAAAACTTTGTACTTTATAAAATAAAAAGTTGAAATAATAGCAATCCGTCTTTGCCAAAGATTTTTAGATTTAGCTAGTTTGTATAAATTGGCAGGGGATTTGCCATGTAAGTAAGCACCCACTATTTTATGCGCGCTTATATCTACCAAGTCCCAATTATTTATTTTGGCGGAATGTTTTAAATAATAATTATAAATTAATTTTTTGTTAGTTTTGTCGCCTTTGTTAAATTGAGCGCATAAAATTACCAGCGCGATTAAACGTTCTTCGTGAATTTTTGAAGTGAGCAGTTTTAAATTATTGGACAGGTTTAAGCCGGGAAACTTTTTAGCAATAGACCGAGACTTAGGTACAGTTAGGCCTAAAAAAATATCGCCTTCGCCATATTGGCCTTTGCCGGTTTTAAAAAAGCCTTGCAGGATTTTTGCTTTTTTAGGGTCGGCCATTCGCCTTATTTCTTTTTTTATTTGTATTAATTCATTGTCCATATTGTAAATTGTAGGAATAGCTCGCGTTGTTAACACTTTTACTTTCGGGTAAAGTATTAATAACTATGACTATTCATAAATGGACTAAGTTAACTCCGGTCAAAAGACGGGAGATAGCTGATAAATATTTTAAGGAAAACATCAGGATTTCAGTATTAGCCAAGACTTACCAAGTTAGCCGGAACACGATTTACAACGTCATCAGAAGAGCCAAGCTTAAGGACTTTAGTGTTCATAAGAGCGTTAACAAGCGGTATCGGACAGTTAAGTATGGCTTAAGGCGACTGGCTAAGGTTGAAGTGGCTTTAGAAAAGAAGCTGAGAAGCCAAGCCCTGCGCTACAACAAGAGTTACCCTGGAGAAATGATGCATTCCGATAATACTGAATTGCCTATGCTTGTAGGAGAAACTATTGCTGACAAACCAGAAACTCTGTATGTGGCCATAGATGACTATTCCCGTGAACTTTACGCTGCTATTTTACCAGACAAAACCCAATTTTCATCAGCTGATTTTCTACAACAAGTCCTAGAGGAATGTCCTTACAGCATAGAGTGCTGGTATACTGACAATGGAACTGAGTATCAGGGAAACAAGAATAGACACGCTTTCATGAGACTGGCTGTTGAACATGGGATTAAACAGGCATTTACCAGACCCAAAACCCCAAGGACTAATGGCAAGGCAGAACGTGTTATCAGGACTCTGAAAGACATGTGGTGCAAGAAGACTAAGTTTGATAGCCGAGTTCACAGAAAGCAGGAATTAATCAGGTTTGTTAACTATTACAATACTGTTAAGCCTCATAAAGGTATCGGCGATCTAACTCCTTTAGAAAAACTAACTAATTATTTCTATCCGCAAGAACTGTGAACAACGCGGTTAGTTCCTACATGTAAATATAGCATAAAACACAGCAGTTTTGCTTGTTAGATTTTGCCTATTTTTAAGGCTGGTATTTTATATTTTGGCTTATATAAAGGTTAAATAGCTTAAAAACTATTGACTTTTTGTCTATTTTTTGGTATAATTATGGGTTAATTTTTTAAGGTATTATTGGTTTTGATTTTAGTTTAAGTGTTTTTGCTATTGCGAGCCTGCCAGTAGTAAGCAGAGAATGCATCTGACAAAACAATCTTTAGAAGAATTAAAGTTAGATATTGCAGATTCTTTTTCTTTTATAAATTTTATGTTTAAATCCATTAGAAAAATTTTAATTATAGGGCGCATTTTAAGCCTGGCTTTGTCTGGCTTGCTTTTTCCTGCGCACGCAATTAATGCCCAGGTGCTTGAAAACCAAATTATGGTTAAGCAGCCGGTTGTGGCTATAATTGATGAAGGGGTTAATTTTAATCATCCTGATTTAGTAAATAGCAATTGGATAAATTTAAACGAGTCTATAAACGGCGCTGACGATGACAATAATGGTTTTGTAGACGATAGAGAAGGCTGGAATTTTATAAATAAAAGTAGCAGTATTCTGCCTTTGGGCGGACACGGCACCAAAGTCGCCGGCGTAATTGTTAAAGCTTATCCAAATGCTAAGTTAATGTCTTTAATTGCTTGCGCAAAAAGTTATGGCTGCAATGAAAGCGCGGTTATAAAAGCAATTTATTACGCGGCGGACAACGGAGCTAATGTAATAAATTTAAGTCTGGGCACGGAAAAATATTCCGCGGCTTTTAACCAGGCTATTGCTTACGCTTATGGAAAAAATATTGTAATTGTGGCAGCTTCAGGCAGTCCAAAGTCAGGCGAGAAAGCTAAAGACTTGGGACTAGTTCCCATTTCTCCAATTTGTAACGACAACGGGCAAAATATGGTTTTAGGCGCAGGTTCGGTGGACAGGGCAGGCAAATTTTTAGGTTACGATAACTTTGGCTCCTGTGTAGATGTTTTGGCTTTGGGCGAAGAAGTTTATACCAGTTTTGACCCAAATTTTGAAAATAAACAAATGTATGGCTACGTTAGCGGCACTTCTTTTGCCGCGGCTTTTGTGTCCGGTTCCGCGGCTGCGGTTTTGTCCGCGCATGCTAATTGGCCTGTTTCAGAAATTTATAATTCAATTATTTTGACTTCAAAAAATAAAGAGTCATATAAAAAGTATTTTTCCGCCGGAAGTTTAGATTTAAATTCCGCTTTAGTTTTCGTACAAAATAATTTTACAAAAGCCCAGCCCGCTCAAAACTTTAAGCAAGGGCAGGTTAAAGGTATAAAAATTTCCATAAATACTAAGCCAAAAAAAGTTTTTGACATACGCGGACCCGCGGTTGAGTCAAGGTCAAAGTAAAGTTTTTTTAAATATATTTTTGCATATAAATAAAAACCGCGCTAATTAATCGGCGCGGTTTTTTTCTTTGTATTTACTTTTTCTCTTCCGGCATATTAACTTCCACTACATTGGTTTCTTCGACTAAAGCAATTGTATTACCTTGTTTGCTTAAGAGAGAAGAAAGTAGTCCGCTTAGCAGCAATAAAGCCAGCCAGGCAATACCGGCCATTTTCATAGCCGCATCAGACCTTGATTCAACTTCTTTCAAGCTTCTGGCTACGACTACAAAACCTTTGTCGCCGTTAATTTTTTTCATAACAGCTGCAAGTCTTACGCCTTTTTGTGGCTGCCAGGTAAAGCGGTCTTCGCTTTTATTTTTCAAATAGGCAAAGACGCCGCTTGGCGGAGTTGGTACGGTGTTTTTAAGCTTACCGCTGCCTGCTACAACTTTGCCGTCTTTGTCGTAAATTACTACAAACAAAGATAAACTGTTTTCTATATCTATACTGCTTTGTCCGACAATTGCTTCGGCCGGAGCGCCTTTATCTATTAAATCCGCAATGGCTAAAGTTGCCTCAATTTGAGGGTCATTGGCGTTTGAACGGTAGACTTGTTGAACGAGCGCGTAGCTGCTTAAAGTTAAAACAGTTACCATGGCGGCTAATACTAAGAATATAGATCGGCCGCGGTTTTTGCTTTCCATTTGGTTCATTGGTTTCTTGTTTAAGAATTAGTGTTAATTTAATATAGCAAATAATCGAATTTTTGGCTATATTGCTGAGGCATATTTTTATGTTTTCGGCTTTATTTGACACTGGATTTTTATTTGATTATCATAAATTTATGAAGAAGCAAATACAAAAAGTTACTTTAGACGGCTTGGGTAAAACAGTTAATAACATATCTGAAACTGTTAGTAATTTATCGAGCAAAGTAGATAAATTAGCTTCGGCAATGGATGTGGGTTTTAAACATTTGAGCGGGCGAATGGACAAGGGCTTTAAAAAGCTTGAAGAAGATATTGAGTCGCTAGCTAGAATGACTGCCGAAAGGTTCGAAAACACTCCTACTAAAGACGACCTAAAGGTTTTTGCGACAAAAGATGATATTGAATCTGTAAGAGCCGACCTTGCCAGGCTTGAACAAGGTCAGGAAAACATTCAGCTAAGAGTAGACAGTCTTGTCCCGCAATTTTAGGTCAGCGGCCTTGAGCGCCGAGTAAAACGCCTAGAAGAAAAAACTGGCCTCCGCACCCCAATACGTAACTAAAAAACTCCC
>CAYVNU010000009.1:0-33820 GCA_964453265.1 uncultured Candidatus Saccharibacteria bacterium | reverse complement strand
CTCAAAAATTTACCATGCCGGATGAGTTGAGGGAGGGTGGGCAAGGGAAGGGGGAAAAAAGTTCTTTGGCGCAGCCTTTGGTTAAAAAAGTTGAAGATGTTTCAAAAAGTCCCATTATTTCTGGTTTAAAGCCGCCGTTGGTTTTGCCAAAAAATATTCAGGCAGGTATGGCGGCTAAACCCGTTGGTAAAGAGTTGGATGTAGCTATAAAGCCAAACGCTGCGCCTGTAAAGCCTGTTACGGCCGGTTTAGACGATATTCGCAAGGAGATTGAACACAAAAAAGCTTTAGCTCAGGCGGAAATTGAAAAGAAATTGGAAGGATTGAAGAAGAGGGGAAGTAGTAAGTAGTAAGTAGTAAGTAGTAAGTAGTAAGTAGTAAGTAGTAAGTAGGGGTTCCGAAAATATTAAGTTTAATATTCGTAAGATTTAGCAGTAGTTTAAATGAATTTTCAACACGCGGAAAAAATTAGGCAGTTAATACATACGTCAACCATTTTAAATTCCCAGGAGCGGGAAGAGTGGCTGGGTCTTTTAGAATTAATGAATGACAAGCAGTTGGTTGAATTGGAAAATATCTTGCTGGCAAATGTGCCGGTTATGCCTTTGGAAAAACAACCTATAATAGATGAAAAAGAAAAACTGCGCCAAGCTGAAGAAAAAAAGCCTTTAACACATGAACTGGAAAATCATCCGGTAAAAACTAAGCCAAAAGAATATCAAGCTCCGCATTTAGGACATATACTAAATATGCCTAAAGTGCCGTCTAAATCTCCTGTGTTGCCGGGTTTTGGCCGAGCAAATAAAAAGCCGAGCTTCTTTGAAAAGTTAAAAGATTTATTAAAAGAAAAAGAATTGCCGCCCGGCTTGCCTGATAAAGAATTATCTTTGCCCAGCCCTCAAATTCCAAAGCAGGTTGAAATACAAAAGTCGGCAGTTGCGCCGACGCCAAAACCGGTTATTAAAGCCGCAGCTTTGCCAAAGACAGAAAGTGCTTTAGCACATCAATTGGCAAAAAAGATTTTAGAAGAAAAGGCGACCAAAACCAGTGGACTTGAACGTCTGCCTAACAAAATTAACATTGCGGGTTATGTTGAAAAGAATTTTAAAAAGTCTTTGGCAGATGTACAGCCGAATGTGCCACAGGACTTGAACCTAGCGGAACATCAGCCTAAAGAACTTCCGAAAAATCAACCAGTTGTAAGTTTAAATAAAAAAACTGTAGATAGCATTGAGGAGCTAGAAAAACTTGCTCCGCAGGATTTAAGCAAAGCAGATGTGAGCTTATTAATAAAAAGTATACAAAATTTAGTTAGACGGGCAAATGTCCACGAAATTATTTTTCATTTGGAAAAAAGTCCGTTGTATGCAAGTTATATAGAAACCGGAAAGCAACTATTGACTTTAGGCAGTAGTTTTGAAAGTTTAGAGAAAGGTAAATATTTAAACCAAAAAGATTTTGAAGCAACCGTAGATTTGCTCAGGGCAATACAGGCCTAATTTAATCTTGGTCAATTATTTGTGTTATAATAAATTATGCAATTTCCCGTACCACAATTTACTGAAGTTGAAGATAAAATCATCGGTCCTTTGACTTTAAGGCAATTTGGGGTAATTTTTGGCGCAGGTGCCATAATTTTTTTAGCATTTTCCGCGACAAAAAGCATTCCCGTTTTGGTAGTCTTTTGCGTACTTGTTGGTTTGCCCGCCTTGTATGTAGCCTTGGCGCCGTTTAATGGCAGACCGGTTTATATTAGCCTTGGTAACATTGCCCAGTTCATGACCAGCGCGAAAATTTACGTCTATCATAAAGAGGTTAATTATTTGCCTCACAGTAGCGCACTTAAAGACGCTAAGGTGGTTAATGAAAACCCTCAAGCTCAAACAGCAGCGATTGACCCAAAAGCCAGGCTTAGAGAAATCAATAAAACTTTAATTTTACAGGAACAAGCGGAAAAAGAATTATTAAAAAACAAATTTTAGAAAAAACCAATATGAGTTTTGAGATGAGAAACAAAAAGCCTCCAATCGGAAAAGCCACTCAAAGTTTTTTGCGAATTTCTGAAATAAAAAACGATACCGTTGTAATGGAAGACGGCAGTATTCGCGCCATAATCGCGGTTTCCGCCACCAACTTTGATTTAAAAAGCCAGGAAGAACAAGATTCAATTATCTTTAATTTTCAAAGATTTTTGAATTCTTTGGAGTTTTCGGTTCAGATTTTAATGCAAAGCAGAAAAATGGAAATAGGTAACTATTTGGAAAAGTTAAAACGTTTGGCTGAAAAACAGACTAATGAACTTTTAAGAGTCCAAACTAATGAGTATATTGAATTTATTAGCAGGCTTATTGAAAATGCCAGTATAATGAATAAGCATTTTTATGTAATTATTCCTCTTGGCGCGAATATTTTTCCCAAAGCCGCCGGATTTTTTTCTAAGCTTTTAGGCAACGGAAAAGCTAGGGAAGCGTCGGAAAGGATTGAAAATTTTGAAAGGGCTAAAGAACAAATAGATAACAGAGTTAACGCGGTAATTTCTAACCTTTCCGGTGTCGGGGTAAAAGGCGCCAGGCTAAATACGGAACAAATTATCCAGCTGTATTATAATTCTTATAATTTTGACAACGCTCCAGTAATTGACCCCTCTCAACTCGGAGAAATGAAAATAGTAGTTAATAAATAAATTTTGCGCTTAGTATTTAATCAGTAGTCTACTTACTACTATATGAGCCTATTTGGAAACAAAACTGAAGAAGAAATATTGGAAAAGAAAAAGCATATTGAAGAAATGGAGTCCGAACGCAATATAAATAAGCGTTTAGGCGATTTAGACAAGACTTATAGGGAAGGGTTAACGACCTTAAAAGATTTACTTGCTCCGGCGGCTTTAAAATTTTCCAGTACCTACTTTGAATTAAACGGCAAATTTGCCCGAAGTTTTTTTGTATTAACATACCCTCGGTTTCTTTCTACTAATTGGCTGTCGTTTATAATACAGGCAGAAGGCGCACTCGATTTATCCATGTTCATTTATCCAATAGATAGTGAAACTATTTTAAAGAAACTTAAAAGTAAAGTTGGTGAAATTGGCTCTCAGATGGCCATAAACAATGAAAAAGGCCAGGTCAGAGACCCAATGTTAGAAACGGCTTATAAAGATGTTGAGGGGCTTAGAGACCAGCTTATGCAGGGCACGGAAAAGTATTTTCGTTTGGCTTTATATTTTACAATTTATGCGGATGACTTAAAGGAATTGGAAAAAAATTCTACAACTTTAGAGAGTGCGCTTGGCGCAAAATTGATTGTTACAAAACGCGCACTTATGCAAACGCAAAGCGGTTTTAATTCAACTTTGCCTTTGGGCTTAGACGAGTTAGATGTGGGAAACAATATGAACACTGGGCCATTGTCTAGCTGTTTTCCGTTTGTTTCTTCGGACCTTTCTTCTAACGATGGAATTTTGTACGGTATTAATAGGCATAACAACAGTCTAATTTTATTCGACAGGTTTGCTATGGAAAATGCTAATTCCGTGGTTTTTGCAAAATCCGGAGCTGGAAAATCTTATGCGGTTAAACTGGAAGTCTTGCGCAGCTTAATGGTTGGTACAGAGGTTATTATTATTGACCCGGAAAATGAATATAAACATTTGGCAGACGCGGTTGGCGGGACATATTTAAACGTATCTTTAAATTCTGATTCCAGAATAAATCCGTTTGACTTGCCAATAGCTATTGAAGGCGAAGATACTGCAGACGTACTTCGCAGCAGCGTTATAAATTTATTAGGTTTGTTTAGCTTAATGCTGGGTAAATTAAATCCAACCGAAGAGGCTATAATGGATAAAGCTATATGGCAGACTTACGCTAAAAAAGATATTACGCCGGAAATCCAGGATTTTAAAACTCTTGAATACCCGACTATGAATGATTTGACGGAAATTCTTTCCGGCATGGTGGGTGCGGAAAGTTTGGTTCAAAGGCTGACTAAGTTTACAGAAGGAACTTTTGCCGGGCTGTTTAATCAGCCGACTAACGTGGTGTTAAATAATCAATTAGTTGTTTTTTCAATTCGTGATTTGGAAGAACAGCTAAGGCCAATTGCCATGTATGTTATTTTGGGCTACATATGGAATATTGTCAGAAGCGAGCTTAAGAAAAGAATTTTGGTTTTAGACGAAGCTTGGATTATGATGCAGCATGAAGACAGCGCTCGTTTTGTGTTTGGCATAGCCAAGCGCGCAAGAAAATATTATTTAGGATTGTCTACCATTACCCAGGACGTGGCAGATTTTATGTCCAGTCCGTACGGCAAGCCGATTGTAACAAACTCATCTATTCAGCTTTTGCTTAAGCAATCTCCGGCAGCTATTAATATTATTGCTGAAACTTTTTTCTTAACCGAAGGTGAAAAATATTTATTGCTTGAAAGCGAAGTTGGTGAAGGTATTTTCTTTGCCGGTCTGAATCACGCGGCTATAAAAATATATGCTTCCTATGTGGAAGACCAAATAATTACCACTGACCCAAAACAGCTTTTGGAAATTCAAGATAGTCAGGAAAAGTTAAATTAACTTATAAGATTTAAAAGATTGACAAGGTTAACAAGATTAAAGATGCACTCGCAGCGATAATTTTGTCAATTTTGTCAATTTTTTACTTATGGCAACGGATTTAGAGGAAGAAAAATTAGATACCGCGCAAGAAGGCGGTGATTCTATTTCTCAAGCGGGAAAATCAAAGCCTGCTGTTTTAATTGTGGGAGGAGATGGTAAATTTATATTTGGTAAGTTTGTCCAAGTATTAAGTATTAGCGTTGATGGCAAGGACCCTGGAAAGGCAGATAGTTTTAATGTTATAACCGGTTCAAGAGTAAGAATTTACGGCAAAGGTTTTGGGCTTTTTGACAGCGTTAGAGTTCGAACAGAGGACAGAAGAACTGCTGTAATTGAGGAAGTTTTTGTCTTGGAAAAAGAGTTAAGTTTTGCTATCCCGAGTTCTTTTAAAAAAATTTTTAAAGCCGATGAAAATTTGTGGCTGGAATTGTTTAATAATCAAGAGCCGAATATAAAAGCTAGATTATCGCGTAATTTAATTTACGACAGCAACGCACAGGAAGAAAAAGACATAAAGGAAAATTCAAAAAAAGAAGAAGCATTTAAAAATTCTTCATCAGGCAGAAATGTTCAGGCAAACGCTTCAGGAATAGGCAGGTTGGCTGAAAATGTTGTCACAGATTTTTCAAAAGGAATTACGGGACAATTTAATGGTACAAAACCTAAGCAAACAGCTGAAAAAGCATCTGTATCCGCTAATAAAGCTAAGCTAGATGCCAGCGGGCAAAATTTTCAGGCAAGCTCAAAACTTACGGCCAAACAAATAAATGATCTAGAACAAGATTTTGAAGTTAATGAAGCCACTGCTGTTGTGGGCGGTAATTTAGAGCAAGTTGAGGAAAATCAGTTTAGAGCTTCGGAAAATGCTACGGTCTCTTCGGCTGTGTCAGGACCAGGTACCGAAGAGTTTTTAGTTACCAAGCCGGGTTTAGAAGCTAATGTAAACCAGGTTTCAGAATTGGTGAATTCTAATGCCAGTTTAGAGCAAGATGTTTCTGTATCCGGTACTGCAAAAGCAGGCGCCAGCCCATCAATTAGTACACAAACATCAGTAAAATCACAATCTGTTATTAACAGCGCAGAAGAGAATTTGGGTTCTGTAAACACTCAAGTACAAGGCAGTGCCCAAACGGAATCTTCGGAAAATATAAATTTTCAAAATCAAGCTGCGGCAGGCCAAGACATTCAGGCTAATGCCAGTGTTTCAAAGCCGTTTGTTAGTCAGGCAGAAGAGAGTGAAATTGCAGAACAAGAAACGCTCGAAAATAAAATAAAAAACAGCGCGTCAGCTGAAATAGATTCATCACAAAATGCTTCTATAGAAGCCAAGGCAGATAACCAAGTTTCAAAGAAGAATGAGGCGGCTGTTTTAGAAAAATCCCCAAAAGCAGTTGATGCAAAGTTTGATGCAAAGCAGAAAACAAAGCAGGATGCTCAATTAAGTCAAACAGATTCAGAAAACATTACTTCAGCAGCAGTTCCTGAAAAAAATAAACTTCAGCAGCCGGATAAAAATATAACAGCCGGGCAAACAGACAAAGATAAAGAGGTTTTACAGCAGCCGGAAAAGTTAGACGGAAGAAAAAATATTCAGGGAGTTGAAAGGGCGGGTCTGGATTCGATTTCAGCCAAACCGCTAGCAGTTAATAGCTCTAATTCTTTAGGAACTGAAGATCAAAAATTAACAGCTAAAAACAATCCTAAATTAAATTTAAACCCTCAAGTTCCTGAAAATGAAATTAAGCAACAGGCGGTTGCAGAGCCACTAGATTCCAAATTTAAAGATATTAAAAACAGGCTTGACGCCAATGACGCGGCTTTAAAAAATGCGAAAAATCAAAAACCAGTTTTAAATGAACTTAATCGACCAAAAGACAGACAGCAAGAATCAGGTGCTATTCAAAAACCGAAAAATTTAGGTTTAAACAATTTCCCTGAAAAGACTTCAGCAAATTCAAGTACAAAATCTTTAAAAACAAACCCGCAGACTGAGTCAAAAACATCATCGGAGGATGGGGAAAATAAACAAGATGTTTTAAATAAGTCAGGCGAAAATATTTTAGACCAAAACGCAGAGCCCGATGAAAGTAGTGATGACTCAAATAATGACCAGCAAGAAGAAGGTTCGCTTTTAGATAGGTTTGTTCCGCCTGTTGTAAAACAAGTCAAAAGAATCGCGGACAAAAAATCAGATTTGGCTAAAAAAGGCTTGGGTCAGGCCAGTGCTAAGGTTTGGAATTATGGTTTTGCAATTTCAGCTGCTACTTTTTTTAGCGGGTTTGATTTTTTTGTCGGAGCGTTAATTATGGATGCGTATTGGATATTTGGACACAGGCGCGATCCTAAACTCTTTCCTTTAAGCCCCTGGCAAAAAATGGTTACGATTGCGGCAAACTTAATGCCGTTTATTTACGCGTTGTTATTGCTTTTGTTAATTTTATTAGCCGGCTGTAATTCCGGAGAAGTAACAAAGAGAATTTTTATTTCCATGACCGGAGGCAGTGTTTCTGAGACAGCCTCGGGTGGAGGAATTTGCGAATATTTGGATATTGGCAATATTAAATCTTTTGTTTCAAATCAGGTTGAGCCTATTTCACCGGGCGGATTACTCTCAACCGGTTCTTGGGTTTCCGCTATTAACACCAGCGTGCAAAAATTTCCAAATGTCCCGGGCTGTATGCTAAGAGTGGTCATTCAAAAAGAATCTGCTGGACAAGCTGATGTTGTTGGTTGCGATTGCGCTTATAACGGACAACCACAGTATTGTCCCAATGGCAAACAGAGTAATAAGTATTTTGAGGGTTTTCCTTTTGATTGGGATCATTGTTCTTATGGTATTGGATTGACTCAGTGGACAATATTTCAAAAACGTTACGCTCAAATTCCTAATGATTTTCGTCGCTGGCAAAGTTTAAATTTTCCCAGCCGTACTCCTTTTGGAACCAGCTTTTATGGTGTGAATGATTTTTTAAATCCCCAAACAAGTTTAGATTTAACAGCTGAGAAATTCAGTCGCGATTTAAAAAATAAACCCGGCGATATTGCCGGCGCATTCGCGGCATACGTGGGAGCTAGTTCATCGCAAGCTAAATTTGTTTCAGAGCGCATGGCGTTATATAATATGTGTATAAATAACGCCCAATAATTTTATGAGTAAAAAATAATAACCAATTAATAAACTTTAATTTAAATAAGAAAATAACAAAATGTCAAAAACAAATAAAATATTATTGTACTTATTCGGTTTTTTGTTGGTTTGCGGGTTATTTTTTTTAATAGTTAGAGGGCTTACCAACAAAAGTAGTCAAAAACCTGTAGATAATACCCAAACAAATCTGCCTGATTACGTTTTAAGCCAATCAGATGAAACAAAAGTTAAGGAATTTGTAAAAAACTTTATTAATTTGTATAATACATATGGTTATGCAGATTTTAGCAACTTGACGGCTTTAGGTGATTATCAGACTGTTAACTTTCAAAATAAGACGAAAGAAACTGTAAGTTCACTGGAGACATCAACGCCTGTTGGTTACCAGAAAGAAACTCAGGCAAAACCCGAAACTTTTTCTTATAAATATCCGCTTTCAAATTTGCTGAAAGTTTATATGGACGCAAAAGTTGAGGAAAAAGTATCAGATCAAAATTTGCAAATTTCTCCTAGAACAGAAAATATATTTAACTCATACGACGTAAAAATTACCGTGGAGTTAGTACCCAGTGGAAAAAATTGGCTGGTAAACGATATTTTGATACAAAAAATAAAATAAGTTTGATAAATAAATATGAAAAAAACAATTTTGAAAATTAATTCGTTGTTAAAGAACGGCGCTTCTTTAACTTACTAAAATAGTTTCAATATTTTTTACATGAATAAAAAAGCAATCGCAATTTTGGGAGCAATTTTTTTACTCATAGTCGGAACTTTGGGGTTTTTAATTTACTCAAAATATTCTGGAAGTAAAAATACTATTTCTAAGCAAGTTGATAGTAATAGTCAGGCTAGTAGTACAGTTCAAAATGCTGGGATAGATGCGAGCGCTTTGGGTAACAGCCAGAATCAAAATCCTGTTGATAGCAATAACAATAACTCAAATTCTTCCGCTCAAGCTTATAAGTTAATAGACGATCAAGTGATTTCCCCAGTTTTATTTTATAACGGAAATGGTATAACCTATTTTAATAAGCAAGGCCAGTTATTTCAGGCTTCAATTGAAGACAGTGGCGGCCAGATTGTAGTTTCATCAAAGAAACAACTGGAAATTCCGGTTAAAAATAATATAACTAAAATTTTATGGCCCCAAAAAGGCGATAATTTTATTGCGGAATTAAATTTTAACGGTAAAAAAACTTGGAGTTTTTTTGACAGCAGAAATAGTATGTTTATAGATTTGCCGGTTAGCATAAGTTCCCTTGATTTTTTACCGAACGCGGATAAAATATATTACATTTGGAATTACCCCGATCCAAATAAGCGCGATACTGTAAATGTATCAAACCCAGACGGTAAGAATTATCAGAAAATAGGTGAAATGTGGAATAAAAATGCCCAGGTTCATGTCTCACCGGATGGTTTAAATGTTCTATATTTTAAAGAAAATAATCCTGATTTTGTTAATGAGATCGGTCTTACAACTCCAGATGCTAAAATTTGGAGAAGTTTAGTTAAGGAAGGCTATAATTATGGAGTATTATGGAGCCCGGATAGTAAAAAGTTTTTATTCGGCAAAAAAAATTCTACAACCCAGCAGTATCAGTTGTGGTATTATGATTTGTATTCCGGAGAGGTAAAGAATTTAGGGATTTTTTCAACTCCTGAAAAAGCAGTATGGGACAAAGATAGCCAGACAATTTATGTGGCTGTGCCAACGCAGTCAAGTTTGGGAAGTGCTTTAACAACAGATAATTTTTATAAATTTAATACTTCGACTTTTGAGAAAGTTGAATATAATTTTCCTAGCCAAAGCTTGGACGGTAGGGATTTATTTTTAAACTTGAATTCCAACAAGCTTTTCTTTAGAAACGCCCAAGACGGTGGTTTATATTATTTGGATTTGTCGAAATAAATAAAATTAATTTATTTTTACTGTTTTTTCTTTTATTCGCGACGTAGAGCGAGAGAAATGACATCCTTGCATATCATTTTCAGGGCCTAAGCCTGCCTGCCGGTAGGCAGGGAGCTTCCGCCAGAGGCGGACGGAAATACAGGTTTATTACCTCGGAGCTCTGCTCCGAGGTAATAGATGTTTTCTGAAACTCAATACCTCGTCAGCTCTGCTGCGAGGAATCTTTATTAAATTTCTAATCTCTAATTTCTAACCTCTAAAAATTACCAATATCTAATGATTAATTGGGCATTGGACATTATTTAGTTCAATTAGTACAATTAGAATAATTAGGAATTTTTTTATGGCCAAATCCCAAGCCACAATGCATAAGTGTTCCTCCTGCGGTTTTAGAACCCCGACTTTTCAAGGCAAATGCCCGAATTGTGGAGAGTGGAGTACCTTAAAACAAATAACTAATAACAAGTCACAGGTAACTAGTGCGGTGCCTTCTTCACCTGTGGATTTGGGGTCTTTAAATATAGATAGTAAATTGCGGATAAAAACCGAAATAGGCGAGTTTGACGACGTACTTGGCGGCGGTTTAGTGCCGGGAAGTTTAGTATTGCTCGGCGGCGATCCGGGTATAGGAAAATCAACACTTGCTCTACAGATATCGATGAATATATCATCAAATTCGGTTTTGTATGTTTCCGGCGAAGAGTCAGCCGGGCAAATTAAACTTAGAGCTAGCCGCATAAACAAAAATCATCAACTTCAAGTTTTAGCCGAAACCGATTTAGAAACAGTCTTGGCTACAGTTTTAGAAGTTAAACCTGACTTAGTTATTGTAGATTCCATACAAACTATGTATAGCCAGGAAGCTACGGGTGTGGCAGGCGGCGTAGCGCAGGTTACCAATGCGGTGCAAAAAGTTATGCAAGTGGCTAAACAAAATAATATTGCGTTTTTAATTATTGGTCACGTAACCAAAGAAGGCTACTTAGCCGGTCCAAAAACTTTGGAACATATGGTAGATACGGTTTTGTACTTAGAAGGCGACAGGTTTGCGAATTTGCGCATTTTAAGGTGCGTAAAAAACCGTTTTGGTACAACTAACGAGGTTGGTGTGTTTGAAATGTTAGGAGAGGGTTTGGTTGAAGTAAAAAACCCTTCGCAGTTGTTTTTGGGAGAAGATAGTATAAAAGCATCCGGCAACATTATAACATCAGTAATGGAAGGAAGCAGAGCTTTGCTTTTAGAAATTCAAGCCTTAACATCGGTAAGTAATTTTGGTTACCCTAAACGTACAGGTAGTGGGTACGATGCTAACCGCTTACAGTTGATTATCGCGATCCTTTCAAAGCGAGCGGGTATGAATTTAAGTAATCAAGATGTTTATATAAACGTAGTTGGGGGACTTAAAATAGAAGAACCAGCTGCGGATTTGGCCGTAGCTTTGGCGATAATTTCCAGCATAAAAGACCAGGTAATAGAGGATACAGTTGTAGTAGGCGAACTCGGCCTTTCCGGCGAAGTTAGGTTTGTGCCGAATTTAGAAAAAAGAATAAAAGAAGCAGAAAAACTTGGTTTTAAAAAAATAATTTGCCCGAGAGGTAAAATATCCGTTGTAACTAAAATAAAAGTTGCGCAAGTAAAGACTTTGGCGGAAGCTACAAGAGAAATTTAATTTTATTAAATGTTAAGTAAGTTTTGCTTGAAAATTAATTAATCTAACAATCTTTTGTTTTCATTAAAAACGCACGGCCGTGCGTTTTTAATGTTTTGCTATTCAAAATGAACAGTTTGGTTTTGGAGTTTTTCTTTTAGGAGGGGGTGTTTATTTAGTTCAAAATCATCAGCTAGCAGTTTTTTGGCTTCTTGTCTGGCTTTGGGGATTAGGTTTAAGTAGTCTGGGTCAAAGTATTTATAGTCTAGCCCAGATTGTTCTTGGCCAAAGAGTTTGCCAAAGCCACGTTGTTTTAAATCTAGTTCAGCAAGTTCAAAGCCGTCGGTGGTTTTGGTAAAGGCGGTGAGGCGGGTTAGGGTTTCGTCTTTTTCTTTTGGCAAAATAGTTTCTCCACTGGGGTCGAAAACTATTTTGCCGCCCGGTGATGCAGGGGTTGATTCTTTATTGCTCATAAATAAAAAGCAGTAACTTTGGTGGTCACTGCGGCCGACGCGACCGCGGAATTGGTGAAGTTGGGAAAGGCCAAAGCGTTCCGCGCCTTCTATAAGCATAACGCTGGCATTGGGAACGTCTACACCCACTTCTACAACCGAAGTAGAAACCAAAATTTGGACTTCTTTCCTTAAAAAAGCTGTCATAACCGCTTCTTTCTCAGCCCCTTTCATTTTGCCGTGCAGAAGGCCAATTTTTCCGTCAAAAGCCCCGTCTCCGAGGGGCATTGAGGCGGATCCCTGCCCGAAATGCTTACGCATATGCGTTGCAGGCGCGGCGCCCAATTGCCCTTTAGGGCTATAGGCGGATAAGTGTGGAAATACCTTAAGCAGACTTTCAAATTCCGTTTTTGCAGATTTAGTATCGCTTTCACCTTCTTCAATAAGCGGGGTAATAACAAAAGCCTGACGCCCATTTTTTATTTCCTGGCTTATGAATTGGTAAGTTTTTTGCCTGCCGATATTTCCAACTAACTTTGTAATGATTGGTTTTCTACCTAGAGGCTTGGTTTTAATTATAGAAATATCTAGCTCGCCGGTTAAAGCTAGTTTTAAAGTACGGGGGATTGGGGTTGCGGAGAGGGATAGGAGATGGGGGACTTTTTTTCCGGATTTTACTAAATGAGCGCGTTGCTTTACGCCAAAGCGGTGTTGTTCATCTATTATAACCAGGGCTAACTTTTTAAATTTAATATTTTTTTGAATTAAAGCGTGAGTGCCAATAAATAAACCGGGGACACCTTTTTTTATTTGATTTTCTAAATCTTTTTTTTGCAATGGATTTTCAGACGAAGCAGAAAAGTTATTAGTTAAGATAAAAGACTCCAAAAACGCACGGCCGTGCGTTTTTGGAGTCTTTAGCAGTTTTTGGCAGGTGGAAAAATGTTGGGAAGCTAAAATTTCTGTGGGTGTTAAAAGAGCAACCTGAAATCCATCAGCAATTGCCTGCAAGGCGGCAATTAAAGCGACTAAAGTTTTACCACTGCCGACATCGCCCTCAAGCAGTCTGTTCATAGGCTCTGGTTTTTCCAAGTCTTGTAAAATTTCCCAAGCCGCTTGTTTTTGCTCAAAAGTAAGCTTAAAAGGCAAGCTTTCAACAAATGTTTTTATTAGTTTTTGGTCGAATTTAATTTTAAAAGCGCCTTTTTTAAGATTTTCTAGCTTATGTTTTTGCGCCAAAATTTGAGTAATGAAAAGTTCTTCAAAGTTAAAACGCGTTTGCGCTTTTGCTACATCATCATTAGAAGTGGGAAAATGACTTAGTTTAATTGCTTCGGTTATTGCCATTAGCTTCTGATTGTCTATCACATTTTGGGGTAGTGTATCTTGTAGTTCATCTGCAAGAGGAAAAACTTCTTTAATGGCATTTCTTAAAGTTCTAGGGTAAAGATTTTTGGTTAAATGGTAGACAGGCACAAGACGCGAAGTATGCACGGGGAAATCTGAGACTTTTTCGTATATGGGGTTAGTTAGTTGTAAAGTATTTTTATAAAAATTCGGTTGGCCGGCTAAAAATATTTCGTCTCCGGCTTTTAAGCTTTGCGCCAAGTAGCTTTGGTTAAACCAGGTAACCTTAAGTGACCCGGTGTCATCGGAAACCACAGCCTCGGCTAAAGACATGCGGCTTTTAAAAGAAAACCTAGAATTAATAGACTTGATTTTTACCTGTATACTAAAATTTTCCCCGGCCCGCAACTGGTTTATTTTGGCGGTTTTAGAAAAGTCTAAGTATCTATAAGGCAAGTTAAAAAGCAAATCGCGCGCAGTTAATAGGTTCAATTTTTTAAAAGCCGCAATTTGCGGCTTGGTGAGTTTTAGTATTTCTGATAAAGGTAAAAATACTTTCATGAGATTTTAGTCCTTTTAAAAAAGGCCTTAGAATTTTAGATGATGCATTAACCTTTGTGCAAAAGTTTCTTTACTTTCTTCATGTTCAGGTAAAAATTTATATAAAAATTCCCGAATTTCATCTGTGTTCTGATCTTCTAATTCTAGAATTAGAAGATTGTTTACATAAGTTGTTGTTATTATATTAAGAGTTTTGTGATTTTCTGTATTTACTATCCAAAAAGATTTGAGTTGCTTATAAGGAAAATGTAAATTACCATAATGAACTCCTTTTGTAGACAGGCTTATGTCAATAATTTCAGGTCTTTGTTTTGAGAAAAAAAATACGCAACCCGTAATAATTGCCATGGTTATTGCTGCAAATAAATCTTTCTGAATAACAAAAAAACCAATAACTAATATACCTACGGCAAATAATGTAACATACCAACCGGTATTTTTTTCGTAAGCTTTAAATTCCGGAGCTTGCCAGGAAATGTTGATTTGATCTTGGTTTTTCATAGTTTTGTATAGCCCCTCGGCTTCGCTCGGGACACTCGACTTGCTATAATCAATTGTGGATGGTCGAAGCCCTTTAGGGCATAGACCACGAGCGAGCTTTGGCGTTAGCCAAAGCGAGTCGAGTGGCGGAGAGGGAGGGATTCGAACCCTCGGTACCTTTTGGGTACTCCGGTTTTCAAGACCGGTGCACTAAACCACTATGCGACCTCTCCAGTAAGTAATTTTACCTCTTTTAAATTATATCATTTTTTTGGCCAAAAAAGCAAAAATAAAACAGCCGGCTCTAGACCCGGCTGTTTTATTTGCCCATTTGCGGGACTTAAGTTTTTAGTTTCAGGATGCTTGCCAAATAATTGGCTTTTTTCTACTGTCCTGAATGCGGCCAAGCTTTGAACTTAGCCGTGTCAGTACGCTAGAATTAGCGGTTTAATTGGGGGTTTGGATCTTCCAAAATAAATGAACCTACGGTGGTATTGCCTAAAATTTCTTGTGTATTCTTTTCCGGAACTACTGTTTTTTCCTTCTTGCTTTCTATAGAAGTGGGTGTGGTAGAATTTGGAACTTGGCTTGGAGTAGTTGTTTGATTTCCTTTTACTTCACCGGAAGTTTCAGGTATGAGTAAAATAATATTTTTTGCTATTATTTTATCATCTTGTTTTTTACCCACAACATTTACTTTATTTTTTAAATCTAGCTTATCCCACGAGAGGGTTTCATCTTTGGAATTTTTTATTAACGTCGTTTCGTCAAAAATAAATGAAGTATTTTCTACACTTAAACCGTCTTTATCTATTTTTGTTACAAAACCGGTAATTTTTATGCTATTTAAATCTGCCAATGTGGTTTCGTTGCTGGCAATGGCTATGTAATTTTTAATCTCATTTAATTTGTTTAGGTTTTCTTCAGAGGCAACAGTCAAAGTATTTTTTGCTTCTTGGTTTAAGTCTGCCGCAGGCTTTAAATTATTAATTAATTTTTGTTGTTGTTTATTCAAATTTTCCAAACTTGCTACCAGCGGGTGACCGGAATTGTTTAGGGAATTATTTTTTGCAGCAAGACTGACTTGCTGGATACTGTTTTTAGTTTCTGAAACTAGCGCAGTTAATACAGCTTTTTCATCTTTGGGGTCTGCTGAAGGATTGTTTAAAATGCTCTCAGCCTCGTTTAGGCGTTTTTGCGCAATTTTAATTTGCAAGTTTGCTTTGGCTTGGTCAGATACCGCAAGTTTTAGCTGGATTTGTTCAGAGGCGTGTTTTAAACTAAATAAAGTTTGTCCGGGCATACTGTTGTAGGCGCCGAAACTTAGGCCTATAAAAGCGCTAAATAATAAAATTCCACTAACGCTCATTGCCATAAATCTTGACACATGCAGCCAAGCAAAAGCAAAATTTTTAACCGGTCTTGAAATATACAACCTACGCAAAGCTGGCGTAGGGGGAGAAGACTTTGGTAGGCTGCTTAACATATTTGAAATTTTTAGCAATGGCAAAAGCTCTTCTTTGTGTTCTGCCAAATCCAAAGAAGCATCAAGAAATGATGCGGTATTTTTTAGCTCCTTAAGAGCTTGATCAAAAATGTATTCTTTGTTGGCCATCTTGAGAAGTAAGGTTATTTTCTTCTAATTTTATTAATTCCTGAAGTTTTAAAATCGCCCGATGTTGGATTACTCTAACTGCGCCCTCAGATTTTTTTATTAGTGCAGCTATTTCCGGCGTGTTTAGTTCGTCGAAAAATTTTAGTTTAATAACGGTTTGTTGTACCGGTTCCAGTTCTTTTAGGAGTTTTAAAAGGAATTTTTGCTGTTGGTCTAAATTTATTACGTCTATTACATTACTTTCATACTCTAAAGTATTTTCTATTTCGTCCAAACCTACAGTGATTTTTTTGCTTCTATAATAATCAATTATTGCATTGCGGGCGATTTGGTATACCCATGCTTCAAAGTTCTGGTCTTCAGAAACTGTTTTAATTTTAGTAAAAGCTTTTAAAAAAATCTCTTCTGTTAGGTCCTCGGCCTGTTCTTTGTGGCCAACCCGAAAAAAAACAAATCTGTAGATTTTTTTAAAAAGCATGTCGTAAATTTGGCCAAAAGCATTAGCTTCATCTTTTTTGGCTAAAATTACTAAGTCTCTTAAAAAACCTGAAGAATCCGGGTTATTTATGTTGCTAGTATGTAAGACGGAATTGCGGTTCATTTGTTACAAAAAATAAAATTATGCTGGAAAAATCAGAAAAAGTCAATAAAAAAGGGTTAATCTAAGCTTTGACACTGAATTTAATGTTTGATTGTATATTTACAAGACGTAAATACAGCCCTTTTCTTACATAAAATAAGCCTAGTTAGATTTTAGGCCTTTTTTTACTCTAAGTACAGCTTAAAAGTTGCTTAATTTTGGTGAATGATTTTTTGGGAAGGCTTAAAAAGCAGGATATAAATTAATCCAGCTGAGATTGTTACAAGTCCTGAAACCCATAATGGAGCTGTTGGGGTTAGTTTGGCGGCTATAAAACCTGAGAGCATTGGGGGTAAGGTTTGCGCGAAAGCTTGAATTGAAGCGTTAATGCCTAGAATTTCTCCCTGAATTTCAGGACCTACGGAACGGCTAATTAAACTGGTTATATTTGCCATAGACAAACCAACAAAAATAGCAAAAAAAGGAGCCACTGTATAGATTTGCCAAGATTGCTGAGTGTTTAAATACGCTAAAATAATTAAGCCAGTCATAAGTAAGCTGATATTTAAAACTTGTTGTTCTGAAAATTTACCGGAAACTTTTCTGGTTATAAAGCCCTGAGTAATTGCAATCCAAATTCCGACAAAGGCAAAGTAATTTCCTATGCTACTTTGGGTGAAATTGTAGCGAGTAATTAAAAATACGCTGGAAAAAGTTGTATAAAAGGTAAAACCCGCGTTATATAAAAATACTGAAGTGTAAATAACCCGCAAGCCTTTCATGTTAAAAGCTTTGATAATATTTAAAACTGATTGGTTCCAGGACATTTTTTGCATCTCTTTGCCGGGTTTTAAAGTTTCTGGGAAGAAAAAGATTACAGACAAGACATTGGCAAAAGAAAGAATTGCTGCAAATAAAAATGGAGTGGCCGCGTTAAACCAACTGATTAAGGAAGGGTCGGAAAGTTTTCCGCCTAAAAATGGTCCGATAATAAAGCCAAAACCAAAGGCCGCGCCCATTAAGCCGAAATTTTTAGTTCGATTTTCCGGTTTGGTTATATCGGCAATTGCAGCCTGGGCAACTGCAATGTTTCCGCCGGTTATGCCGTCAAAAGCGCGGGCAATAAATAATAGTGGGATATTTTTTGTAAAAATGCCCACTGCAAATAATATATAAGATATGCAGGTTCCTGCTAAAGAAAAACCTAATAATTTTTTTCTGCCGTACTTATCGGAAAGTTGACCTAGAATTGGCGTTGCAAAAAATTGCATTAAGGGAAATATAGCGGTTAAAAAACCAAGTAATATATAACCTTGTTTAACGCTATAGCCTAGCGGCAATAAATATTCTTTAGAATTTGGATCCGCTAAAAGTAAGGGGATTATGGGTATTAAAATCCCATAGCCAAGCATGTCTATAAAAATAGTAAATAAAACTACTGGTAATGGATTTTGTGATATAAATTTTTTCATTTGTTTACTTTATCATAAATCTAAAGTTTTTAAAAGGCTTTAAGCACAAACAAACCGCCAACTAACTTGGCGGTTGTGGGCAGTAATATTATAGGTTTTAATCTATAAGGCTTTTATTTTTTAGGTCGTCGAATATTATTTTATCAACTGGGGATATATCTTCTCTTCTAGAGTAATTGAACCAATCTATTTTTTCTATTTCAGCATTTGGTTTTAATTCACCTTGATACTTAGCCGTGTAGCAAGTCATGCGAACTAAAGTACCCTCAGACTTGCCGTGTGCCTGTGCTTCAAAAGTTCCGTAGTATGTAATTGTTTCCGGAATTAAATCAATCTGTAATTCTTCTTTAATTTCCCGAATAAGTGTTTGTTGGTCGGTTTCATTTTCTTCTCTTTTGCCTCCGGGAATATACCATTTGTCTTTTCCGAAGCTGCGTGTTTGTAGAATTTTGCGGTTTTGAATTTCAATAAAAGCGAGTTTGTCTATTATAGAAGTACTGGCTTGATTTGTCATTATAAATAAAATAATTTAAACAAAAAAATAATGAAAATGGGGGAAAGCCATTTGAAGCTTTGTGGTCAGTATTTCTGTCATCCTACGCTAAAGCTTCGGGTGACACACTTCGCCAAGCCTGCGAGTGAGTGGCAATAGGTACACCCATTGCTTAAGCAGTGGGTCGTTGAAAGCCAAACGTAGCCTTGGCGAAGTGTGGCGGAGAAGGAGGGATTCGAACCCTCGGAACCCGTGAAGGTTCGGCGGTTTAGTAAACCGCTGCTTTAGACCACTCAGCCACCTCTCCGGGAGGATTATTTATTATTAATCTTTTATTCCTAAATGCTTGTCCAGATCCCGTTTTTAAATAATTTTCAAACTTGCGTGCTAATAATCTAGTTTCAAAAATTCCACACCAAATTAATTTTATCGTTCTAGAATTTTTTGTTGATTCGCATAAGCCATTGTTGTGTTGCTTTATCCGATTTTTTATGTCCGGAGTAGATCCGGTATAAATTTTTCCGTTTGATAATTTGAGAAGATAAACGTAGTACATATATATTTGTCATCCTACGCTAAAGCTTCGGGTGACACACTTCGCCAAGCCTGCGATTGAGTGGCTATAAGCACACCCATCGCTTAAGCTGTGGGTGGCTGAAAGCCACACGTAGCCTTGGCGAAGTGTGGCGGAGAGGGGGGGATTCGAACCCCCGAAAGGATTTGACTCCTTTACCGGTTTAGCAAACCAGCGCACTAGGCCTCTATGCGACCTCTCCAACGAGCTTATATTAAGTTGTCTTTTGTAAAGGAGTAAACTCCTTTACCGAGTTTAAAACCAGCGCTACTTGGGCCTCTATGCGACCTCTCCAAACGATTTATAAAATTATAAATCTTTAGATATTCTAACAAAAAGTTTAGTCTCTGGCAACGGTTAAACAAATTACTTCTTTTGCGCCATGATACTTTAAAATTCTAGCCGCTTCGCATAATGTGGAGCCGGTGGTAGCCACGTCGTCGACTAAAATAAAAGATTGGTCAAGCAAACAATTTTTATTATTTACAAGCTGCGGTAAAAGCGAA
Source organism: uncultured Candidatus Saccharibacteria bacterium (assembly GCA_964453265.1). Classification (GTDB taxonomy): domain Bacteria; phylum Patescibacteriota; class Doudnabacteria; order UBA920; family UBA920; genus CAYVNU01. Next base: position 14,414 of record CAYVNU010000009.1, on the reverse strand, counting down.
AAAGCATTTTTTATATTTATTTTACGCGCTTCTTTTTTTAAATCTTTTTGGGTTTTAGTAATTTTAGAACGTTTTAAAATGTTGGTAACGGGCAAGTTAAGCGCAGTCGATAATTCTTGGCATAAAATTTCCGCCTGGTTAAAGCCGCGCCAATTTTTGCGAGTCCAGTGGAGGGGAATGGGTGTTAGGTTATAGGTTTTAGCTGTTAGGAGATGTGGGTAGCTTGTAGTTAGAAAATCTGCCAACATTCTACCTAAAATTTTGTATATACTGGAAATAAAATAATATTTGCCATGGATTATTAATTTGCTAACCCGTTCATCGTGATAATCTAAAAAAGAAATAAGCCCGTTTGGCACGAGGCTGGTTTTACAATTTGGGTGGGTCAGTCCGCCAATAGACGGCTTGTGACACATTATGCAAATTTGGTGAACTTTTGAGAGTTTGCCCGCGCAATCGTCGCATAAAAATTCTTTGCCTTCCTGTTCGCAGGCCAGGCAGGAAATGGGAAAGAGGGTGTCTAAAATAAATTCTTTTATATCTTTATAAAATGGAATGACAAAATTTGTAAAAAGTTGCATTACTTTGTTTACATTACATTAATTTTATAAGATTTTTTATATGTTTTTTATTGCGAGCCTGCCTGTAGGCAGGAAGTGCATCCGCCGACCTGTCCTCCGAAGTCCGCCTCAGGCGGACGAAGGGGGAAGTAATCTGTTGTTATAAGATTGCCGCGCCCCTCAGATGCATTCATGGCTCGCAATGACGTTCTGTCTAGATCCTAAAATAAGTTTAGCAAAAATTTTAGGCAAAAGAAAAGGCGGCGAGTAATGAAAAATGACCGCCATTCTTTTAAAAGAATGGCGGTCATTTTAAGCTATGTTTTTTAGAAAAAATAGGTTCTCCATGAAGTCGAACGCTATTTTTTGTCCGGTTGAATTTTATGCCGCGACAGGTAATTTAATTTTGTTGGTTTCCAAAGAAAATACAATAGTGTCTTTTTTCATATCGGCAATTAACTGCGAACCTTCTTTGGCTTTGCCGGAAATAATTTTTTCCGCCAGCGGGTCTTCAAGCAGTTCTTGAATATTTTTTCTGACAAAGCGCGCGCCTTGGGCCGGGTCAAAACTCTTGTCGGAAATATATTTAACAACCGCGGGAGTTACTTTTAAAGCAAGGTTTTGTTCCAGTAGGCGGGTTTGCAGCAAAGAAATTTGCAACTGAGTAATTTTCTTTAACTCCTGCATACCCAAGGGTTTGAAAACAACAATTTTATCGATTCTGTTTAAAAACTCGGGTTTAAAATCTTCTTTAAGTTTTTCCAGTACTCCGTCTTTTATTTTTTCGTATTCTTTGGAGAGTTTGAGTTGGTCACTTAAATGTTCTTCTTTTTCAGCGAAACCAATTTTAGCAGCCTGCAGGCTTAATTCCCGCATGCCCAAGTTAGAAGTCATTATAATGACCGTGTTACGGAAATTAACAGCTTTACCTGCGGCATCGGTTAATTGGCCGTCTTCTAAAATTTGAAGCAGAATATTAAAGACATCGGGGTTTGCTTTTTCAATTTCATCAAACAGTACTACAGAATAGGGTTTTCTGCGCACTGCTTCAGTTAGTTTTCCGCCTTCGCCGTAACCGACATAGCCGGCCGGTGCGCCTATGAGCCTGGAGACATTGTGGCGTTCCATAAATTCCGACATGTCGACTCTGACTAACGCGCTTTCATCTTCAAAAATTTCACTGGCTAAAATTTTGGCGGTTTCAGTTTTTCCTACGCCTGTGGGACCTAAGAAAATAAAGCTGCCCAAAGGGCGCCTGGGATCGGTAATTCCGGCTCTGCTTCTGCGTACAGCTTTGGCTACTTCTTCTACAGCTTGGTCTTGTCCGATAATTTTAGCCTTGAGAATTTTCTCTAAATTAGCTAAACGTCCGATTTCGGTTTTGGTTAATTTTGCCAGAGGAATTTTGGTCATCATGGAAACTGTGTGGGCAATGTCTTCTGAGCTAATAGTGTGGGTCGGTATTTGTTTTTCCGCCATGAGGCTCTGATTTAATTCGCTTTTTTGTTTTAAAAGTTTTTCTTCTTGCGCACGCAAATGCAGCGCGGTGGTAAAATCCTGGTTTAAAACCGCTTTGGTTTTTTCCTGTTCTAATGCTTCTAAATCGCTTTCAATTTTTTTGGTTGCGCGAAGCAATTTGCTGTTGCTGTTTATAGAGCGCAAAAAAGCCGCGGTTTCATCTATTAAATCTACCGCTTTGTCAGGCAAAAAGCGGTCTGAAATATAGCGGGCGGAAAGTTCCACTGCCGCGTTTATGGCTTCGTCTGTAATTGTTACGTTGTGGTGTTTTTCGTAATTTGGTCTTAAGCCTTTTAAAATTTGTACGGTTTCTTCGCGACTGGGTTCATCAACTTGTATAGCCTGAAATCTTCTTTCTAAAGCCGCGTCCGGTTCAATATGTTTTTTGTATTCGGCTAAAGTCGTCGCGCCTATGGCTCTAAGTTCACCGCGCGCTAAAGCGGGTTTTAAAATGTTAGCCGCGTCTAAAGAGCCGGTGGTGGCGCCTGCGCCAACCATGGTATGCAACTCATCTATAAATAAAATAATATTTGAGTCGGCTTTTACTTCCTCAATAATTTGTTTTAAGCGGTTTTCAAATTCGCCCCGAAACATGCTGCCGGCTACAATTAGCGCCAAATCTAAACTTAATATTTTTTTATCGAGCAGCGAGTCTGGAACTTCCCGCTTTGAAATTGCAAGAGCCAAACCTTCTACAATTGCGGTTTTGCCTACGCCGGCTTCGCCAATAAGTAGGGGATTGTTCTTGGTTCTGCGGTTAAGTATGCTGAGCATTCTTTCAATTTCGGTTTTGCGTCCAATAACCGGATCAATTAATCCACTGGCTGCTTTTTTGGTAATGTCTGTTGTAAAATAGTCTAAGACATTTTGTTTTTGGCTCGTGGGTCTGGGCGGCATTCCTGCTTGCGGCATGGGACCTTCCGGCATATGGTTATGCGGTTCGTTTTCCGGAATTTCGGGAAATTTAGAAATATTTTCAAAAACAGCGAGCAAATTTTCCGTAAGCTCGGAAATGTTTATACCTAATTTAGAAAGAGTAACTTTGGCTTTATTTTGCTCACCGGAGATTATGCCGTATAAAAAATGTTCTGTGCCAATAAATTGGTAATTGTACTGGCTGGCAATAATTGCCGATTTTTCTATGGCCATTTTGAGATTTTCAGAAAGCACAGGCTTCCAGTTTAAAACCGTATTGTTAGTGTTAACAAAAATTAATTCCTGTTTAATAATTTCAGGAGTTAGTTTGGTTTTGGTCAGCATTTCGGCCGCAAAGCTGGATTTTTCCGAAATTACTCCGTAGAGCAAGTGTTCGGTGCCAATATGATCGTGTTTTAATTCTTCGCTGGCAAGTTGTGCAAAAATAAGCGCATTTTTTGCGCGGGAAGAAAGTCGTTCTAATATAGAGGAGAAATTTGTCATGTACTAGTGGGTAGTTGGTAGTGAGTAGTAGGTAGCCGGCAGTGTGGCTAAACGCTACTTACTACCTACTAATTGCTTAATAAAATTAAATGTCGTGCTATATTTATTATACCAGATAAAATGATTATATATTTCATTATCACTCATGTCAAGAGAGTGATAAAGAGAAATGCAGAATTATGAATGATGAATTAAGAATCAAGCAGGAGAAAGCTTATGGGTATGCAATTTATTTGCTGTCTTTAAAGTTGCGGACAGCAGGAGAAATAAAGGAAAAGTTACGGGTGAAGGGTTACGAGTTGCTGATTGCTGACGAAATCATTTTGCGATTAAAAGAAAATAGGTATTTAGATGACGAAAGCTACGCGCAAGTTTATTTGGACAACTTAAAAAAATATAAAACCTTTGGCTACTATGGAATTAAAAAAAAGCTGATGGAAAAACTTTTGCCATCAAATATTATTGAAAAAGTTTTAAATGAAAGTTTAAACGAGGAAGAAGAATTGAAAATTGCAAAGAGGTTTTTACAGAAGCATGAATTAGGAAGTATGTCCCGCAAAGCGGGGTCTGCCTCCGGCGGAACTTATGAAGAAAAACAAAAATTAGCCCAAAAGCTAAAAGCAAGAGGGTTTAGGATGGGTGTAATTAGTAAGTTACTTTTTTGATTTCAACAGTTCTTTTTTGGCAATAAAATTTTTGAGAAAAGAAGTGATTTTTTCCTTCATTATTTTATTAAAAATTTTTGCGTCGGGAAGCTCGTCTGTACTCGCGGCTTTATTATAATCATTTAGGGTTGGTGTAAAACCATTTTCTTTATAGAATTGTTCGAACCAATCAGAAATTGTTTGTTTGTTGAATTTATCGGGTGTGTTTTCGGCTTGACCCTTATATGGAAGGTTTAATATTTTTAAAACATTTGTAAAACTCAATTCGCAATAGGCATCGTGGAGCCAAGAGTATAAGTCTGATTGTTTGCAGCCGATTACTTGAGCAGCCTCACTAGGTGTAATTACATGATTAGGTTTTCCGCCTTCAACAAAGGCAGCGTGAAGGTTTAAAAGCGCTGTTTTTATTTTTATTTGTTTTGTCTCTTGTTGGGTGTTAATTTCTGATTCTGTTAGTCGAAAGTTGTTTGACATTATATTTTGGTTTTTTTGTTTAGTTTAACTTAATTCTTCCCAATAATATTTATCATTTCTGTGTTTAATATTCGGATATTTATCCTTTAAAAATTTTAGAATATCTTCTAAGTCTGAAACGCTTGGTTGAATAATAACCTTTTTTTGTTTTTTGTTGCATAATTTTGTAGAGAGTTAAATAAATCTTCGTAGGTACAGCCTTCGGTCCCAGAGCTTTTTATTTTATTTAAAACCTCTAAATCATTAGGGTACTCTTTAGAATATTCATTCATAAATTAAATGGCTTAAAATCACTATCTTGTATTAATTTTTTTATACGGGAGTCCTAGGGCTTGCAGAACATCGTTTAAGCTTTGAGTTTTATATGCGCTAAATAATTGATTTTTTAATTGGTTCACATTAATATTTAACATTTGAGTAAGTTCGTTTATTGTTATTATATGTTCTGGTTTACCACCTTCAACAAAGTTTCCGTATAAATTTAATATCGCAGATTTAATATTAGCCTTTTTTGTATCTTGTTCTAACCGTCTTGCATCAGGATGGCGGTGATAAAAGCCGTTTGATTTTTCACTCATAAAAGTATTTTCTTAAGTTTCTTATTGAGAATCTAGTTTTTTTATTTTTCTAGTTAGGTTGGCTATGTCTTTTTGTTGAACAGAGCAGTATATATGTCTGCTTCAAGTAAATTTTTTTTATTTGTGCTATGTAAGAGTTTTGAATGTTTGGCAAGGTTTTTGTCCAGCTCAGCTTTTAATGCATCCACAATTGAACTTTCTAAAAAGTTCATAAATTCATTTCTCTAAGTCTTTTAACCCTGTCCGCAATTGGCGGGTGGGTGTTAAACATACCAGCAAACCAGCCAACCGAGCTTTGGCCTTTATGTTCTTTAAGCGGGTTTACTATATATAGGTGAGCCGTGGCTTTGTTAGCGGCTTCTAGGGGTTCACTGTCTGCAGAAATTTTTTCAAGAGCCTTTGCTAAGCCTTCGGGGTAGCGGGTGAGCAGTGCTCCCGATGCATCTGCTAAATATTCGCGCTGGCGGGAGACTGCAAGTTTTATTAAGGTTGCGATAATGGGGGAAAGCAGCGCTAAAACTATACCGGCTACAAAAAAAATTAACTGAATTTGATTTCCATCGCGTCCGCCGCTTTTACGGCCAAAAAACCTAGCGCGCAACATCCAATCAGCAAGCAAGGTAATTGTTCCAACTAAAACCACAACTAAAGTCATAACACGAATGTCGTAATTGCCAATGTGTGAAAGTTCATGAGCAATTACGCCTTCCAGTTCAGTTTTTTCCAGTTTTTGTAAAATTCCCGTGGTAACGCAAACAACAGCGTGCTCCGGGTCGCGGCCGGTAGCAAAAGCGTTAGGAGCTGTGTCTTCGATAATATATATCCGCGGAGTAGGCAAGCCAGCTGCAATGCAAAGGTTTTCTACTATGCGGTATAACTCCTGGTTATTTTGCCTGTTAACCTCTTTGGCCTGCGAAAGGGCGAGGGTAATTGAATCTGAATAATAATATGAGATTAAACTTGATATAACCGAAAAACCCACGGCAAAATACAAAATTTCGGGTCGGCCGTAAGCCTGGGAGAAAACAAAACCTAAAATGCCTATTATGAGCAAAAAGCTGAATATTAATATCCAGCTTTCGCGTTTGTTTTTTGCTATGAGGTCGTAAGTGAGCATACAAGGTTAAATTGTTTAGGTTTTATTTTTTAGTCGTCTTTTTCGATCTTGAATAAACTTTGTTACTTGCAATGGCTTCATGATTTCTTTTCCTTCGTGATAATCAGAATTTATTTTACGGGCAATTTTTTCTGCGTTTATTTTGCTGCGAGTACTATTTTGGTAATCTGGATTAGTTGACAGTTCCAAAATCGCCTTTTTTTCATCATCCGTAAACAATCTGACACCCCTTGCTAAAACAGCTTTTTTTATATATTCCATTCTTTCTTCCATGGGTCTTGCGTGAACCCCCAGCCTATTTTCATACAAGGCTTTGCCAGACCGTTTCCCTATTTCTTTTTGCGCTTCCAAGCTTAATGAAAAAACACCTCTTTTTTCATCGCGCATTCTGGCGCCTATTTTTTTTGCAGAGTCAGTAATATGTCTTTTTCCAACTGCTTCTAACAGGTGCGGGTCAGTTATTAGGCCTGCAAACCCAACAAGTTCTTCCAAGCCTGGTTTAGGCGTAAACCCTTTTATTGCGATTAAAACCGCTGCTTCTGCTACTTTTACAGAAACAGAATACTTATTTACTAAATTATGGTCAGAAACTAATTCAGCAAGAGTTTTTCCATTTATGTATTCATTGCCTATGTTTGGAAAATCATCCTGAATTTGCCTGCCAATTTTTAAACTAAGCCTAAATGCCTTTTTTTGAGGGTCAGACAAAAAATCTTTATATTGTTCCCGTGAGAACTTAGTAAATTCCATAGAAGGTGCTTGAAGTTATCTAAAACTTTACTTGTACAGGCTGCCCTTCCGGACCTTTTTCGTCTATGTCAAAGAATTCTCGTTTGCCAAAACCAAACATAGAGGCAAAAATGTTGCCGGGGAATTGTTGAATTTTGGTGTTAAAGTCGCGCACGTTGCCGTTGTAAAAGCGGCGAGCGGCTTGAATTTTGTCTTCAGTGTCCGTTAAGTCCCTCTGCATTTGCATAAAGTTAGTGTTGGACTTTAAATCCGGATACGCTTCAGAAACCGCAAATAAGCTTTTTAAAGCGCCGGAAAGCATATTTTCGTCTTTTAGCTTTTCCTGCATAGTGCCCGCGCCCATTGCCATATTGCGGGCTTTGGTAACATTTTCAAGCACGCTTGATTCCTGCTTAGCGTAACCTTTTACGGTTTCTACTAAGTTAGGAATTAAATCGTACCTTCTTTTTAACTGAACTTCTATATCGCTCCAAGCTTCATCTACGCGGTTTTTGCTGCTTACTAAGCCGTTATAGAGAAAAACAGCGAGTAAAGCTAGGGCTATTATTACATAAATTGCTATCATATTTTTATACTTAATTGTTATATATTTAATTATAGCACTTTTTTGACAAAAACATAGAGCATTTTAATAGAAGTTTATTTAAAGGCTTTTAAATCTAGAAATTTAATACCTTAGCCTATAAATATATTACTATTGACAGAATTTACATAACCCGCTATACTTGGGTAAAGTGCTATACCCAAGTATAGCAAATATTCAAAATTAATATCAAACTGATAACTGATAACTGATAACTATATATATGCCTATAACCTGGAACAACAAAAAAACCGAAAACCTTTTAAGGGCGGTTTTGGAATTGAAGAATTTACCCGAAGCCAAAAGTTTTTTTCGTGATTTACTCACAGAAAGTGAACTAGAAGAATTTGGCAACCGTTTTTTAGCTGCGCAAATGTTAGAGCGTAAAATATCTTACACCACCATAGCCGGTAAAACCGGCCTTTCTCCCCGCACCATTGCCCGCATAGGCAAGTGGCTGAACAAAGGTATGGGCGGGTATAAGCTCATCATCAACCGTTTTTCCAAACATCATAGCAACCCACTTCTCGCAGAGAAGGTTTTGGGTTGATTTCTTTTTTCGTGTATCAGCGTATCCTCCTTCGCCAAGGCTTCGGCGGACAGGCTAGTACACTAAGGCAAAAGGACTAGAAATCAAAACAGCTCCTTCTCTTTACGAGAAGGGGTTTTTTGTTTATTAAATTAATTAAAAAATATTATGAAAGAATTAAATAGGAAAATTCAAATCGGTGTTATGGGTTCTATGGCGGATTTGAATTATTCAAAAAAATTAGAAAGAATTGCTGCGATGCTTGGTTTTTACATTGCTAAAAATAATGCCACGCTTATTTATGGCGCGGAAAAAGATTCGGATTCTTTGTCTACGGTTGCATCAAGAGCTACTAAAAAAGCAGGGGGCTTAAGTATTGGTGTAACTTATGGCAAGGGTTTAGGAATTTATCAAAACTCAGGAGCAGATGTGGTTATTGCCAGTGGTTTGGAAAGAGGCGGCGGCAGAGAATTAAGTTTAGTTCTTAGTTGCGACGTAATAATTTGTCTGGGCGGAGGCTCCGGCACTCTTACTGAAATGGCCATTGCTTATCAAGCTAATATTCCAATTGTTGTAATAAAAAATACCGGCGGCTGGAGTAGTAAATTATCTGAGAAATATTTTGATGCGAGGCAAAGGATAAAAGTAGAAGTAGCAACAACTCCAAAACAGGCTGTGAAAAAAGCTATTGATTTGGTTATGCAAAAAAGAAAAGATGCTTTAGTTTTAACCGCTGTTCACGGCGATGAACCGATTGGAATAAAGGCTATGAAAATTATCGATAAACAAATCTTAAATAATCGTTTTGCTTGGGTTATTGCCAACAAAAAGGCTTTAAATAAAAAAACGAGATTTATTAAGACTGACTTAAATAGAGTTGCTCCTGGAAATAAGTTTTCTAAGCAGTATGAAAAAAGAAGAGCTTTTCAGCTTTTGGAATTAGCAAAAAAATATAGCTTTACTATTGATATTCACAGCACAACAGCCACGAGCGGAATTTTTAGCATTGTTACTAATCCTAGCTTTGAAAATTTAGCTTTGGCCGCGTTATTGCCAATAAAAAATATAGTTATCTGGGATTCTCGAAAAAAGACTGGTCCGATAACTAAGTTTGTTGAGCGTGGATTAGAAATTGAATGTGGTCCAAAAAATTCTAGGAAAACTTTAAGCCAATTAGTAAGAATTCTTAAAACAATTAATTCAATCGATTTTGATAATTTAGAGCTAGTCCTCAAAGGAAAAAATTTATATCAAGTTTATGGGAAAGTTTTAAATTCCCTGGAAAACATCCGATTCAAATTCACGGATTTCACAAAAATGAAAATGGGTTCAGAAGAATTTTACCCTTTATTAGTTGGTCAGTATAAGGAAGTAATTTGTTACAAAATGAAAAAAATATCCGAAAAAAATATTAGCCATCAAAGCCGTCTCTTGTAAGAAGAGATTGGTTGTGTTTTATTTTCACCCTCAGTCCCTTCTTAGAAGAAATTTTTTGAAGGGGAATTTTAATTGGAGGCTGTATGAAGATTAGAAAAATGCAGGACGAGGATTTGTGCGAAGTTGGGCTGATCTATAAACGCGCGTTTAGCGGGTTTCCCTGGTTTGAGCTTTTGACTGAACAACAAGTCGCGTCGAGGCTTGATAAAATTGTAAATGGATCCGTCAAAGGACTCGTGGCAATCAGAGAAGATGGGGTGGTCGGCGCTATTTGGTGGAAAGTTGTGAGTCTGGAGGAGTTGGGGGCAGAGCGTGGGGAAGCTTTAGCAGATTTCGCGCGCACCTTTCCCCGGGAGTTCTGTCGTGTCGTGTGGGAGCAGGAAGTGTTGGTTGATCCTGCGTGGCAAGGACAGGGAATTGGTTTGGCTTTGAGAAAGGAATTTATTTTACAGCTCGAGGCTGAGTACAAACCTGTTTTGGTTCTTACTCGCATGCGGGATGACAATGCGCCTATTATTAGCATTGCGGAGCGCTGTGGCTTCAAACGCACTGGGATTAAAACACCTAGCAGCCAGGTGCCTGGACTGTGCCACGAGTATTGGTGGTACGAAAAAGTCATGTCTTATATTTTGGGGGTCGCAAAAGCATGAAACCTTTTGTACTCTCCGAGGATGCCCATATGTTGCTTGGCGGGTGGGCCAACCGCAAAGGATTTACCATACCAAATACGGCCTTCTTTGCTTCACTGCTTGGTGAAATGATGACTATGCTGACAAAGATTTTTGGCGAGGTCGTTCTCGCTAAAGAGTTAGTAATCAGTCAGCAGCTAACTAAGTGGGCGCAGGAAAGCAGACTGCCTTTCGTGTCTATGGACGGGGTTTACTTTCAGTCCCTAAACACAATCCAAGTTAGCCGGGCTGTGGATCAGTTTGGTAACGATGCCGGATTGATGCCGCGGTTTGGAACATCAACGCTTCAGAATCAGATCAAAGTATTGGAAGAACAGAAGCTGCATGAAATTGCTTTGGTGGACGACGTAGTGTTTAGCGGGCACCAGATGAAGTTTGCAATTGAAGAATTGGCAAGCGCGGGTATTTTAGTTAAGAAGGTGTTGGCTGGCGTGTGCGTTGGGGCGGGAGAGCAACTGCTCAAAGAGTGCGGAGTTGAAGTTTCGGCGGTTTACCTGGTAAAGGAAGTCGTTGACGAAATCTGTCAGCGCGACTTTTTGCCGGGCGTGCCCAGGTGTGGAAGGTTTGTAGTTGGAAGTAAGAACGTTGGGCTTCCGTACCTATTGCCATTTGGGAGACCTGGCGATTGGGCTTCAGTTCCACTCCGCTGGCAAGAGTCTTTTTCCAGAGTCTGCACAAAGCAGGCTGCGCAGGTTTTTGAAATGACCGAAAAGCTTTCCGGCAAACCGGTTCTGGGTAGAGATATTGAACGCAAACTGCCCGGAATGCCTGAAGATTTGCGTTTTGTGGAATTCCTGCAAAATTTTCTCTGATTTTTCTGTCATGTCCGGCAGGCGCCTTTTTTAAAAAAGCGCCTGCCGGATTTTGTTTGTTTGACAGTCAAAATAATGGGAGTATAATTTATATATGGACGCGCAAAATACAAAAAAAGATTATAGTTTTTTAAAGCTTTCAGACAATCACTATTTTGAGTTGAAGGCTAGAGAAAATGTTATTGCTAATTGGGTAAAACAGATTGGGGACAAAGCCGGCGTGAAAATAAATTTGGAAGAATTGGAAAAGGTTGTTTAAAAAAATTAATAAAACCGTCACTTGGCTTTCGCTTAGGACGGTTTTTTATTTTGAGTGGAATTATGGTATAATATTGTATGTTATGAGTGTCAGATGACTGGTTACGAGTGGAAACAAAAACATAAAATCTAAAAATGTCATTTTTGGAGAAAATAAAAAATTCGGTTGACGAGTATGTTGATGGCTTGGCAATAAAAGATCTTGAATATAAAGTCAGGATGATTTTGCGGGAGCGCGAAGAGTATAAAAGTTGGACGGACAAAGAACTGAGTTTAGCCACTTTAGCTTTTAAAGACGACATAAAAAAAGGCGCAAAATTAGATTCTTTAATTGTGCCGGCTTTTGCTTTGGTTAATGAAGCGGCGAGAAGAATTTTAGGTCAATCGCCGTTTGATGTGCAAATTTTAGGAGGCTTGGTAATTCATAGCGGAAGGGTGGCGGAAATGAAAGCGGGCGAAGGCAAGACATTAACCGAAACAATGCCGGTATATTTAAATGCGCTGGCCGGGAAAGGCGTACACATAATAACCACCAACGATTATTTGGCGGAAAGAGACGCTAAGTGGATGGGGAAGCTGTATGATTTTTTGGGACTCTCGGTTGGATATATAACTTCTACCATGAAGAATGATCAACGCCGCAAGAATTATTTATGTGATATTACCTATGTTACGAACCAGGAAATAGGTTTTGATTATTTGCGTGACAATTTGGTTTTTGTAAAATCGGATAGAGTACTAAGAGCGGAACATCCGCTTAATTTTGGCATTGTCGACGAAATTGACTCTATATTAATAGATGAATCCAGAACGCCTTTAATAATTGCAGAACCGGTTAAGGAAGAAAGACAGTACTATGACCTGTTTACCCGCATTGCCAATGACTTAAAAGAAGACGAGGATTACACGGTAGATTACAAAAACAAATTTTTAAGTATGACTACCAAAGGTTTGGACAAGGCTGAAAAACTTTTAGGCAGCCAAATTTTCTCCAAGGACAATCCGATGTATGTTTTTTATTTGGATGTATGTTTAAAGGCCAAAGTAATTTTTGAAAGAGACCGGGATTATATTATTAGCAGTGAAGGAGTGGAAATTGTAGATGAATTTACCGGCCGCGTTTTGCCGGGCAGGCGTTTTACTGACGGTGTGCATCAGGCCATTGAAGCTAAGGAGCGGGTAAAAGTTAAAGAAGCCGACAGAACCGTAGCAGCCATTACTTTTCAGAATTTTTTTCCAATGTATGAAAAACTTTCCGGCATGAGTGGTACGGTTATGGATTCCAGAGGAGAGTTTAGTCATGTTTACAAGCTGGATATTGTAAGAATTCCAACCAATAGGCCAATGGCAAGGATTGACCACAATGACTTATTTTTCAAAACTCAAAAAGGTAAATTTATTTCTTTAATAAAAAAAATTAAGCAAATAAATGGAAGAGGACAGCCGGTGTTAGTTGGTGCTAGAAATGTTGAGACAGCTCACGCAGTTTCTCAAATGCTTTTTGAATCTAATGTGCCACATCAACTTTTAACAGCTAAAGATCATAGGGCGGAGGCGGAAAAAATTGCTCAGGCCGGACAGTCCGGTATGGTAACTGTGGCAACTAATATGGCCGGAAGAGGGACGGACATTTTACTTGGGCCGGGTGTGGAGGAAATGGGAGGGATGTACGTTATTGGCACTGAGCGTCATGAATCTCGCAGGATAGATGGGCAGTTAATCGGTCGCAGTGGCCGCCAGGGTGAACCGGGTGAGAGTGTTTTTATGATTTCCATGGAAGATGAGATTATGCAGTTGTTTGGCAGTGAAAAAATTATTGATGTAATGGAAACGTTGGATATTCCCGAGGACGAATATATTTCCGCTCCTTCCTTAGATAGTGCGTTTAAGAAAGCGCAGGATTTTGTGGAAAGTAAAAACTTTGACTCGCGCATTTATTTGTATAAGTACGACAGCGTAACCAATTTTCAGAGGCATTATATTTATGGCATGCGCGATTCGCTTTTAGAAAACGAGCAAAATTTTAGCAAATTTTTAAAAGAGAGTATTTACAACGTAGTAACTTCAATTTTGAAATTACAGGAACCAAAATTAATCGCGCAAGAAGTTACAAAAATTTTTAATATTGTTGTTGAACCGGAAGATTTTAAACAGCTGGAAAATTTAGACAAGCGTCCGGCAAAACAACTGGCTGGGTTTTTTAACGAGTGGCTTAATCCTTTTTGGGTTGATCCTAAAAAAGATCAAAAGAAAATAACCAGGCAAGAGATGGAGTTAAATTTACAGCAAGCTGTGGAGAAATCGGCTACTTATTTAGTTAGTCTGGCAGAAAAATTGAAAAAAGACCCGGAAGTATATGCAGCCAGTCAAAATTTAATTTTACAAATAATAGATACTAATTGGAGCGTGCACTTGGAGATTATGGAAATTTTAAAAGAAGAAGCCAGTTTGTTGTCTTATGCTTCCGAAGACCCTTTAATTGACTACATTTTGGAAGCAAAAACTTTGTTTGAAAATTTGCAATTGGAAATAAAAAAACAATTTTTAAGCGCAATTTTCTTAAGGTTAAATCAACAGGGAATGTTAAAATAATTGAGCAAGATTGAGCAAGATTGCCAAAATCTGCTTGTTTTTGCTATACTTTAAGTATGCTTACTAAAGAAGAGGTTAAGAAAATTGCTGTTTTGGCTCGTATTGAATTAACTGAAAATGAAGTGGAAAAGTTTCAAAAAGATCTTTCCGCTGTTTTAGACTATGTAGAAGAGCTAAAGAATGTAGATGTTGCGGGTTTGGAAGAAGTGTCTCAAGTAACAGGATTAGTAAACGTACAGCGTATGGACGTTGTAGTTGATCATGGCAACAGAAACGAAATTTTTTCCCAGGCTCCGGAAATGAAGGACGGGTATTTTAAGGTTAAAGCAATATTGTGATAGTAGCATGTAGTGGGTAGTAGGTAGCAAGCAAATGCACCTTACTACTTACTACTTACTACTTACTACTTACTACTTACTACTTACTACTTACT
>CAYVNU010000008.1:0-38159 GCA_964453265.1 uncultured Candidatus Saccharibacteria bacterium | reverse complement strand
ATAAAGACTTGGCAAGAAAAATAGAACAGCTAGAAAAAAAGCAGCAAAGGCAAGGTCTGGATATAAGTGTAATATTTAAAGTTATAAAAAAGTTAATTAAAGAACCAGAAAAACCTAAAACTAAAATTGGATTTAGAACCTAAAAGTTGATCAGAAAATTTTGAGTTTTTTAAAAAAATTGTGACTTCGTTTTGTTTATAGTAAAAGACGATGGTTATGATTTTTGCATCTGCTGATGGCTGGTAACAAAAGCGGCGGTGATTATATCAGAGTAAAAAATGAAAAAAATCAAATAAAAAAACAACAACCCCGCCAGACGCAATGTCCAGCGGGGTGCCTGCTTTACCAGCAGGTTAGGGCTACTCCTTGGGGGTGGTCATATTGTAGATGGCCACCGTCTGACCGATTATAGCAGCCACGACGATGCGCAAGGGCATCGCCACGGTGAATAAGTCGGCGGTTTTTGCATGGAGAACGGCTGCTTCAAGAGCAGCCTCGCCACCTAACAAGGCGGCTCCCCAAAAAAACCCAACAACAGCCACAGCCAACGAGTTTACGAGTTTCATAGCTCCTCCCTAAAATCCAGAACCCCCACTGTCAGCCTTAGCTGAACAGCTGCTCTGAAAAGCTAAAATTCTATAAATTTAAGAAGCTTGGCTTTTCAGAACATTTTTGATTTTTGACCTATTATTATACACTATTTTTGACTTTTTGTCAATTCTCTTTAAAATAAGGCCTTTTATACCTGATTTTCTGCTAAATTTTAGTATGAGCATATGTTGATGTATAATATTAATAAGAAATTTAGTCGCAAACACTATGAATGAATTTGGTCCAGGTCGCGAGGTTTTTTTTCAGGCAGACGATCCACATAAGAATCGTCTTTCGTGGAGGGACAGTCAAGAAATATTTAAAGCAGAACACGAAACCGGCACCGAAACAAAAGAGTTTATTAAAGGCATTAATTTTGAAGTTCTTAAAAAAACATTTGAGGAAGAATATAAACGTTCAGGCCTTGATCCTTCCCAAATGAATTTTATTAGCCCAGAACACATTTACAGCAACGCTGGGTGGGGAAATTTAGGGTGTTACGATGCACAAGCTAATTTGTTAGGTTTTGACGCCTGGGGTTTTAAACGATTTGCTGCTCAAAGAAATTTGGATGAGAGATTAACCATGCTTCAGGGTCTTTGTCACGAGATGACGCATGCCGTAGAAAAAAGTCAGGTTTTTGTTGGTAAGCGTGGTAGCCGTGAAGAAGATGAATATGACCATAATGGGTATTCCCGAAAAGTTGAGACACCAGACGGACAAACCAAAAGAAAAAGTGTATTTAATGCATTTTCTGAAGGGGTAACAGATAGAATTGGTCTGGAAATGACAAGTAAATACGCAGAACAAACAGGGTTTGCGGATACAGCGACTATTGCAAATTTTAAGAAAGATTTTAAAACAAAAAGTGCTTATGCTTGGAATCAACACGTAGTAGATATTGTAGTTACGAGATTGGCTATTGCAAACGACCTTCGTCCAGAAGTAATTTGGGAAGCTATTAAGGCCGGAGCTTTTCGCGGGGATAATTTATACCAAGGCGAGCTCCGGGAATTTTTGGACGAAGAATTAGGCTCTGACTTTATGGCTGAATTACAAGAAGATACTATAGTCAAAAAGAAGGTTGTGCACGATAGAACTAAAACAGAACAAAAATTACGGAGCGCAAAAGCCTTAATATTAAAAATGGTGAGGAAAATAACTCGTTAGTTTATAGAGCTGCCTAAATTAGGTGGCTATGGAAAAATTAGAAGAGAATAAAATTTACCCCGCTACTTTTGAAGTTGGCGGGGATTTGGTTTTATAGAGCGAAATATTAATATTTGGGGTGCAAAAGTGAATTCCACATGGTGGTTCCACTGTCTTCCCAGTAATCACAACCGCGACACCAGCTCTTCCATGTCTGCTTGACCCAGGTTTCCTCGGGCGAGGGAAGATCAAATTTTCTTATCTCAAGCAAGAGTGCTATTTGCAACACTGCTTTGGCAACAGTTTTGGAAAATTCTTCATCGTTTTTAACATCGATTGCCCAACCTATTCCTGCTGCGTGGTAGCCGGGGATTGTGGAACGGTTTTGCTTCTTACGAAAAGCAATATGGTAATGATCTTGCCATTGAAGTTTTTCTCTGAGTATTCCGCCTTTGCGGAGTAGCTCAAGATGCTCATAGACTACCCTTCTGAAATCTTTGGGCAGTGCCCATTGTTTGAAAATCAGGAACAGCATCGCATCGTCTTCTTCCTCGTCCCTTTCGCATACAATCATGGATGGGTGAAAGGGGGGATCAACAATACCCTCAAGATTTTCCCATCTGACAAGCTGTTGTTCTTTGGGTTGGGGTATGTTGGTTTCCAGTACCCCACCTTCAAGCGTTTCAAAGTTCCAAACAATTCGGTGAATTGTTCTTTTGGTCTTTTCGCTCATGTCGCGCTCCTTTAAATTACTCTGAATTTTAAAGTGTAACAGTAACATTTAATTTGTCTACTGTTATTAACAGTATGTTAAAAAAAGATTGATTTTTGTTATTAAATATAGTAATATTAGTATGTCTAAAAAAGTAGACAAATATGAAAGAATTAGCTGAAAGTTTGGAAAAATTAGGGTGGCATAATAAAAAAGCCAAGGTTTATTTGGCTCTTTTGCAGGTGGGCGAAGGCAGCGTAATAGATATTGCGGACAAAGCTGGCTTAAAACGAACCAGCGTTTATAACATTTTGCCGGAAATGGTGAAGGAAGGTATTGTGACTACTGGTATAAAAAAAGGCAAAAAGTATTTTTATATAGAAAACCCTAAGAATTTAAAGCAGGACTTTGCAGACAAAATAAACTATATAGACCGGATTTTGCCGGAACTTTCTGCTATTCACAATGTAATTCCGTATAAACCAAAAATTTCTTACTATGAAGGTGTGGGCGGAATGAAAGAATTATATTTAGATACTTTAAACAGTTTGAACGCAGGTGATACAATTTTAAGTTATACGGGGTTTAAAGACTACTATGAATTTATGCCCAGGGAATTTATGGATTGGTATGTTGAAGAAAGGGTAAAAAGGAAAATAAGAATAAAAATGATAGTGCCGGATTCTGAAACTACGCGAGAAATACTGCCCCAACAACAATCGACGTTAAGAGAAATTAAGGTAGTTCGGGAAAATAAATGGCAATTTTCAGCTGACACGGAAATTTACGCAAATAAAGTCGCACTAATTTCCCACACAGAAAATTTTATTGGGGTAATTATAGAAAGTAAGGAAATAAACCTTATGCAGCGTATGGCTTTTGAAATTATGTGGAATGGGTTAAAATAGGAGTCTGGGTTAGAAAAGGAAAAAATTTACTCTGCACAAATTTATTGTTAAATATTATTGTAAATGAAAAAGAGCGATACAACTGAAAAATTAGACAACATCGTGAAAAATGGTGACGCGGTTTATTGCAGTTTGGATATTGAAACCTCGGGGTTTGATCCTTTGAAAGATGAAATTTTAGAGGTTGGTTTTTTGTTGTTTAAAGTTAAAGGTTTGAAGTTTGAAATTTTGGAAGAGTGGACGCAAGTCTTTAAGCCAAAGGGCGAGGTGAGTTCAAAAATTTTGGCATTAACGGGAATTACCCAAAAAGAGTTGGATGAAGCTCCGGATTTTTCAGAATTTCAGATGGTAATTCAGAAAAAAATTGAGAATACAACTATAGTCGGCCATAATGTTATTTTTGATATTAAATTTTTAGAAAGCCGCGGCATTAAGTTTTCCGGTCAAGTTATAGACACTTTAGATTTAGTGCAATGGCTACTCCCGACTCATCATAGTTACAACTTAGAAAATTTAATGCACTACTTTGGCATAAGTCATAAAGACGCGCACAGAGCTTTGGCTGACGCAAAAGCCTGTTTAGCAGTTTTAGAAAAATTGTTAAAAGCTTTTTCTAGTTTTAATGATGATTTGAAAAAAGCAATTTTTGAACTTGTTGAAAATCAAAATTTCCTATGGCCGAGTTTGTTTTTGCCTTTAGTCAGTTTAAAAGCCGGAGCTGTTGTGAGTTTAAAAGTGCTTAAGACGGTTTTAAAAAAGACGGAAAATTTAGAGTTAAAAAACCACACTGCTTACAATTTTGGATTGGGTGAGAACTATGTCGAGACGGTAATTTCCAATATTCTAGCCGGCAGAAAAAAAACCTGTTTGATATTGCCAAAACAACAGGAAGTTTTTCGGCTTTGGAAACAGGGTTTGGTAGAGCCGTTTTTTTGCCAAGAAGAAATTTTTAGCGAAGAAAAATTTAATAAATTTTTAAAAGCCGGGCTAACTGCTGACCAAGCTAAGTTTGCTTTAAAGGTTTTGGTTTGGCGGGCAACCAATTGGCAGACAAAAGTTTTACTGGATTTAAATTTAACTTTTTTTGGTGGGCAATTTAAAAGCGAAATTTCGGGTGGAAGCAACCAGTTTTCGAAAAAAACTAAGTTAGTTTGTGGGGATTATTCAGCTTTTTTGCAAAATAAAGAACTTTTGGAAAAAGACTTTTCACGTTTAATAATATCTGGTCCGGCAGATTTTGAAGCCACGATATCTTCTAATTTAAGCCAGAAGGCTTCATGGGGCGGCTTTAGCTATTTATTAAAAAGCGTTTATAACCCTGAAACTAATTTAGGCAATGAACTTTTTGCTGAAAAAGTTAAAGCAGGTTTAGACGCAACAGATTTATTTTTTGGCTTGGCTTACGGCCTGCTCTTAAAAGAAGGAATGCAGTACGCGGATGTAAGTTTGACAGAAGATTTTAAAAATAGCGAAGCTTACGGCAAAATAAAAGCAGCCGCGGAAAACTATTCTACAAAAATTTTGGAAATCAATAAAACTTTAGGTTTAAAAGCCTTAGAACAAAGAACAGAAAATTTAAATGTTTTTTTTCAAGATCAAACTAACAGAGTTAAATGGATAGAGCTTGGGCCGAATCGGTTAGTCTTTAACAACAGCCCGTTAAACATAGGACCGGTTGTAAATAAAGCGGTGTCTAATTTTAAAGAGCAAATTTTAGTCGGCTCTGTTGGGACGGAGAAGATTTTTCAATTCTTTTTAAAGCGTTTAGGCTTAGAAAATTTTAAAGTTCTAAACTCTAAGCCCTCCAAAAAAATTAAGGATTTATTTAGCAAGCATTTTAAAGCACAGTTGGTAGTTAAGGCGGAAAATTTTAAAACCGAGGAAATTTTAGACGTTTTGAAAAAAGATAACCTGCCTGCTGCAGTTTTATTTGGCAGCCAAATGCAAGTTAAAGATTTTTTTGAGGCAAATTACAAACAGCTGCAGGAAGAAGCTTTTTTGCTCAACCAAAGTTTATCAGGCGGATCGAATAAACTTTTAAGAAATTTTTCAATACACAAAAACAGTCTGCTTTTGGCAACCGATAAATTTATTCTAAAATCGCTTTCTTCCGGGGCTTCAAATTTGGTAATTGATAATTTAGAGGCTAAGGCCTTAGTAATAACTAAACTACCTTTTGAGCAGTTTACTCATCCGTATGCTCAAGCAGTTGCTGCACAATTTGAAAACCCCTTCGAGGAGTATAGTTTGCCAAGAGCTGTTTATGCTTTGCACAGAATTTTAGGCTTTTTTTACAGTGCAAAATTGCGAAATGTTTTAGTTTTTGATTCAAAACTTACTAAGCCATATGCAAAAGCATTTTTTGAGTATTTTGAGCAAAATAAGAATTTAAATATAAAAAACTGATTTTGCTCATAAATAAGCTTTATTTTAAAAAAAACTTTAAGTTATCCACAATTTGTTAAAAATACAAATATACTAAAAATATATATGTAAAGATTTGATAGACCGCTTATTTGTAAGGTAATTTGCTATTATTACACCATAGAGTTGACAAAAGTAAAAATGCTTGATAAACTTAATTTATAGTAAGTTTGAGGCGAAATAAGAAACAGAAATAAAAGTTCTTTTAAAATAAATGTCGACTGCAAGAAGGAAATTTGCGCTTAACTGTATAGTTAAACCCAATTTTCCTTCTAACTTCTCGTCAAAGCCTGTCCAATCCAGGCTGTTTGCAAAAACAAAAACAAAAATGTAGGTTGTTTTGTTCCCCAACAAGCAACACCCGTATATTTCAAAATAAAATATACAAATGTTTAAGGTTTATTTATTTAAACCATAAGAGAAGTCTGAAGTGCAGTTTGACATTAGATTGGGATTCAAGCGCTTTCTTCCCAGGTGTTATCTTGGGAAAGGTTTGAAATCAACAGTGTGGTATTCTTTGCGTAACGTTTAGGGTCTAAAAAATTTAGGCCCTGCAGGTTGCGCGAAGCGTATCCGATTGATTTCGGACTCACAAGCGCCTCGCGTGGGCATATAATTTATTTATTGGCCCCTAACCGGGGCGCTTTTTTTATTTGTAATCATTGTTTATATTAGTTATAATAACTTTATATTAAGTTAATTTATTTTATGACACATTTAACACCTGAGTTTGTAGAAGAAATGCATAATGCTTTATTAGCTAAGCAAAAAATCCTTTCGGGAGACATGGCTGGAATCAAGCCTCATACTGAAGAAGGTGGAGACTTAGATTCTAATGCCCAGGAGATAGTTGAGGACGAAGTAAATAAGGACGTAATTTTTACTATAAAAAAAGATTTGGAGAAAATTGAGAAAGCCTTAGCTAAAATTAAAGATGGTACTTATGGTATAGATGATAAAGGTAAGGAAATTGGCATGGAAAGATTAAGGGCTCTTCCGTGGGCAGACAAGGCCATATAATTTTAAAATTTTACAAATGATGAATTTTGTAATATTCAAAAAAACATTAGCCGCTAATTGGTTTAATGTTTTTTTGTTTGCTATTTTAATTTTTATCGATCAAATAACAAAGTTTTATGCTGGCAGAGTATTTTTGAATTCTGTTTTTGCCTTTAGTTTGCCAGTACCTTTGCCCATAATTTATTTAATATATTTTTGCGTGATTTTTTTTATTGTTCGGCATTTAATTGCCCAATATAAAAATTTTTCTTATCTGCAAAGATTGTGTTGGCTGCTAATTTTAAGCGGCGCAGTTTCCAATATTTTGGAAAGAATTTTTTTTGGTTATGTTCGGGATTGGATTTATATACTCAGCGGGATTTTCAACTTAGCGGATTTATACATAATTGCCGGAATTGTATTGTTGTTTGTAGAACAGTCTAATGACAAAAATGAGCAAAATTAGGACGCGGGCAAATTATGTCAATTATGGACAATTTTATTTTTCGCCAGCCTAGGCCGGCGAATCTGCCTGTGGCATAAAATTTTATTCAAATTAATTTATGATAGCAAAAATTTTATCGGCTACCGTAATAGGACTTGAAGCGGAAATTATTGAAGTAGAAGCGGATATTAACAACGGTTTGCCTAACACAATTATTGTAGGTTTGCCCGATACGGCAGTGCAGGAAAGTAAAGAACGGGTGAAAACTGCTGTAAAAAACTCCGAGGTTAGTTATCCGCAGACTAGAGTTTCAGTTAATTTAGCCCCCGCTGATTTGCCAAAATTAGGAACGCATTTTGATTTGCCAATTGCTTTGGCAATAATTTTAGCTTCAGAGCAAGCCACTTTTTTAGTTAATAGTAAGGTATTTTTGGGAGAGTTGTCCTTAGATGGAAGCGTTAGGCCAGTTCCGGGAGTGTTAGCTATTGCTTTAAAAGCTAAGAAAGCGGGAATGCAAGAACTTTATGTTCCAATATTAAATGTACCTGAGGCGAGTTTGGTGGATGGGATTAAAATATTCGGTGTTGATACCTTAAATAATTTATTAAAACATTTAATGGGTTTAAAAATGTATCAAGCGGCTTTGGTTTTAGATACAAAAGAGTATTTAAATAATTCAGAAGCCTCACTTGATATGAAAGATGTTGCCGGACAGGAATTGGCTAAAAGGGCTTTGGAAATTGCCGCATCAGGTGGGCACAATATACTTTTAAGCGGTCCGCCCGGCAGTGGTAAAACGCTGCTTGCCAGAGCTATGGCCGGGATTTTACCAAATCTTTCGTTAAGTGAGGCTTTGGAGTTAACAAAAATTTATAGCATAGCAGGAAAATTAACGGGGAATTTTATAACCAGCCGCCCGGTAAGAAACCCTCATCATACAACTTCCAATGTAGCACTTGTAGGAGGTGGAGCGAGCCCGAAGCCGGGTGAAATTACTTTATCACACAGAGGAATTTTATTTTTAGACGAATTTCCGGAATTTCCGCGTAATGTTTTAGAAGCTCTAAGGCAGCCTTTGGAAGACGGGGTTGTTACGGTATCTAGAGCTAGCGGAACTTTTACTTTTCCCGCGAAATTTACTTTGGTAGCAGCGCAGAATCCATGTCCGTGCGGTTATTATGGCGATATAACTAAAAAATGTATATGTACGCAAACACAAATTTTTAAATATCAGAAAAAAATTTCGGGTCCGCTTTTGGATCGTATAGATTTGCACGTTGAAGTTCCGAGGTTGCCTTATGAAAAAATGACAGCAGCAGCAGATTCGGAAACTTCAAAAAATATTAAACAAAAAGTCCAACGAGCCCGTGAAATTCAGACAGAACGGTTTAAAGTTTCTAAGACCAATAGTGAAATGTCTTTATTGGAATTAAAAAAGTTTTGCCAGTTAGGCAGTACTGAGCAAGAGTTAATGCGCCAGGCTATGAAAAGTTATAATTTTTCCGGTCGTAGTATGCATAGAATATTAAAAGTTGCGCGAACTATTGCCGATTTGGCAAATAATGAAACTATTACATCAGATCATTTAGCGGAAGCTATACAGTATAGACCGAAGTCGGAATAAGCTTTACTAAATACTAATATTTACTAATATACGAATAGAGATCGTGTTGATTAGTATATTAGTATTGATTCGTATTTAGTAAAGTAATATTGTATAATATCATCATGAATCACCCCATAGAAATTAACCTTTGATTGGGGTGTTAAATAGCTGGTATCTTTAGCTGTTATTTTATCTCCAATATTAAACTATGAATATTTTCAGCGGAGCAAAAAAAATTCGAAAAGCAATTATTCCGGCTGCCGGTTATGGCACAAGGTTTTTACCTGCAACAAAAGCTATGCCAAAGGAAATGCTGCCAATAGTAGACAAGCCGATTATTCAATACGTTGTCGAAGATGCGGTTAGCGCGGGCATTGAAGATATTGTAATTGTTACCGGCTGGTCAAAACGCAGTATTGAAGACCATTTTGATTATCCGTTTGAATTGGAAAAGCGTTTGGAGCAATCGGGTAAAGAAAAGGAATTGGAAGAAATTCGCAGAATTGCGGATTTGGCGAATTTTTATTATGTGAGGCAAAAAGGTCCGCTTGGCAATGCCACGCCGATTTGGAATGCCAGGGATATTATTGGCAATGAGCCGTTTTTAGTTTTGTGGGGAGATGAATTTATGGACGCGTCTCCAACCCGTTGTCAGCAATTGGTTGCTGGTTATGAAAAACTGGGCGGGTCTGCAGTTTTAGCCAGCTTAAGAATGAATAAAGAGGAAGATTATAAGCGCTATGGCTATGCGGCTGGGAAAGAAAAAGAAAAAGGAATTTTGGCAATTGATGAATTTGTTGAAAAACCCGGTGTGGGGAGGATTGATTCAGATTTTGCGGTTTTGGGCGGAGCGGTTTACGATCCGGAAATGTTTAATGCTATAGAGGAAGCAATGCTTAGACTTGAACAAGAAAACACACCCAGGGAATTGGTTTATGTAGACGCAGTAAACATTTTACTTGAAAGAAAAAAAGCTTGTTGGGCTTTAGAAATAAAAAATGCCAAATATCACGATTGCGGCAATAAACTGGAATATTTGAAAGCAGTGGTAGAATTTGGCCTTAAACACGAAGATTTAAAGAAAGAGTTTGGTGAGTACTTAAAAGGCGTTAAACAATAAATAAAACACTTTGCCAGAAGAAGCTCGGTATTAAGCGCGCATTATTACTGTGAGGAATTCATATTTTTAAGCAATCTTAAATAAGATGGCTACATGCACTCGCGATGGCAATTTGGCGAGCCAGAGGGAATTAACCGGAAAATATAATAAAACTTTAAAATAAAAATATTATTTATGAAATTAAAACTATCTTTAATACCAAAAAAAATATTAATTATTTTCGCGGCAATTAGCCTACTTGCTTCGGCCTGTGGTGGTGCAGCCCCGGCTTCAAATAATCAGCCGGTGGTTTTAAATTTTTGGAAAACATTTGAAGACAGCCAGAATATGCAGGCTTTAATTTCCGCATATACTCAGCAGCATCCAAACGTTCAAATTATTTATACTAAAAAAAATATTGAAACTTACAGTCAGGATTTAATTAATGCGCTTGCCTCGGGTACCGGGCCGGATATTTTTTCAATAAACAATGCCTGGCTTCCGGAATATATAGACAAGCTGAGCCCGGCTCCGGACAAAACCTTTATTTATAAAGATTATAAAGACGCATTTGTCGATGTGGCGGTTTCAGATTTTACTAAAGACAATAAAATTTATGCTGTACCTTTGGCTATAGATAGTTTAGCTTTGTATTACAATAAAGATTTGCTAGGAACTGCCGGCATAGCGGTTCCGCCTAAAACTTGGGCGGAATTGGTCAGCCAAGTACAACAGTTAAAAAAGAATGACGGGCGTGGTTATTTTACCCGCAGTGGCGTTGCCATTGGTATGAACAAAAATGTAAATCGGGCAGTGGATATTTTGTATTTATTTTTGCTTCAGGCCGGAGCAAAATCTTTCAACAGCGACGGTAGTAGCCCGGCTTTTACTGAGTCTGTAAATAAAAACGGCAATTTAATTAATCCCGGCAGTATTGCCTTAAATTTTTATACTTCTTTTGCAAATCCAGTTACGCCTAACTATAACTGGAATGCCAGGAGTGACTATTCCATAGACGCGTTTGCTAACGGCCGCGCGGCATTTTTGTTTAGCTATGCTTATACCAGGGCTACTTTACTTCAAAAAAATCCAAATTTAAATTTTGATGTAACGCCGGTTCCGCAGCCAAATTTGGAAGACTCTAGTGTGAATTTTGCCAATTATTGGGGCGAAGGCGTTAGCAAACAAAGCAAAAATCAGGCGGTGGCGTGGGACTTTTTAAAGTTTATTTCCAGTAAAGATTCTTTAGATAAATATTATGCCCAGCACAAGCAACCATCTTCGCGCAAAGATTTAATAGAGCTGCAAACGCAAGATCCGGAAATAGGCGTTTTTGCCCACGCCAATTTAACTGCCAAATCTTTTTACAGGCCAAGTCAAACAAAAATGGATGATATTTTTGGTAAGGCTATAGATAGCGTAATTTTAAACGGCGTAAGCGTGGAAGACGCGCTTAGTCAGGCTTCGCAGCAGGCGAGCACTATTAATAGGGAATATTAGGACAACTATTTAAAATAGAGCAGTATTAATCAAGATTAAACCACCAAGAAAGTAAATTTTTTTAATCTCGGACGATTATTTGTGTTATAATATATAAAATGTTCTTTAGGAAACAAAATCTAAAAATTATAATTGTAATTTGTTTAGTAACTCTGCCATTGTTTGCCAGTGCCGCGGGCTTGGTTCCGTGCGGCGGGGACAATGAACAGGCCTGTCGTTTAGAAGATGTTTTTATTTTAATTGCTAGGGTAACTAACTGGTTGTTGTCTTTAGCCGGAGTTTACGCGGTATATAAAATTATTCAAGCGGGATTTAATTTAGCCATAGCTCAGGGTGAGGAAGAAAATATAACTCAAAATAAAAAACAAATTACCAATGCCGTGGTTGGGTTTGTTTTAACTTTAATGGCGTATTTGTTTATGAACACTGTGGTTAATTTTTTGCTGTTAAGAGGCATAGCGCAATGTAAAATAGATTTAACTGACCCTTTAAATTACGTGCTGGTTAATCAAGATGCTTGCAAAGCCCAGCATGAAACTAATCATCAAAATGATAGAAAATAAAAATATGAAAAATAAGCTAAAAATTTATTTCGCCTCTTTATTAGTATTATTTTTTTGTGCAAATACTTCAGTTGTTTTAGCTGGAGAATATTCACCAAATTGCTCGGGTGATATATGCGCGTATATTTCGGACGACTTACCTACTGGTGCTACGGGGATTGATCCAAATACAGTTGTTACTCTTACTTTTGTAATAAATAACCAAAAAACATCTAGTGGGCCTGTCTGCCAGGGAAGTCGAAGTGTTTTTCATGTTGTTAGGCATGCTAAGGCTGGTAATAGCGCAGATTATGAATATTTGGCTTCAGGTTCCGGTATAACTTTTAGTTATCAATTCAATTCTTTAACAGGGGGTAATAAAAATAGATATAATGGGATTTTTTATTGCTGGACTTCGGCAGTTTCAGACAAATCATCGTTAGATGTTTTGCTGGGGACTTTGTCTGGGCAGGGTCAGATGTGGCAAACTCAGGAAATAAATTTAACAACTAGAACTGCATCTCCTACTGCATTGGGAGCCGGAAAAAAATACGCTTGTTTAGCCGGGAATAACAAATACGCATGTAGTATCGGAGACAAACAAAATTTAAGTGACGTAACTGCAAAAGATGGAGAATGCCAGTACGATTATTCAGATCCATTAAATGTCGCAGAACAAATTCCTGCGGATATGTGTGGGTGTACAAAAGCTGATTATGATGCAAAAACTTGTAAAAATGGAAGTGTTGTTTCTCCTGGAGCCTCAACTCCTCCAAGCAGTAACCCACCAACTGACAAATTGTACAATCCGCTTCCGGAAGAAGAGTTGACGCATATGTTTTTGTTTATTGCTAAAGGCTTTTTAGGAATTGTGGGAATTTGGGCAGTTATATTTATAATTGTCGGTGGATTTAGAATGGTTATAGCGTCTGGCGATGAAGAAGCTTTGACCAAAGCAAAAAAGACAGTAACTTGGGCGGTTATTGGAGTAATTGTGGCTGCTTTGTCTTTTAGCATAGTGGCAATTGTTCAGAATTTGCTTAACGCTGACATAAAATCGGCTCAAATTCAAGACAAAAATTCAAGAAATATTTAAGCTACATCATAAAAATATGAAATCAAAATTTAAATTTTTTACTCTATTATTTTTATCGGCTTTTGTATTGTTTTTGAATTTAAGCCCGCTGGCCCTTGCTCAATCAACAGATAAAAAGACTGCTCAGCAACGCTGTGATGATTTTTATAAAGGTTTCTCAATAGATAGCAAAAGTAATGCGGTAGAAGGTTTGCCTCAGTATTGCACAGTTAATCAAATTGGCACCACTATAATAAACGTAGTTTTGGCTTTAGCCGGCAGTGCTTTGGTTTTGTTTATTATTGTCGGCGGATTTTTGCTTATTACCGCCGGAGGCAACGAAGAGCAGTCCGAAAAAGGCAAGAAAGTTATGACCAATGCCGTTTTAGGTATGGTTGTGGTAATTATGGCCTTTTCCATTGTAAAAATTATTACCAATACTTTAACCGGCGATATAGGAAAAAATACTTCTGGTAGTTCGTCGGGAGCTTCCAATTCAACACAGCCACCGGTAAGCGGCTCACAAAACCCTCCGGCAACACCTTCTGGGTCTGTTGACGCTCAGGCTAAAATAGATGCAGCAATAAAAAATTTGTTAAATAGTAGTAGTTTTGAAATACCGGCCGAAGCTCTAGCGGGGCGGTCATATATTGTCAGTGCGGTTATAAGTCGCAGTCAGTTAGAGGGAGACTTAAAAACTGTTTGTGGAGTTAGTGAAATAGGTAGTAATGTTGCCATGATTGTTAGTATGAGTGGTAAAATATTAGGCAATCCTGGTGTGTTGGTAAAGAACCCGACAAGTTACACTGCGTCAGTAAATATTCCTGTTTCAGATTTAGTTACTGGAAAAGACTTAGTAATTAGCATTTGCGGTGTGCCTGTAAGTTATGGCAATGTAACGGTTAAATAATTTTGGAAGTGTGGTATAATATATAAGTAAGATTTAGTAAAATCCTACTCTTTAAAGCTTAAAGCTTTAAATTTGAGAGGGGGTGAACAGCTTGAAACAAATATTAAATAAAATCAATTGGTTAAAAATCGCGGAACTTGTTTTGGTAACAGTTTTAGTATTCGCGCCTTTGTTAACCGTTCACGCTCAAACTAGCGGGCTTAGCCGCAATTTTAATTGTGATACTACCCTTGGTTTAAAGTGTGGCGAAACCAGCGTTAACGGCCTTATAAAGACCGTTATTAACTGGATGTTAGGTATAGCTTTTGCTATTGCCGTTATTTTCTTAATTATTGGTGGGTTTATGTATATAACCTCTGCCGGTAATGAAGAGTCTGCGGAAAAAGGCAAAGGAACTGTGGTTAATGCTCTTATTGGTATAGTTATAATTATTTTGTCTTACGTTATAGTAAACGTAGTAGCAAACTTGGTTACTAACAATAATGTAGGAGCGGGTTAATTCTTTACCCCAAATGTTATAAAGCATTTGGGGTCAGGCTCTTGGGTAAAAATCTAGAGTGCTTAAGCTTTTACCCTTGGGTTTGGCAAAACAAAGCAAAATTATAATAAGCTAATATAAATATTATTTTTAATTTAAATTAATACGCAAAATAAAATGACACTTAAAAGCATAAAGCAGAATTTTAAAACTTTTTTTTCCGCAGGTGCGGTTTTTAGCAGTTTATTTTTCCCAATGTTGGTGAAAGCCCAGGCTGTTAGTGACGGACTTCGTTCTAGCGGTTTTAGCAGTATTTTTGGTAATGGTCCACTTCAGCAGCAAACTAGTATTACCGGCTTGATTGTGCAAATTATAAAAATTATGTTGTTTTTTTCCGGAATTATTGCCGTAGTTTTTGTAATTATTGGCGGATATTTTTATATAACTTCGCAAGGTAATGAAGAGCAGGCCGAAAAAGGGCAGAAAACTATGACCAACGCGCTTATTGGAGTTGTGGTTACTATTTTGTCTTACGTAATTGTGAATGTAATTTCCAATTTGGTTTTGCAGGGCGCAAGACCGGCCTAAAAAAAGGTATGAAAAAAAATATTTTTTTTAATTTGCAAAAAATAGCCGCGCTGACACTTTTTAGCGCGCTGCTTTTTTTGTTTTTAGGGTTTGGTAATTTTGTCTTTGCAGCTTTGCCTTGTAATCAAGGTCAAGTTTTATGCATTGGGGCAAAAGGTTCAGACGTACTAAAGCTACAACAAGCATTAAATTCCGCACAAGGGCAAGATAGTGGTTATGGAAAAATTTCTGAAAATTCAAATTATGACAGCGCTACTAAAGCAGCAGTTTCTTACTATCAGAGTACGCATAATTTAACACCAGACGGCATGGCCGGTCCTGATACTTTGAAAGCTTTGGGGGTTACTCTTTCAGGATCTGGGTTGCCTACCTCGACTTGTGCTTTAGATTCTGATTGCGCTGCTTCGGGTAAAGTTTGTGATCCTATTAGTTTTCAGTGTGTTAGTCCGGGTTCGCAGCAAAAACCTGCGACAGGGGCTGGAAACGGTTTAAGCTGTCCGCCAAATAATCCTTTGTGCGTGCCGGATTCTCCTTATGACAAAGGCAGTTTGGCCGGCGCAGACACGGTTATGGATTTAGTCGGCAAAGTTTTAAAGTATTTACTGTTTTTTGCCGGCATAGTGGCCGTGGTTGCCATGGTAATTGGCGGCTATCAGTACATAGCAGCTAGGGGTAATGAAGAAATGGTTGAACAAGGTCAAAAAACATTAACCAATGCAATAATCGGGTTAGTTGTGGTAATTATGGCTTATACAATAGTTAATTTGCTGGTAAAAAGCTTAACCGGAGATCCGACTAAAACAGCTTATATACAACAAATAAAAATAGTTTAAAATAAAAAAACACCGCCTAAATTTAGGCGGTGTTTTAAATTATTTGTCTTTTAATTTTTTAAGCTTTTCTAGAGCCTTTTCATCTCGTTCTTTGTCGATTCTTTCCATTTCTTTTAGTATTTTTTCATGGTCTAATCTTTCTCTTTGCATTCTCTCTTCGGTAGCTTGTCTTGAGCGTTCTATTCGTTCATTTGGTGTGCCTACTACTTTTTCTGGATTAGTTTTATAATCAACTCCCGATGGTTTGCCTTTTCTATCACGTTTGGTTTGAGTTGTTACTTCACCTAAGCCGGCATCTTGCGCGTCTCTTGCGGTTCTTACTCTTTCTTCCGATTCATTTCTTTCTTTTTCAATTTCAGCTTGTTTTTTTGTTCTTAGAATATCACCGGCGCTTCTTAATATTGTATCTGCTGCTTGAGCAGTGTCTCTAAGTTTGGGTAAGCCATCTGCTTTGGCAGATTCCGGTGTAATGGCCATTGCTCCAATTGCTGCTCCGTGTAAAACTTTTTTAGTTAAAACTTTTCTTGCTTTTTGCCACAAAGTGGGCTTGTTTATTTGAGCATCTCTTTCTGAAGCAGTTATGTCTTCTCCATCAGGAATGTAATTTCTTCTTTCCATATTTATTTTTCCTTTTAATTTCAAAGATTTTAATATACCCTAATTATAGCACAAAATTGGGTAAATTGCAATATGTGGAGTTAAATGTTAAAATATTTGAGTTCTGAATTTATAGCGAGTAGATTGTCATCGTGGGCTTTAAGTAGTAGTTTAGGAGGCGCGGAAATTTGGTAAAAATATAGATTGCTTCCCCCTTCGTCCGCCTAGGCGGACTTCGGAGGACAGGTCGGCGGATGCACTTCTCGCAATGACGATGGAAATATTAGTAATTTTTTGGCTTAAAGAAAAGCTAAAGTAAAATTACTAAATATCATTTATCTTTAAAATTTTTTTGTTAGCCGGGGTGGCGAAACCCCAGTAGCAGAATCGCTAAAGCGATTCGCTACGGGGCAGGCTGGCAGATTTATCCCGTACAGTTGATGGGCAGGTGGCGGAATTGGTATACGCGCGCGCCTTAGGAGCGCGTCCGAAAGGTTGAGGGTTCGAGTCCCTCCCTGCCCACCACTTGTACGGGACGCACCAGCCTTAGGAGCTGGTGGGGTAACACCCGTGCAGGTCTGGTTCCTGTCCCCGGCACCACGAATTGATTAATTCTATAATGTTTTATATAATCAATAAACATAAATCGCATAATTTGAAAGGGAAAGTATGAGTAAAATTGTAAGAAATATAATTTTTATTTTAATAGGTTTTTTATTTTTGTCCGCGGTTTGGAACGCGTTTTCTTCCGATGCAAAAGTTAAAACCGCTGGTATTTCAGAAATCGCAGTGTTAATAAATCAGGAAAAAGTAGAAAGTCTTTCTGTCTCCGAAGACGCGGTAACTGCCAAAATTAAGGGTAGTGATATTTTAGAAAAAGCAAATATTGGTAAGGTTTCAGACGTAATTACATTTTTTAAAAATAGCGGCGTAGACACAGCCAAACTTTCTCCTGAAAAATTAAAAATTAGTTTTGAAACTCCTTCTAATTTTTCCGTAATTGCAGGGCCGTTGCTTTCTATTTTATTGCCGTTTGCACTAATTTCTTTGCTAATTTATTTTTTCATGCGTCAGGTACAAGGTAGCAACAACCGCGCGCTTAGTTTTGGCCAGAGCGGGGTAAAACTTAATGATGAAAGAAAGAATAAAGTAAAATTCGCAGATGTTGCCGGAGCAAAGGAAGCTAAAGAAGAATTAAAAGAAATTGTAGACTTCTTGCGCTTTCCGCAAAAGTTTTTGTCTTTAGGTGCAAAAATCCCTAAAGGTGTCTTGCTGCTTGGCAGTCCCGGTGTGGGTAAAACTTTGCTTTCTCGCGCTGTGGCTGGTGAAGCCAATGTTCCATTTTTCCATATTAGCGGGTCTGAATTCGTGGAAATGTTTGTGGGCGTTGGAGCTTCCCGCGTAAGAGATTTATTTAAAAAAGCAAAAAAGAACGCGCCGTGCATAATTTTTATAGATGAAATTGACGCAGTCGGTAGGCAAAGAGGGGCCGGACTTGGTGGTGGGCATGACGAAAGAGAGCAGACATTAAATCAAATTTTGGTTGAAATGGATGGTTTTGAGACCGATACAAATATAATTGTTATGGCTGCAACTAACCGTCCCGATGTTTTGGACCCGGCTCTTTTAAGGCCCGGACGTTTCGACCGACAAGTGGTTTTAGATTTGCCTGACATTAAAGATAGAGAAGAAATTTTAAAAGTTCATAGTAAAAACAAGCCTTTGGCCAAGGGTGTGAATTTAAAGAAAATTGCTGAACGCACTCCTGGTTTTTCCGGAGCGGATTTAGCTAATTTAATTAATGAGGCAGCAATTATGACTGCGCGTTTAAATAAAAAAGAAATTACAGACGAAGAATTGCGCGAGTCTATTGAAAAAGTAATGCTTGGTCCGCAACGAAAAAGCCACATCCTTTCCCCGAAAGAAAAAGAAATAACCGCATATCATGAGGGTGGACACGCTTTAGTTGGCGCGGTGCTTATGTATTCCGACCCAGTGCATAAAGTTTCGGTTATTTCCCGAGGCAGGGCTGCTGGTTATACAATGAAACTGCCTTTTGAAGACAAACATTTGCATACCAGGCAAAGCTTTTTAGACGAAATTGCGGCTTTACTTGCCGGTAATGCGGCTGAACGTTTGGTTTTTAATGAAATTACTACCGGCGCTTCCAATGACTTTAAAGTTGCGACAAATATGGCCAGAAAATTAGTCATGTCTTACGGCATGAGCGAAGAAATTGGCCCTATTTCTTTGGGAGAACACCATGATATGGTATTTTTAGGCCGAGAGATTTCAGAACAGAGAAATTATAGTGAAGAGGTGGCTAAAAAAATTGACTCCGAGGTTAGTAGAATTTTACGTGAAGGTTATGAACGCGCGACCGACACCTTAACTAAGTATCGTTCTTACTTAGATACAATTGCCACGCGTTTGGTAAAAGATGAAACCTTGGAACAGGAACAGTTTAATGAAATAGTTAAAGAAATTGTGCCTAAAGAAAAAAAGAAGCAACCTGAATTTGAAGCTGAAGAAGTTTTGACTTCAACTGCTGCATAATAGCCAATGTTTAATTTAGAAAAAATTGTTTATAAAGCTTTAATATCCACCAGCAAAAACTATAGCTGGTGGATATTGGCTTTTTTCCAGGCCGGACTTTTATTTTTTGTCGGGCGTTTTTCTAAACCCCACTCTTTATTGAATTATAAAAGTATTTTTTTATTTGCTGCGGTTATTGCTTTACAGCCTGTTTGTCTTTGGTTCTGGCTGGAAATTAAGGCTTCTTATGAAAACGCAGAGGTAAAAAGCAGTCAAAAAAAATTTTTGCAAAGTTGTTTTAGACTTTTTGCCATTTGTGCTGTTTCCGTTATAATTTGCGCTACGGCTAGATTTTTTTATTTAAATTGGGTGTTTCTAAGTTTATTTTCTAGCGCTGTTTCTTCAACTGCTTTGCTTAGTATGTTGTACTGCTCTCTAAATGAGCAGGGGATTAAGGCCTCAACGCTTTTGGCTTTCGACACTTGGAGAAAAAATGTTTCCCTGGCCGCTATATTTACAGTTTTTTTAATTATATGCCATGGTGTTTCTTTTGTTATTGCCCATACTACGGCCGCAAGTTTTGAATTAGCCAGAGGGTTTTCAGATTTTAATCATTCTGCTACAATATGGTTATTGCTTTTAGTTTTAGGCGTTTTTATAGCATATTTTGGAGCAGTTTTAAATTACATTGTAATAGCGCTTTTTTTGGAAAGCATAAAGCCTCTTAAGCAAGCAAAGCCGATTTCTGAATTTTCAATCGTTTTGCCCAGAGCAAAAATTTAAAGTTTAAAAATAAGGGCGGTTAGCTCATATGGTAGAGCGACTCTTTGACGTAGAGTAGGTGACAGGTTCGATTCCTGTACCGCCCACCATTCGACTTCGCTCATGGTCTGCGACCACCCGGAGAAGTCGAATGTCCCGAGTAAGGAGTTATCTAGACGACGAATCGAGGGGCAGAAGTAATATAATTAACATAAGATTCAGATTGTTGCGAATAGCTAGATTGTTTATCTGCCTATTCGCATCTATCTGTAATCGGCAAAAATATAATGCCAAGTTTACATCAAGAAGAAATAGAAAAAATCTTACAAATAAAAATTAATAATCCGGAAATTTTTCTTTCCTCTTTTACTCACCGGTCGTATTTAAACGAAAACCGGTCTTTTCACTTGCCACACAACGAACGTTTGGAATTTTTAGGTGATGCGGTTTTGGAATTGGCAGCTACTGAGTACTTGTACAGAAACTATCCGCATCCGGAAGGTGAATTAACTAATTTTAGAAGCGCGCTTGTAAACTATAAAATTCTTTCTGAAATTGCTAAACGCTTGGGTTTTGAAAAGCATTTGCTTATGAGTAAGGGCGAAGCTAAAGACACCGGCAGAGCTAGGCAGGTTATTTTGGCTAATTGTATCGAGGCTGTTATTGGCGCTATGTATTTAGATTGCGGCTACCAAGTAACGACTAATTTTGTTGCCAGAGAAATTTTAGTTGAATTGCCCAGGATTATAGAAGGCGAAACGTATTTGGACCCAAAGTCGCGTTTGCAGGAAATTATTCAGGAAAAGCGGGGCATTACTCCCACTTACAGTGTTGTGAGTGAAACCGGCCCGGATCACAATAAAACTTTTGTAGTTGCCGCCATGGTAGGGGCAGATGAAATGGGTAGAGGCACCGGTCCTTCTAAGCAAGAAGCAGAAATTGCAGCCGCGGAAAATTCGTTAAAAGAAAATAAGTTTTAACAAATAAATTTTTAATTTAAAAGAAAAGCGCCAGCCCTTTGGGGGGAGCTGGCGGGGTGGATAGTTTCGGGAGGTTAGCCTGCCGGAACTATGGGTAGCTTGCCCCAAACGGTCGCTATGGCCGCTAGGGCAAGCAATAGAAACACTTTTGCTTTCATTTCCCCCTCCTTTGCCCAGAAATTGTCCTTTTGGGACACTATATTATAACATAAATAAAACAAAAAGTCAATGCATTTAAAGCGTTTGGAGATACAGGGATTTAAAAGTTTTGCAGTTAAAACCACTATGGAATTTTCTAGAGGGGTTATTTCGATTGTGGGTCCAAATGGCAGCGGCAAAAGCAATGTGGCTGACAGTTTAAGATGGGTTTTGGGGGAACAGTCTACTAAACTAATTCGCGGCAAAAAGGCTGATGATGTTATTTTTGCCGGGTCTGACAAAAAAGCCCGCATGGGTTTTGCGGAAGTTTCTGCTACTTTTGACAATCAAGACAGACGCATACCGGTAGATTCAGCTGAAGTTTCTATTGGCCGAAGAATAGACAGAAGCGGTGAAAGCGAGTACTTAATTAACGGCAATAAAGTTAGACTTTTAGATATTATAGACTTGGTTTTAAAAAGTAATATTGGTACTTCCCGCTATACGGTTATTGGCCAGGGCACAATTGACCAAATGATACTGGCCGGCCCTAGCGAAGTAAAAAATTTGCTTGATGAAGCTAGCGGGGTAAAAAATTATTATATAAAACGGGACAAAACTTTGCGTAGACTTGAACAAACCGCACAAAATTTAATGCGCGCGGAAGATTTAATTGCGGAAATAGAGCCTAGATTGAAAAGTTTGCGCAGGCAGGCAAAAAAAATGGAAGCCAGGGCGGAAATAGAAAACGAACTAAAAATTTATCAGCGCGAATTTTTTGGTAAAACTTTTTGGCAATTACAAAATCAAATTGAGCATTTTAGCGGCCAGTTGGGCGGACTTTTTGAAAAGAAAAGCAAACTTGAAGAAACAATAGCCGAACATAGGAAAATTTTGGAAAGCGCGGAGCAGGATAATTCCGGCAACAGCAAACAGCAGAGAGAAATGCAGGAGCAATTGGGCAGGCTGCAGCAAATAAAAAATAAATTATTTGAAGACTTGAGTTTGGTTAGGGGTAAAATGCAAAGCCATAAAACCGCGGTAGCAGGCGATGCTAAAACTCTTCAGGTTGAACAGCATCAACTGACAATAAAAATTTCTGAATGCGAGAAAAAAATTAGCGAAGTGCGTTTGGAATTGCAGGATTTTCAAAATCAAATTTCTTCTCATACGGAAGCGCTTAGCCAGTTAAGCGGGCATTTAAATAATTTATACGCAAAAATTCAAAACCCGCAAACTGTTGACTGGGCTTTGTTTGATCGCGAATTGGCGGGTTTAGAGCAGGCGTTTACAGCTTTTTATACTGGTTTGGAACAAAGCGCTGAAATTGGTCAAATAAAAACTTGGGCGCAAAATTTCAAAAATAGTTTTGAAAAATTTAATCGTTTGGCTAAAAACAACATCGCCTCGCCGCAGTTACAAGTTTTGGAAATTCAGCAACAATTACAGGGCGTGTTAAAACAAAAAGACGAGCTTACTTCCAAATTGCAGACTTTGGAATTAAGTTCAACTAAGTCTAAGCTTTCTATAGATTTCCTAGAAAAAGAATTAAGTCAGCTTCAAGCCCAAAAATTACAAGTTTCTTTGGAATTAAAAAAAGCCGAAAGCGCATCATCGGAAGATTTCTTGAAAGATTTAATTTCCGAAGAAGCCAGGGTTTTAAAAGAAATTGAAGTATTAGGCGGAGAAATTTTGGGCACTGAAAATATTTTTAAAGATTTTTTAAACAAGCAATCAGAAAAGCAAAAATCACTTCATGACCAAGAAAGTCTTTTGCGCAGGCAGCAAGACGAACTTTCAAAGTTAAAAGACCAAGAATCTTTAATCAGCATTGAGAAAGCTAAGGTGGACACGCAAATGGATGTGCTTAGAGAAGAAGTTTTAAGAATTTTAGGCCCTGAGATTTTTGAAAATATTAAGCAACAACAAATTTCCGAAGTCAGCGCTGATTTAGAAAGCAAAATTTTAAGGCTGAAAAATCAACTTGATACTATTGGCGGAATGGACGAATTAACTCTAAAGGAATATCAGGAAACTGAAAGCCGCTATACCAATTTATTTACGCAAGTAGAAGACTTAAAAAAAGGCATGAATGACCTTCGTTCGGTAATGGACGAGCTTGATGAGCATATTAAAACTAAATTCAACGAAGCTTTTCATAAAATTAATGAAAAGTTTGAATATTATTTTCGTATATTGTTTAACGGCGGCAGGGCGTATTTAAGTTTGGTAAAATCGGACGAGCCTTCAGAAGACGAAGCAGCCAAGTCTGCCGGCGATGAAGACCAGGCTAATACGCAAGAGCAATTAAGACCGGAGGAGAAAATTTTGCAAAAGTACGAACGTGGCGCTTCAAATGTAAGCGGTATAGATATAAAAGCCACGCCGCCCGGAAAAAAATTAGCCAGTATTCAGGCTTTGTCCGGTGGAGAAAGAGCTTTAACTTCTATTGCGCTTTTATGCAGCCTTTTAACTTGTTTTCCTTCGCCGTTCGTAGTTTTAGACGAAGTGGACGCGGCTTTGGACGATGCCAACACAATTCGCTTTGGTCAAATTTTAGGAACGCTCGCGCATCAAACTCAGTTTGTTACCATTACCCACAACCGCGAAACCATGGCTCAAGCCAGCATGCTTTATGGTGTTACAATGGGCGATGACGGAATAAGCAAACTACTTTCCGTAAAGCTTGATCAGGCGAAAACCTATGCAAAATAAATTTCAGTCAGAAACAATAAATCCTGCTAGTCCCAATTTGGAATCTAGAAGGCAATTTTTTAGATCTTTAGGGGAAAAAATTTTAATTTATGGCCTTGGTCATAGGCTAGTTGAAGCGCAAGAAATAAATAATACAGACTCTTGGGCTATAGGGTTAGATAAAATTAGACAATCCGCTTTAACACAAGATTATGAAATAGCAGCGCAATTTGTTTCAAAAAACGAACGGCCTGGCCGTTGGGTAGAGTCTGTTAAAGGAGAAACAGGGCATGTTACTTTTAACGCAAGGGAGTCAATGCGTAAGGCAATAAAAGAAGGTAATACAAAAGTTTTAACTATTCATACTCATACTCTTAAATCCGCGGTGCGTTCTAGGAAGCAAAGAGCACAATTTGAAAATTTTTCAACACCTCCGTCGTTTTTAGGTTTATATGCTACCGGTGACTTAGGATATGCCTTTGATTTAGAGAATGATTACGGATTTGAAATAGATATAGAAAATGGGGTTGTTGATCCGGCAGGTCTGTGGATTTTTAAAGTCGATAAAGAAAATGATTTTTATAAAAAATATACTACGGCAAAAAATAAACTTTTTGATGTTGCTCTAAAGATTAAAGGAAATAATAAAGTAAGCGGTAAATTTTCAGAATATCTTAGAAAATTTTCTGATTTATCCGCGAGTATTTATTTGATTTTAGAAAAATATAGTTCAGATTTATCGCCAGAAGAGTTAGAGTTTTGTAAAAATGGCTTTAAGCCTTACAGTGAATTATTTGAAGTTGAATATAAAGAGGCTGTTGAAAATTTAGTTAAAGTTGAATTATCTTACGGGCAGGGTCAGCAAGATTTGCCCGAGTTGATTAAGTTGCATAAAGCAGTGGGAATTAATCTACAATTTTTTAATCATCAACAGGCCAAAGCATATAATAAGTAGTTTGTTTATATACAAATTTAATTTTTTGATTTTTCTATTATGTTTAGCAATATTTTATCCGTTCTCACAAATTTTATTATTCACACAATCTCCTCTTTGGGTTACGGAGGAGTTGCTTTGTTAATGGGGATTGAAAGCGCTTGTATACCGCTGCCTTCTGAAATTATTGCGCCTTTTGCAGGTTATTTAGTTTATATGGGCAGGTTTAGTTTGGTGTGGGTTAGTATTGCCGGTGGAATAGGCAGTATGATAGGCAGCTTTATAACTTATGAAATAGGCTATTATGGCGGTAGGCCGTTTGTAGAAAAGTACGGGAAATATATTTTAATTTCTAAACGTGATTTAGATATAGCCGATAACTTTTTTAAAAAATACGGAAAGCTTTCCACATTTATTGGTAGGCTACTTCCTGTAGTTCGTACATTTATTTCTTTGCCCGCGGGAATTGCCCGCGTGCCGCGCCTGCCGTTTTTATTTTACTCTTTTTTAGGTTCAGTAATTTGGACCTATATTTTAGCTTACTTAGGTATGAAGCTTGGTGCTAATTGGAGCAGTTTAAGAGAACGCCTACATGGTTTTGACACCGCCATAATTGTTTTAATTATTTTAGGCGGAATATATTGGGTTTGGAGACATTTTAGAAATGAAGAATGAAGAATTTTGGTGAAACATTTTAAATAGCAAAATAAAATCCCGACGAGAAACCGCGTCGGGTCGGGTTGCACAAGTTCGGGTATCGGCCACTGTGCTAGACCTTTTGAAGTAATCCCGTGAAAAATCTTTCGTAGTCAGAGGGTATCGGTGATACCCTTATTGACCCGTGAAAGTTTTTACAGGATAGTTTGATTGGATCTGATTTTCCGGTGTCAATATAGACCTCGGAATACGCTAGCTTGGGTTTGCATATTATTAATCTTACAAACCCGGCGACCTCAAACAGCCGGTTGCCTTCCAAGTCATTAACTATTGCTTGTACTTGATCGCCTAACTCTAATCCTAGCTCCACTCTATTTCACCTCCTTTGCTTGCCCGGGTTGGGCTTGGCGAAACATCTTAGGTTAACAAAACAGAGAGAGAGAGAGTCAATAGGAGCTGGTTTACAGGGACGCCCTCATACACTTAAACTGCTTGACTTTGTAAGGGTAAAATGTTAAAATATTTTCACGCTCAACTTCTTTCTTAACAATGTGTGCTGCTGAACACCGCTGTTAGTTGAAAGAAAATTTATTTTTAAATATAAAATTGGCAGGAATTTTTTTAATTTATGTTAACCATTAGACTTCAAAGAACAGGTAAAAAAAACCAGGCAGATTTCCGAATTGTTTTAGCGGAAAAAGAAATGCCGGTTAAAAAGAAAATTGTAGAATTGCTCGGTAGTTATAATCCGCGCAAAAAGAATTTTAAAATCAACGAAGAGCGCGCTAAATACTGGATTTCCACTCGTGTTGAATTGTCTCCCACTGTTCACAATTTATTTGTAACTCATGGCGTGCTTGCTGGTGAAAAGAAAGTAAAAGCATTCAATACCCCAAAGAAACCGGTAGAAGCGGCTCCGGCTGAGGTAAAAGCTCCCGAAGCTCCAAAGGTAGCAGAAGCAGCTCCCACTCCGACCGAAGCAGTAGCACCTGCGGCTGAAGTAAAAACTGAAGAAGTAAAAGCTTAGTTATTTAGTTAATTAAATCCCCACTGCTTTTTAAGCTTAGGGGATTTAATATTGACATCTTTAATTTAAAAAATTATAATTTATTTAAGATAGCCAGCTAATCCAGAAAGGTCGAAGCGAAAAGAACGCTATCACAGAAATACGACAAATATGAGCATGGAGCAAGATCAGACTTTTGTAGAATATGTTGTCAAAGCTTTGGTTGATCATCCTGAAGATGTTAAAACCGAGCGCGTGGTTGATGAGATGGGTGTTTTAATTACCCTTCATTTAAACCCAGCTGACATGGGTCAAGTTATTGGTCGCATGGGCCAAACTGCTAAAGCCTTACGCACTCTTTTAAGAGTTGTAGGTGCTAAGCACAAAGCTCGTGTCAACTTAAAAATATACGAACCAGAAGGATCACACCGAGGCCCAAGACGAGAATATGGCCAGCCAATGGGCGGCAATATGGGTGGTGGTATGCAGGTAGATGCCGGCATGGACAGCGTAGACGAATTCAAATTATAATCACGGATACACGGATAGCACAGATAATACTGATGCTATGAATAACCCCGAAGCTTCCTGCTTTGGGGTTATTTTGTTAGAATAACATTATCCATTCAGAGCGTAGCGAAGAATCCCTTTTGTATTTTAAGCGATCCTTCACTGCGTTTTTGGATGCTTAACATGTATGAATGTAAAACATAAAAAACTTAATATTCAAATTATTACTCTGTTCCCAACATTTATTGAAAATTTTGTGGAGAGTTTTGGTATTGTTAAACGCGCAATTGCGCTAAAACTTTTAAATATAAGTGCTGTTAATTTAAGAACATTTGGACTTGGAGAAAGGCAGATTGTAGACGACCGCCCATATGGAGGTAATGTTGGTATGGTTTTAAGACCGGATATTTTGTATAAAGCAATAAAAGCAGTAAGCAGTAAGCAGTCGGCAACAAGAAAAAAACAAAGGATTGTATTATTAACTCCGCAGGGAAAAACTTTTACTCAAAAAGACGCGCAAAGACTTTCTAAGTACGACAATTTAATTTTTGTCTGCGGCCGGTATGAAGGTTTTGACGAAAGAATTAGGCAGTTTACAGATGAAGAAATTTCCATTGGGGACTATGTGCTTATGGGCGGGGAAATGCCGGCATTGGTAATTAGCGAAGCGGTTATGCGCTTACGCCCTGGTATTTTAGGCAAGCTTGAGTCCACGCATAATGAATCTTTTTCAGAAAACCTTCTAGAATACCCACAGTACACTAAACCCGAAGTTTGGAAAGTTGGTAAAAAAACTTATAGAGTGCCAAAAGTTTTGCTTAGCGGACATCATAAAAATGTGGAAACTTGGAGAAAAGAAGAGTCAGAAAAAAGAACTAAAAAGCGACGTCCCGATTTAATTAAGTAATTATGGAATACAAGGTTGAGCAATTAAAAACCCGCTTAGATAAATTTTTGTCTGAGCAGTTAAAAGATGTTTCGCGTTCTCAAATTCAGCGAGATATTGAGGCGGGTTTAGTAATGGTAAATGGCAAGGTGGAAAAAGAAAGTAAATTTGTTGTGAGAAAGGATGATAAGGTTGAATACCATCAATCCAAAATCTTATCCGCCAGTGGGCGGACTGAAATTGTTCCCAGTAAGACTCCTTTAAAAGTTTTGTACGATAATCATGGGCTTTTAATTATTGACAAGCCGGAGGGTATGGTGGTTCATCCGGGCGCGGGGTTTAAAGGAGAGACTTTGGCTAGTGCTTTGCTCTATAATTTTTCCGATATTAAACTGGTGGGTGAAGAAGGTAGGCCTGGTATAGTTCACAGGTTAGACAAAGATACTAGCGGAGTTATTTTGGTAGCTAGGACGCAGGAAATGTATGAATATTTAAAAGACGCATTTTTTGAACGCAAAGTGCAAAAGGAGTATATTGCTTTGGTTTATGGAAAAGTTGAAAAGCAGCACGGAGTTATAGAAACCCCAATTGGTAAAAGCAAAGTAGATTTTAGAAAACAGACAACAAAAGATCCGGTTTTAGCGAAGCCCGCCATAACCGAATATAAGGTTTTGGAATATTTGGATTTATCAGGCAGCCTTGCTGCAATAAAAAACAATACTCAAATAAATAGTCAAAAATCGCACATAAGCCGTGTTGACATGGCCACTCTTCTTATGGTAAAATTGCACACAGGTAGAACACATCAAATACGCGTGCACTTTTCTTCTATAGGCCACCCGCTAATGGGCGATGAACTTTATGGAGGTAAAAGAGTTCAGTTAAAGGGTTTAAAAAGACAGTTTTTACACGCAAAAAAAATAGAAGTACAGCTGCCTGACAAAACTTGGATTGAAGCGGAAAGTGAACTTGCGGAGGATTTAAAGGAAGTTTTGTATAGTTTAAACAGTAAAGCAGTTAAAAATTTGTAAATTTTATAATTATTCTAATACCTAGATAAGTAAAATAGGTAAATTCACATATGCCAATTGTAAAGCACATTAGTAATGCTCAGTTAAAAACTTTGCCTGAATTTAAACCGGGTTATACTGTTAAAGTCCACCAAAAAGTTATAGATTTAATAGAAGACCCTAAGACTAAAAAAATCACCGGCAAGAAAGAACGTATTCAGATTTTTGAAGGTTTGGTGATTGCTCGAAAAGGCGGCAATGGCACCAACGCTACTTTTATGGTTAGAAAAATTTCTTATGGTGTTGGCGTAGAGCGTATTTTTCCTCTTCATTCCCCAAATATTGTTAAGCTGGAAATTGTAAAAAATCCTTCTGTTGCCAAGGCAAAACTTTATTACGTACGTGGCAGACAAGATAACTTACCAAGAGTCAGAAAAAATCAGGGCGAAAAGAAAACCGGTAAAAAATAATTTAAATATAAGTAAAACATCCATCGCGTAATTGCGATGGATGTTTTTTAATATACTGTTAACTATTTTGGTTGGCAACTAATTTGATTAACCACTCTGAGCGCTAGTGACTTTTCCGCTATAGTTTCTTAAATACTTATTTATATGAGTTTAATTACGCTCCACCACGCGTTTATATAGTCAGCACGTTTGTTTTGATATTTTATATAATAGGCATGTTCCCAGACGTCTAAGCCTAATATTGGAGTGAGGCCTTGCGAGAGAGGGGAGTCTTGGTTGGGGAGGCCTAAGATTGAAAGTTTATTACTGTCGTCTTTTATAAGCCACGCCCAGCCGCTGCCAAAAACTTTTAGCGCGGCATCGGAAAATTGTTTTTTAAATTCATCTGTTGAGCCAAAAGTTGTAGTAATATCAGCAACCAATTTT
Source organism: uncultured Candidatus Saccharibacteria bacterium (assembly GCA_964453265.1). Classification (GTDB taxonomy): domain Bacteria; phylum Patescibacteriota; class Doudnabacteria; order UBA920; family UBA920; genus CAYVNU01. The sequence continues at coordinate 8,695 of CAYVNU010000008.1, read as the reverse complement.
TCATCTACTTTGCTAGCCGGGTCCATAAGTTTCCAAAACATAGAGTGGTTTGCATGGCCGCCCCCGTGGTTTTGAATGACTTTTCTGTCCGCCTCGTCTACCTTTAGGGAAGAGAGGTTTTTTAACAGCTCTTCCACTTCCATATTGGCTAATTCTGGGTATTTTTCTACGACGGGGTTTAATTTGTCTATGTAAGCCTGGTGGTGTTTGGTGTGGTGAATTTCCATAGTCTTAGCGTCTATGTAAGGTTCTAAATCTTGGTATGAGTAATTTAATTGAGGTAGTGTGTATTTCATAGTTTAATTTATTGTTTAGGTTTTTGAATTATGAAGTATGAATCTTGAATTACGAATGAATATGGGCATAGTATCCATAATTCCTGATGTGTATTTCTATTGTAGCTCAGTTTGACCAAAAACGCCAAACTGTGGTATTATGGGGGCAATTGATTATATAGTTAAATTTTCCACAAAGGGAGAAATGGTAGGCAATTTTTTGGAAATTTAGTCTTTTACTTGGATTTATTACTGTGAATTTTATCATCAGTCAAAACAATACCAGAAAGACCAACCGCTAATTGAAAAATTAGCTTTTTTGCTTAACATTTTCCTTACCTTTGCGGATTGTAAGGTATTTTTATGTTGGTACTTATTTATTTGTTAGCAGGAGGTGTGTTTGGAGTTGGAATCGGCTATGCTGTCCGCCAATCTATGGCGGGTAAGAAAATAGGCAGTGCTGAAGCTAGGGCAGAAAAAATAGTGGAAGAAGCAAAAGCAAAAGAAAAAGAATTGCTACTTGAAGCAAAAACCCGTTCATTGGAAATTATTGAACAGGCAAAAAAGCAAGAAGCTGAGTTTCGCGGACAAATAGTTCGTTTTGAAGAACGCATAGATAGAAAAGAAAAAGAATTGGATCAAAAATCCAATGTTTTAGACAAGCAAAAGCAAACTTTGGAAGAAAAAGGTGAAGAAATAAAAAAGATTCAGGAAGAAATAAAGGAATTAAGGGCAAAACAGCTTGAGAATTTGCAAAAAATTGCTGGAATGACCAGAGAAGAAGCATCTAAGGTTTTACTAGATAATGCTGAAAAAACGGTAAAAGAAGAAATGCTTTCTTTGCACAAAAAGCTTTTAAACGAAGCGCATGAGACGGCTGATAAAGAGGCTAGAAACATAGTTGCTCAGGCAATTGAACGCGTGGCTAGTGAAGTAACTAGTGAAGTTACAACAACTACCGTGCAAATTCCGAGTGAAGAAATGAAAGGTAGAATTATTGGTAAGGAAGGCCGCAACATTCGGGCTTTTGAACAAATGATGGGTGTAGAAATTTTAATAGACGACTCTCCTGACACCGTGGTTATATCCGGTTTTAATTCCATTCGCAGACATGTGGCTAAAATGACTTTGGAAAAATTAGTTTCCGACGGACGCATTCATCCGGCACGCATAGAAGAAGCTTACGAAAAAAGCAAAGCTGAAATTAACGAACAAATTAAACAAGCTGGTGAACAGGCTGTTTATGAACTTGGAATTACCAGTTTTCCGCCTAAGTTGGTTCATTTAATCGGCCGTATGTTGTTTAGAACATCTTACGGACAAAATATTTTACGCCACAGTGTTGAAATGGCAAAATTAGCTGCTTTAATGGCTGAAGATTTAGGCGCAGATGTGCAAATAGCTAAGCAAGGCGCGTTGCTTCACGATATTGGCAAAGCTTTGGACCAAGATTTAGAAGGTAATCATGTTGAATTAGGTAAAAAAGTGGCGGAGAAATTTGGTTTGGACAAAAGAATTGTGGAAGCTATTTCCAGCCACCATCATGACACCGATGTAACGGGTAAGAGCGAAGCGGCTCAAAGCGTTGAAGCTATTATTGTAGATGCCTGTGATAACATTTCAGGTGCTCGCCCGGGTGCGCGTAAAGATTCTTTAGAAAATTATATTAAGCGTTTAACCGATTTAGAAAATATTGCCAATAGCTTTGAAGGCGTGGAAAAAACTTACGCCATTATGGGCGGTCGTGAAATTCGCGTGTTTGTCAGTCCAAATAAATTAGACGATATGGCATGCCAAAAATTAGCTAGAGAAATTGCTAATCGCTTAGAAAATGAGCTTAAATTCCCTGGTGAAATAAAAGTCCACGTAATTAGGGAAACAAGGGTAATTGAGTATGCAAGATAGAATAAGCCCCGAACAAAATATTTATGATTTAACCGAAAAAATAAGAGGTACTCCCGCTTACTTTGGTTTTAGAATAAATAAATATTGGGAAAGAATTATTGCTTTTATTGATTCTAATAATTTAAAGGATGCTGAATTTTCAGCAGAGTTAGAAGAATTGGATAGTTTAAACTCAAAATTACCGTTGCCAAGAACAGGACAAGAATGTGAAGAAAGAGAAAATAGATTTAGGTTTTTGTCGCAAAAATTTGCGAATAGTAAGAACTTAACACCAGAACAGTTTTGGGCAGATTTTGACCCTGAAGAAGGCTTGATGAATATAAATACTTTAGAATTTTTAGACAAAAAAAATAAAGCCACTTTTTAATATACCTATATAAAATGTTAAAAATTTTATTCATCGGTGACATAGTTGGTAAACCTGGGCGCAAAGCACTGACCTCGGTTTTGCCTATGTGGCAAAAAAAGTATAAGCCGACTGCTACTATTGTCAACGTAGAGAATTTAGCGCACGGCAAAGGTGTTACTCCTTCAACCCTTTCGGAGCTAGATGCTCTAGACATAGACTGTTATACATCGGGCAACCATATTTTTAAAAAGAACGGATTATCTAAAGAGTCTTTTGAAAAATACGATAAATTAATTCGTCCGGCAAATTTTCCGGAAAATTTGGCTGGGCATGGTTATTACCGTTTTTCTAAAAACAATCAACAATATCTAGTTTTTAATTTAAACGGCCAGGTCTTTATGGAAAAGCAGTTTGACGGCAGTATTGCGAATCCTTTTTTTAAACTTGATGAGTTATTAGAGCAGCAGTCTCAAAAAGGTGATATAATATTCTTAGACTTTCACGCGGAAGCTACGAGTGAAAAAGTCGCCATGGGTTTTTACGCAGACGGGCGTATAGCAGCCATGTCCGGTACTCACACTCATGTGCCTACGGCTGACGCAAGAATATTACCTCAGGGTACCGGCTATGTAACAGATGCAGGCATGACAGGTATGCTTAATTCGGTTTTAGGGGTAAAAAAAGAAAGCGCTTTAACAAAATTTTTGGAAAAAGGAAATTTTAAATACGAAATTGAAGAACAAGGGGTTATGCAGGTAAATGGAGTTTTGGTGGAAGTTAATGAAAATCAAAAAGCGGTAAAGATAGAAAAGCTTTACCAAGAAATATAAGACTAATAGGACATATACGACTTATTAGAAATAAAAATAAAATTGTATGTCTAAATTTTTAAATCCAAGTGAAATAGTGGCGCAGAGTGGGCTAATGCAAGGGCAAATAGTTGCCGATTTAGGCTGCGGTAATGGTTTTTATGTTTTGCCGGCTGCGCAGATGGTTGGCAATAGCGGAACTGTTTATGCAGTTGACGTGGTTGAAAGTAAACTGGCAGCGACTATTTCTATCGCGAACCAATTTGGGTATAAAAATATTAGAATCGTGCAGGCGGATTTAGCAAAGCCTTTGTTGGAAATTCCTCAAAATTCTTGTGATATGGTAATTGTGGGAAATATTTTGCATGAAATCGGCAATCGCGAAACGCTTATAAAAAATATTTATCGTTTACTAAAAACTGCCGGCAGAGTTGTAATTGTTGAGTGGAAAAAAACCGCTAGTCCTTTTGGACCTATTTTAGATAAACGTATTGACCAGCAGGCTTTAGAAGTTCAATTAATGCAAATTGGTTTTAGGAAAGTTAAAGAACTGTTGGCTGACCCTTACCATTACGCGATTTTATTGGAAAAGTAGAATCCGTAATATTAAAAATTGAATGTTCTCGCAAGACTAGTGCTAGAATCAAAAACCAGTTCTAAAGTTGACAGGAGCTGGTTTTATTAGTATATTTCCGCCATAGGCGGACAGGCTTATAAATTAATAATAGTTAATAAATATGAATCTGAAAAAATATATAACACAGGATTTTTTATTTAATATCAATCGGTTAGAGTTACAACGGTCTGATAAACTGTTTGCAATTGCTGGTATTACCGCGGTAGTTTTGGCTATTGTTTTTAAGTTCGCAGCGGTTTATGCCCCTAGTCCGGTGGATGCCAAATATAGAAATAAGTTTTATAATCTATTTTTATATTTAGGTTTGGCGGAAATAGTTTGGTTTGGCTGCAGAACTCAGTTTGTTAGACTTTTCGGCACACATTTTATTGCATTGCTAATTCTAGCCATTGCTTTTGTTTGGTTTGTAATTTTGGTTTTAAATATGCTTGAAAATTATAAAACCGAAAAAGCTGTTTGGGAAAAAGAACAGGTCAAGGCAAAATATTTACCATAAAAGTAGTAAGTAGTATGTAGTTGGTAGTAAGCCGGACTTTGTTTTTGCTTGATACTTAATACATGCTACATAATAAAGCTATGTTTAACTGGTTGAAACCAAAACCAAAAACTATTGAAAAGCCTAAGACTTTGGGTCAACTGGGCGAGGAGTTTGCCCAGGGTATTTATAGACAGAAAGGTTATGAAATAATTGGTGAAAATGTTTACAATAAAAAAGGTTTAAGAAAAGGCGAGATAGATTTTATTGCAGTAAACAAGCAAAAAATAATATTCGTTGAAGTAAAAACCAGGTCTAATGAATCTAGTCGGTTTGGCAGCGCTGAAGATTCGGTAAATTATTTTAAGCAAATAAAGCTACTTAGAGCCGTTAAATTATACTTACTTCAGAATCAAGAGTACGCAAAATTTCAGCCTCAAATAGATGTATGTATTATAGAACATAGCAAACTTGACAATTCCTTTAAGTGTGGTAAAATATTAATGAACGCAGTAGAAGACTTTAACTGATGAGCAGAGCTCATCTTTTTTTATCTCTATTGCTTAAAATTTAACACAATTAAATATATCCGATCCGAATGCAGCGAATTATATCTGAATGCTCCAAATAAGAGATAATTCGGGTTATTCGGATGAATTCGGGGATTAGGATCGCATCTATGAACGAACAATTAGAACAAGCTCTTGATCAAATCGCAGAAGAAAAAGGTATTAGCCGCCAGGAATTAATTTCCATGATAGAGGCGTCTTTGGCCGCGGCTTTTAGAAAAGATTACGGTAAGAAAGACCAAAATATTGTTGTGGAATTTGATCCGGAAACTATGGGTACGAAAGTTTTTGATGTAAAGTTTGTTGTGGCCACACCGGAAGAAGTAGAAGACCCACAAAAACAAATTGATTTAGAATCCGCTCAGGAACTGAAAAAGTCCCGCGGAGCGGGATCCGCCTCTGGCGGAAAAAAAACCTATGAGGTTGGCGATGAAATTAAAACAGATATAACTCCAAAAACCGGGACTTCTTATGGTAGAATTGCCGCGCAAACTGCAAAACAAGTTATTATCCAAAAACTTAGAGAGGCGGAACGTAATGCTCAATTTTCGGACTTCAAATCTAAAGAAAGAACCTTGCAAAACGGTTTGGTTCAAAGAATTGAAGGTGACACAATTTTAGTAGATTTGGGAAAGTCTACCGGGGTTTTGTTTCCAAGTGAGCAAATTCGCGGCGAGCGTTACACTATGGGGCAACGCTTAAAAGTTTTAATTTTGCATGTAGAACCTGCTTCTAAAGGCCCAAAAATTACTTTGTCTAGAAGTCATCCTGATATGGTTAGAAAGCTTTTTGAATTAGAGGTTCCTGAAATTTATAGCGGAACCGTAGAAATAAAATCTGTTGCTCGCGAAGCCGGCAGCAGAAGTAAAATTGCAGTTATAGCTAACCAAGATGGTATTGACCCAATTGGCAGCTGTGTTGGGCAAAAAGGTAGTAGAGTTCAAACAGTCATGGCTGAACTTGGTGGTGAAAAAATAGACATTATAGAATACAGTGAAGATCCGGTAAAATTTATTGCCAATTCTCTTTCCCCGGCTAAAATTATAAATGTCCAGTTAAATGAAGAGGCTAAAGAAGCTAAGGTCGGTGTGCTTGAAGACCAGCTTTCTCTTGCCATAGGCAAAGCTGGCCAAAACGTCCGCTTAGCTGCTAGACTAACTGGGTGGAAAATAGATATAAATGGAGAGAAAATTACTTCAGAAGAAGCTGGTAAGCAAATAAGCGAATCAGCAGATAAGCCGGAAGAAAATTCTGTCGAAGAAGTTAAAGCAGAATAATCTAATTTAGTTTTAATGAGCAAAATCTTTAATGACGAAAAAATAGAGTTTGTAGAATCGGTACCGGTAAATGCTAATCGGAGAGTAGCAATTGGTTGTGTTATTTTGGGCGGGTTATGTTTAATCCCGTTTATTGGATTTTTTTTGTTCTTTCTGTCAATAATTTTTTGTGGAATTTGCGAAAGAAAGTTTTATAAATTGCAAGAAAAAACAAATTTACTTTTGAGTAGAATAGGACTTGTTTTATCTGTTTTAGGCGGTCTGATTGTTTCATCTTTGTTAAGTCGTGGGTTTTAAGTTTAAAAATTAGATATTACAAGCTTAAGTAAGATTAAAAGGACTATCAGATAGGTCAAATATGACGGAAAGATAGGACTTATAGGAGACTACAACTATGCCTTTAGTACCAATGGTTATTGAGAAATCCCAAATGGGTGAGCGGGCGTATGATATTTACTCTCGTTTGTTAAAAGAAAGAATAATTTTTTTGGGTGAACCGATAGATGACTCCGTGGCCAATACTTTAATTGCACAACTGCTTTTTTTGGACGCGGAAAATAACAAAGAAGACATTAAACTTTATATTAATTCCCCTGGCGGCTCAGTAACTTCTGCCATGGCAATGTACGATACTATTCAGCACGTAAAAGCCGATGTTTCTACAATCTGTGTGGGCCAGGCAGCCAGCGCCGCAGCTGTACTTTTGGCAGCTGGAGCAAAAGGCAAGCGTTTTTCATTGCCTAACTCTCGCATTTTAATTCATCAAGTTATGGGTGGTGCAGAAGGCCAACAAAAAGACATTGTTATTGCGGCCAATGAAATAACCCGTATGAAAGATCAAATAAACCAAATTCTTTCCAAGCACACAGGACAGAGCACTAAAAAGCTAGAAACTGACACTGACCGAGACTTTTGGATGACCGCGGACGAAGCTAAAAAATATGGAATTATAGATAAGATTATCCAGTAATTGGATAATCTTATTTTTTTATGCTATAATAAATATATAAGAAAAAACTTATGGAAATTAAAAATAAAAACAAATCAGGGGGATTTATCCAGCGCCACTTTTTACAGAATTTGGTAGTTGGAAAATTTAATTTATCTCGACAAAAGAATGTTGTGTATAACCGCTCATTAAAGAAAAGTGCTGCTGGATTTACACTTATAGAATTATTGGTAGTTATAGCTATAATTGGACTGCTTGCTTCTGTAGTATTGGTTTCTTTAAACAGCGCCCGTGCCAAAGCTAGAGACACAAAGAGGGTTGCAGACTTAAACCAGTTTGCAAAAGCTTTGGAACTTTATTTTAATTCCAATTACTCTTATCCTACAATTACTACAGCTGGCGCGTTAAGCACATTAACCGGCGCTCCTGCGTTGGTGCCAACTTACTTAAGTTCTCTGCCGGTTGCTCCAAACCCGGCAGACGGCAGCTGTTCTTCGGCTACAACAAACGGAGCGAATGCTTATTATATGTATGCAAATAGCAGCGGTGCAGGCCAGCCTGTAACCTCGGCTTACAGTATAACTTTTTGTTTAGGTAACACTACAGGAGCTTTATCCGCGGGGCCTCATACTTTAACTCAATCAGGATTTCAGTAGCCCTTTTCTGTAAATAAAAAGCTTGACAGGAATTTGAAAATTGTATAATATTACAAAAGATTTAGTAGTATCCACTAACTGGTGGATGGAGATTAAAAACGGCATAAACTTTTAGTTCAATTTTGCTCTTATGTAAGCCTAAATCTGCTCTATAGCAGATGCTGATTATAAGGGATCCCAAAGACTTTGGGAGCTGAACATAATTCCGAGTAATTGGAATGTGTTTTTTTTAGCCTCAAATTTAATATCCGTTAGGGCAAAAATTGCAGAGGTAAATCCGCCGAAATCCCGACTGGTCGGGACGAAGGTGAACATCCCTAAAATGAATTATTAATTTTGGATAAATGCGCAGACTAAATCCGCGTAGCTATCCGCGATTAATTCCCGCCTAAGGCGGGTAAAAACGGAAAGTTCTTTAACAGTTGAATAGTGATTAGAAAACCAATACCATCCCGGTATTGGTTGTACAAAACCACCCTTAAATATCTTTAAACCGATATTTTAGGGTCAAAGTCAATTTTTCTGCAAACTATAATTTATTTTATAGCTGCAGTCCGCAGAAGCCCCGCAAGGGGCAAAGGCGGAACGAGTTTTCAATGTAACTTCCGGTTTTGATAATTGAACCATACAAATAATCAATTATCGCCAGCGATTTATTTCGATTAGCATCGATATAAGTCAAAAATTAAGTACAAATTATGTCCGGTTTTTACTAGACTATCAAGTTTATACTTTCTATTAAGAGTTTGATCCTGGCTCAGGATGAACGCTGGCGGCGTGCCTAAGACATGCAA